>JAOATL010000024.1 GCA_030158125.1 Limnohabitans sp. | reverse complement strand
ACCCGTGTAGGGGAGTCGCCAAGTTGGTTAAGGCACCGGATTTTGATTCCGGCATGCGAAGGTTCGAGTCCTTCTTCCCCTGCCAAATGATTCATGTGCAGTCATTGTCAAAATGACTGCACTTTGTTTCAAACAATGGTCAAACCATGTTTCGATGCGCTGACGTGCGCGCCGTCACTGACATTTATGCGGTAACACGCATCGGCCCATCATTTGATCTCGCTGAGAAGCTCATGCAGCCATCCATCACAAATTCAAATTCAGACTTCTTGGTCTTTACCGGCAATGCCAACCCTGTCTTGGCCGCCGAAGTGGCTTACGAGTTGGACATTTCTTTGGGTCTGGCCGATGTAGGTCGCTTCTCCGATGGTGAAGTCACCGTCGAGTTAAAGCAAAACGTGCGCGCGCGCGACGTGTTCATCATCCAGTCCACTTGCGCCCCCACCAACGAAAACCTGATGGAACTGCTGATCATGGTCGACGCTTTGAAGCGCGCCTCAGCCGGTCGCATCAGCGCCATCATTCCTTACTTCGGCTATGCCCGCCAAGACCGTCGCCCACGTTCAACACGTGTGCCTATCACGGCCAAGGTGGTGGCCAACATGTTGCAAGCTGTGGGCGTCAATCACGTCCTCACCATGGACTTGCATGCCGACCAAATTCAAGGCTTCTTCGACATTCCGGTCGACAACATTTACGCCTCGCCCGTGCTTTTGGGCGACTTGCGTCAAAAGAATTACGAAGACCTCATTGTGGTCTCCCCCGACGTGGGTGGTGTGGTTCGTGCACGCGCTTTGGCCAAGCAACTCAATTGCGATTTGGCCATCATCGACAAGCGCCGCCCCAAGGCCAATGTGAGCGAAGTGATGCACGTCATCGGCGAAATCGAAGGCCGCAACTGCGTCATCATGGACGACATGATTGACACAGCCGGCACCTTGGTCAAAGCGGCTGAAGTATTGAAAGCACGCGGCGCCAAAAAAGTTTACGCCTACTGCACACACCCTATTTTCTCCGGCCCCGCCATCGACCGCATTGCCAAAGGCTCTGCACTCGATGAAGTGGTTGTGACCAACACCATCCCGTTGTCACAAGCCGCCGCGGCCTGCCCCAAAATTCGCCAACTCACCGTTGCACCGCTGCTGGCCAAAACCATTCAGCGCATTGCCAACGGCGATTCGGTCATGAGTTTGTTCTCCGATCAAGACTGATCGGGAGCATCAATGTGGCTTGCATGTTGCAGGCCTTTTAAAAACAGAGTCGCACTGGTCGCGGTCGGCTCAACTTGGAGTGAGTTATGAAATTTGTCGCTTTTGAGCGCTCTATGCAAGGTACGGGTGCGAGCCGCCGTCTGCGCAATTCAGGTAAGACACCTGGTATTGTTTATGGCGGTGTGGATCAACAACCCCAATTGGTCGAACTCGACCACAATGCCCTGTGGCACGCCCTGAAAAAAGAAGCTTTCCACGCAAGCATCTTGGACATGGAATTGAACGGTAAAGAAACCAAAGTGTTGCTCCGTGACTTCCAAATGCACCCTTACAAACAATTGGTTTTGCACATCGACTTCCAACGTGTCGACGCTAAAACCACTTTGAACCGCAAAGTACCTTTCCACTACTCAGGTGAAGAGTCTTCTCCTGCTGTGAAAGTTGACGCTTGCTTGATCAACCACGTGATGAACGAATTGGAAATCACTTGCTTGCCAGCTGATTTGCCAGAAGCCATCAACGTTGATTTGTCTGGTTTGAAGAAAGGTGTTTCATTGCACCTGGCCGACATCACATTGCCTAAGGGCGTGAAGGCTGTCACACACGGTAAGAAAAACCCAGTGTTGGTGTCTGTGGTGGCCCCAGCTGCCGAAGAAGCACCAGCTGAAGCTGCAGCACCAGCTGCTGACGCCAAAGGCAAAAAGAAGTAATTCTTTTCAACGCTTGAAGTGTTCAAACAACCCGCCTCGTGCGGGTTGTTTTTTTTGAGCTTGATTCTTTTTATACTTAGCCATGATCAAACTGTTTGTTGGCCTGGGCAACCCAGGCGCCGAATACGAAGACACCCGCCACAACGCTGGCTTTTGGTGGATCGATGCCTTGGCACGCGAACTTAACGTCAACTTGGTACCCGATAAAAGCTATTTCGCCAAAGTGGCGCGCACTCAAGTGAAGGGCCAAACCGTTTGGTTGTTAGAACCCCAAACCTTCATGAATTTGTCTGGCAAGTCGGTCGGCGCCTTGGCCAAGTTTTTCAAAATCACACCGCAAGAAATTTTGGTGGTGCACGACGAGCTCGACGTGGTGCCAGGACAAGCCAAGTTGAAATTTGGTGGCAGCCATGCAGGACACAACGGCTTGCGTGACATTCATGCCCAGTTGGGCACCGGTGATTACTGGCGTTTGCGTTTAGGCATTGGCCACCCTGGCGTGAAGTCCGAAGTGGCCAATTGGGTGCTGAAAAAACCCATGGCCGAACAACGTGATTTGATCCACGAAAGCATTGCACGGTCGGTGAAAGCCGCCGACTTGCTGATGGCGGGCGACATGGAAAAAGCCATGGTGCAAATTCACACCAGCAAGCCCCCTCGCCCTAAACCACCCAGACCAGAAGGCGTCTAAGCACCCAACAATGGCCATTACCCAGCGTTTTGCAGGCGCTGGTATTTTTGAAACAGGGTTTCTTTGGACTCTACGTGCTGAGGATGAACGGGAATGCAGGCCACAGGGCAGACCTGCACACACTGGGGTTCATCAAAGTGACCCACGCACTCTGTGCACTTGGCGGGATCTATTTCGTAAATTTCTGGGCCGAGGTAGATGGCCTGATTGGGACATTCAGGTTCGCACACATCACAATTGATGCATTCATCGGTGATCATCAAGGCCATAAATTTCTCACTAAATCAGACTGAATTATCGGGCAGAGGCTGCGTCTTCTTTCTCAGCGCCTAAAATACCCCTGTGGAACCCCTACTCAACGCCGATTTACATTGCCACTCCGTGGTGTCTGATGGCACCCTCACGCCAGAAGCCTTGGCCGCACGTGCCAAAGCCAACGGTGTGCAACTGTGGGCCCTCACCGATCACGACGAGGTGGGCGGGCAAGATCGTGCCATGGCCGCGGCCAAAGCCTTGGACATGAAATACCTCACAGGCGTTGAAATTTCCATCACTTTCGCCGGCAAAACCATCCACATTGTGGGCTTGGGTTTTGATCACAAAAACCCCGCGCTGGTTCAGGGCCTTTACAACACACGCGGTGGCCGCAGCGAGCGCGCCAAAGAAATGTCTGAAGGCTTGGCCAAAGTGGGCATTCATGGCGCCTACGAAGGCTCACTCAAATATGTGGGCAACCCCGAGCTCATTTCACGCACACACTTTGCGCGATTTTTGGTCGAAACCGGCGTGTGCAAAGACACTTCCGAAGTATTCCGCAAGTACCTCACCGAAAAAAAACCAGGCTTTGTGCCGCACCGATGGGCCTCACTTGAAAACGCCGTGACATGGATCACAGGTGCAGGTGGCATGGCGGTCATTGCACACCCCGCACGCTATGGCCTCACCCCCAACGAAGAGTTTGCACTGTTCACCGAATTTAAAAATCACGGCGGCCGTGCGGTCGAGGTGATCACCGGCAGCCACTCCAGCGCCGATGCTTTGCAATACGCCGACACGGCACTAGAGTTTGAGTTGGCAGCTTCACGCGGCAGCGACTTTCACAGCCCCGAAGAAAGCCACACCGACTTGGGCACCCTGCCTTGGCTGCCAGGTCAACTCACCCCAGTGTGGGAATTGTTGGCAGACCGCGTCCAGTGAAACACTCCCCTGCACAAACGCTGGCTGGCATTGGATTTGTCGTTTTGTCGGTGGCCTGCTTTGCGGTGCTCGACACCACCACCAAACACATCAGCGCCAGCGTGCCCTTGATGCTGGCTTTGTGGTTTCGATATTTGATACAAGCCTTGTTCAGCACCGTGTTCTTTTTGCCTCAGCGCGGCATGGCACTGTTCAAAACGGCGCATCCAAAGTTTCAACTGGCACGTGGCGCCCTGTTGTTTGGCAGCAGTCTGTGTGCGTTTTATGGCCTCAAAAACATGCCCGTGGGCGAGTTCACAGCCATTGCTTCCATCACCCCCTTGGTGGTCACCATTGTGGCGGCCGTGGCACTGGGCGAAAAAGTCAGAAAGTTGCGCTGGGCTTTGGTGATAGGTGCTTTCATTGGCACCATGATCATGGTGCGCCCGGGCACGCAACACTTTGACTGGATCTTGATTTTTCCGTTGATGCTCATTGTCACCAATGGCAGTTTTCATTTGCTCACCAGCAAGATGGCGCGCACCGAAGATCCCATCACCATGAACATCCTGACCGGCTGGGTCGGCACTGCGTTGGGTGCATTGATGCTGCCCTTCGTGTGGGAACTGCCCACCGATTGGTTTGTATGGCTTCAATTGCTCATCATGGGCAGCTTTGCCACGGTGGGTCATTACCTGCTCATCAAAGCTTTTTCAAAAGCACCCGCCACAGTGCTCACACCCTATTTTTATACCCAAATTGGTTTTGCAGTGCTGGGGGGCTGGCTGGTGTTTGATCACATGCCAGACGACTGGACCTTGATCGGCATGGGCGTTGTCACTTTGTGCGGTGCGTTGGGTGCATGGCTGACTGTGCGCGAAAGCCGCATTCAAGTTTTGCCCATTGAGTCTTAAGCGTTTGAATTGTCATGGCACAGTATTTTTCTGTTCACCCCGAAAACCCACAGCAGCGCTTGCTCAAGCAAGCCGTCGCCTTGCTCAATCAAGGCGGTGTCTTGGCTGTACCCACCGACTCCAGTTATGCACTGGTGTGCCACATGGACGACAAGTCGGCAGCCGATCATTTGCGCAAAGTACGCGGCGTCGACGAAAAACACCACCTGACCATTTTGTGCCGTGATCTGAGCGAGTTGGCCAACTACGCCAAAGTCGACAATGCCCAATTCAGGATGTTGAAGCAAGCCACGCCTGGCGCCTTCACTTTTATTTTGGAAGCCACCAAAGAAGTACCCCGCAGAGTGAGCCACCCGCAGCGCAAGACCATTGGATTGCGTGTGCCCGAACATGCTGTGCTGCAAGAGCTGTTGGCCCTGCATGGCGCACCCTTGCTGGCCACGACCCTCATACCGCCAGGTGAATCCGACCCCTTGAACGACCCCGAAGAAATTCGCGACCGTTACGAAAAGCTGATTGCAGGCGTGATTGATGCGGGTGCCTGTAGCCGTGAGCCCACAACTGTCGTGGATTGCACAGGCGACGGCATTGAAGTGGTGCGACAAGGTTTGGGTGACATTGCCCTGCTGGGCTTGTGACACGCCCCGAAACCCCAACTCTTTGAGACAATTGCGCTGTGGACACTTCTAACCTCATTCAAACCGTTTCGGTCTATGCCATTCCTGTGATCTTTGCCATCACGATGCATGAGGCTGCACACGGCTATGTGGCCAAGTACTTTGGCGACCGCACGGCTTACATGATGGGCCGCGTCACGCTCAATCCTTTCTCGCATATTCACTGGGTTGGCACCATCTTGCTGCCACTCTTGCTGTATTTCAGCACCAGTGGTGCTTTGTTGTTTGGTTATGCCAAGCCAGTGCCTGTGAACTTTGGCAATCTGCGCCATCCCAAACGCGACATGGTGTGGGTGGCATTGGCCGGCCCTGCAGCCAACTTGTTGCAAGCCATCGTGTGGGCGCTTCTGTATGTGGTGTACACCGACTTTGGCGTTACCGAAAAATTCTTCTTGGCCATGTGCAAAGCTGGCGTGCTGAGCAACGTGGTCATGTTTGCTTTCAATTTATTCCCACTCCCACCTTTAGATGGCGGCCGCATTGTGGTGGGTTTGTTGCCTTGGAAGCAGGCCTACCAATTTTCTCGCATCGAGCCCTATGGCTTTTTCATTGTGATGGCCTTGGCCATTACAGGCGTGGTCAATCACCTGTGGTTAGACCCCGTCATGAGCGCCACGTTTGGACTCATTGAACTGATCTTGAAAACTTTTTCTTGAAGCCCCATTTTTGAAGCATCCCTTGCCATGACGACCGACAGCACACAACGTACGCGCGTATTAACCGGCATTACCACCACAGGCACACCGCACTTGGGCAACTACGTGGGCGCCATCCGCCCCACGGTGCAAGCCAGTCGCAACAAGGCCACGCAAGGCTTTTACTTTTTAGCGGACTACCACGCATTGATCAAATGCGATGACCCTGCGCGCATTCAACGCTCCACCTTGGAAATTGCGGCCAGCTGGATGGCTGCAGGCTTGGACCCCGATGGCGTGATGTTTTACCGCCAATCCGACATTCCCGAAATTCCAGAACTCACATGGTTGCTCACCTGCGTCACGGGCAAAGGCATGTTAAATCGAGCCCATGCCTACAAAGCCTCGGTCGACAAAAACAATGCGGCAGGCAATGACCCCGATGCCGATGTCACGGCGGGCTTGTTCATGTACCCCGTGCTCATGGGCGCCGATATTTTGATGTTCAAGGCGCACAAAGTACCGGTTGGCCGCGATCAAATTCAGCACATTGAAATGGCACGCGACATGGCGTCTAGCTTCAATCATTTGTATGGCGAACACTTGGTGTTGCCAGAAGCCGTGATCGAAGAGTCTGTGGCTTTATTGCCTGGCTTGGATGGCCGCAAGATGAGCAAAAGCTACGACAACACCATCCCACTTTTCTCATCCAGTGCCCAATTAAAGAAATTGATCTCTGGCATCGTGACCGACTCTCGCGCGCCGGGCGAAGCCAAAGACACCGAAGGCTCAGCACTGTTTCAAATCTACCAAGCTTTCGCCAGTGCAGAAGAAACAAACAATTTGGCCAAAGCCTACGCAGATGGCATTGGTTGGGGCGATGCCAAGCAGATCTTGTTTGAACGCATTGACCGAGAAGTGGCGCCCATGCGCGCCAAGTACGAAGAGCTCATCAACAACCCAGCCACGGTCGATGCCCTGTTGCTGAAAGGTGCGGCCAAAGCACGCGAGTTGGCGACGCCATTCATCAAAGAGCTGCGCCATGCTGTGGGCCTGCGCTCATTGGCCAGCGCAGCCACCACACAAACCGGCACCAAAACCAGCCGCGCTGCCAGCCCCGCCTTCAAGCAGTACCGCGAAAAAGATGGGCAGTTTTATTTCAAGCTGGTCGACCCACAAGGCCGCGTGCTGTTGCAAAGCTTGGGCTTTGCGTCGCCCAAAGATGCCGGCATGGCCATTGCACAATTACAACAAGACGATGCCAAGGCCATGGCCGCCTTGGGTCAACAAGTGGGTCTGGGTGATGGTGTGAGTGCCGCCAATGTGGCTGAAGCCTTGGCCACACTGCGCACAGAATTGGCAGAAAAAGCCAAGGGCAAGGAATAAAACAGAACACTGTGGTTTGAATCTGATAAATCTTCAATAAGTGTTCAAATTGAACAAAAGTTGCTTGATTTGTTGCAGACTTTGCTGATACCCTCATACTTTAAGTTTCATTCTTGAGCACACCATGACCGTTTACGTGATTGACGACCATCCCCTCATGCGCGATGCCCTCACCATGTTGGTACAACGGGTTCGCCCCGGTTTGAAAGTGGTGTCAGTGCCCAAGCTCAGCAGCTTGGAGTCGACGGTCGAGCGTCAAGGTGAACCCGAACTGTTTTGTCTCGATTTGAAATTGCCCGACACCTTGGGCTTGTCGGGCGTGCACGCGGTCAAAGCCAAGTTTCCCAGTGTGCCCTTGGTTATCGTGACAGGCTCTGAAGCCAGTGAGTGCGAAGCAGCTTGCCTTGAAGCAGGCGCCAATTTGTTTTTGGAAAAAGCCAGTCCACCCAACACCATCATCGAAGGCCTGCGCACATTTTTGCCCGCGCCTGAAGAAGCAGAGGCAGAGGCCAGCACGGCGGCCCCCACCAAGCTGTCAAAACGACAGAAACAATTGATTTTGATGTTGGACCAAGGTCTTAGCAATCGCGACATTGCCGACAAACTCACCATCAGCGAGCACACCGTGAAGGTTCACTTCTGGCGTTTGTTCCGCCGATTGGGTGTGAACAGCCGCACGCAAGCTTTGCACTTTGCGCGCACCAACGGCTGGCTCGGTATTTAATCTTTTTTCTTTTTGTTGACGATGTCTGGGGTGACAGCGTCAATGACATTGATCACCGTCTTGCCGGTGTAAATGACGGTAGAAGCCACCACATCGGCCACGGCCACCACCGCACAGCCCTGCAATGACAAGCAAGTGATAAAGGCCACACAGGCGGTTGCAATTTTCATGACAAAGTTCTTTTGAGGGGTGCCGCACAGCTGGCGACACGAAATAGTTGCCTCGATTTTAGCGGGCAACGTGCCTGAACGTGATCTAGTGGCGTATGGGCGAATCACCCGGGTCGGCTTCTTGCACTTGTTTGTAAAAGCGCTTGGGCATGTGCGTTGTGAGCCGTTCAATGGCCAAGTCAATCATGTTCGGGTGAATCTCGTGGCCAATGTAGGGCAACACATCGGCCGTGACATCGGCGTCAATGGCCACCAATCTTTCGGCAGCACTCACCGCAAAACCGTAGTGAATGACATTGTCCGATTTGCCATGGAACAAATGGTAAGTGACGGTTTCTGGGGCTTGCACAGGCAAGTCGACAAATCGGCTACCAAAAGCCATGACGCGGCCGCATAGCGCAGCCTCCTGCAAACTGCCCGCCAAAGCCATGATGCCACCTTGCGAAAAACCCACCAAGGCGGTGGCTTCGTTGCTCACACCCGCACGTTGTTGCCATGCGCGAATGAGCGATACAAATTCAGGCATGGCATCGCTGACACGCTGGGGTCGGTTTGCTTCGGTCACGCCTTGCAAGGGAAACCATTGCCAGCCAAAGCCAGCCTCTGCTGGTGCAGTTGCCTGCACACACACCACACAGGCTTGCGGAAATTCTTCTGCAAAGCGTTTGGCCAGAGGCTGCATGTCTTGCGCGTCTGCGCCATAACCATGAAACAGCAAGAAAAGTTGCGCAGCTTGCGCGGGGGCTTGAACGACGATGTCTTGGATCATGCCCTTATTTTGCCTGATTAGCTTTCAACAAAGATACGTGCCTTGCGGGGCGTCAGCACCAAGGTCTCGCCTTCTTTGTAATGCTGTTCGGCAAACAAATGGGCAGACAATTGCGCCTCAATCACGGTGTCTTTGGCAAAGTCGTGATGGTCGACCGGCTCAAATTCAAGGCGAGCAATGGGACCCACCACAATGGCGCGCGTCAGCTTGGCTTTGATGCCTGCATCGCCTGTGCTGTAACGCTTCACTTCAATGTCGTGCGGGCGTACATAAGCAAAGGCTTTGCTGTCTTGAACGTGTTGGTGCTCTGGACTGTTGAGGCTGACTGCGTTGTCGCCTCCAATCAACATTTCGCCTTCGTGGGCGCGGCCATGGAACAAGTTAACATCGCCCAAGAAGCCATACACAAAGGGGCTTGCGGGGTGGTCCCACACTTGTTGGGGCGAGCCAATTTGTTCTACACGGCCGCTGTTCATCAGCACCACTCGGTCGGCCACTTCCAGGGCTTCTTCTTGGTCGTGCGTCACAAAAATACTGGTGACATGCAAATCGTCATGCAAACGGCGTAGCCAGCGGCGCAGTTCTTTGCGCACTTTGGCATCGAGGGCACCAAAGGGTTCATCGAGCAACAAGACTTTGGGCTCAACAGCCAAGGCGCGTGCCAAGGCAATGCGCTGACGTTGACCCCCTGAAAGCTGCGAAGGGTAACGGTCGGCCAGCCAATCGAGTTGCACCAAGCCCAACAGATCGTGTACTTTTTGCTTGATGACCGCTTCTGAAGGACGCACACTGCGCGGTTTCATGCGCAGGCCAAAGGCGACGTTTTCGAACACGGTCATGTGACGGAACAAGGCGTAATGTTGGAACACAAAACCCACTTGACGCTCTCGCACATGCACGTGGGTGGTGTCTTCACCGCTGAAGGCAATGCTGCCGGCGTCGGCAGTTTCCAAGCCAGCGATGATTCGCAGCAATGTGGTTTTGCCACAGCCTGATGGGCCAAGCAAAGCGACCAACTCGCCAGAGTCAATGTCCAGGCTGACATCACGCAAAGCGTGAAAGTCGCCAAACTGTTTGTGAACGTTTCTGATTTCGATGCTCATAGGGATACTTTCTTGCAGCCTTCAAGCGGCTTTCACTGTGGCGCCCACAGGCGCTGCCTTGGTATTTTCTGGTGACAAATCACCAATGGCTTTCATCTCGCGCTCGTGGCGCCACTCGGCCACAGACTTGATCACCAAGGTGACCAGCGCCAGCAAGGCCAACAAAGACGCCACCGCAAAGGCGGCCACCGACTGGTATTCGTTGTACAAAATCTCAACGTGCAAAGGCATGGTGTTGGTCTGGCCGCGAATGTGACCCGACACCACCGACACCGCACCAAATTCACCCATGGCGCGTGCATTGCACAAAATAACGCCGTAGATCAAACCCCACTTGATGTTCGGCAGCGTGACGTACCAAAAGGTTTGCCAGCCGGTAGCGCCCAACACAATGGCCGCCTGCTCTTCTTCGTTGCCTTGTGCTTGCATGAGGGGAATCAATTCACGCGCGATGAAAGGGAAGGTGACAAACACGGTGGCCAACACAATGCCTGGCACGGCAAAAATAATTTTGATGTCGTGTTCTTGCAGCCAAGGGCCAAACCAGCCTTGGGCGCCAAACATTAGCACATAGACCAAACCGGCCACCACAGGCGACACCGAGAAAGGCAAGTCCACCAAAGTGGTCAGCACAGATTTACCTCTGAATTCGTACTTGGCAATGCACCAAGCAGCGGCGATGCCAAACACCAAATTCAGGGGCACTGCGATCAGGGCTGTGATCAAGGTCAAGCGAATGGCGGACCAGGCATCAGGCTCTTTAAGCGCTTCCCAATAGGCATCAAAGCCTTTGCGCAAGGCCTCAGCAAAAACTGCGGCCAGTGGCAACACCAAAAACAAAAACAAAAAGACGAGTGTGATGCCAATGAGGGTGTAGCGCACCCATGCAGATTCCGTGGTGCCAGCTTCTGCGCGGCGAATCAAATTAGAGCTCATGCGGACGCTCCTGTGTGACGACGCTGCCAGGCTTGCAAACCATTGATGATCAACAGCAAGATGAACGAAATGACCAACATGACTGTGGCCACTGCTGTAGCGCCCGCGTAGTCGTATTGCTCTAATTTGCCAATGATGATGAGCGGCGTGATTTCAGAAACCATGGGCATGTTGCCCGCAATGAAAATGACCGAGCCATACTCGCCCATGCCGCGTGCAAAAGCCATTGCAAAGCCTGTGAGCAATGCAGGTGCAATGGATGGAAAAATCACCTTGCTAAATGTTTGCCAACGCGATGCGCCCAAACAGGTAGCCGCTTCTTCCAATTCTTTTTCTGCATCTTCAAGCACAGGCTGAACCGTGCGCACCACGAAGGGCAAGCCAATGAAGATGAGTGCAATCACAATGCCGTTGGGGTTGAAGGCCAACTGAATGCCAAGGGGCTCAAGGTATTGCCCCACCCAGCCATTGCCAGCCAACAAGGCTGTTAAAGCAATGCCAGCCACTGCGGTGGGCAAAGCAAATGGCAAATCGACCAATGCGTCAACCACTTTCTTGCCAAAGAACTGATAACGCACCAGCACCCAAGCCACCAACAAACCAAACACCACGTTGACCAAAGCCGCAATCAAAGAGGCACCAAAGGTAAGACGGTAAGAAGCCATCACGCGAGGGCCTGTGACAGCGGACCAAAACTGATCCCACGTGAGCGTGAACGTTTTGAACACCAGTGCTGACAATGGAATGAGCACAATCAAGCAGAGGTACATCAAGGTGTACCCCAAGGTGATGTTGAAACCGGGCAAAACCCGGGCGGGCGCTCTGCGCTTGGCAGGCGCCGCCGCAGCGGAACGAGACAGCATGAATTACTTAACGGTGTACAACTTGTCGAACTGGCCGCCATCGTTGAAGTGCACTTTTTGCGCTTCAGCGAAAGAGCCAAACACTTCATTCACAGTGAACAACTGCAAAGGCTTGAAGGTCTTGCTGTATTTTTTCAAGATGGCTGGATTGCTGGGACGCAAGGCGTGCTTGGCGGCAATCTCTTGCGCTTCATCGGAATAGAGGTAGTTCAAATAGGCCTTGGCCAAATCGCCTGTGCCCTTTTTAGCCACAGTGCGCTCTACAACGGCCACTGGGTTTTCAGCCACGATGCTGATGGAGGGGTGAATGGCATCGACCTTGCCTGCACCAAATTCTTTGTCGACAGAAATCACTTCGGACTCAAACGTCACCAGCACATCGCCGATGTTGCGCTGCAAGAAGATGGTGGTGGCATCGCGGCCACCCTTGGCCAACACAGGCACGTTTTTGTAGAGCTTGGCCACAAATGCTGCTGCGTCTGCTTCGCTGCCACCTTTTTTGCGCACATATCCCCATGCCGTCATATAGGCCATGCGGCCGTTGCCACCGGTTTTAGGATTGACCACAATGACTTGGACGCCAGGCTTGATCAAGTCGTCCCAGTCTTTGATGTTTTTGGGGTTGCCATTGCGCGTTAAGAACAGCATGGTGGAGCTGGTGGGCGATGCGCTGTGTGGGAATCGCTTGTTCCAATCTGCAGCCACAATGCCTTTGCTGGCCAAAAAGTCGATGTCGGTGGTGGTGTTCATGGTCACAACGTCGGCATCCAAACCATCATTCACGGCACGCGCTTGCGCACTAGAACCACCGTGGGCTTGGTCAATCTTGATGTCTTTGCCCGTGGTCTTTTTGTAATTGGCAACGAACGCGGCGTTGTAGTCTTTGTAAAACTCGCGGGCCACGTCATAGGAGGCATTCAGCAAAGTTTGGGCTGAAACGTTGAGGCCAGAAACGGCCAGCAAGGTGGCGGCGGCAATGGATTTGATTTTGTTCATGATGCGTCTCAAAAGAGTGAGGACGCGATTGTCCAAGCCCTTCTTCAAAACTCAAACGAATCATTTGTTGTTTGTTTATGCATATACGTCATATAAAGATGACATAGCAAGGCAATGTATGGCCGACTTCAAGTGAAGTGACATATGATGCATATCATTGATATATACCAACAATGAACACCCACAGGAGCCAACATGGACATTGCAAAAATATTTCAGACGGGACGCAGTCAGGCTGTTCGCCTCCCAAAGGAATACCGATTCAATGCCAAAGAAGTCGTGATCAAACGTGTGGGTGAAGGCGTTTTATTGATGCCAATCGAAGATCCCTGGGTCACGATTGAAGTGGCATTGAACGCTTTCGAGCCAGACTTCAAGATAGAGCGACAGCAGCCTGAACATCAAATTCGCCCTGAGGTTTTATTGTGATTTTGCTAGACACCAACACGTGTATCTACATCATCAACAATCGACCTCCCAACGTACTCGAAAGATTCCGCAAGTACAAAGCCGGCGAAGTCGGTATTAGCAGCATTGCTGCTTCCGAATTAGCATATGGCGTGGCCAAATCCGGGTCTGACAAGAATCGAAAAGCTCTAGACATGTTTTTGGCGCCAATGCAGATTCTTCCATTCGACAGCCAGTGCCTCTGGTTTTATGCAGATCTGCGAGCTTCATTAGAAAAACAAGGCCTGTCGGTAGGACCCATGGACAGCTTGATTGCAGCACATGCCCTGAGCATTGACGGCACGTTGGTGACCCACAACATCAAAGAGTTTGTGCGTGTACCAAAACTCAAACTTGAAAACTGGTTTGAGGCCATCTAATTTGACTGCTCAAGCCACCAGAGCCACAGACTTCACTTGCGCCCACACTGGCTGGCCTACCAGCAGGCCTAGCTCGTCCACCGCACGCTTTGTGACCCGGGCCATCACCTCTTCAGCGCCGCACTTCAAAACCACCAGCACCTGCGACGGATGCGCATCGGGCGTGATGCTTTGAATGGTTCCACGCAGCTGGTTTTGAATGCTGGTGTTTTGTGGCTCGGACGTGGCCAAACTGACATCACGCGCCAAGATGCGAATGCGCACCGCTTTGCCGACAGGCAGCCCTGCATCGCGCATCCAAACACAACCGCCCTCAAAGTCGATGCGCGACAAATGCCATTGCTTATCCACCTGGCCAATGTGCCCTGCAATCAAGGCGCCAGCATCTTCACCCACCACAACAGGGTTCACCACCTGCGTCAGCACGGCACTCACCGGACCTTGCGCTTTGACATTCCCCTTGTCGAGCACCACCAAATGGTCTGCCAAACGTGCGACTTCATCTGCTGAATGCGTGACGTACAACATCGGCATCTTGAGTTCATCACGCAGCTTTGAAAGCCAAGGAAAAATCTCTTGGCGACGCGCTGCATCCAGTGATGCCAAGGGCTCGTCCATCAACAGCAATTGAGGTTGCATGGCAATGGCCCTGGCAATGGCGACGCGCTGACGCTCTCCGCCAGAAAGCTGATCAGGCATGCGTTGTAGCAAATTGCCAATACCCAAGAGCTCGATGGAGGCTTGCAGTGCTTTGGCTGCATCAGGCTGCGCATTGCCTGAAGTCTTCAATGCGCGCTTCAAGCCGAAGTTCAAGTTGTCACTCACAGTGAGATGAGGCAACAAGCTTGATTCTTGAAACACATAGCCCAAGGGCCGTTGCCAGGTAGGCAAGTCAATGCCCTGCTGCGTGTCTTGCCAAACGTGCGCGCCAATTTGAATGCGACCTTGCTGATTTTTTTCTAAACCACCAACAGTCCGCAGCAATGTTGTTTTGCCAGACCCTGAAGCACCCAAAATAGCGGTGATGCCCTGCCCCGGCAATTGCAGGTCGACGTCCAACATGAAAGCTGAACGGTTCAATTGAATTTGCAGGTGAATGCTGTTCATACCACCTGCCGTTGACGACGGTTCATCAAAGCCAACACCAACAACACCACGAATGAGAAGGCCAACATCCCTGCTGCCAACACATGCGCTTGCGCATATTCCATGGCCTCAACATGGCCATAAATTTCTGTCGACACCACACGAGTCTTGCCAGGAATATTGCCGCCAATCATCAGCACCACACCAAACTCACCCACGGTATGCGCAAAGCTCAAAATAGCAGCCGTCACCATGCCGGGCTTGGCCAAAGGCAAGGCCACTGAAAAGAAAGCATCGAGGGGGCTGGCCCGCAACGTGGCCGCTACTTCCATCGGTCTTGAACCAATGGCATCGAAAGCGTGTTGCAAAGGCTGCACGGCAAATGGCAAAGAAAACAAAATAGAGCCGATCAACAAGCCGGTGAAAGTGAAGGACAAAACACCCCAGCCCATTGCTTGCGTCAATTGACCCAAGGGTCCTTGGGGCCCCATCACAATGAGCAAATAAAAACCCAAAACGGAAGGCGGCAGCACCAAGGGCAGGGTCACGAGCGCATGAACAGGTGCGCGCCATGCAGACTGCGTTTGCGACAGCCACCAAGCCAACGGCGTAGCCAAGATCAGCAAGATCACGGTGGTTGAAGTGGCCAAAGCCACGGTCAATTGGATGGCTTGCCAAGAATCAGGCGTCAAAATCATGCTGGCAAGTTTACGACGAACTGCAATAGGCGTCTGAAGCGAGATATTTGTGCATTTGTTGGATATAACCGACACCATAAATTCGAGAGCGCGCTATCTTTGCGCCTCATGAAAAAAATTTGGGACATTTCCCCACCCATCGATGTTGGTAGCCCGGTCTTTCCGGGCGACACGCCTTTCCAATTGAATTGGTCCGCGCAAATTTCTGACGAATGTCCCGTCAATGTGAGCGCCATCACGTTGTCGCCCCACGTGGGTTCGCACGCTGATGCGCCTTTGCACTACGACCCATCAGGCGTGGCCATTGGCCAAGTTGATTTGCACACTTTCATCGGACCTTGCAGAGTCATTCACGCCATCAACCTTGGGCCGCTGATCACCCTGCAACATCTGGCCCATCGACTTCAAGACCTGCCCGAGCGGGTATTGGTCAGGACTTATCAAACTTTTCCAGTCGATCATTTCGACACCCAACTCACGGCCTTTGCCCCCGAGACCTTAATGGCCTTGGCAGATCTAGGCGTGAAACTGATTGGGATCGACAGCGCCAGCATTGATCCCGCCAATAGCAAGACTTTAGACAGCCACCAAGTCATCCGCCTTCGCAACATGCGCGTGTTGGAGAACTTGCAGCTAGACAACATTCAAGAAGGCGATTACGAACTGATTGCCCTGCCCCTCAAACTTATGAACGCGGACGCCAGCCCGGTTCGCGCCATCCTCCGAGAACTTTGAACATGACACCCCAAACCCTTTCAGAATGCCAAGCCTTAGACCAACAAGACCCCTTGCGTTCTCTGCGAGATTTGTTTCAATTGCCCGACGGCGTCATTTATTTGGATGGCAACTCTTTGGGGGTCTTGCCCAAAGCCACGCCATCGCGCGTTGCGCAAGCGGTAACGCAAGAATGGGGCACTGACCTGATCAAAAGCTGGAACACTGCAGGTTGGTTTCAACTGCCCCTCAAAGTCGGCAACAAAATTGCCAAACTGATTGGCGCCCAAGATGATGAAGTGGTGGCGGCCGACAGTACCTCCATCAACTTGTTCAAAGTCCTCAGCGCGGCCTTGTCCATTGCCAAGGCAGATCACCCCGAAAAAAACATCATCCTGAGTGAGCGCACCAACTTTCCAACCGATCTCTACATTGCAGAAGCGCTGTGCAAAGAGCGCGGCTATCAACTCAAACTGGTCGAAGCCGAAGAACTTCAAACAGCCCTCCAAAAGGACGTGGCTGTGTTGATGTTGACGCATGTGAATTACCGTACGGGTGCCATGCTCAATATGCAAGACATGACCGCAAAAGCGCACGCCGTTGGCGCATTAACAGTTTGGGATTTGGCACACAGCGCAGGTGCCGTGCCTGTCGATTTAAATGGCAGCCATGCCGACTTTGCGGTCGGTTGCGGCTACAAGTACCTGAATGGTGGCCCTGGTGCACCTGCCTTTGTATGGGTCAACCCCAAACACACCGATCGCTTTTGGCAACCCCTTACGGGCTGGTGGGGCCATGCAGCGCCCTTTGAATTCACACCCGATTACAAACCCGCCGCAGGTATCACCCGTTATCAATGTGGTACTCAGCCCATCTTGAGTTTGACGGCACTCGACACAGGCTTGGACGCGTTTTTGGAAGCAGAAAAGCTGGGCGGCATGAAGGCTCTTCGCCAAAAATCACTGGCCCTCACAGGCCTCTTCATGCACTTGGTCAAAACCCAATTGAGCGAGCATGGCTTTGGCATGGCCACCCCCGAGCAAGACAACTTGCGCGGTTCGCAAGTGAGTTTGACTCGCGCCGAAGGCGCCTATGCCATTGTGCAAGCCCTCATTGCACGGGGCGTCATTGGCGACTACAGAGCGGGCGATGGCAAGCAACACCCAGACATTCTGCGATTTGGACTGACACCTTTGTACTTAGGCCATGCCGATGTGTGGCATGCCGTGCGTCACTTGAAAGAAGTGATGGACACGCAAGAGTGGCAGCAAGCCCGCTTCTCTCAAAAACACGCCGTGACCTGAAACCTGAAAGTACCCACCATGTCTGGATGCCCCTTCAACCCCGGCGCTTCTTCAGCGGCCTCGTCGTCAGACCTCACTGGTGATGCAAGCACCGCTCAAATTGTGCGTGACGAGAAAGCACAATTGGATTTCAGCCAATCGATGAGCTACGGCGATTACTTGCAACTCGACGCCATCTTGAATGCGCAAAAGCCGCTGTCGCCCGATCACAACGAAATGTTGTTCATCGTGCAGCACCAAACCAGCGAGCTGTGGATGAAGCTCATGCTGCACGAATTGACCGCAGCCATTCAACACATTGAACAAGACGATTTGCCTGACGCCTTCAAGATGTTGGCACGCGTGTCGCAGATCATGGCGCAACTGGTGCATGCCTGGGATGTCTTGGCCACCATGACACCGCCAGAGTACAGCGCCATCCGGCCTTATTTGGCCCAATCCAGTGGTTTTCAAAGTTGGCAATACCGTTGCATTGAATTCTCGATGGGCAATAAAAATGCGGCCATGCTCATGCCCCATGCGCATCGCCCCGATCTGCATGACATTGTCGAGAAGGCCTATATCGCGCCATCTTTGTACGACGTGAGCTTGAAACTCTTGGCCCGCCGTGGATTGCCCGTCCCTGCCAATTACCTTGACCGAGACTGGCGCCAGCCCTATGCCGCCAACCCTCACGTAGAAGACGCCTGGCTGGTGGTTTACCGCAACCACAAACAACACTGGGACTTGTATCAACTGGGTGAGGAACTGGCCGATTTGGAGGATGCATTCAGACTGTGGCGCTTCAGGCACCTCACCACCGTGGAGCGTGTGATTGGCTTCAAACGTGGCACAGGCGGTACAGGCGGCGTGAGTTACCTGCGAAAGATGTTGGACGTGGTCTTGTTCCCCGAAATTTGGTCCCTTCGAACAAGCCTATAAACAGCCAGAAAATAACTTTTCATGATGTAATTCGGGAACTTTTTTCCTATTCGGAGTTCCCATGCTGCGTTCCCCTCGTTTGGGTCGTTATCCCTTTGCTTTGTCTTTGATTGCCTGCGTGTGCATTGGTAGCACTTTGGTGGCTTGTCAAAAACCCGATGTCAGTGCCGACAAGGCAGTTGAAAGCCTGGCGCTCAGCTTGGGCAACGAAGACATCTTGCAACTGGGCACCTCAGAGCACGGCACTGGCCCCGTCATTTCTGGCTCATTGCAACCCGAATTGCGCGCCGATTTACGCGCCGAAGTCAGCGCCATGGTGGTCAAGGTCCACAAGGAGAATGGCGAGCCCGTTCGCAAAGGTGATTTGCTGGTCACCCTAGACGGCAGTGTGTTGCGTGACAACCTCAGCTCAGCACAAGAATCCTTGCGTGCAGCCGCCCAATCGCTGGACGGTGCCGAACGCCAATTCCAACGCATCAAATCATTGCAAGCCCAGGGCATGGTGTCCATGCAGGGCCTCGAAGAATCTGAGGTCAAGCGCAATGCGGCGCAAAGCGAACATGTGGCCAGCAAAGCACGCGTAGCCGCGGCCAAACAACAATTGGAACGCACAGAAGTGCGCGCCCCATTCAATGGGGTGGTCAGTGCGCGCAAAGCGTCTGCAGGCGACACAGCCCAAATCGGTAAAGAGTTGATCCAAGTGATCGATCCCAGCAGCATGCGCTTTGAAGGTCAAGTGTCTGCCGATCAAATGGGCGTGCTCAAAGTGGGACAGCGTGTCAGCTTTCGCATCAATGGCGTGGCACAAAGTGGTGACCAACTGGGCAGCCGCGGTATCGTCAAGCGCATCGATAGTGCGGCCAATCCCATCACCCGCCAAGTTTCTGTCATTGTGGAAATCAACAGCAAAGACCGCCCGCCGGTGGTGGGCCTGTATGCTGAAGGCGTGGTGGAAACACTCACCAAGCCAGCCGTCATGATTTCCGAGAGCAGCTTGCGGCGTGAAGGTGACAAGGTCTTTGCCTGGGTTTTAGATGGCACCAAAATTGTGAAACGCGCCATTCAATTGGGTGACCGCGACACTCGCTTGGGCGAATGGGTCGTCACATCTGGTTTGGCCGCTGGCGACAAGGTGCTGCGCAACTCTGGCAGCTCATTGAAGGACGGTCAAACCTTCACACTGCGGGCTGATACCGCCGCCAAAGTGGGTCAATAAACCATGTTTTTGTCCAACTTCAGCGTTAAGAAGCCGGTCGTCACGATCGTCATTTTGCTCATGCTCATGGCCGTTGGGCTCATGGCATTGAAGAAACTCAAAGTCAATCAAATTCCCGATGTCGACATGCCCTTGTTGGTGATCGACATCAACTATCCGGGCGCATCGCCCGACACGGTAGAGCGCGAAGTGCTGAACCGGGTTGAAAAAGCCTTGCAATCGGTCAATGGCATCAAAGACTTACGTGGCACTGCCAACGAAGGCAATGCCAACATGATGGTGTTCTTTGAATTTAAAAAGAACATGGTGGAAGCCACTGACGAGGTGCGCAACGCCATCGGCAAAGTTCGTTACAAATTGCCAACCGAAATACGCGAGCCGGTCATTTTGCGCATCGACCCCTCTGCCCAGCCCATCATGCAATTGGCTTTGTCCTCTTCCAGCCAAAGTCACGCAGAAATTTCGCGCATTGCTGAAGACCAAGTGGCTGATAAGTTTCGCGGCATTGCCGGTGTGGCCCAAGTCAATGTGAATGGCGCCCTCAAACGCGAACTCAGCGTCTTGTTGCACGCCCAAAAGCTGCGTGAAGTGAATTTGTCTGTCACTGAAGTGGTCAATGCGCTGCGCACTCAAAACGCCGCAGCGCCTGTTGGCAAAATTCGAGGGGCATTAGAGGACCAAAGCATCCGTTTGTTGGGCCGCATTGAAACACCTGCAGAATTCAATCAAATTGTGATCAAACGCAGCGGCAACGAGCTGATCCGCTTGGGACAAGTGGCCACAGTGTCCGATGGCTTTGCCGACCTCACCACCTTGAGCGTTCGCAGTGGCAAGCCCAATGTGGGCTTGTCGATTACCCGTTCACGCGATGCCTCTACCGTAGGCGTTGCCAACAAGGTGAGGACCTTGGTGGCTGAGATCAACAAAAGCTTGCCACAAGGCACGCAAATTGAAATCACCCAAGACGGTGGCACAGAAGCCCAAAACAGTTTGAACAACGTAGTGGATGCGCTTATTTTTGGCGCGGGTCTCACCATTTTTGTGGTCTACGTGTTCTTGAACTCATGGCGCTCTACGCTCATCACAGCCTTGTCTTTGCCAACCTCGGTCATTACGGCTTTCATTGCTGTGTGGCTCAGTGGCTTCACGCTCAATTTCATGAGCTTGTTGGGTTTGTCCTTGGCCATTGGTGTACTCATTGACGATGCCATTGTGGTGCGAGAAAACATCGTGCGTCACATGGAGCGCGGTGCGGACAGACGCACAGCGGCCTTGAACGGCACCGCCGAAATTGGCATGGCTGTGGCGGGCACCACATTTTCAATCGTCGCTGTGTTCATTCCGGTGGGCTTCATGCCGGGCGTATCTGGCGAGTGGTTCAGGCCCTTTGGCCTCACGGTGGTGGCCTCTGTGTTGGTCAGCTTGCTGATCTCTTTCACACTCGACCCGATGCTCTCGGCATACTGGGGCGACCCTCCCGGTGAACACCTCAAGCCTAAAAAAGGCATCAGCTTGAAGTTGCAACAATTCAACGAATGGTTTGACCATCAGGCCGACCGCTATGGCAATGTGATTGCATGGGCCTTGCACCATCGCCGTTGGATGATTGCATTTGCAGTCATCAGTTTTTTCAGCGCCATCTTCTTGCAAGTGAAGTTTGGCGGCTCCAGCTTCTTGCCCAAATCAGACGGCAAAACGCTGGCCATTGATGTGCGCTCACCCGCCAGCAGCAACTTGGAATACTCTCGCATGAAGCTGGAGGCTGCCGCTGTGATGGCGCGCACGCTGCCTGAAACCAAAGCCACCAACAGCTATGTCAATCCCACCGGTGGCCGCATTTACGTTGACATTGGTAAAAGTACAGATCGCAAACGCACGGCCCAAGACATTGCCATTGAACTGCGTCAACGCACCTCGCAATTGGTGGGTGCCGAATACACCGTGCTCGACGACCTGTCTAACGGCGCTGCCAAGCCTGTGCAAATCCGTTTCAGTGGCACCGATTCGCGCAAGTTGCTGGCCATCACCAGCGACTACATGGCGCAACTGCGTCAAGTGCCTGGTGCCGTCGATGTGGGCTTGTCACAGCAGGATCCGCAAAACGAATTACAAATTGAACTGGACCGCGGCCTGGCCAATTCCTTGGGCATTTCTGTCACCGACACAGCCAATGCAATGCGGGTGGCCTTTGCCGGCATTGAAGTGGGTGATTGGGTCGACCCCACGGGTGAGTCGCGTGATGTGGCCGTTCGTTTGGCACCTGAAGATCGCATGAGCGTGGCCAACATAGAGCGTCTGCCCATCACGGTCAGCGGCATGAACACAGTGGTGCCCTTGGCACAAATTGCCAAAGTTTCCATGGGCAAAGCACCTTCCAAAATTGAACACTCCGATGGCAAACGCACCATTGGCGTGTCGGCCAACGTGCAAGGCCGCTCCTCTGGCGAGGTCACAGCAGATGCCGTGAAGTTGGCCAAAAGCATCAACTTCCCAGAAGGTTATGGCATTGAGCTCGATGGCGCATCCAAAGACCAGCAAGAAGTGTTCACTGAAATGGGCATTGCACTCATCTCTGGCATTGGCCTCATGTACTTCATTTTGGTGATGCAATTTGGTTCATTTTCCGCGCCATTGGCGGTGATGTTCTCATTGCCTTTGTCCCTGATTGGGGTGGTGCTGGCATTGCTGATCACGGGTGGCACGCTCAACCTCATGAGCCTCATTGGTGTGATCATGTTGATGGGCTTGGTGGCAAAAAATGCCATCCTGCTGCTTGATGCCGCACGCACCCTAGAGGCAGAAGGCGTCGAACGCGAAGAGGCACTCATGACGGCGGGTCGCAAACGCTTGCGCCCCATCATCATGACCACCTTTGCCTTGATTGCCGGCATGTTGCCTGTGGCAATTGGTGTGGGTGAAGGCGGTGAGTTTTACCGTCCCATGGCTGTGGCCATCATCGGCGGCACCATCACGTCCACCATTCTGACTTTGCTCATCATCCCCAGTTTTTATGACAGCATTGAGCTGTCACGCGAAGCGTGGGGCCGCCGCTTTCAGGCGCTGGGCCAACGCCTGAAGTTTTAACGCAACCACTGCATCACCGTCGCCTCAGACGGTGATGTAGCTAGACTCTTTCACTTCCTCCATCACCACATAGCTGTGTGACTGGGAGGGCACCGGGATTTGGTTCAAGATGCTGCTGAGCAAATCGCGGTACTGCGTCATGGCACTCAAGCGCGCTTTGACCAAGTAATCAAAGCTGCCAGAAACCAAGTGGCACTCCAGCACTTCGGGCATGTTGGCAATTTGATTGCGCACTTGGTCAAAGACCTCCCCCGATTTGGTGGTGAGCGTGATTTCGACAAACACCAGCAAGGGCTTCTCCACCGCTTTGGGATCGATGCGCGCGTGATACCCGGTAATCACACCTTGGCGTTCCATGCGCTTGACCCGCTCGGCGCAGGGCGATGTTGAGAGGCCAATTTGCTCACCCAATTCCGTCATGGAAATGCGCCCCTGACGCTGCAAGATGTCGAGGATTTTTCGGTCAATTCGGTCGAGGTCAGCCATTTTTTCTGGACGCAGTGGTGATCAGAGTTGTTATCAGTTAATTTAACTTAAATTTCCATAAAAATCAGCAAAATTTCTTGAATAAGCTTACATAAACTTCGATTTCATTGTGATAAACAAGGAAACCGAATGAAAACCATCGTTTTGGGAAGTGGCGTCATTGGCATCACCACCGCTTATTACTTGGCCCGCGCGGGCGTGGATGTCACAGTGATTGACCGTCAGCCCCAAGCTGCTGAAGAAACCAGTTTTGCCAATGCAGGGCAAATATCGCCCGGGTATGCCACCCCCTGGGCGGCCCCCGGCATTCCACTCAAAGCGTTGAGGTGGTTGTTTGAAAAGCATGCGCCCTTGGCCATTCGCCCTGATGGCACCTTGTTCCAGGCACAGTGGATGATGCAAATGCTGCGCAATTGCACCGATGCGCGTTACAGCGTGAACAAAGAACGCATGATGCGTTTGTCGGAATACAGCCGCGACTGTTTGCGCCAGTTGCGCGCCGACACAGGCATCGCTTATGAACATCGCACTGGCGGCACGCTGCAAGTGTTTCGCAAACAATCGCAACTGGATGCCGTCGCGCGCGACATTGAAGTCTTGAAAGAGTGTGGTGTGCCTTATGAATTGCTAGACCGCGAAGGCCTCCTGAGAGTGGAGCCTGGTTTGCACC
Organism: Limnohabitans sp.; assembly: GCA_030158125.1. Taxonomy (GTDB): domain Bacteria; phylum Pseudomonadota; class Gammaproteobacteria; order Burkholderiales; family Burkholderiaceae_C; genus Limnohabitans_A. Next base: position 376,741 of record JAOATL010000024.1, on the reverse strand, counting down.
ATGCATGCGAGTCGCATGAAGGCAGCTTGCTGGGTGGCCTGCGTTTGCCAAACGACGAAACCGGTGATTGCCGTTTGTTCACCTTGCAACTGGCTGAAATGGCGAAAGCATTGGGCGTGAAATTTCGGTACGGTGAATCCGTGGAGCGCATCTTGTCCGACGGCCAGTCAATTCAAGGCATTCAGCTGGCGGGGCCTGACCATGAACTTCTGCGCGCAGACCACTATGTGCTGGCACTGGGCAGCTACAGCCGTCAAATAATGCAAAGCTTGCACATCGACATTCCCGTCTATCCTGTCAAAGGCTACTCTCTCACCATTCCGTTGGTGAATGAGGCCTTGGCCCCTGTGTCGACGGTACTGGACGAGACCTACAAGATTGCCATCACTCGCTTTGACCAACGCATTCGCGTGGGCGGCATGGCCGAGCTCAGTGGCTTTGATTTGCGCTTGAATCCCAAGCGCCGCGCCACCTTGGAAATGGTGGTCAACAACTTGTTCCCAGGTGGCGATGTGGCCCAAGCGCAGTTTTGGACGGGCCTGCGCCCCATGACACCCGATGGCACACCCATTGTGGGCGGCACCGCACTGCGCAACTTGTATTTGAATACGGGACACGGCACTTTGGGCTGGACCATGGCGTGCGGTTCGGGCCAATACCTGACCGATGTGATGTTGGGGCGCCAACCCGAAATTAGCGCAGAAGGTTTGAGCCTTGCACGCTATTCAAAAGCAAGACCTGAAATCACTTCCCCCGAAAAACCGGCTTACGCCTTTCAGCAAACGCAGCGCGCCCTTCCGCAAAGTCCTCGCTGAGGCTGCTTCGCTCTACGCGTGCGCGCAGCGTGGCTTCATCGGCCAGGCCAGTGGCAATTTCATGGATGGATTTCTTGGTTTCCTCGGCCGCCATGGGTGCAAGCGCAAAGATGTCTTGCGTCAGTTCATTCAAACGCGTTTGCCAGTCTGCTGCCTGCACAAACTCCTCAAATAAACCCAACTTGTCAAGTTGCTGCCAGGTAAACGGACGCGCAGTGAAGAAGGCACGTTGGGTGGCCGCTAAACCCATGCGCTGAATGTAGCGCGCCAAGCCACTGGGGTAGTAATGCAAGCCAATGGCCGTGGCAGGCATGCGCCATTCAATTCCCTGCAAACCAATGCGCAGGTCACAAGCCAGCACCATGTCTGTGGCACCGCCATACACACTGCCATTCAACGCACAAATGGTGATGGGTCGCAGCACGGCCAAGGCCTCGGGCACTCTTTCAAAAGAGCTTGCCCCCTGCCCGTTTTCATCAAAGCCACCAATGTCGTAGCCTGCACAAAACACAGGTTTGGGCTGACCTTGCGTATGGGCCGTCAAAACCACCACCCGCACAGAGTGATCTTTGTTGACACATTGAAAGTGTGTCAACAAAGTTTGCAGGTCTTCGTTTTCAAGCCGATTGCGCTGTGCTGGCCTGTTCAGCGTGATGGTGGCAATGCCCCCTGCAATGTGAAGGACAGGTGGGCTGGCTGTACTGGGTAAAGGCGACATCAGAAGATTCTTTGTTTGTGGCAAATTTTAGGCGGCTTTGCGGTCTAGGCGATAATCGGTCATTGCATCAACGTCCTCCAAGGGCGCTTGCCCCTCTAGGATCCTACGATGAAAAAAAACTTCCCTCTTCAAATTGAAGGCAAAAACCCCGACCGCGTGTTGGAAGCCGTGAAGCATGAAATTCGCAAGTACTTCAAACGCGAACGCAACCGTGCACTGCCCAAAGAAGTTGACTTCTGGGACTTTGACTGCAAAGTGGGTTTAACGGCCGACACGGCCCAAGTGGTCAAAGTGAGCGCCGTGATTGAAAGCTTGGACGCATTGGCCAAAGAAGGTGCTGCATCGGTTTATGTTGAAATCTTGAGCAAGCACGGTGTGCGTGTCATCAACCCCGACAACGATCCTGTGATCATTGAGCGGGTTGACGACGCTGGTTTTGCCAACCGATGAAGAGTCCAGCGCCAATCACGATGGCGCATCCCAAGAGCATGGGTGCATCCAGTTGCTCGCCAAATACCAACACGCCAATTGAAATGCCGAACAACAAGCGTGAATATCGATAAGGCGTGACGGCACCAATAGAGCCCGTGCGCATGGCAGTCATGAGGGCGGTATAGCCCAATACACCAGCCACCAACGCCGCGCCAATCATGAGTGCCTGCGATAAATCCAACGACACAAATGCCTTGCCATCCCACAGCGCAAAGCTTGCGCCTGCAATGGCCATGGTGCTAAAACCATAGAAACCCAGTACCTCTTTGGTCAAAGCTGGCGGTGCCGTCCGTGAAAACAAATCACGCCCCACAAAACCCAGGGTGCCAACGACAGCCAGCAGGGACAAGGCAGAAAAATCATCGGCAGAAGGACGCAAAATAATCATCACGCCTAGCAGACCTGCCAAGATGGCCACCCAGGTTTTGCCATCGACTTTCTCGCGCAAGAAAATACGCGCACCGAGAACCACAAACAAAGGCGCCGCCTGCAAGATGGCTGTTGCAGACGACATGGGCGTCAGCGCAATGGCCAAGATATAAAACAAGCGACCAAAGAATTCAAACACCGCCCTGTAAAGCATGCGCTGTGTCAAGACTTCCGGTTGAAACAGGTGTGCGCCTGCGCGTCGTGCCATGAGCGCAAAGACGCACAAGCCTGCAGCACCAAACATCATCAACACTTGCCCAACGGGCACATGCTGGGTGACAGTTTTAAGAAATGCATCCTCAATGGCAAACCCAGCCATGGATGCAATCATCCAAGCAATGCCAATGAAATTTTCTCGGCGACTTTGGTATGCATTAGGCATGCAGACGTACCCACATGGCGGTCTGGTAAAACGCAAAACTCACCAACCAAGCCACACACAAGGGCCAAGCCACAGACAATGCTGTAAACGCCCAGCTCTTGGTTTCATTGCGAATGGTGGCAATGGTCGACACACACGGTGTGTAAATCAAAGCAAACAACATGAAGCTGTAAGCACTGATCCAATCCATGTTGTGAGCAATGGCCTCGATCAAGGCCTGTCCTTCATGACCATAAATGACAGCCAAGGCACCAATCACCACCTCTTTGGCCACAAAGCCAAACACCAAGGCAATGGTCAACTGTTCATTGATGCCCAGGGGCTGAAGCAGGGGTGACATCCAGTGGCTCAATTGACCCGCCCACGTCTCCAAACTGCCGGCTGTGGCGCCTTGCGGAAAATGGGTGAGCACCCAAATGAGCAACACGCCAAGCATGATGAAACGTGTGGTTCTGCTCAAAAAATGTCGGACTTCTTGCCAACCCTTCAACACCATTTGGCGCAAGGTCGGCAAACGATAAGGTGGGATTTCCAAAACAAACGCATCGACGTTGACGTACTGTTTTTTAAAAATGACCGACGTGAGCATGGCCATCAAGATGCTCACCAGGTACAAGGAGAACAGCACCCACGGTGCTTGCTCGGTGGTGAACATGGCGGCAATGAACAGCACAAACACTTGCAAACGCGCTGAGCACAAAGAAAACGGAATGGTCAGCATGGTGAGGTAGCGCAGGCCTTTTGAGCGAATCACTCGCGTACCCAGCAATGCAGGCACATTGCAACCAAACCCCATGAGCAACATCACAAAGCTTCTGCCGTCCAAGCCAAATTTGGACATGAGGGCGTCCATGAGGAAGGCTGCGCGCGACAAATAGCCTGTGTCTTCAACAATGCCAAGAAACAAGAAAAACAAAATGATGAGTGGCACAAAGCTGGCCACGGTGCTGATGCCGTTGTACAAACCGTCGAGTAACAAGCCGTGCGCCATGGCGGGCAAACCACTCAGCAGTGGTTCTAGCGCCTCCGTCCTGGCCGTTGTGAAAAGCCAGCTCATGCCGTCTTGCAGGGGCTTGCCAATGGCAAACACACCTTCAAACAGCAACAGCATCACTGCAAAAAAGATCGGCAAGCCTAACCAAGGATGCAGCAAGACTTTGTCAATGCGTTCTGTGAGTTGGTGCGAAGCCTGGGCCGGCACCATCACGCCGGATTGAAAAGCTGCTTCTATTTCTAGCGGTGACAAAGCTTTGGCTGGAACCGAGTTGAGCCCTTCGCGCATGCGTTGCTGTAATTGCGCTGTGCCTTGGCCATACTTGGCAGACAGCAAACAAATGGGCAAGCCCAAATGTTGACTCAGCACATCTGCCTTGATGGTGATGCCCAATGCACTGGCTTCATCTGCCATGTTCATCACCATCACAAGCGGAATGCCTTTGGCCATCACTTGAGACAACAAGCTCAGTTGACGGTCCACCTGTGAGGCGTTCATCATGAACAAAATAAGGTCTGGCTTTTGCGTTTCCAAATAGGTGGTGACGACTCTTTCATCTTCAGAGTAGCCACTCAAATCGTAGATGCCCGGCAGATCAATGAGTTGCGCCATTTGATCGCCCACCATCAGCCGCGCAGACAACAAAGAAACCGTGAGCCCCGGCCAATTGCCAACTTTGGCATGTGCGCCTGTTAGGCGGTTGAGCAAGGTGGACTTGCCTGTGTTGGGCATGCCAATCAGGGCAATCTTTTTCATGAACGACTTTGAGGCTGTGTCTGCATGGCGTTCAGCTTGCGCATGGCAAGGCCCCAATGCGTTGGGCCTCACTGCGTCGAATGATGACCTCGGTGGTACCCACACGAACGTGAAGCGGCCCTCCCAAACTGGCCTTGCGCAAGACAAGGACCTGACAAGTTTCCCTCAGACCCAATGCAGCCATGCGGTGCTTTAAATCGATGTCGGCCTCGATGCGGGTGATGGTTCCCAATTGACCCACTTTGAAGTGGGCCAGTGTGAGTTCTTCTGGCACGCAAGCCGCTTGAAGCCTAGGGTTGGGCAAATTAATCAAATTTCAAATGAGAACAGTTCTTATTTGATTCTACTTGAGAAAAAATCGAGCCATCTCTTGGTCTTGCCAAAGCTTGCGCTAACTCAAGAAATTTGATGACCACAAAGCCTTGTTGCATGGAACGAGGCAGGGTCGGCAAACGTCCAACGCTCAATGCAAATTGCGTTTACCCGATTCAGTGCTGAGTGCATCGAGGACAAACATGGGAATGTCCACATCAAATTTCTCACCATCTTCGGCCACACAAAAATAACTGCCGTGCATGGTGCCAGTGGGCGTGCGCAGACGCGTGCCGCTGGTGTACTGAAATTTCTCACCCGGCTGCAACAAAGGCTGGTAACCGACCACACCCAAGCCTTTGACTTTTTCATGCAATCCATTGGCATCGTTGACGCTCCAAGACCTTGAGATCACTTGAGCGGCAATGGTGCCCGTGTTTCGAATGGTGATGGTGTAGGCAAAGGTGTAGAGGTCTGATGCAGCATCTGACTGTTCTGGCAGGTACTGGGGAACGACTTCAACTTGGAGTTTGTATTGGGGCATGCACGAGATTTTGACTGAGTTTCAGAAGTCAGGGTCTGAAGGGGTTTTCTTGGCTAACTTCTGAACCACACAGTCAAAAAATCAGTGCTTGTGTTCAGTGGGCATGGCCATTGATTTCACGGGCAACTTCAACTCCTGTGTTGTTTTATTTCCCTTGGCATCTTGAAAAGTAAAGGTCACAGGCACTGTGCTGTTGGCAGCCAATGGGGCTTTGAGGTCCATCAACATCACGTGATAACCACCCGGCTTGAGCTCCACCGTTTTACCCGATGGCAAGTCAAGACCGTTGGGCAATGCCGCCATTTTCATGACGTCTTTTTCCATTTTCATTTCATGAATTTCGACCACACCCGCCGCTGGGCTGCTACCCGCCACCAACTTGGCCGCGTCTTTGGCTGTGATTTTCATGAAGGCACCCGTGGCCTTTTGGCCTTGCACTGTGGCACGCACCCAGCCATCGGCCACTATGACATTTTGTGCAAAGGCAGCACCGCCCACAAGGGCTGATAAAGCGATGAGTTGTTTCAGTTTCATGTTTTCTCCGTAGGTCAAAAAAATTAAATTAGAAAGATGCGCAGCGCATGGCCTTAAAAACTGGCCGTGACACCGACGCGGACATTGCGCCCAGGCATGGGGTACCCCGCGTTGTATTGGTATGAAGCATCCAACACATTGTTGACCACAGCATACACCTCCCCCTTTTGGCCCAGCATGGCCACTGGGTGGGAAATACGGGCATTGGCAACCGTAAAAGATGCCACCTCATTGGGACTGAAGGTGCCACGGTCTTGCGTCAATGAATACATGCGCGACTGGTGCTGTGCATCCAAGGCCACGCGGTATTGGCCTAGCTTGCCGTTAACGCCCACCGAAACGGCTGTTTGGGGCGCGTAGGGTAACTTCTCCAAATTGGACGCCAACTGCGTCACACTGCCAAACACAGCCCATTGCTGATTGAGTTGATGCTGAACAGACAACTCTGAGCCACTCACGCGATATGCCGGAAAGTCGTTCGACCATGTGCCAGACGCCGGATTGGCAATGGCACCCATGTAAAAACCAGTCCAAACGTAGCGTTGACTGATTTCATCTTTGAACACACTGATGTCCATGTGCGTGTTTGCACTGACATCCCATTTCACACCCACTTCGCTGTGCTTGTTTTGGCTGGGTGACAAACGGTTCCAGCCATTGTTGGCCGCGAAAGCCATGGGAATGGCGCGCGTGAGGGTGTAGGTTTCGGCACCGGGGTAGAGAAGTCCCTCGTTGTAATTTGCGTAAAAACTTGTCCTGTCAGAGATCAATGACAGCCCAGCATTGGGCGCTGTTTTGCCGCCATAGACATTGCTACTGTAAGAACGCACGCCCACCGAAGGTTGTAACACCCAGGCATCCGAAACTTGGAATTGTTGACTCAACCCAGCAAACACAGAAGACACCCGAAATGTGGGCACCACTGCCGTGCCCTGCGTGCCAAATGCAAAAGGTGTTCCAACAGGCGCGCCCACGTGCGGACCCGACACAAAACCAGACACACTTTCTTGATCAACACCGCCGGCCAACTTGGCGTTCTGCCAAAGTGATAACTCTTCTTTCCAGCGGAAGCCAGACATCTTGAACTGGCTGTCAAAGCTGCCCCAGAGAGGGTCTTGGGTTAAATTGTTGTGCCCCTTGTTTTCGTAAACTTTGAACTCGCCCTTTGAACCCACATGCTGATGTGCAATGAACACCGACAACAAATTGGTTTCGGAATCATTGCGCGCCACACCATTGGAAAAACTGTAGGGGCCAACAGGCGCATTGACGCTGGCGAATCGATTGTCACCCGGGTCGCCCACTTGGTTGTTCACAGACAAAAACCCAGCACCAAGGGTCCATGCAGGGTCGATTTTGAAGGCGATGTGGCCCATGGCATTGGTCAACTTGCCATCGGCGTTTGCACGTGCCCCCTGCGACTCTACCTGGCCTGCAGCCAATGAATAATCCAAACCGCCTTGACGCCCCATCATGTGCGCCTGCAATGTTTTGGTAGAAAACGAGCCCACCGATGCATTGACCTCAGCCTCTACACCTTCTTTTGTCGCACGCTTGGCTTGCAAATTGATTGACGCAAAATGATTGCCACTGATTTGATTTTGCGGACCCTTGTGAATGTCAACCTGCTTCACACCATTCAAAGGCAAGAGGTCCATCATGGGATGATTCCAAACGCCCATATAGACGGGCACACCATCGACATAGGTTTTGATTTCACTGCCAGGGCGACTGGCACCCAAACCTCGAATGTAGACATTTCCACCTTGATCGCCGCTGTAAGAGCCCACCTCGTTGTAGCGAGAAATTTGCACACCCGGTGCCATGCGCAGCGCTGCAGCCAGATCCAAAGCACCAAGGTCTTTGATTTGCGCGTCTGACACGCGGGTTGAAAAACTGGAAAAGCCATCGACTTGATTGGCTTCAATGATGGGACTTGCGGTGACCAAGACATTGGTCGTGGCGAGTTGTTGTGCTTGAACAGATGCGCACGCCAAGAGGGCCAGGAAGGCCACGGGTTGAAGGTGATTTTTTTGCATGGAAAACTTTGCGAGTGACTGCGTTATGCGACCAGGGCCACAGCTGCAGCCGAATGAACACGAATGCCTTAGCCTGCGCACATGCAGGCAAAGGTTCAAACCAGGGCTTGAGAAGCCTGGTGCGTTACAGGTGGGAGTGGGGTGGCCCGCGGGAAGGCAAGGGCGGTGCTGTGGCCGACGCAATGTGTGCCGCTGCAATTGGGTGCAGGGCATGCGCCAAAGCTGAAAGTTTTTCGAAATATGCCGTCAAGGGCGGAGGCGGCGCACACACAGAAGCACACAGTGGGCAGTCCATGTTGGCGAAGGCTTTGAGTCCGTCATCTTCACCACTGGCGTCGACCATTTTCATCAAACCGCCAGACGCACAAATCATTTGCATGCCGTCTGGCTTGATGATGGTGGAGGCGATTGCAGAACCCAAGAACAAGGCAAACCACACCAACACCAGTTTGGCGATGAGTTTGGATGTGCGCAGATTTTGCATGTTGGCGATTATGGCAAAAAATAAAGCCTTTTCCAAATCGCCAGAAAACAGCAAGCTCAGGCCATCAATCTAGCGCCGATATCGCCGCGCTAGGGGGATAAACAGCGTTGCTCTTTTTTGCAAACAGGGATGCTTTATTTGGCCAAGGTGGAACTTTTTGAAAGAGAGGGCTGACTGCTCAACTGTGGACAGGCGGAAGATTTCTGAACGCCTATTTTGTATTTTCTTTCATGAAATCAAGCGTGCTTTTGAGGGCGTCCTTCGTCACCATTTCGTTGTAGATGTACTCTTGATTGCACACTGAACAATCCCAAGAATGTGAGGCTTCGTAGACTTTTCGGACCACACGAGGACTTAAATTTTCAGCCTTTTGTACTTGTGGCAAGACTCGTTCGTATCTTTGGGTTTGATCATCTTTTCCGATCAAGGCTAGGACTGGATGGCTTGCACCGTGAAAATACTTAACCGGATAGCCATCGACATTACCCGGAAAATCCCAAACGCCATAATGAGAAATTCCAGCATTCACAGCCCCCGTTGCCGACAAATAAGAAGCCCAATAACCACCGTTTGAAAAGCCAACTGCAAAAATATTGGCTGCATCAACCCGTCCGTCTGCTTTCATCAATTGAACAATTTCGCTTAACTCTCGTTCTATATTGTTACGATAGCGAGTCCATGTTTGAAATCGAGTTGCAGTCGTAATGCCATATCGCTTGAAAAAGTCTGGCGTATAAACCACATAGCCTGCATCGACATATGGCTTGACCTTGTTGCTGACACTTTTGTAGCCTCCGCTGGTGTGCAACAAAATGATGGCTGGCGAGGCTTTGTCTGCTGCTGGGTAGTGTTTATCAAAATAAATAGGTTCAGCATGCAGGCCCGTTGCAATGAATAAAACCACACACGCAAAAAACCGATTCATTTCGTTTTCCTTTCGAAACCCTTCAATCCAAAACAACGCTTGAACTGTTGGTTTGCCAGCGTTTCTGCAGCTATAGGTGTTGAACTAAGCGCATTTCTAGCGACCTTGATCAGTCGATCAGACTGATCGCACTGGCGGGGCAGAACCTAGCTCATCATAAACCGCCTAAGTTTTTGATGGGCATTCAAATCTAGCACCTGGATTTCTCAGCGGAAAAAGCAGTCATAAATTCAACGACGAAGTTGCAGTCATCGTCCTGCAACACGCTCATGTCACCCATGGCAACCGGCGCTATATAGCCTCGAATAACTTGCAAACCAGCAATGCGTTCATCAATTTTCGACAACACTTCTCCCGCCAGTAGCTGTAACGCTTGTTCATCGAGGACACCTTGATCGCGATCAAACAGAAGGAGTGCGATTTCTGCCAGCGTGAGGCCGAGTTCCTTCAGATGCAGTATGGCCCTGAGCCGGTCCAGCGTTTCGCTGCCATATTGGCGATAGCCAGCTTCCGTTCTGCTCTGGGGTGCAATCAGCCCTTCTTCTTCATACAAGCGCAATTGACCACGGGTCACGTTGGCCGCCTTGCACAAGGCGCTGGTCGTCTGCAAAGTCTTGAAAGCCTTTACGGGCATTACGCTTTTCATCTTTTGTTTGTTTCCGGTGATTGAGAGCAGGCGCGCATTCCTGAAGCCTGCGTCAGGGCCGTTAAGCCAGATTAAGTTCGAGGCGGCCTAGACGACTACATAGCCGTCAACACATGTTAAACCTGGCGCTTGGGTGCCAGGTCAAGTGTTTGTGTGCGCCAAATCAAGGCAAAGAAATGTCTTGACCTGGCACCTTTCTACCGGGTTTTTAATTTCTGAATCGACAAAACGACCATGGAAATTAATCTTGACCACACTATCAACAACCAACAAAACCGCGCTCATCACTGGCGCTTCATCAGGTATCGGCATGGCGCTAGCCCACCAATTTGCGCAAGATGGCTATCAGATCGTGCTGGCAGCTCGGGGCGTGGCCAAAATGCAGGCCTTGGCCGATGAGCTGCAACGTAAGTTTAAGGTTGCCGTCACTGTCATTGGCGCGGACTTGCAAACCAATGATGGTGCCGCACAGCTGCACGCCGATATCAAAGCGCGGGGTATCGTGCTGAACGTGCTGGCGAACAACGCTGGGTACGGGGCCTTTGGCGAGTTCAAAGACTCTGCACTGACGTCTGAGCTGGCCATGATGCAGCTCAACATGAACACAGTCGTTGTACTGACTAAACTGTTTCTGCCCGATCTCTTGGCGACGCGCGGCAAAATTCTCAACACGGCCTCCACAGCGGCCTTTCAGCCAGGCCCCTACATGGCGGTGTACTACGCCACCAAATCTTTCGTTCTTAGCTTTTCGGAAGCTATTGCATCCGAGCTGGAAGACACTGGCGTCACCGTCACTGCGCTGTGCCCCGGCCCGACAGCCTCGGGCTTTCAGGACAAGGCTGATCTTGGAAACTCAGCCCTGATTAAAGGCAAGAAACTTCCCACGTCCGAGGAAGTTGCTGCATTGGGTTACCGCGCAATGCAACGCGGACAGCGCGTCTACATCCCTGGCTTCGTCAATTGGGCGATGGCCCAAAGCATGCGCTTCACACCGCGCAATCTGGCCACTAAAGTGGTGAAAATTTTGACCAGACCTATCTCATAAGGACAACACCATGATTAACAACATGAACAGCTACTTCGTCGCAGAGAAGCAAGAGAGCGTGATTTTTATTGCGGTTGGCCTTCTGGCCTTAGGTATCAGCGTCTGGCTATGGGTGAATGGGCACCGCCTGAAGTCTATGGTCTATCCGCTGGTGGTCATTGGTTTGATGCAGATAGTGGTGGGTGGCACCGTATACCTCCGCACCGACTCGCAGGTGTCAACCTTGAGCGCACAGCTGCAGTTGAACCCTTCGGTACTAAAAGCCGAGGAAACCACCCGCATGCAGACCGTCATGAAAAACTTTTCAATCTACAAAGGGATCGAAGTACTGCTTCTGATCATCGGTGTCGGGATGATTGCCTTTTTGCAGCACCACGACATGGCAGCGGGCATTGGCGTCGGGCTCGTATTGCAGACTGCGATCACTCTAGCGTTGGACATTTTTGCTGAGGCCAGAGGTGCAGACTACTTGTCAGCGGTACAAAGTATGGCAATCTGAGAAAACGCGCAACCAAACCGTTCGCGCAACTTGGAATCAGTTCGACATAGTCTTGGCGGGCTAGAAGATACCAGATCGCAAACCGCCTAAATCCCCCAAGGACCAGCCGATTAAGCACTTGGGGTCTAAGTCAGCATTCTAAATGTTGAGACATCTTCTTGTTAAAAGAGTTTTCAGAACCGCTGTTTTTGAATGATCCGGAATTCGAACCTGATAGGTTGCGCCACTGCGCCCTTTCGACCCAAAGCCGTCATTGGCTTGAGTTCAAGAATAGTGGCTTGTGAAAAATCACGAGGGAAATCTCATTCCTCCTTGAAAATGGAGCTGAATTTTTTCTGGAATTTATAAATAATTTCTACAAAATCAAAGTCTCGCATGGCGATGATTCGATGACATACGAGGCGATCGACTGTTTGCGCCAACGGGAATGTCGCCATTTTCGGGTGCCCAGTGTTGTCACAACCAAATCTGGATCCAAATCCCGCAGAAATTGAGAGACGGCCGTTCGTGAATCCAGATAGCCTAATTTCACACTGACTTTATAACCATGCGCCAACAAATTGCCGCGCGCCTCATCGAGCCGATTTTGAATGTCTTCAAACTCATCTACTGAAATGGACGGATTGAAGAAATCAGGCTCGTACACACAAGATTGAACCGGTCGTGGAATGATGGCTGTTAACAACAAATGTTCATCTCGCCATGCTGTCAACTTTTCCGTGTTCAGCAAAACACTCAAACCCGCAACCGATCCGTCGAAAGCCAAAATGATGTTCTTGCGCATGGTCTTCAGTGAGTCTGTGCGTTCAAAATGCATCAGCCACCCGCAGGTGGCTGATGCACATCACTTCATTATTTGATAAAGCGGACCTGGGCGTTGATGCGCTCCAAGATGGGCTTTTTCTTTTCGTTGAAGACCGCTTTATTTTCCTCAATCAAATTTTTTCCCTTGGTATCGATCGAAATGATCAATGGGCCAAACTCCTTGACGCGATTGACCCACAGGGTCTCGGGCATGCCCAAGTCCGTCCACTCAGCGGCTTCGATTTTTTCCACCTGTGTGGCGGCCAACACGGCACAACCTCCTGGGAAAATGGCGTGAACCGCTTTATTTTCCAGGCAGCCTTGCTGTGTCTCAGGCCCCATACCACCTTTGCCCACGATTAGCTTCACACCCGTTCGCTCAATGAACTCTTTTTCGAATTTTTCCATCCGCATGCTGGTTGTCGGGCCAATCGAAACCATTTCGTATTCCCCATTGTCTTTCTGTCGCACGATGGGACCTGCATGAAAGATTGCGCCGCCTTCTAGGTTCACAGGTAATTCACGGCCCAACTCGATCAGGCGGCGATGTGCCACATCTCTGCAAGTCACCAAGGTGCCTGTCAGGTACACCACATCTCCGATGTTCAGTGACTCCAAGTCTTCATTTTTGATGGGGGTAGTTAGAATTTTTTTCACAGCTTGAATCCTTGGTGCGAGATGACTTCGTATGACATGTCGGCATTGATCTTGATCTTGCCCCGGCGGTGTGCCCAGCAACCGGTTGAAACAGCAACCCCAATCGTGGAAGGATGGCGCGCAGACGATTCAATGTTCACGCCCATCACACTGTTGTTGCCTGTCAAACCTTGTGGCCCCAGACCCAATTCATTCAAACCATCGGTTAACAACTCTTCCATCAGTGCGGCGTTGTCATTGGTGTGACGAGAAGTCACCGGACGCAAGATCGCTTTCTTGGACAGTCGTGCAGCCGTTTCGGCAGAGGTGGATACGCCAACACCCACAAGCAGCGGAGGGCATGCATTCACGCCTCTTGAGGTGATGACGTCGAACACGAACTCAGCGACGCCCTCATAGCCTTGACCGGGCATCAGCACTTTGGCAGCGCCTGGCAAAGTACAACCGCCACCGGCCATGTAGACATCAATCGTCACGCTGTCATCACCGGGGACGATCTCCCAATCCAGCCATGGGATTTTGGAGCCGGTGTTTGTACCGGTATTTTTTTCGACAAAGGTTTCTACCGCGTTATGACGCAATGGACCGTCCCTTGTGGCGCCTTGCGTTGCGCCAAGCAAAATGTCTTCCAGCTCGCCCAGCAGCGGAAAATTGGATCCCGCTGTCAGAAAATACTGGATCACTCCGGTATCTTGGCAGCTGGGGCGGTCCAACTTATCGGCGGCTTCCTGGTTCTGGCGCATGGACTCATACACTTCCTTGGCCAAAAAATTGACTTCCTTTTCGCGAAGTTCACCGAGTTTTTCAGTCACATCGGTGGGTAAACGCTTGCCGATGTACGAAGTGAACTTCGACATCACATGCGTCAGGTCAGCGACTGCTGTTGCTTTATCCATGGGGATACTCCTTGTTGTTGAGGTTCAGTCCAAAGTGACCTTGCCGACTTTCACCAAGTTGGCGAACTTTTCTGTTTCTTCCTTGATTTGCCGAGCCATTTCTTCGGGCTTGTTACCGATAGGTTCCGCACCGATATCCACCATTTGCTTTTTGAATTCAGGTGAGTTGATGATCTTCACAACTTCTGCGTTCAGACGCGCAACTACAGGCTTGGGTGTTGCGGCAGGTGCCAGCAGACCAAACCAAGTGCCAATCGCAATGTTGGTAATGCCAGCCTCTTGCAGGGTGGGCACGTTGGGAAGCGCCGAGGAGCGCTTAGCGGTCGTCACAGCCAATGCCTTGAGCTTGCCCTCCTTGATGAAAGGCAGAACCGGCGTGATGGTGTCAAACGACATATCGACCTGACCACCCAGCAGATCGGTTGTCAAAGGGGCGCTGCCCTTGTAGGGCACATGCAAAATTTTTGCGCCTGTCTCCATCTGAAATTGAGTCCCAATCATGTGCTGAGCTGTGCCATTACCGTTGGAGCCATAAGACAGCTTCTCGGGTACAGCCTTAGCGGCCATCATCAAATCTTTCACAGTGTTGTGAGGAGACTTGGCACTGACGGTCATGACGTTGGGTACCAAAGCAACCGTTGTGATGGGCGCAAAGTCTTTTTCAAAGTTATATTTCAGATTTTTGTAAACACTGGTGGCCACCGTGTGGTGCACCGCGCCCATCAGCAGTGTGTGACCATCGGCATTCGCTTTAGCCACAAGATCAGCGCCAAGCGTGGCACCGGCACCAGGTTTGTTGTCAACAATGACCGCTTGCCCGATAGCCGCAGACAACTTATTGGACACGGCTCGCGCCAATACATCGGTGGTTCCACCGGCGGGAAATGGCACCACGATCGTGACAGTTTTAGTGGGCCATGACTGCGCTGAGACAAGACTCGCAACGCTTGTCAGAGCCGACATGAAAATGATTTTTTTGAAATCCTTGAACATCAAAGTCTCCTTTATTTGGGATGGTTATCCAGCGCATCTCCTCACTGGAACGAGACCAACTTTAACGATCAACCGAATCAAAAATTGCCTGTATATTCAAATCATTGTTAACTACAAGTTAAAGATATGAGCAAACTGATCAGCCCTTCAGACCTCGGTTTTTTCATGGCATTGGCCAGTGCAGGCTCCTTGAGCACAGCCGCACGCGAACAAGGCGTATCCCCTGCAGCGGTGAGCAGGCATTTGGGGCTGATGGAATCCCGGCTGGGTAGCCCTCTCATCAACCGAACAACACGCAGGATGAGTTTGACTCCGGAGGGTGAGATTTACTTGGAACACGCACGCAAAATCATGGGCGATATTGAAGGGTTGGAAAACCTGTTGCTAGGCTCCTCTGTCGTGCCACAAGGTTTACTCAGGGTCAATGCCACCTTGGGTTTTGGTCGTAGTCATATCGCGCCTCTGATTTCTCGATTCACAAAGCAATACCCAAAGGTAGACATTCAATTGCAGTTGTCCGTCAATCCACCCGCCAGCGGCGACGACGCTTTTGACATTTGCTTTCGCTTTGGCAACCCACCAGACTCCAGGTCCATTGCCCGTTTCATCGCCGCCAACAAACGCATCGTTGTCGCATCACCTGCATATATTCGGCAGCATGGTGCGCCCCAGACGCCTCAGGACCTCATGCAACACAATTGCATCGGCATTCGGCAGGGTGATGAGGCATACGGCTTGTGGCGGTTCACAAGTACCAAAGGAAAAGTAAAGAACCAGACCACATCCTCGGAGAACGTCAAAATCCGAGGCAATCTGACAACAAATGATGGCGGCGTCGCATTGAATTGGGCACTGGATGGGCACGGCGTTTTGCTGCGCGCACAGTGGGATGTCGATAAGTACATCCAATCCGGAGAACTGACTCAACTGTTAACCGCATACAACAGTCCCGACGCCGATATTTATGCCATCTACGCCGAAAGACACAGAACATCGGTCAGGGTCAAAGCATTGATTGATTTTGTGTCCGCGAGCTTTAGGCGTGTGTAAATGATCGAACCGGCTTGGGCTGTGAGTAGAGATTCACTTCAGCCTTGAAAATGTCCGCTTATGGCCGAAAGCAGCCCATCCCTTTGGATGCACCAACCCACCCCGCTGAGAAAAATGCCCAGCCAACCGGTATGAACCTATATGAAACCACTGCATGTAGGCATCAAGGAGCAAGGCCATGGCTACTAACAACACCTCATCCTCGAACCCACGGGCTGAAAAAATGGGTGACGTGCTGGACGCCTTGTCCAGTGGCATCGCCAAAACCGCAGCCAACGAACCCAAGTTCGAGCCCCAACACCTGGTTCCAGAAGTCCCGGCCGAACCTGCCCGCCAGCTACTGACCGAAATAATGCTTGCCGATCGTTGGGTGTGTTCAGTCGCACGCCTTCAGCGCTGGCGTACCGTCAGCGAAGGCCCGCAGTACTTGAAGATCGTGGGGAAAGTTTTGTACCGGCTCAAAGACATTGAGGCCTATGAAGAAGCCTGTCTGGTCCGTAAAGTGTTCTAGGAGCGCACCCAAAGAGGCCCCGAACGGGTTGTAAATTGTTCGAACGACTTGGAATCAGTTCGAAATAGTCTTGGCGGGGCAGAACGTACCCCATCCTAAACCGGCTCAATTCCCCTAGGGCAAGCCGATCGAGCCTTTGGGGTCCAAGACGTGATTCTAAATGTTAAGACGGCTAATTGTTTTTTACTTATTCCGAACTGCCATTTCATTTGCAAATCCCGCTCAAATCCTTATGACCGATCGAAATCGACCCTTTGCAGAAATTCCGTCCATCCGCTGTTGTTTGTCCTTAACTTCATTTGAGATTCAAGAACTGAACAGAATCAAGCGTTTTAGGCATAAGGTTGCCCTGCGCCGTTCGGCGCATCACTGTGACTTGTGCTGCTGGAGAAACGCTGTAGCTAACATGCAGTGGGCGATCTGCCCCATAGAAGTAAAGCCTGTCAAACGGAGTGTTCGACACAATCCACTGAGCGACTTCAAGCATGTTTTCGTCATCAATGCTTAGGTCGACAGCAGCACCTAGCCTGTCACAAACTGGCTTTCCGAGACGATTGCATTCATGGCCAGCATGCTGATCGAGCTTGGGAGCAATACGACCGTCAATCTTCGCCGAAAGAGCTGGAGACGAAAAACCGTATGTCAAATTGATTCCACCGAAATAGTCAATGACGGGATCCAAGACTAAGCTGCACAAATCAAAAAGTGCGTTGTACGTGTCAGGATTCAGGGGAATATTTGACAGTTGGAGTCTGGCTTGCGTCTCACCACATTCGATCAGCTGGCGCTGCAGTCAACCAGAGAAAGCGCTTGAGGCCCGGACGGTACAGTCGCTCTCAGCAAGCTTGAACTCACGCAATTGCGCGACGAGCGGCTCCTCAACCTCGGACGATCAGATGCTTGGGCACCATCTTGCGGATCTCGCGTCGCGCGTGGTCGATGAAAGGTTTGAGAACCAGGGTCGAGGAATTTCGCGGTGAGATGACCATCGAGTAATCGGTCACGATGTCTGGCTTGAAGGGGATGAACCTGACTTGGTCACCGGTGTAGCCAGTGGCCGTAAGCGGATCGATAATGGAAATTCCTGCGCCAGCTTCGACTAATCGGATCACGACTGACGAGATTTGCGTTTCGACATTGATCCTTCTGTTCACGCCGTAGGAAAGCATCAAGGAGTCGATCTTCATGCGTGTTTCCATCAGCGGCGCCATGGAGATGAAGCTTTCTCCCTCGAAATCTTCCGGGTTCAGGACCTTGCGGATCGCCAGTCGATGCCCCACAGGAATCACTCCAACCATCTTGGCCGAAACAAGGGTCTCACTATTGCCATGCCTCGTCGCCTGAACGGGCACCATGGCGAATCCCAGATTGCAGCGTCCGCTCTGGACCATATCCAGAACGGTTGAAGAGCTATGCATGTGCATTGTGATCAAGGTCTCTGGACGCTCCAGGCTGAAGCTGGCGATGGCGCGTGGCAGGAAGGACAAGGCCATGTTGGGGGCCGCGGCGATCTCCAGGTGGCCCAGCTTCAGTGCCTTGATGCCGCTTGCCGCATTCGCGATCCGCTCGATCCCCATCAACGACTGATTGACGTCGGCAAAAAGCAGTGTGGCCTCTGGCGTTGGAGCGAGGCGTCCCTTGTCTCGGGTAAACAGCGCAATCGCGATGCGCTGCTCCAGGTCGGCAATCAGGCGGGTGACGACGGGTTGAGTCACCCCAAGCATCTCGGCGGCACCGGTGACGGTCCTGCGCACCATGACCGCCCGAAAAGCCTCCAAGTGGCGCAGCGTGATTTTCATGCTCATAGTATTTAGACATGGTTTTATTGCAAGATGCTATTTTAATGACATTTTAAAGAAAAAAAGTTCAATAAAAACAATAATTTAGCATCGAAAAAAAGAGGTATTGCATAAAAACATTGACTATGGTTTTTACCCTGGCGACCTGAGGTAATCTTGCTTACGATGAAGGCTGTCTTGAAGCAAACAACAGACGGTTCGCAGCCATCGCAACTCACCTCTCGGTCAATGAACCCTCATTTCCATTCACCCCAGGCGATCCACTTGACGGCGCTGCTGAACCCTGGTGGTTCTGGCAATGCGGGGACCGCGCGCAGCCTGCGCATCGACCCGAAGAAGAAAGGTCTTTGAACATGCAGCGTGAATACGACGTGATCGTTGCGGGCGCCGGAATCGTGGGCGCCGCCATTGCATACGGCCTGGCCGGGTACGACAAGCGGGTCTTGATGCTCGATGGTGCCGACACGGACTACCGGGCGGCAAAGGCCAACTTCGGCTTGGTCTGGGTCCACGGCAAGGGATACCGCTACCCCGAGTACCACCGGCTGTCGGCGGCGGCGGCTGATGCATGGCCGGAGTTTGCTGCGGGACTGGAGGCAGAGACGGGAATTTCACTTGACTACCAAACCGGCGCCGGTCTGAAGTTCTGCCTGAGCGACGACGAGTTGTCTGCTCGCGCCAAGATGCTGGGTGCTTGGGAAGCTGAGACGCCAGAACTGGCACCCTCCGTGCGGATTCTTGATCGCAGCGAACTGGCGCGTCGTTACCCCACCATGCGACTCGGCCCTGACGTCGTGGGCGCGAGCCTGGGGGAGCAGGACGGTCAGGCGAACCCGCTTCGACTCCTGGCTGCGCTCCAAGCCGCCTTCCAGCGCCGAGGCGGCATGGTGCGCAACGGGCACCCGGTGACCTCGATCAAGCCCTTGGCAGGCGGCGGCTTTGAGGTGAAGACAAGTGAGCAAACGGCCCATGCCGAACGTGTCGTGATCGCTGCCGGCCTTGGGTCGGTGGCGCTCGGGAGAATGATCGGACTGGACATCCCCTTGCATCCGGAGCGAGGACAGATCCTCGTGACCGAGCGCCTGGCGCCTGTCCTGCCTGTGCCCGCAAGCGGGCTGCGTCAAACCGGCGAGGGCACAGTGATGATCGGCGTGACTCAGGAGGACGTGGGATATGACTTGAGCACCACTTCCGCCGCAGCTGTGAAGATGACCCGAAAGGCACTTCGCATCCTTCCGGAACTGGGCAAAGCGCGGCTGGTGCGCCAATGGTCCTGCCTGCGAGTGATGACGCCGGATGGGTACCCCGTCTATGCCAGCTCCCCGGTGTACCCAGGCGCGGAGATCGCAACCTGTCACTCAGGGGTGACGCTCGCTTCATTCCACGCTGGCCCTTACGCGCAGGCATTGGCCTGCGGCCGTCATCTCCAGACTCTCAATGCCTTTCCTCTCGAGCGATTCAATGTTTCGAAAAATCAGCCCCCCCAGCACACCACCGCTGACGCTCACCATTGATGGGAAGTCAGTCACTGCCGAGCGCGGTGAAACGGTGGCATCTGTGATGATGCGTCAGGCGAACCCCAGCTGCCGCCACACGCCCGTTCACGGCAGTTCGCGTGCACCGTTTTGCATGATGGGCGTGTGCTTCGACTGCCTGGCAATCGTCGACGGTGCGTCGTCAACTCAGACCTGCCTGGTCCCGGTCGCCGAAGGCATGTGCGTTGAGCGTCAACTCGGCCGGCCGAAGGTGGCGTCATGAGATCCTTTGATGCGGTAGTAGTAGGTGCGGGTCCGGCCGGTATGAGCGCAGCGATTGGGCTGCGGGCTCATGGCCTGTCCGTTCTGGTCGTCGACGAGCAGCCGGCGCCTGGCGGGCAGATCTGGCGTGCGGTGGAGGCCGTGGCACCGACCACAACTGGCGCACTGTTGGGCGAGGAGTACCTTGCCGGTGCTGATCTCGCTTCGCGCTTTCGATCCTGTGGTGCCAGCTATGAGCCTGAAACCAGGGTTTGGCAGGTCGAGTCCGGATGGAAGGTCTACATGACCCGCAAGGGTCAGGCGGAATCGGTAGCCACCGGCCACGTGATCTTGTCCATGGGCGCGCAGGAGCGACCCGCGCCATTCCCGGGTTGGACTTTGCCTGGTGTCATGACCGTCGGATCGGCCCAGATCCTGCTCAAGACATCAAAACAAATCCCCTCGGAGCCCGTCTGGATCGTGGGCAGCGGGCCGCTACCTCTGCTTTACATGGCTCAATTGGTCCGAGCTGGCGGCAAGATCGCCGGGTGGTTGGATACGTCGCCCGTAGGCGGCTGGCGCCGTGCATTGCCCTGGATCGGTGCGGCCATGGCCAGCTCCAAGGACCTCCTCAAGGGGTTGGCCTGGATGCGGGAAATCCAAGCCGCCGGAGTCAAGCGCGTGCGCGGCGTCACGGCTGTCCGTGCCCTGGGCCAGGATCGCCTACAGGAGATTGAATACATCCAGGCCAATGGCAAGACCATGCGCGTGCCGGCCAGCTTGCTTCTGTCCCATGAAGGCGTCGTGCCTTCGATTCACATGACGCAGGCGCTCGGATGTGACCACGAATGGAGCTCGCAGCAGGCGTGTCTGGCGCCGGTTCTCGACGAATGGGGGCAAACCGACAAGCCAGGCATTTACGTGGCAGGCGACGGCGCTGGGATTGGCGGCGCCTATGCCGCCTGTGTACGCGGGGAGCTGGTGGCACTTGGAGTGGCTCAGCGCGCTGGCCGCCTGTCGGGCGAGGCAGCGTCGGTGCAAGCGGCCCCCCTTCGCGAAAAACTGAAGAAGTTGTTGCGGCTGCGTCCCATGCTGGACGCCCTGTACCCGCCGCGCGCAAGCATCGCCACGCCAACCGACGACACCATCGTCTGCCGGTGCGAGGAACTGACCGCCGGCGACATTCGAAAAGCCGCTGCCATAGGTCAGCCCGGTCCGAACCAGCTTAAGGCATATACCCGTGCGGGGATGGGGCCCTGCCAAGGCCGTCAATGCGGTTACACCATCTCGCACATCCTTGCCCAGGAGCAAGGCCGAACGGTCGCCGATGTGGGTTTTTATCGCATCCGGCCGCCGCTCAAGCCGGTGACGCTGGCGGAACTGGCAACGTTGAACATCGACGAGCAAAAAGCATGAACACGGCAAACCACGTGGTCATCTCAGTGAGGGCCTGCTGCACAGGCCCAAGGCTTCAGGGCTGATAACAAGACAAGAGGGGCTTGTCCCTCACCATTCGTAAAGGAAAGATTTATGCGACTGAATATCTCGACCATGCAACGTAAAAACGTCCTGCTGGCACTGTGTTTTGCCGGTGCGCTCCAGACGGCGCACGCGGCGTACCCTGAAAAGCCCGTCCGCTGGATCATCCCGGGGGCCGCGGGCGGCGCGGCCGATGCGCTCGCCCGCATCGTTGCCACTGCGGTGAGCGCGCGCTGGGGACAGCCGATCGTCATCGATAACCGTCCGGGGGCCACCGGCACGATCGCCAATGACGCGACGGCGAAAGCCACGCCGGACGGTTACACCTTGGGTCAGGCGACCATGTCGACCTACGTGATGTCCAACCATGTGCTTCCCCGCGTTCCCTACAAACCCGCAGAAGATTTCACCAACATCGCCAAGCTGTGCACCAGCCCCTACCTCCTGGGCGTGACGCAGAGCCTGCCGGTGAACTCGGTGAACGAACTGGTCGCCCGCGCCAAGGCCCGGCCCACCGAGTTGAACTATGGCTCCTCTGGTAACGGATCTGCACTGCATGTGGCGACGGAGCTTTTCCGCTCGAGCGCAGGCATCAAGATCACCCATGTGCCCTACAAAAGCGTTCCGGCTTCAGAGATGGACCTGATTGGCGGCCAGATCCAGATGATGATCGGCAACTTCGCCACGATGGCCACCCATGTGCAGTCCGGCAAGGTCCGTGCGCTCGCCATCACCGGCCCCAAGCGCTCGCCCCTGTTGCCCAATGTGCCGACGATGGCCGAAGCCGGAATCCCTGCCGCCGAGCTCACGACCTGGATTGGCGTGATGGCACCCGCGAAGCTGCCGCCTGCCATTGCCAAGAAGATCCATGAGGAGTTCACCGCTGCGGTGAAGGACCCGAAGGTCATCAAGCAGCTTGCCGATATCGGGTGCGATGTCGACCCGACGACTATGGAAAACTTCGACCGTCTGGTCCAGTCGGAAAACGCGCGCTGGGGCGCCGTTGTCCGTCAAAACAACATCACCGCAGACTGATACAGGCAAGTCGGGGGACCCATGGTCTCCCGCTGCCGTTGTTTTCATCCGGGACACGGCACACGGCGCTGGCTCGGGATTTTCTTGTGGCGCTCGGTGGGTGAATCCCTATAAGCCGAAAGGGCTGAGCGTATGCGAAACGAAGATGGAAGAAAAGTGAACCGGATCAAAGTCGGAATTGTGGGTGCCGGGAGCATCGGCTTGGCGAGCGCGGCCTGGGCCGCCCAGCGCGGTCATGGGGTTTCGGTGTGGGCACCTAGCGGAAGCGCAAATGCGCTGCGAGACGAGCCGTTGAGCGCAATGGGCGCATTGGAAGCGACGCTTGCCGTGGGGGCCACCGATAGCGCGCAAGCGCTGGCGGCACAGTCCGACGTGATCCTGATTGCTGTCCCACTCAATGCCCATAAGGCAGTGATGGACGCACTGTTGCCGAATCTACGGTCCGGGCAGCTGGTGATTGTCAGTTCCATGGGATCGTTGTCATCGCTGTACCTGTATGAGCGCGCCGTCGCGCGTGGCATTGCCCTTTGTGTTGCGAGCTTCGGCACGACCGCCCTCACGGCGCGGCGCAAGGGGCCGGCTCAGGTGAGCATCATGACTCGGCGCAGCCAGGTTGCGATCTCCTGTCTGCCACAGACGGCCGCCCCTCAGGCGCTCGCTGCTTGTGAAGCGCTGTTTGGCGACGGGTTCAACGTAGAAGAAGACCCGCTTGTCTCCAGCCTCGCGAATACCAGCGCTATCACACACGTGCCGCTCGCATTGTTCAATTGGACGAGGATTGAGCGAGCAGAAAACTGGCCCCAGTATCACTACATGACGCCTCGCGTGTCCTGCGCCATTGAGGCCATCGACGCTGAACGCCTGGCCGTTGCCGGTGCATTCGGTATCGAGGTGCGCAGCGTCAAGCAACACTTCTCGCAATCGTTCAAGACCGAAGGGGATTGTCTAGAGGACATCGCCGCCGAACTGCACAAGAAGCGTGGCGGACCGCCCGGGCCCACCCAGATCGATACCCGATACCTGTCGGAAGATGTGCCGTATGGGCTCGTATTCCTCCTGGCACTTGGCCGTGTGGCCAACGTCGAGATGCCTTACACGCAGGCCATGATCAGCATGGCAGAACTGATCGTTGGAGAGGATTTTCTTGCGGGTAATGATTTGATCGATCATCTGGGACTCGCATCCTCGTCCGTCGAAAGACTCCTGTCTCGTGTGAGAGTCTCTGGCGTCGTAATTTGAATTCATTCTCGGGGCAATGCCGTGGCACTCAAGTTGAGACAAATCGAGGCGTTCCGCTCCGTCATGCGCGAGGGCAGCATGGTGCGCGCCAGTTCGGCGATGGCGATCACGCAACCCGCTATAAGCTACCTGATCAGTGGTCTCGAAAAAGAGGTGGGGTTCGAGCTTTTCAGTCGACGCGGTGGCAAGCTGACCCCTACGCCGGAGGCTCTGCAACTCATGGCAGAGGTCAACAGGCTCTACGACGGTCTGGACGTTATCAAGGCCGCCGCGCAACAGATCGCCAACCATGAACGGGCAACTGTCCGCGTGCTCATCACACAGGCCCTTGCGAGCGGCCGCATCATGAATGCGATCGGGCAATTTGCAGTCGCGCATCCGGGACTGAAACTGGATGTCGATGTGGACCATCGGCTGACCATCATGCATCGTATCAGCTCTGCGCAAGCGGATATGGGCATTCTTTCGTTGCCGCCGGAAATGGACGGGGCTATTGCGACGAAGCTATTTGACAGCGAGTTCCTGTGTGTCGCGTCCGCGCCTGGCTTCCTTCATGGTGGAGTGAATGTCTCGCCCGCTGACCTTGATGGCATACCCGTCGTCGGGATCAAACCTGGGGGCGTGATCCGGCCGATGGTCGAAAACTGGTTCGCCACAGCGGGCGTCAGTCCAAAGTTCGTGATCGAGGTCGGTGATGCGGGGGCTGCCATCGAGCTGGTGCGTGCTGGCCTGGGTGTAACGATCGTCACCAGCATCAGCTTGCCTGAGCATCAGCGAGCAGGTCTGATTTCACTACCTCTCGATCCCATACAAAAATTTGAAATCGGAGCCATTGTTCCGTTGATGCAGCACCCGAATCGAGCGGCGCAAGCCCTTGTCGAATACCTTCGGGTCAGTCTAAAAAACTAGCCTGTGCCGGCAGATAGGGCTGCCCTATCAAATGGACTTATAGACCGACGTGATCTTTTGATGGGCTTATTTCACGGCTTCGAAAGACAATCGATTCGGCTTCCAAGTCCACTGAAATTACCCCAAAACAGCAGTCAGTTGCGGCATGAAGGGTGGTATCAGCGGGGTGTCCAAAATGAATCGGAGAAATGAATGAATCGGTATCTCAAAAATCTTCTGGGAATTTGCATAGCTGTTGGCGCCGCCTTTAGCGCACATGCGCAATGGCCGGATCGCGCCATCAAGATCGTGGTGCCTTACCCAGCAGCAAACTCCTCAGACGTTGCAGCTCGACTGATCGGTGAAAAACTGGCAGCGCAGCTTGGTCAACCGGTGATCGTCGAAAACCGCGCGGGTGCAAGCGGGACACTGGGTACCGCCTATGCGGCTAAGCAGCCTGCAGACGGTTACACCCTGGCCATAGGTGCGCCCGGCCCCCTCAGTGTTGGTCCCTGGACAACCGTGAGGCCCCTCCCGTATGACCCGATAAACGATTTCGTGGTGGTCGGCGCTATCGCGTGGGCGCCGCAGGTGCTCGTCGCGAAAAAGGACCTGCCTGTCAAGAACTTCCAGGAGTTTCTGGCCTACGCCAAGAAGCCCGGCGCCACACTGAGTTACGGCTCATCCGGCGTGGGAACAGTGCCGCAACTCATCGTGGCCCAAATGCTGAAGCAGACGGGTATCAAGGCCGAACATGTGCCCTACCGAGGCGGTGCGCCGGCAATCACTGATCTGCGAGGCGGCGTCATCGACTTCATGTCGGACACCGTGCCCGTGGTGAGAGGCATGATTGCCGAAGGCACGATCAAGGCGTTGGGTGTGAGTACAGCGGAACGGATTCCATCGCTTCCGGACGTTCCGACTCTCCAGGAGCAAGGCGTCAAAGACTTCAACCTGCAGGGCTACATCTTGTTGGTAGTGCCTGCCAAGACACCGGACCAGATCGTCTTCCGCCTGAGGAATGCGATGGACTCTATCGTCAAAGAGTCAGATGTGCGCAAGCGTCTGCTTGAGTTGGGGCTGACCCCGATGGAGTTGCCTCGGGAGCGCTTTGCCACTTTCCTCCAGACCGAGTCGGTCCGTTGGAAGGCTGCAGTTGATGCCGCAGGTGCGGCAAAGACCATGGAGTGATTGTTTGTGCAGTGAAGCCGGAAGTGCTCATGGCATTCACGGCTGATCACGCAGCCTGAGTCTACTTGCAGGTTCCTGGAGACGTCGGGGCAAATGCCGCCGATGGCTCCAGACGGCCAAGCGAATACCTCCGGCCCACCTTGCAGCGTCAAACTGCACGCAGATGCCCAGTCACATGCGCGTGCCAATCTCCTACGCTGATCCGCGTTGGGCGTAGGTGCCGCAACCTCATCTCCTTTGCGCAGCCAATGCAAGCAGGTTGTCTGCTTACGCATCTATCCCGCAGTGATAGGTCGTCATGCAAATAAATGTGACTTATTGGCTGGCATTGAAGATTGATTTGCTTGATGGGGTTGTCACAGGAAAAATCGGACCCGCTTGATTGATCGGCGTGAATCGCGCTCCTTACTGGGAGAACTACATCAACACGACCGATTCATGAGCATGCGCTGTGGCAGCAATAGATCTTCAGGTGCCGGTATATCAACGGCCCGGCAAGGATCCCTTGCGTAGCCTGGCGTTAGAGCTTCTGCACTGAGAAACGACTAAAGGATTTTTACAATGATTCGCATCGGCGTTGACATAGGCGGCACCTTCACAGACTTCTGTGGGTGGCGAGAAGGCAGTGGCACTGAAGTCATCAGCTTGAAGGTTCCCTCTACGCCTCCGGCTTTCGAGGAGGGCTTTCGCCAGGGCTTCGAGTTGTTGCTGGAGCGATTGGGACCTCAGGATGGCGAGCCAGCGGTCGTCATGCACGGCACGACCGTGAGCACGAATGCCGTGATCGAGCGCAAGGGGCCGAAAGTCGCTTTCTTCGTGACCAACGGCTACCGCGACCTGCTGGAGCTCCAGCGAATGGGGGTTCGCAATCCCCTGAACATCTTTGAGACGCGGACCAAGCCACTGGTGGAACGCGCGATGGTCTTTGAGGTAGACGAGCGGCTTTTGCACGGGGGGACGGTTCGAACCCCAATTCGTCAAGAGGCGATTCAGGAACTGGTCAAGCAGGCCAAGGATGCAGGCGCGAACGGTTACGCGGTTGCACTGCTTCACAGCTACGCCAATCCAGCGCACGAACGGGCTGTCGAAGAAGCCATTCGCACCGTGGTGGGTGCCGATGCGGAAGTCAGTCTTTCCAGCGAAATCTGGCCGCGTGTCGGTGAGTATGAGCGGGCGATCGTGAGCGTGCTCAACGCGTTTGTGCGAAAGCGCATGAACGAATACATCGGCGCCGTTGAGCGGTATGTTAAGAGCCGGCTGCCGGGTTCACAGTTGTTTGTCACGCGCTCCAACGGCGGCGCCATGGCGGCCGCTGAAGCGCGGCGCTTCCCGGTGCACACGCTGCTTTCCGGTCCGGCCTCTGGCGTCACCGCCGTCCAATATCTAGCTCGAGCGGCTGGTGAGCGCAACATCCTCACGATGGACATGGGCGGTACGAGTACCGATATCTCGCTGCTGCGAGATGGCCAGGCCATGACATCGAATGCCGCCGAGGTCGGCGACTTCCCTGTCGTGATGCCGGTCACAGGCATCGAGGCCATCGGTGCGGGCGGAGGATCCATCGCCATGATCGATGATGGTGTGCTGCGGATTGGGCCGCAAAGCGCGGGTTCGTATCCGGGGCCAGCCTGCTTTTCTCGCGGCGGAACGGCTCCCACGCTGACCGACGCCTACCTGCTGGCCGGATATCTTCCTGAAGCTCTCCTGGGCGGGAAGATGAAGCTTGATCGAACTGCCTCTGAGCGTGCGATGGCTCCCATCGCCAGCGGGCTGAAGTCTGATGTATTCGGCGCGGCCGATATGTGCGTGGCGGTAGCGAGTTCAAACATGGTGGCTGGCGTGCTTCCCTACCTGGCGCGCCAGGGGGTCGACCCCGAAGACCTGACACTGCTCGTGTACGGTGGTGGTGGCGGCATTCACGGCCCCCTCCTTGCCGCTGAACTTGGCATCAATCGCGTGCTTGTGCCCACAAGCCCTTCAACATTCTGCGCATTCGGCGGGCTTGTCTCTGAACTCAGTCACGACGTGATGGAAACGGTGCATGGGCAACGTGTGGATGGGACCGCACTCGCCGAAAAGTACAAAGCACTTCGCCAGGAGGCAGGTGAATGGCTGTCCCGGCAGGCACCGTCTGAGCGCTTGGTATCGACCGGCTTCGAGTGCTGGGCCGAGATGCGCTACACCGGCCAGTCCTTCCAGGTCGATGTGCGCTTGCCGGATTCTGCGGTCGAGTCTGCAGACCTCAGCGCAATGCATGCGATCTTCCATAAGGAGCACGAGCGCATTTACAACCACTGCGATCCCGAAGCGCCAGTTGAATTTGTCGACCTGCGCGTCCGGATCCGGGGTGCCATGTCGATACCAGAGCCCGCTGCACCATCTTCATCGACGGTCGGGGACGCATTCAAGGGCTCGCGGTCGATGCGTTTCCAGGGAGAGATTTTTCCTGAGGCGCGTGTCTTTGAGAGATCTCGCCTCACCCATTCCGACGAAGTGCCCGGTCCCGCCGTGATCGAGCAATCTGACGCCACCCTCGTAGTGCCACCCGGCTTTGTGGCCCGCGTGGGCGCCTACGGCACCATTCTCATGACCCGGAGTTGACCCATGGACGCAGTTCGTACCGCCATTATGAGCAATCGCTTCAACGCGATTGTTGAAGAAGCGTCTGCAGCGGTGTACCGCACCGCTCATACAACGTTCGTCAAGCTTGTCCAGGACTACCAGTGCGCAGTCGCGACAGTCGATGGCGACATGTTTGCCTATCCCATGCTCTCGGGCGTGAATGTCTTTGTCGGCTCACCTCTGAAGCCGACCCTTGACGCCATTGGGCGAGAAAACCTGAAGCCGGGTGACATCGTGATCACCAATGACCCGTTCACGACGGACGGCCTGGTTACGCACCTCATGGACATCACGCTGCTTTATCCGATCTTTCGGGATGATCGGTTGATTGCCATTGGCTGGGCCTTCGTGCACGCGTCGGATATCGGTGGAGCCGTACCGGGCAGCATTTCTCCCGCCTTCACTGAAGTATTCCAGGAGGGGCTCAGACTCAGGCCCGTCAAGCTCTATGAGGGCGGCGTGCTCAACACCACGGTCAAGGCGATTCTTGCCGACAACAGTCGCATCCCCGGCGAAGTGTGGGGAGACATCCAGGCCATGATCTCCGGCCTCAAGAGCATTGACCGTCGAGTCAATGAGTTGTGTGGCCGATATGGCGGTCAAGCCGTTGAGCAGGCGATGCAGGATGTCATTACCTACGCGGAATCCAAGGCTCGCACCGCCATTGCATCCATCCCGGACGGCGTCTACGACTTCTCCGACTACCTGGAGGGAATCAATGACCGCCAGATTGCTTTCTTCTCGGCGCGGATGACCGTAAGCAAGGGAGAGATCCACCTCGATTTCTCCGGGACGGACCCGCAACTTCCGGCTGCGTACAACCTGGTGAGCGGCGCATCAACGCACCCCTATGTTGTTCAATGCCTCTACGCGTTCATCCTGACGATGGATCCGTTAACGCCACGCAACGCCGGAATCCTGCGTGCCATCCATTCGTACACGCCGCGCGGTACAGTGTTGAATGCCGTATTCCCTGCATCCGGCGGATCCCGCGCGGCATCTGCAACGCGTGCCTACGACGTTCTCCTGGGTTGCATCAACCAGGCTCTGCCGGAGGGACTCGCTGCCGCCGACTCGGGCAATGCGGGCGTGATTGTCGTCGCAGCCCCAGATCCGCGCACCGGCCGTGATCGCGTGAACGTCATCAACACGATTCATGGCGGTGGCGGAGCGCGTCGCAGTCGCGACGGCGTCGATGGAACGGCAGTTCGGTACTCGCAGCGCAGCGTTCCTGTGGAAATCATTGAGGTTGAGACCGCGATGATCATGCGGGCCATTCGGATCGTTCCCGACAGTCGGCGTGCGGGTCGCTATGTCAGCGGCGCCGCCCTCCAGATGGAGATTGAAAATACCGCCCACCGCGCAGTCATGACTGTGCGCAACATGAATCGCTTTGTCTTTTCGGCCTGGGGCTTCAGGGGCGGAGAACACGGCGTCAAAGGCACTGCGGTCCTGAACCCAGGCCGTCCTGATGAACGTTCCATCGGCAAGATCTCCGTGCTCGAACTCAATCGAGGTGATGTGATCCAGATCACAAGCCCGACGGGCGGTGGATTCGGTGACCCGATGGAACGAGACCTTGCTGCGATTGCCAGCGAAATCCGCAACGGGATGCTGTCAACCGAACGGGCCAGTCAGGTCTACGCGGTTGTTTTTGATGAGCATGGCCAGATCGACGAGGTGGCGACTGCCGCCAGGCGACGGGAGAGAACCAGTGCGGACACTCCGGAATTCACTTTCTGCGTTGAGCGCTTGCGGCAAGACCAGGTCTGGCCCCAAGACATGAGGCGTCAACTTGCGGCCATGGCCCTGACCTACGATCAGCGTATCCGCAGCCAACTGGTAGGAACAGTCCACCATCGCATGATGAACGATGGGCATCAGCTCGATACAAAGATCATCCAGCAGATGGTTGACGACGAGGCGGCGAACATGACAGGTGTTCGGCTCTAGTCCGTGTAGATCCGACGGGATCGGTCGTCAGCAGTCATTCAAGTCTTGGAATCAAAGTGGCAGTCAGTGTTCTTGAAATTTTCAAAGTAGGTATTGGTCCCTCCAGTTCACATACGGTGGGGCCGATGCGCGCGGCACGCATGTTCACCCTTGCTCTGGCCGAGCAGGGAGTTATGACTTCGGTCACGCGCGTCCTTTCCGAGATGTTCGGATCGCTGGGTGCCACTGGTAAGGGCCATGGCACTGACTCGGCGGTGTTGCTCGGGCTTTCGGGTCACGAGGCCGCACGCTTTTCGGGCCGCTTGAGGTCTCCCAGCAAATCCGCTCTGCTGACCTTGATCTCATGCACCACTGGTTCCAGGTATGCCTCCACCGTGGTGTGGCGGATGCTGAACACGTCGGGGATGGCCTGGGTCCAGGCTCCGTCCACCTGCGCCCGAAGGGCCAACTGCGTCCAGGTGTTGGCGCCGATTCAAATTTGACCAGTGGGTTAGGTTTGCGTGGAAATCAACAAGGTGCCGCTTGGTTGTTTTCAGCGAAGACAAAATCAAGTGGAGTCAGCCCCGATCCAGCTTCTTCGCGTGCTGACAGCGGCTAGCAGGACGGCTACTTGATCGCAGCCGTGACGATGATTTCCACCAGAATGTCCTTCGCCCCCATCTCGCACTGCGCGGTCGCGCGCGTGGGCGCGGCGTTGGGCGCGGTCCACGCATCCCAGACTTCATTCATCCCCGCGAAGTCGCGTTCGAGGTCCTTGATCCAGATCTGGGCAGTGAGCAGGCGGCTCTTGTCGGTTCCTGCTTCCGCCAGGAACTTCTCGATTTTCGCGAGGGTTTGGGCGGTTTGGCCGCGAATGTCCTGGCTTCTGTCGTCGGCGGTTTGGCCGCCGACGAAGACCATGTGGTTGTAGACGACTGCACGGGAGCGGCGGGTGTCGGTGGCGATGCGCTTGATTTCCATGAAAAAACTCCTTGGCTGATGGGAAATGCGTTATCCAAATGAGGCGAGTTCGCCCAGGGTGATGGGTTTGATGGGCGGGCGGATGCGGTAGTAGCCCACCTCCTGCGGGCTGACCTTTCTCTCGCTGGCGATGATTTCGGTCACCGTCAGTCCGCACAGCCGCCCCTGGCATGGCCCCATGCCGCAGCGGCCGAACGCCTTCGTCTGGTTGGGGCCGAGGCAGCCCACCTCCACGTATTTTTTGATTTGCCCGGCTTTCACTTCCTCGCAGCGGCATACCGTGACCTCGTCATCGGTGGGGATGCGGTGTGCGTCCTGCGGGCGATACAAGGTATCGAGAAAGGGGCGGATCTGCGTATGGGCCCTGATCTCTTCCAGGATCGCTGGCTCAAGCGCCTTGAATTTCTCGGGCGAAATGGCTTGGAGCTGGCGGGCAATCGCCAGCCCAGCCAGCCGGCCCTGGCTCGCGGATGCTTTCGCACCGACGATGCCCCGGCTGTCGCCCGCGATGTAGATGCCGGTTTCCTCGATTTGCCCGCAGGCATCGGTCACCGGAATCCAGCACAGCTGCTGTTCATCCCAGCGGTGCTCGGCGCGCAGCGACCAACTGAGCTGGGTATTCGGCACCACGCCCTGGTGGAGCAGCACCAGGGAGGCTTGGACGCGCTTTCTCTGGCCGTTGTGGGTGAACGTAATGGATTCGGCCTTCTCTGCACCTTCGATGGCGAACGCGCTGGCTCCCGCGAACGTCTGAACGCCATGGCTGCGGATTTTCTTCAGCATCTGGCTGCCCTTGGAGAGGTCTTTCCAGCCGCGCAGCGCGCCCAGGACATGGGAGGCCGCACGCAGATAGTCGCCCGTCCCCGTGGTGTGGATCAGCGCCTTGATCTTGACGCCCGCATCCAGATACTGCTGCGCCAGCAGAAACAGCAAGGGGCCACAGCCTGCCAGCACCACGGGCTCTGTCGGAACGGCGCCCGAAGATTTGTACAAAATCTGGGCCGCGCCCGCGCCCATGACTCCCGGCAGCGTCCAGCCGGGCACGGGAAAGGGCCGCTCCATCGCACCGCTGGCGAGCACCAGGCAGCGCCCCTGAATTTTTTTGCTGCCGCCGTCGAGAAGGTAGGACACCGTCTTGTCCCTGGCGACGTTCCAGACGGCAGCACCGCCCACGTGCACGGCACCGCAGGATGCAAAATCCTGCGCGAGTTTTGTGCCGGCGGCGTAGTCCGGGCCAAGCACTTCGCGGCGGCGGGGGCTGGACTCCTCGATGGCCCGGTAGATCTGGCCGCCAACCCGCCGCTGCTCATCGAGCACGGCCACTGAAAGCCCGAAGCGCCGTGCCTCGATGGCCGCCGAAAGCCCTGCGGGGCCCGCACCAATGACCACCAGGTCAAACAATTCAACGCCGGTTGCCATATCAGTTCTCCGCACTTTGCATGTTCAGCCCGGATGCGCCCTCCTGGCGCTGGATGAGCATGCCGTCCCTCACCTGCGTGAGGCATGACTGGCGGCTGGGGCGGCCGTCGATTTCCACGAGGCACTCAAAGCAGACGCCCATCATGCAATAGGGTGCGCGCGCAGAGCCGGAAACCGGGGTCGAGCGGAATGTCCGCACGCCCGACATGAGCAGCGCCGACGCTACGCTCACATCGTCCGGAACGTCCAGCGGCTGGCCGTCAAAATAAATGCGGACTTTCTTTCCCTGCGAGCCGGCTTCGGACATAAACAGGGAAATCTTTGTTTCTTGGGTTTCAGTATGCATTGCTGAATTTCCTATTGGGGTCCAGGAATCGCTCGCCAGCGAATTCCCCGATGCCATCCGGCGCTGGTTTCACCCCCGCGATCCATGGCGCGATTTCGTAGGCATGGGAGCCTGCCAGGGAGACTCCGCTGTGGCTGGTGGCGGTGAATGCGCCGGGGTATTGGGCCGATTCCTGATAGACCGGCGAACCATCGGGGGTGAGCACACGAAGCGATCCCCATGCCCGCACGAGCTTGACCGACGACAGTATGGGAAAGGTGGCGACCGAGCGTTTGGCGATCGACTCGATGGCCTCCACCGTCGTCCCGTCGTCCAGTCCCACGTCCTCCGCCGAGAACCCGAGCTGAACCGTGCCCTCGGCGGTCTGGCGCGCCTTGTTGGTGGGGTGCGGCAGGAATTTCTTCAGCCGCTCGGTGATGAGCACCTGGCCCCGCTTGGGCAGCACGGGCGCGTGAAGGCCCAGTTGGGGAGCGAGGGCGTAGTTGCTCAGGCCTGCGGCAAGCACGATTTTTGTGCCGCTCCACCGGCGGCCATCGCTGCTTTTGGCCTGAAAGCCCCGTCCTCCGCCGAGCGAGCGAACCTCGCCCACGTCAACTCCGCTACAAATGCGGCCGCCGAGCGCCTTGATGCCCGCATGCAGCGCATACAGCAACTTGAGCGGGTTGGCGTGGCCGTCCAGAGGGCACCAACTGCCCCCGGCCACCTTGGGGCCGATCGCGGGCAGCCGGGCCTTGAGCGCCTGATGGTCGAGCATCTCGAAGGGCGTGCGGCCGTCGGCATTGATTTTTGCCAGCATCGCCTCCCGCTCGACGACTTCTTTTTCACTGAAGCCAATCCAGAATCCGCCGCTTTGCTGGAGATCCACATCGACCCCGGTAAGCTCACGGAGTTCGCTGGCAAGCGGCCCCCAATGGTCAACGGCATCCCGGCTCCATCGGGCGTAGCGGGGAAACCCCGCGCCCTTGCTCTGAAGCCAGACGAGGCCGAAGTTGCCGCGCGAGGCGCGGTGCGCCACGTCGCCCTGATCGAGCAGGGTCACCGGGCCGCCGGACCTGGCCACGCCGTATGCGATGGCGGCCCCCACCAGCCCCCCGCCGACGACGACGACAGTTTCATTTGAAGACATAGATGTTTACCGGGAAGTGCGCTCCAGAGAGCTTTTCTCAATCGAGCGTGATGTTGTTGCGCTTGATGACCTCGCCCCAGCGCACGCTGTCTGCATTGAGCATTTGCCTGTATTCGGCAATTGAGGCGGGGGCCACCTTGGCGCCGAGCCGCTCGTGCTTCTTGATGACCTCGGGGTCTGCAAGCACGGCGTTGATCTCCCGGTGCAGCCTTTCAACAATGGCCTGCGGCATATTGGCCGGGCCCACGACGCCGCCCCAGGTTTCCATTTCCAGGCCTGGATAACCGGCCTCCCGGATGGTGGGAACGTTGGGCAGCAAGGGGGAGCGAGTGGGTCCCGTAATAGCAAGCGCGTTGATGCGGCCCGCCTTCACCTGGGGCTCCATCGAGGTGAAGTTGCTAAACATCATCTGGATCTGGCCCGCCGCCAGGTCCATCTCTGCGCCCGGGGCGCTCTTGTACGGGACGTGGGTGATCTGGGTTTCGGAGAGGTTGCCGAACAATGCGCCGAGCACGTGCAGCGCGGTGCCGTTGCCCGTGGAGCCGTAGAAAACCTGGCCAGGACGGGCCTTGGCGTAATTCACCAAGTCCGCAACGCTCTTGACGGGAAGGGCCGGGTTCACACCCAGCAGATTGGGCTGCGTCCACTGCTTGGCGATGGGCGTGAAGCTCTTGGCAGGGTTGTAGGGCAGTGATTTCGCGGTCAGCGCGGTAACGGTGTAGGTCGCGAGATTGGAGTTGCCGATCGTGTATCCATCCGGCGCGGCCTTGGCCACCGCATCCAGCCCGATGGCCCCCGATGCGCCGGGCCTGTTGTCGATCACGATGGGCTGCCCCAGGCGCTTGCTGAGACCGTCCGCCAGAACCCGCGCCGTGCCGTCCGCAGCGCCGCCTGCCGCGGCGTTCACGATGAAGTGGATCGGTTTTTCCGGCCACTCTGCCTGTGCAGCAGATCCGAGCGAAATCAGGGTGATGAAAGCAGCCGCGGCCATAAGGGGCCGGTGGTGGTTGTGATACGACATGGAAACTCTCCGTTGGACATGATGAACGATCGAGTTCTCATGGTAGGGAGGGATCCCGCCGATATCTATGGATGCTGGATCATCAATACATACATGGATGTTATGTTTCTGCGCATGAAGCCGCCGCGACCAAACGAATTAATTCCTTGGCCGGGACTGAAAGCTTCGCGTCGCTCATGGCCGTGGCATAGACCGTGTAGCCGATCGAAGGGCGCAGGGGCAAGGCCACGCCGCCCCTCTTCTGGTGTTTTGCCGCCGTCATGGGATCGACCACGGCAATGCCCAGCCCCTCCAGGCAGAGATCGCTGATGGACTGGAACAGCGACGCTTCGATCATGGCATCGGCTTGTACCCCGTTGGCACCGAGCCAGGCATTCAGGCGCGTCTGGAACGTTCCGGATGAAGCGATGAACGGTTTGTTGACGAATTCGCCGACGTGAATGTGGTCGGACCTCGGATCGAGCCACTTCTCGGTGCCGATGCATACACATTCCGAGGGAAACTCGGCCACCGTCTCCAGGTCTCCCAGCGAGAGCGTATCTGCCGTGAGCCCGATATCGGCCTGCCGGGTTTTGACGTGCCTAGCCACTTCAGTGTACGAAGCAACTCGAAGGCTGATGAAGACGTCGGGAAATTTTTCTCTCAATTGGCGGATGACGGCTGGCAGGATGGAATGCCCGATGGAAGGGATTGCGCTGATCGAGAGCTGGCCAAGCTTCTGCTTTCGCAGTTGATCGGAAAAATCGACGATTTGCTCCAGCCCCAGAAAAGACTGCTGAACCTTTGCCATCAAAGCATGGGCCTCTTGCGTGGGCTTGATGCTGCGTCCGTTTTTGGCGAACAGCAAAATACCCATGGATCTTTGGAGATCGGCTATCAGCCGACTCATGGCCGGCTGGGTGATTCCCAGCGCATCGGCTCCGGCGCTGATTCCGTTATGCAGCATCGCAGCCTGGAAGGCCTCAACCATTCGGTGGGTGACATTTCGATACTTCATGGGGTTTACCTTAAATAGTTATTTGGGTATCGCAAATAGCGAAATCTCAAAGCCAAAGCTGAGATCGTGGGAAGAGGAATGACAACATTTCTGGCTTCCCCAGCGTGTCGACGTAGCAAATTAGCTTAACCCAGAAGCGCAGCACCTTGCCGCACAAGAGGCAGTTCAGAAGTGGCAGCTGCAAAACGGCCTGCTGCCTGAGTACGGTATCTGTCGCATCCCGGACGATTGCATAGACTCTAAACGCTATCCACTCTTCATAGCCCGAGCTGTTTTGAAGGAGTTGATAGAGTCCTTGCAATCTATCCAGGGAGTGAAGCCATGTTGATAGCCCTGCACAAGAACGCCCGCACCACGCCCGCCGTGCGCGCCGAGATCGCAGCCAGCAATGAACCAGCCAGCGTCCTATGCGTTGTTGCACGACACCTCCCACAGTGGCCCCTCCAAGAACATGCAGGCTCCTTTGCAGATTTGGAGCATTGGACAGTTCGGACATTCAGATCGATGCGACCAATGGATAGCGGTTCGGAGGGCCACCTGATCGAGTTGGCTGGTGTGCCCAATGCGGTGAGATTCACCATTCGGAGCCAAAGCAGTGGCGCTGACGTTCTGACACGTAAGCACATTGCCCTTGAGGTCCACGGCAATGGAGTCATGCCGATCCATGCCGCACTTTTGTCCCAGGCTGGATGCCGGCCTTTTGAACCTCAGCGAATTGACGAAGGACGTCACCCGATCCCGAACGCTTGCAATGCGGTCGGCCTTTCCATTCCGGATGTCGTGAAAAGCTTGGCGTCTGAATGAATGGAATTCTTCAGGTCGAAGCGATTGGCTGATGCCGCCTGAGTCATAGGCATCCACAAAACCGCCCTCCCCGATATGCACATCGGAGTCGCCAGTCAGTTCGACAAAAAAAGACTGGATGGCTGCTCTTGACTGGTTTTCACGATTGAGCATCGCGTTGAAGCTGAAACGCTCTTTCGGAGCAAATCGACGGTACAGGTCGAGGATGCTCGATGCGAAGGCGCTGGCGTGCTGGCCGCCCAGCAAGTCGGCATCGAGTCCAGTCCCGGCGCCATCGACGGTGAGAAGCTTGGCCAGTACATCGGCTGCGGTGTAAGAAGCCGCATTACCGACTTACCAATGGCATCGGCGATGAAGTCAAAGCCGACGTTGACGATGATGTTGTCCTTGTGGACCGTCTCGACCTCGCCACTCGCACGGCGAAGGATGAGGGTCATTGCGCCCTGAAGCTGCATGGATTCGTCGATCATGAAAATTCCTCGCTAAATGGAAACGGAGAAATGGCGCTGCCTCTTGCGAGAACAGCGCCACGGTTGGGGTTGAGTTTGGGAACGACGCGCTCTAGTACAGACGCAAGGTCGAAAGACTTCCAACGGGAGAAAACGCCGCGCTTGCAGCCTGAATGTCACCGCCCATGCGACTGGCAAAAAGCCGCCGCTCAGAAGCGGTCTGGCACACCCCGATGCAGACGCGATCGGTGGCCGTCATCCCAAATGGAACGCTCACGCGCCTGGACAGGTGATCCTCCAAAAAAAAGGAGGATGTGGCTGCGTCGTAGCCCACCAAGAGCAGTCCAGACGGGCCTGACGCGGTCCAGATCACGCAGGTTGTGACCTCGGCGGGGATGAACCAAAAGGAGGTGTGAAACACCGATGGAACGCTCACCGTCCACACACGGGTGACCGATGAAGCCCGCGAGCTGATCCATGAAGAGTTCAACCTTGCACGCGACAGCATCGGCCGGAGCGAGGTGGACCGTGTGCTGGCCGACCTGAAGTATCGACTGGTCAAGAAGCTGGACGAGGAAGCGCTGGAGCTGGCCTCCGATCCTTATGGCAGCGAATATGGAGCCGCCCACGCTGAAGAAGCCGCATCGGCTGTCGTGGAGTTGCACCTGCCCGAAGAACGGCTGCGCATTGGAGATCTGCTCAAGGTCTTCCCGCAGCAGCGCGAGACAAAGGCGCAGAAGCTGCTCGACGGCTTGGGCATCCTGTGGCGGCAAAACCCGAACGAGAAGATCGTCGTGTTTGCCACCTACCTGGGCACCGTTGACTTGATTGCGCGGGAGATCGACCAGACCTTCCCTGGCCAGGGCGTGGCGGTGCTGCGTGGTGGTGATCACGGTGCCAAGGTTGCAGCGGAGCGCCGCTTCCGCCAGAAGGATGGCCCGCGCGTGCTGGTTTGTACGGCTGCTGGTCGCGAAGGCATCAACCTGCAGTTCGCGCGCATCCTGTTCAATTTCGATTTGCCGTGGAACCCGATGGACGTGGAACAGCGAATCGGTCGCATCCACCGCTACGGACAGAACCACACGGCACAGGTCTACAACCTTGTGCTATCCGACACCATCGAAGGCCGCATCTTCCTGATGCTGGACGAGAAGCTGGTCGAAATTGCCAAGACGGTCGGGAAAGTCGATGACCAAGGCAACGTTGCCGAGGACCTGCGAGCACAAATTCTTGGCCAACTCTCCGAGCGGCTCAACTACGACCGCCTGTACCAAGAGGCGCTGTCAGACCCCGAGCTCAAGCGAACGACGGTGGAGTTGGAAGCTGCCCTGTCAAATTCGCGCGAAGCGCGGCAGGTCGTGTTTGACCTGTTCCAAGACCTCGAAGGCTTCAGTCTCGACGACTACAAACCCTTCTCTGATGTGTCCTCCAGTCTGGATCGACTAGTGCGGTTCATGTCGGCTGCAGTGACAGATAGGCAGCAACGGCTCGTCAAAGTGGACGACGAGACCTATGACCTTGTGACCGTTGATGGTGCGCGCCAGGCCCGGTTTACATTGAATCGAGAGACGGCCACGAGTGACGACAACGTGGAGCTGATGGGTCTGGATCATCCGCTGGTGCAGGAAGAGCTTGGCCGCTGGCGCATCGTGCCGCCGGAAGATCTTGGAATCGCTGTTGTAGCGGACGTCGACGATCCAGTTCTGCTGTCGTTCTGGATGGTCGAGGCCTCCGGCAAGAACGGAGAGCGCCGCGTGGTGGTTCAGCCGATTGCGGTCAAGCAAGACGGCACGCGGGTGCCTGCAGTGGAGCGGCAATGTGAACGCTACCTGCAGGCCCCGACAGCCACGCCGAGATTCACACCAGATCAGCGGCTCGACCTCTTTTCACGCGCTGTAGAGCCTACGCTGCAGCGTGAGCTAAAGCACAAGGGCGCAGCGGA
Organism: Limnohabitans sp.; assembly: GCA_030158125.1. GTDB lineage: Bacteria > Pseudomonadota > Gammaproteobacteria > Burkholderiales > Burkholderiaceae_C > Limnohabitans_A. The sequence goes on along the minus strand of JAOATL010000024.1, from coordinate 337,210 downwards.
TGGTGATGGGAGTTACTCGGCTGAATTGATTGGGTACATCGAAATCCTGCCTGGATGAGCTCTGAGTCAAACACAGAATTGCTAATCGGTACGGCCCCAGCACCGCAGTTTTTCGCCAACTCCCTCGTGCCGTACTTCGGCAAAAAAGTCATGAGGTTCTGAGACGAAACGGCGTTTGAGACGGATTTCGGGGGTGGCTGGCTGTGGGGTCAGTCAGGAGCCCAAAGCAAAAAGCCCCGCGTGGTGCGGGGCTCTGAGCGCCTGACAACCCGACTGAGCGAGTTAGCAGGACTTGTTCTGGCGGAGAAGGTGGGATTCGAACCCACGGTGATGTTGCCACCACGCCTGATTTCGAGTCAGGTACATTCGACCACTCTGCCACTTCTCCTGCATTCATCTTTGCGGCTGGTCACTGCCGCAAATTCTATCAGCGCGCTGAATTCAAAATTCAGGCGCGCAATTCTGTGATGCCGCCCATGTAAGGACGCAAGACTTCAGGCACAGTGACCGATCCGTCTGCGTTTTGATAATTCTCCAGCACAGCCACCAACGCACGGCCCACAGCCAAGCCTGAACCGTTCAAGGTGTGCACCAACTCGTTCTTGCCTTGCGCATTTTTGAAACGCGCTTGCAAACGACGTGCTTGGAAAGCTTCACAGTTAGAGCAAGAACTGATCTCGCGATAGGTACCTTGTGCAGGCACCCACACTTCTAGGTCATAGGTTTTGGTAGCGCCAAAACCCATGTCACCCGAGCACAACAACATGACGCGGTAAGGCAAGCCCAACTTTTGCAAAATGGCTTCTGCATGGCCTGTCATTTCTTCCAGCGCTTCGTAGCTTTTCTCTGGGTGAACAATTTGCACCATCTCTACTTTGTCGAATTGATGCTGGCGAATGAGGCCTCGCGTGTCACGGCCTGCACTGCCTGCTTCTGAACGGAAACAAGGTGTATGGGCTGTGAGCTTCATGGGCAAATCGGACTCGGCCAACACCTCATCTCGCACCACATTGGTCAAGGTCACCTCTGAGGTGGGAATCAAATACAGCGCTTGCGTGTCAGCACCCTCTTCGGCATCTTGGCCACCTTTTTTGGCAGCAAACAAATCGCCTTCAAACTTAGGCAACTGGCCAGTGCCACGCAATGTTTCTGCATTCACCACGTAAGGGGTGTAGCACTCGGTGTAACCATGGGCTTGCGTTTGGGTGTCCAACATGAACTGCGCCAGCGCGCGGTGCATGCGCGCAATTTGGCCGCGCATGAACGTAAAGCGTGAGCCTGACAATTTGATGCCGGTGTCGAAGTCGAGTCCGAGCTTTTCGCCAATGTCGACGTGGTCGCGCACTTCAAAGTCGAAGGTTTTGGGTCCTTTGCCGTCGACACTCCACTTGCGCACTTCTACGTTGCCATGTTCGTCAGCGCCCACAGGCACGCTTTCGTGGGGCAAGTTGGGAACCGCCAACAGCATGTCTTGCAGTTCAGCTTGCAAGGCTTCCAAACGAACGGCCGAAGCATCGAGCTCTGTTTTGATGCTGGCCACATCGGCCATGACTTGGTCGGTGCTTTCGCCTTTGGATTTCAACATGCCAATTTGCTTGGACAGGTTGTTGCGTTGGCTTTGCAGTTCTTCGGTGCGTGTTTGCAAAGTTTTGCGCTCGGTTTCCAACGCACGGAACTTTTCCACATTCAGAAATGCTTGTGGATTTTTACGAGTTTCTAGGCGCGCGACAGCCACGTCGAGGTCTTTGCGGAGTAAGAGAATGTCTAGCATGGTCAGATTGTAGTTTTAAGCCCTTTGGGCAACGGAAATTGAATGTGTTCGGTGACGCCGTCTAATTTGCGAATGGAGGTGGCGCCCAAGGCACGAAGTCGTTCAATGACTTCTTTCACCAGCACTTCAGGGGCGGATGCACCTGCCGTAAGTCCCACACGGTGCTTGCCTGCAAACCACTCAACTTGGAGTTCGGCGGCACTGTCAATCATGTAGCTGTCGGCGCCCAAGCGTGAGCCCAGTTCGCGCAGACGGTTGCTGTTGGAACTGGTGGGACTGCCCACCACAATCAGCACGTCCACTTGCGGGCTGAGCAACTTGACCGCATCTTGTCTGTTTTGGGTGGCGTAGCAAATGTCTTGCACTTTGGGCTCGCGCACTTGAGGGAATCGCTTCTTGACGGCGCTCAAAATCTCGGCCGCATCGTCTACGCTCAAAGTGGTTTGTGTCACCACACCCAATAACTGGGTTTGCGCTGGGTTGACTTTGGCCACATCGGCCACGTCTTCCACCAAGTGAATGCCATCGGGCAATTGGCCCATGGTGCCTTCCACTTCAGGATGGCCTTTGTGACCAATCATGATGAATTCGTAGCCTTCTTTGTGCAGCTTGGCCACTTCCACATGCACCTTGGTGACCAAAGGACAGGTGGCGTCAAAAATTTGAAATCCACGTGCTTCAGCTTCGTGCTGAACGGCCTTGCTTACGCCGTGCGCACTGAAAATAAGGGTGGCACCGGGCGGCACATCGTTCAGATCTTCAATGAAGATGGCGCCCTTTTGTTTCAAGTCGTTGACCACATAGGTGTTGTGCACAATTTCGTGCCGCACATAAATGGGTTTGCCAAACTTGGCAATGGCGGCTTCCACAATCTCAATGGCGCGGTCGACACCGGCACAGAAGCCCCGTGGTTCAGCCAATAAAACTTCTTGCACGCCCATGATCATGTCGCCAGTTGTGTTGCGATTCAAATTACAAAATGCCGATGATGTGAACTTCAAACGTGACTGGCTGTCCTGCCAATGGATGATTGAAGTCAAACATCACCGCACCATCTTCGGCCACTTGCATGACAGCGCCGGCATAAGTGCCGTGGCCATCGGGCGTGGGAAACTGCACCACGTCACCGGGCACATAGTGTTCTTGCGCGGCACCCAACTGGGCCAGCAACTTGCGCGCCACCCACTGCTGCATGTCTGGATTGCGGTCACCAAAGGCAACGCCAGCAGCCAACTCAAAGGTGGTGCGCACGCCCTCCTCCAAGCCCATCAAACACGCTTCCATGCCAGGTGACAACTCACCTGAGCCCAGAGACAGGGTGGCAGGTTTGTCCTCAAAGGTGTTGATGAGGGTGCCTTGTGGCCCTGCCAAACGGTAGTGCAGCGTCAAAAAGGATCCGGCTTGTACGGTGGTCATAGGTGTGTCAATGCAGGTAGGGGGCAATTCAATGCAGGCCAATGAAAATCAAAGCACCGCCAAAGGCGCGCTGAGGGCACAGACTTGAAGTGTCCAGCCCCTCATTGTAAAAAGCTTCTTGGCCTTTGGCCGGGAAATGCGCTTCAAAGGGGCATTTATCTGAAAGAACTGGCCCATGAAACTGCAAGAAATCCCACCTGACACCCGTCCTCGCGAAAAAATGCTGGCCAGAGGGCCTGGCGCTCTCAGTGATACCGAGCTATTGGCGCTGCTGCTCAGAACCGGTGTGGCTGGGCGCAATGTACTGCAATTGGCACAAGACATGCTGCTGGCCAGCGGCGGTTTGGCCAACTTGCTCATCACCCCGTCTTACCAGCAAGGGCACATCAAAGGGCTGGGGCCTGCCAAACAAACCGAGCTGTTGGCCGTGATGGAATTGGCCAGACGGGCCATGTCGCAGCAACTCCAAAGCCGCGAAGTGATGCAGAACGCCGCCAGTGTGCAGCTGTATTTGCAAATGCACATGGCACACAAAAACCATGAGGTCTTTGCCATGATGTTTTTGGATGCGCAACACAAACTGCTGTGCCTAGAAACTCTGTTTCGCGGCACTTTGAACCAAACCAGCGTCTACCCCCGAGAAGTGGTCATGCGGGCACTTCACCATCACAGCGCCGCTGTGGTTTTGGCGCACAACCATCCCAGCGGCTCGGTCCTGCCCAGCCCCGCCGACTTGCACCTCACGCACACGCTCAAATCCACACTGGCCATGGTGGACGTCAAGGTGCTGGACCATGTCATCGTTGGGCCAGGCCAGGCCTTCTCCATGGCAGAGCAGGGTGTTTTGTAAAAGACACCTCAAAGGGCCTTGGCTTGTGGCAACATTGGCTTGTGAAATTTCAATCGCTTCAAGACCTCAAACACGTTCAAAAGCACATTGCCCAGGCGCAAGCCAAAGCAGCGGCTGATGCAGCTGCGCGTGCGGCGGCTTTGAAAAAAGCCGAAGCCGACAAAAATCTTTTTGCCCGGGCCATTGGCAAAGTGGCACCCTTGCCCGTTCACAACAAGGCCCACCTGCCCCAAACACCGCGAGCACCCGTGGCCACGCAGCTGCAAAAAGACGAAGCCAAGGTCATTCAAGATTCACTCAGTGATGAGTTTGATGTCGGCACTTTGCTAGACACCGACGAAGCCTTGAGCTTCAGAAGACCCAGCGTTGGGCCGGAGGTCACACGCAAATTACGCAAGGGCGACTGGGCCATTCAACGCGAAATCGATTTGCATGGTTTACGCAGCGATGAGGCTCGGTTGGCGCTGACCACGTTCATTCGTGAAGCGCACAAATACGGCATTCGATGCGTACGAGTGGTGCACGGCAAGGGCTTGGGTTCACCGGGCAAAACACCCGTGCTCAAATCCAAGGTGCACAGTTGGTTGGTGCAAAAAAACCAAGTGATGGCCTTCGTGCAAGCCAAACCTGCCGAAGGTGGCGCGGGTGCCTTGGTGGTCTTGCTCACGCCCTCAGACGCACGCTGAATTTATTCTTCCGCTTGTCGCAGCGTTTGTGCCACAGGTTGACGCAACACTTCGGACAAGCCCCACCAGCCAGCCAACCAGGCCAACAATGCGCCTGCGCAAGCACCCGCCAAGGGCACCCACAGAGACGCCGTCCAGTCAAATTCAAAAACGTAACGGGCCAGGCCCCATCCCACACCAACGGCCACCGAGCTGGCCAAGAAACCGGCCAACAAGCCAACGCCCACCAACTCTGCACTTTGGACTTGGCTGAGCAATCGGCCGGTTGCGCCCAAGGCACGCATGATGGCAAATTCTCGTTTTCTTTCTTCGCGCGTCGATGTGACGGCAGCCATAAGCACCAACAGCCCCGCAATGAGGGTGAAAGCGAACAAAAACTCAACAGCGCGGATGACTTGGTCTAAAACTTTTTGCACTTGCGTCAGGGTGGCACGCATGTCAACGCTGGTGATGTTCGGAAACTGTTGCAACAAATCTCGTTCGAAGGATTTTTGAGCAGGTGTTTTGAAAGCGGCCATGTAGCTCAATGGCACCTCAGGCAGTTGGTCGACCGGGTACATCACAAAGAAATTGGCGCGCATAGAACCCCAGTCCACTTTGCGAAGTGAGGTGATGCGCCCCTCAGACAGCACGCCCCCCACATCGAAGCGCATGCGATCGCCCATCTTCAAACCCAAGGTTTGGGCAATGCCCACTTCTACGCTGACCGCATCAGCCTCTCCGTCTGTCCAGGCACCCTGCACAACTGCGTTGTGCTCGGGCTTGGCTGCTCTGGCAGACAGATTGAATTCACGGTCGACCAAACGCTTGGCGCGGTCTTCTGCATAATCGGCGGGGCTGACCGGTTTGTCATTGATGGCCACCAAGCGGCCGCGAATCATGGGATACCAGTCGTAGTGCTGAACGCCCGCTTGCGACAGTGCCGCCTGGAAGGCCGCCGTTTGATCGGCCTGCACATTGATCACAAAGCGATCGGGTGCATTGACGGGCGTTGCTTTGCGCCAGCTGCTGATTAAATCGGTGCGAAGCAACACCAACAGCACCAAGGCCAACAAACCCACCGACAAAGCACTGACTTGCACCACGGCATACACCGGACGCGCCATGACTTGGCGTGTGGCCAGCAGCAACCAACGCGGTGTTGTTTGACTGGGCACCCAATGGCGAAGCGCCTTCAGCATGAGCCACGTCACCGCAGCAAAGAACAAGGCGGCAGCTGCAAAACCACCCACGGTCATTAAACCCAACTTCACATCCCGACTGGCCCACATCAGAGCAGCGGCAAATCCCAGCAAGCCCATCACCAAGACCCCCAGCGAGGCAGCTTGTAAACCGCCCACCTCTCTGCGAATGACGCGAATGGCGGGTACTTTGGCCAGTTGCAAAACCGGCGGCAAGCCAAAGGCCAGCAACAGCGTCAAGCCCATGCCCAGACCTAAGAGGGCTGGCGCGCCAGAGCTAGGTGGCAACTGTGCATCGACCAGACCGGCCAGCAACCAAACAAAGGCGTGGTGAATGCCATAGCCCAAGGCCAAACCCAACAAGCTGGCCAACACACCCGCTGTGACAAATTCAAAACCATAGGCCAAGGTGAGGTTGCGCTGACTTTGACCCAATACCCGCAACAGCGCACAGCCATCCAAATGACGTGCCGCAAACGTGCGCGCTGCCAGCGCAACAGCCACCGCACACAACAAGGCGGCCAACAGCGCCACCAGGTTTAAAAACTTTTCTGCACGGTCCAATGTTTGGCGCATTTCAGGACGGCCACTCTCCATTGACTCGATTTGCACGCCACGTACAGAGGGCAACTGCACTTGCTCGCGCGACCAATTCAAAAACTGCTGCACATTGCGCTGATCCTCTGCACCCGCCACGGCCATTCGGTAACTGATGCGGCTGGCCGGTTGGACCAAGCCAGTGGCCTCGACATCTTGCTGATTCAACATCACACGGGGTGCGAAATTCATGAAATTTGCACCGCGGTCTGGCTCGCGTTCGATGAGCGCGGCAATCTGAAAATCTTGATTGCCCAACCACAAACGGTGACCCAACTGCAAGTTCAAAGCTTCCATCAGCGCTGGATCGACCCACACCGTGCCAAGCTTTGGAACCTCGCGCGTGGTGATGACCTCGTCACTGGCCCGATTGGGCTGCGAGAGATCGGCTTTGAACAAGCGCATATTGCCTCGCAAGGGATAGCCCTCGGACACCGCTTTCAAAGCCACCAGCTTGGTCTCGCCCCCTTGCGCATCGTCGGCCCGGGCCATGCTTGGAAAATTCAAAGAAGTTTGTGTTTTCAAAGCCAGTGACTGGGCTTTGCGCACGAACGCTTCTGGTGTGGGTTTGTCACTGACCACCACGGCATCACCGCCCAACAGTTGGCGTGCGTCACGCCACAAGCCCGCCTGCAATCGGTCGGCAAAGAAGCCAACGGCTGACAGCGCGGCAACGGCCAAGACCACAGACACCAACAGCAAATTCAGCTCACCTGCCCGAAAATCACGCCACAGGTTGCGCCAACCCAATTGAAGGGCCAACTGCCAAGCAGGTAAGGCCGTAGGTGCGACGGGCTCAGTCATGCGCAATTGGTCTGGTGGCGTGTTCGGCCAACTCAGCTTGCCAAATAAGCCGGTGCGCGGCGCTGAAACACAAGAAGCGCTTGTGGGTGGCGCGGCCAATGGCACACAAGCCCACACGCTGAGCCACTTCTAAACCCATCTGAGTGATGCCACTTCGAGACACGGCAATGGGCACCCCCATTTGAGCCGACTTGATCACCATCTCGCTGGTGAGGCGACCTGTGGTGTAAAACACTTTGTCATGGCCACTGACATCGTTCATGGCCATCCATCCTGCAATGGTGTCGACCGCATTGTGGCGTCCAACATCTTCCACAAACATCAGCATTTCGGCACCCTTGAACAACGCACAGCCATGCACTGAGCCTGAAGATTTGTAAGTCGTTTCTTGCAGCCGAATGGCATTGACCAATGCGTACAAAGTGGCTTGATCAATGCGTGCTGTGGGCGCCAATTGAATGGCATCGATGTCGTTGACCAAATCGCCAAACACACTGCCTTGACCACACCCTGTTGTGACCACACGTGCCGCTGTTTTGCTGCCCGCCTGACTTTGTCCTGCGCGTGTCTTGATGGCCGCAACGCCAGGTTGACCCATTTCACCCTCACCCAAAGTCCAGTCCACCGTAATGGACTCGATTTCTCCAACCGATTGAATGAGGCGTTGGTTCAACAAAAAACCCAGCACCAAATGCTCTGGGCTGGCGCCCAAGGTCATGAGGGTGACCAACTCGCGTTTGTCCAAATAAACCGTGAGGGCGCGTTCTGCGGGAATGTGCACATGCGAGGGCTGGCCAAACTCATTGACCACGTCAATTTGCCGCGTCAGTTCGGCTCGCGCTTGCGTCAGTCGAGGTTTGAGAGGGTTTGGGGAGGACAGCATGGGTAATTCGGCATTGCAGAAGCGAGCCTAACGTAAAAAGTCCCGCGCCGATTCAGCGAGGGACTTTTGGCCTGATGAATTCAGGGAAAAATCAGGATTTTTTAGCAGGTGCTGCGGCAGGCGTGGTCGGTTTGCCGGCTGCAGCAGCTGCAGCGGCAACGAATGCTCCTGGATCCACGCAGGCAGGCGTGGCCACTGGCGGCGTGGTGGGTTTGCCACTGGCTTTGGCTGTCTTGTAATAGTGGGCTGCAACTTTTTCGCGTGATTTGCACAGTTGGTAGTCGGCTACTTTGTTACCGTGTGCTGTTTTAGCGGCTGCCTCGGCTGCTTTGGCTTTGGCCTCGTCGCTGGGGGCTGGCAATTTGGCCATGACCGACACGCTAAAGCAGGAGGCCAACAGCAAGCTGGCCAATGAGATGAATGATTTTGTCATGGTCTGTATCCTCTAACTTCAGGCAGATGCCGATGTAGAAGCGGTGCCGCCATGGGCGCTTGCTTCGGCAGATCTTTGCGCAGGAATTTTGCCTGCTTTGATGTCGTTGTACCAAAGCTCGTGGTGTTCTTTGGCCCAAGTTTCATCGACATAACCATCTCGCATGGCGCTATAGGCACCTTGCATGCCAATGGTGCCCATGTAGATGTGCCCCATGAACATGACCATCATGAGAACCGTGGCCACGCCGTGAACCATGTTGGCGATTTGCATCGTGCCACGCTCGTAAATGAGGCCAGGAATGAGTTTGTCCAACACCAAGCCGGAAGCCACCACAATGACACCCAGGCCTAAAACGCCAAACCAGAAGACCACTTTTTCACCTGCATTGAAGCGGTGAGACGGCACTTCGTGACCTGACAACAAGCCGCCCCCTTTGAGCAACCAAGTGATGTCCTCTTTGCTGGGCCAGTTGTCCTTGATGAAGGTGACAAACACAATGATGAGCGACACAGCAAACAAAGGGCCGGCAAAATTGTGCAGGTTTTTCAGGGCATAGGTTAGCCAGCCAAACAAAGCCGTGCCAATGACGGGCAGGATGAAAAACTTGCCAAAAGCGATGACGGCACCCGAAACGGCCAAGCAAACAAACGCAATGGCGTTGGTCCAATGGGCCGCGCGCTCTAGGGGGGTGAAACGTTCAATCTTGCGGCCAGTTTCAGCGCCATGCAACTTCAGGGTGCCCTTGCCGTAGTAAAACAGCGCAATGGCCAAAGCCGCAATCAACAGCAGGGAGCCACCATAAGGAATGATCCAATTGTTGCGCACTTGACGCCAGGCTTCGCCTGCATTGGTGAGCTTGGCACCTGGGTATTGCACAAAAGGCTGAATGAGATTGCCTGCCTCTGGCGCTTGTGATGCCGGCAAGCTGCTGTAGCCCGATACACCTGCACCGACTTGTCGCCAAATGGGTGCATTGTTGCCAGGCTGAACCTTGGCACGCTCACCATTGTTTTGGTCTGCGTATTTGGGATCGGTATTGGCATCGGGTGCGATGGAAAAAATGTTGGCACTTTCCACTGCCACGGGCGCAGCTGCTTTGGGTGATGTTTGTGCGGACACACTCAAGACGCCACCCAACACCAAGCCAACGGCCACGAGGCTTGACTGAATGTATTGTGTTACCGAAGATCGGTTCATGGTTGCTCTCCCACCTTCAGTTGGAACGCGAGTGATCGTTTTGCCCGTATTGAGCACGTGTTTTGAGTTGCTGAGCCCAGCTGTTTTTGTCGCCGGTCTTCCAGTCGGACGTGGTGAATACTTGAACACCCGTACCCGTGTAAGGGGCTGCGTCTTGTCGGGGCTGACCCGCCAACTCTTGGGCTTTGTCACCGCACGCAGCAAGACTTGCCAACACGGTCATGGCGCTGGCAAAAAGGGCAATTCGTTTGAGGCTGTTCATGATTTGGCGCCTTTCGAATCGGCTTTGCTGCCATAAGCAGTACCCCAACCCCAGACCTCTGCACCTTTGCCACGTTGCACCACGCGATTGCGGAAGATGTCGGCCACGACATCACCGTCGCCGGCGAGCAAGGCTTTGGTAGAACACATTTCGGCACAAGCAGGCAACTTGCCCTCTGCCAAACGGTTGCGACCGTATTTTTCAAATTCGGCTTGACTGCCATTGGCTTCCGGGCCGCCTGCACAGAACGTGCATTTGTCCATCTTGCCGCGCACGCCAAAGGTACCCGCGCTTGGGAACTGCGGTGCGCCAAAAGGGCAGGCATAGGAGCAGTAGCCACAACCGATGCAAACGTCCTTGTCATGCAACACCACACCCTCTTCGGTGCGATAAAAACAATTGACAGGGCAAACTGCCATGCAAGGTGCATCTGAACAATGCATGCATGCCACAGAAATGGATTTCTCGCCAGGCACGCCGTCGTTTAAAGTGACAACACGGCGGCGGTTGACACCCCAAGGCACTTCGTGTTCATTTTTACAAGCCGTGACACAACCGTTGCATTCAATGCAGCGCTCTGCATCACAGATAAATTTCATTCTTGCCATGTTTTACTCCTGTGTGTGTTGAAAGCTTTAAGCCTTCTCCACATCGCAAACGGTGGTTTTGGTTTCTTGCATCATGGTGACGCTGTCGTAGCCGTAAGTGGTACCGGTGTTGATGGCTTCGCCGCGCACGATGGGGGCTGCACCATTGGGGTAATGCGCCAACATGTCGGCACCCTGCCAACGTCCTGAGAAGTGGAACGGCAAGAACACTGTATCGGGGGCGACGCGCTCGGTTACAAGTGCCTGCACATTCAAGCGCGCACCTGTGGGTGTTTTCACCCAAGCACGTTCACCATTGCGAATGCCACGCTTGGAAGCTGTTTGGGGATTGATTTCCACAAACATTTCTTGCTGCAATTCGGCCAACCAAGGATTGGATCGGGTTTCTTCGCCACCGCCTTCATACTCGACCAATCGGCCAGAGGTCATGATGAGTGGGAACTTCTCGTAAACCTTGTCGGCAATGTTCTTGTCTTGAATGGTTTTGTACAAAGTGGGCAGACGCCAGAATGCTTTCTTGTCGTCGTGCGTGGGGTACTTGGCGGCCATGTCGGCACGCGTGCCGTACAAAGGCTCGCGGTGCTGAGGAATAGGATCGGGGAAGTTCCACACCACTGCGCGCGCCTTGGCATTGCCAAAGGGGTGGCAACCGTGGTTCTTCATGAACACGCGCATCATGCCGCCAGAAGAATCGGTCTTCCAGTTTTTGCCTTCAGCGGCTTTGGCCTCGTCTTCTGTGAGCTCACCCCACCAGCCCAGTTTTTTGAGCAACACGTGGTCAAGTTCTGGATAGCCCGTGGTGATGTCTGCGCCTTTGGAGTACGAGCCATCTTCGGCCAACAAAGACTTGCCTTCACGCTCAATGCCAAAGTTGGCGCGGAAATTACCGCCGCCATCCATGACGTGCTTGGAGGTGTCGTAGAGGTTAGGGGTGCCAGGATGTTTGAGTTCGGGCGTGCCGTAGCAAGGCCATGGCAAACCGAAATAATCGTCGCCAAAATCGTAGCCCGTTTCCTTGTCTTTGCCGCCTTTGGACTTAAGGGTTTTGACATCGAAAACGTGCATGTTGCGCATGTGCGCTTTGAGACGCTCGGGGCTTTGGCCGGTGTAGCCAATGGTCCAAACGCATTTGTTGATTTCACGCAGGATGTCTTCAGGCACGGGCTCGTCCATGCCTTTGACTTTTTGCATTTTGTAGTTCTTGACCAACTCTTTGCCAAAGCCCAGCTTGTCGGCCAATTGGTACATGATCATGTGATCGGTACGGCTCTCCCACAATGGCTCAATGACCTTTTCGCGCCATTGCAAAGAGCGATTGGACGCAGTACAAGAGCCACTGGTTTCAAACTGTGTGGCGGCAGGCAACAAGTACACCGCACGGTTGGGGTTCAGGTCTTCTGGCTTGCCGGGCATGGCGGCCATGGCGGCTGTGGCAGAAGGATAAGGATCGACCACCACCAACAAATCGAGTTTGTCCATGGCGCGCTTCATTTCCAAACCACGCGTTTGGGAGTTGGGTGCATGGCCCCAATAGAACACACCGCGCAAGTTGCTGTCTTGGTCGATGAGTTCGTTTTTCTCGAGCACACCATCAATCCAGCGTGACACGGTGATGCCGTTTTTGCCCATCATGGCAGGGCTGGCATAGCGGCCTTTGATCCATTCAAAATCGACGCCCCAGGCCTTGGCAAAGTGCTTCCAAGAGCCTTCTGCCAAACCGTAGTAGCCGGGCAAGGAGTCGGGATTGGAACCGACGTCGGTTGCACCTTGCACGTTGTCGTGGCCACGGAAAATGTTGGTACCACCACCGGACTTGCCCACATTGCCCAAAGCCAACTGAAGAATACAAGAGGCACGCACGATGGCGTTGCCGATGGTGTGCTGTGTTTGACCCATGCACCACACGACGGTGCTGGGGTTGTTTTCATGCAGCATTTTGGCCACTTTGAAAACTTGCGCTTCTTTCACACCACAGGCTTCTTCCACATTCTCGGGTGTCCATTTGGCCAACACTTCTGCTTTGACAGCGTCCATGCCGTAGACACGATCGTTGATGTATTTTTTGTCTTCCCAACCATTTTTGAAGATGTGATACAGGATGCCGAACAAGAAAGGAATGTCGGTACCGGAGCGAATGCGAACATACTCATCGGCCTTGGCCGCAGTGCGCGTGAATCGTGGGTCAACCACGATCATCTTGCAACCGTTTTCTTTGGCATGCAACATGTGCAACATGCTGACAGGATGCGCTTCGGCCGCATTGGAACCAATGTACATGGCGCACTTGCTGTTTTGCATGTCGTTGTACGAATTGGTCATGGCGCCGTAGCCCCACGTATTGGCCACACCCGCAACCGTGGTGGAATGGCAAATACGCGCCTGGTGGTCGGTATTGTTGGTACCCCAGAAGCTGACAAACTTGCGCATCAAATACGCTTGCTCGTTGTTGTGCTTGGAGGAGCCCACAAAGTAAACGCTGTCGGGGCCGCTGGCTTTGCGCAGGTCCATCATGCGCTCGCTGATTTCTTTCAGGGCCACATCCCAGCTGATGCGCTGGTATTTGCCGTTGACCAGTTTCATGGGGTAACGCAGACGGTATTCACCGTGGCCGTGTTCACGAATGGCCGCCCCCTTGGCGCAGTGCGCACCCAAGTTGATGGGGGAATCGAACACGGGTTCTTGGCGTACCCACACACCATTTTCGACCACCGCATCAATGGCACATCCCACCGAGCAGTGTGTGCAAATGGTGCGTTTGACTTCAACTTTGCCTGCGCCCAGGGCTTCAGCCACCGGGCCGTTACCCGCTTGCGCTTTTTTGACAAGACTGAGCTGAGAAGCGGCCAAACCGACGCCGACGCCTAGGCCAGAGCGGCGCAAAAATGTACGACGGTCAAGGGTTGGCAATGCTTGGGTTAGGCCACGGCGCAAGCTGTGCACGAACGGCGACGAGGCAGCACCCGAAGTGCCTGAATTCTTTTTGGTCAACAACATGAAACTCTCCAGAAGAGGTGAGTGTTTGAGAAAGGGTTTAGACCAGGGTGGTCTTGTAATAACGCTTGACGTGCTCGGAGAGCTCGTAGCCACCCCCGCGCTCGGGCTTGGGTTTTTGGGCTGCTTGGGGCGCCAAGTCTTGAACTTGAGGCAACAGGGCGGTGGCTGTGGCGACAGCACCCACGGTGCCCGCACCCGCAAAAAGGGTACGGCGCGACAGTTTTGGATTTTGAGAGCTCATGATCGCTTCCTCGTGTTGATGCCTAGGAAATACTTTGCATACCCCTTGATGCTAACAGTTTGCTCAACGTAAACAATGGGAAAACCCTTACCCGACTGAGCTTAAGTGAGCAAATCAAAGCCCTGGGCTTCAATGCCCAGAAACGACTGGGTAAATTCTGCAAGGGCACCGAAAAATTTGGCCTTGGGGTGCTTGCCAATTGTGTCGGTCATGTTGTGAGTCCACGACTGGATGTGATTGGCAAAAAAAGCCCTTTGGTGGGTCAAATTGGCCACCGTCACGTCGTCACCGGCAATCAAATAGCGCATGACTTCGCACAAATAAGAAAAGTGATCTTCGGTCTCGGACATGCTGTCGTGGCGGTCAAGACCCAAAGCCTTCAAATCGTCGCGCAATCTGGCCACGGGCTTGTCATTGAGAAAGCCACTGACGTAATGGGAGGCATACAAATACACCTCCGGCTTGCCCACCCCACCAAACAAGTGGTTGTATTCGTTGGCGATGTCTTCGTCCGAACTTTGTCGGGCAGCCGCGACCAATTGACGCCATGGCTCTTCCAAAAAACCGCCGGCGACCGGTGCATCGGTTACAGCCACTCGCATTTGAGCCAACATCTCGGGCTGTGGCACCTGATAAAACAATTGCGCCAACAAGCCGTAAATTTCTGCGCGCGCGGTTTCTTCGTCAAGGGCAGAGGAAGCTTGCAGGTTGGAAGTCATGGGCTAATTTGAGAAATAAGGTTTGAAAACAAGCGCAGAGGGGTCAAGCTTTGGGCGGAATGTTGGCAATTTTGGCTTCGTCGGCATTGGAATAAAGGTCAATGACGCGGCAATCGCCACACATTTTGAGGCGCTCCAAGGCAGCACCTTGGAACATGCTGTGTCCCGACAACTTGCCCAACATGGCCTCAATGGCCTTGAGGGTGCCAAAAGGTTTGCCGCATTTCACGCAGCCATAGGGCTGCGACTGGTTCAGCACCTGGGCTTGCTTGCGCTCAGGCGTGCGCAAGAATCGAGGAATCAACTCAATGGCGTCTTCAGGACAGGTGGTGGCACACAAACCACACTGCACACAATTCTTTTCGATGAAGCGCAGTTGTGGCAAATCAGGGTTGTCTTGCAGTGCACTGGCAGGGCAAGCACTCACGCAACTGAGGCACAAAGTGCATTTGTCTGCATTCACTTTGAGCGCGCCAAGAGGCGATGCCACAGGCAACGCAATGGCACTGTTGTGGGACTGCAAGGCCGATGGCGCATGCTCGCTCAAATGGTCAAGCGCCAACTCAAGCGTGCTGCGCTTTTCGGGCGCGACAGCGTATTTGGCAAACGCACCAGGCACTTGATTTTTAAATTGAGCTTGTGCAATGGAAGCCCTGTTGGCTTGCAAACTGCCGTCCAAGTCCATGGCATTTTTGGCACGCACAATTTGGAAGTGAACACCTTCATACCCAAGGCCCGCCAGCAAACTTTGCGCTACGGCCATTTGGGCTGTCAGCCCCTCCAAGTATTGCGGTGCTTCTTCGTGCGTACACAAGACCAATACTTGGTGTGCGCCATAAGCCACAGCTGTCAGCCAAACTTCCAAACCCAAACTGGCGGTATGCCACAACGACATGGGAATGACGTTGGCTGGCAGGCCTTTGGCCAATTTGAGTTGCGCAGCACGACCCAACTCTTCCACCACTTTGAGGCCCGCATCTTGGCTGTGCAACATCAGCACAGCATCTTTGCCGCCTGCCGCATGGTAGGCAGACAGCAAGGTTTTGATTTTCAAACCTTGCTCTTGCGCCTTGGGATAGGCGTAGCTTAGCGCGCCCGTAGGGCACACGGTGGTGCAAGCACCACAACCCACGCACAAGTTGGGGTTGACTTTGATTTGCTGGCGCGATTTATCGCTAGAAATGGCCTCGGCCGAACAAATGTCCACGCAGGCGTTGCAGCCCACGGTTTCGTTGCGACTGTGCGCACACAGCTTTTGTTTGTAGGCAAAAAACTTGGGCTTTTCAAACTCGCCCACCATGTCCCGAAGTTTGATCAGCATGGCCAAGTCGCGGCCATCCCATCTGAAATAACCCTGTGGGGGGGCGTGTTGCAAAAATTGAGGCCCTGAACTGCCGGCTGTCCGGAGGTCCAAAATGAGGTCGAATTTTTCAGAGGCTTCTGCAGGCACACGGCTGAAATCGATGGCACCTGCTGATTGACACACCTTGACGCACGCGCGGCTGGCATTGCACAGGCTCATGTCAACTTGATAATCCAAACCAATGGCGTTTTCGGGACAAGCTTGCACGCAGGCATTGCAACGCGTGCACAAATCCAAATTGATGGGGTTGTTGTCAGACCAAGTGATGTCAAAGGCGCCCAGCCAACCGCTCAAGGTTTGCAACTGACCAGAGATCACCGGGAATTGCCGCTCTTGTGAACCACCGGCCTCACCTGCGCCTTGCGCAAAGATCACCACTTGCAACACATCTGCCACCATGGCCGCTGCTTTTTCAGCCTGATCAAGGGGGCCAATGATCAACAAGCGGCCTTCACTTTTAAAAGGCACGGCGGGCACAGGATCGGGTTCGGGCAGATGCGCGGCCGCCAGCAAGGCCGCCAGTTTGGGGGTGGCGTTGTGTGCATCGCTGCTCCAACCACCCGCCTCACGGATGTTCACAAATTGAAGGGGCGATGTGGCACCTTCAGTTTGAGAGGCCAGTTCTGAGAACAACTTTTTTTCTTGGGTGCAAGCCACCACCACTTCTTGACCCGATTGAATGGCCTTTTGAAATGCGCCTGCTTCCCTGCGGCAAAGGGTGCTGTGCAGCGTGAGCGATTCACCCAGCGCCTGACCCAACTTCTGAGTCTGCAGGGGCATGGTTTGGTTGCAATCGCAAATGAGTGTGGTCATGTTGTGCCGAGTTGTTGTCTAGGGGCTCTGAGCTGTCCAAGTTGTCTGCTTGGGCAGTCAGGCTTGTCTCTGCTGAATTTTGAATGTCGGTTTCCAGTGGTTTGGACTGTGCCACATCTTCAGGGGCTTTGACCAAACCCAAAAATTGAGCACCCACCATTTTGGCCAGCATGCCTTCGGGCAAGGGGTCGGGTGTGTTGTAGTCGCCAATGTAGATGTCCAGGCCGTCCATCACGTTGTAATGCGGGTCCGCCAAGAGTTTTTTCATGGCTGCATTGCGAACTTCAGGCGTGACACCCTGTGTCATGAAAGAAGAAAAATCAGACTCTGGCGTGAGTTGCGCCACATCAGCCAATGTGGGCATCTTGGGAGGCTCAGTTTCGATTTCAGCCACGTCTTGGTTGACCTTGGCCAGCGGCGCAGCGCCAGGTGGCGCAGGCTGCTGTATTTGATTTTCTTGGGGCTTATCGTCTGCCACAAGCCCCGCTTTCACAGCCTGCTTGCGCTGCGACCATCGGCTGAAAAATCCACCGGTGTTCTCACTCATGGGCCATCTACCTTGCGCCCAGAGCGGTCGCTGGTGGTCACCTTGGCTGGCTGCCCAAAACGATCGGTGAGTGCTTGAAAGCTTTGCGGGCGCTGACGCCGTTTTACCTCAGGCGTGAAGTGTTGCTTGGCAAAATCCCGCACCCATTCAACGATGTCGGGAGACGCAGGAACTTGCTCAATGGTTTCTTGTGCGTCGAGCCAGCGGCCGGCGTCGTGATAACTCAAGGACACCCGTTCAGGCTTGGCCACCAACTCGGTGCCAATGCCAGGTTCTTCTTCCATGCGCCACATCACAAAGAAACAAGGATCGGGGGATGTGACGTTAAGCAGATAGCCCTCTGCATCGTCTGGATACAACTCAACTTTGAAATTCGGGAAAAGCCAAAGCGCCCCCTCGTCGCCGTCTCGCAAACACTTGGGGCTGTTGCCAAAGCTTTCTTCTTGCGGTGCAACGTCGTCCAAAACCCAGCGCCAAGTCTGCCATTTGGCCATGTCGCCCTGCACGCGCTCACGGCGCATGACAACGGCAACATCAATAGAAGGGCGTGAACTCATGGGCGGATAGTACCAATGATTCAAAGTCATTGGCGTTTATCCGTCTATCAGGCAAATTAAAACGCCTGCACATGAGGCGGCCTTGAGAAGGCTTTGACCGAACCTCAATAGGTTTCGAGGTGCAAACGGCCTTCTTTTTTGAGCGTGGCGCCCACCTGATCCCAGTGGAGACCGGCCTGGGTGGCCACATCATGCAGGGCCAAGACCACGCCCTCTTCCATGCTCTTCAGACCGCAGACATAAAAGTAAGTGTTGGGGTCTTTCAAGAGCGCCACCAAATCGGCCGCACGCTCACGCATGGCGTCTTGCACATAACGCTTGGGCTGACCCACCGTGCGCGAAAACGCAAAGTTGATGTCGATGAAGTCTTTGGGCAGCTTTTGCAGCGGGCCAAAGTAAGGCAACTCTTCTTGAGTGCGAGCACCAAAGAACAGCATCAATTTACCGCCTTCAAACTTGCCTGTTTGACGCAATCGACGTCGCCACTCGGTCATGCCGCGCATGGGCGCACTGCCGGTACCGGTGCAGATCATGACGATGTTGGACTTGGGATGGTTGGGCATCAAGAAGCTGCTGCCAAACGGGCCAATCACTTGGAGCGTATCGCCCACTTTCACATCGCACAAATAATTGGAGCACACGCCTTTGACGGGCTTGCCTTCGTGGTCTTCCGTGACTCGCTTCACGGTCAACGACAAATTGTTGTAACCGGCGCGCTCACCATTGCGCGGGCTGGCAATGGAATATTGGCGTGCATGGTGCGGCTTGCCAGAAGCATCCACACCCGGCGGCACGATGGCCACAGACTGGCCTTCCAACACAGGGAAAGGCATGCTACCGAAATCAATCACGATGTGATGGGTTTCGTTGGACGTACCGGCTTCGTTCACTTTGAAGTTGCCGACCACGGTGGCTTGTGTGGGCGTTTTAGGGCCATACAAGTTGGTGTAAGCATGTGCGGCAGACCAAGGTGGCAATGTCGAGCCGTAAGCAGCAGAATTGAACACAGCATCACCGGAGGCATTGACCGCTTGTGCGGGTGCAGCCTCAACTGCAGGGGCCGCAGCAACAGCTTGACTGTCCACCCCCATGGCCTGGAGGTCTGCGTCGCTCAAGGCGGCAGGCAAATCATCCCATGTCAGTTGTTCTTCAACGGAATAGGCCTTGACTTTGGGCATGCTGCGCCAGTTGTCAATGGAGCCGGTAGGGCAAGGTGGCACACAGGCCATGCACAGATTGCATTTTTCAGCATCGACCACGTAATTGCGAGAGTCATGCGTGATGGCGCCTACGGGGCAAGTAGCCTCGCAGGTGTTGCAACGGATGCAGATCTCTGGGTCAATCAGATGTTGCTGAATTAAAACGGCTTCTGTGGTCATGGCGTGTGTGTTGGATCTTTTAAATCAGATCTCAGCTGAAACGAACGTAGTCGAAGTCTACAGGCTGACGGTTGATGCCCATGACAGGAGGGGCAATCCAGTTGGCAAACTTGCCTGGCTCAGTGACGCGGCCCATCAGGCTGCCGACATAAGCGCGGTCTTCGTTGGTAGGCAACCACTCACCCACTTTGGCCATCCACTCTTCGCTGGTGACCACACGGCCATCGGGCGTGATTTTGGAGCCAGACAAGGAGCCAATGTTGCGGTGGAAAGCTTTGTGAGGCGCTGTCAACTTGAAAGAGATGCCCGCTTTTTCAATCACGCGATTCCAACGCTCAATGCCGCCTTTGGAATCAACGATGTAGTCGTCACGCAGAACTTCATTCAAAGCGTTCAACATGGGCACTTCTTTTTCGATCAGCTTGCCTTCTTCTACGGCCAAGATCTTGTAGGTATTGCCCTTCAACACGTGGTCGTCGTTGCGCTTGCCTTCTTCGTAGCGGCCTTTGAGGCCAGAGCTGTAGAAGGTGGCGGCATTGGAAGACTCATCGGCACCGAACAAATCGATGGTGACGGAGAAGTGGAAGTTGATGTAACGCTGAATGGTGGGCAAATCAATCACGCCTGCAGCGCGCAGTTTGGCCACGTCGTCGGTTTTGAGTTGGTTCATCACGTCCACAGTGCGCTGGATGGTGCGGCTGACGCCAGACTCACCCACAAACATGTGGTGTGCCTCTTCGGTCAACATGAACTTGGTGGTGCGGGCCAATGGATCGAATGCAGATTCGGCCAAGGCACACAGTTGGAACTTGCCGTCACGGTCTGTGAAGTACGTGAACATGAAGAAAGACAACCAGTCGGGTGTTTTCTCGTTGAAGGCCTGCAAGATGCGGGGATTGTCTTCGTTGCCGCTGTTACGCTGCAACAACGCATCGGCTTCTTCACGGCCATCTTTGCCAAAGTATTTGTGCAACAAGTACACCATGGCCCACAGGTGACGGCCTTCTTCCACGTTAATTTGGAACAAGTTGCGCAGGTCGTACATGCTAGGGGCTGTCAGGCCCAAGTGGCGCTGTTGCTCCACAGATGCTGGCTCGGTGTCGCCCTGTGTCACGATGATGCGGCGCAGGTTGGCGCGGTGTTCGCCGGGCACGTCTTGCCAAGCTTTTTCACCTTTGTGATCGCCAAAGTGAATGGTGCGGTCTTGCTCGCCTGGGTTCAAAAACACACCCCAACGGTAGTCGCGCATTTTGACGTGACCGAACTGTGCCCAACCTTGTGGATCCACACTCACGGCGGTACGCAAATACACGTCCATGTCTTTGGAGCCCTCAGGGCCCATGTCATCCCACCAGTTAATGAAGTTGGGCTGCCATTGTTCCAAAGCGCGCTGCAAGGTGCGGTCTTCAGACAAGTTGACGTTGTTAGGAATCTTTTCGCTGTAGTTGATACCGGACATGTGAGTCTCCAGAAATTAAAGCAACGGTGGGGTCAAATTTTGGTTGCAGCAAAGACCACCGGGAACCTTGCTGCACAACACTTTCAAAAAATTTTTGTACGTTGAGGCTTAAACGCGGTTCATGTCGAACTGCACTTTTTCGCCTTTGCCGTACACCTTCAAGGCACCTTTTTCACCCACGGCATTGGGGCGCTGGAAAATCCAGTTTTGCCAAGCGGTGAGGCGGCCAAAAATACGGGTGAGCATGTTCTCTTGGCTGGCGAAACGCAGGTTGGCTTCGAGGCCAGTGAGGGCGTCTGGGGACATGGCCGCGCGCTCTTCCAAGCACATGCGAATTTCGTCATCCCAATCGATGTCGTCGGGTGCAGCTGTCACCAATCCCAAGGCCAAGGCAGCATCAGCGTCCAAGGCTTTGCCAATGGCGCCGCGAGCGGCTTCCATGGCGGGCACTTCTTCGTAGAAGCGACGTGCCAAGCGAGACTGATCGTTCACCATGGGGTAGAAACCAAAGTTGAACTCATTCAATTGAAGGGTGGGTGCTTTGTCTGCATCGTCGGGCAAGGCCAACATGTAAGTGCGGTCTGCGCAGAAAGCCAATTCGGCAAACGTACCCACGAAGCAAGTACCTGGTTCCACCAGGGCAAAAATACTGCGTGAAGACACATCCAAACGGGCCAAAGTGCGACGCAGGTGGCCAATGGTTTCGCGCACGAACCAGTGATCTTTGTTCGCCAACAAGGTAGCGTCGCTGGCCAACACGGCTTTGGCATCGCCAGTGGCTTTGAGCAACCAGGTGCCAATGTCGAGTTCGTTGGTGCGCATGTGCAAAATGGCGTCGTCCAATTCACGCACCATTTGCAGTGGCCACCACTGAGCGCCAGCAGCCAAGATGCCTGCGATGTCTGTGGGTTGTGCTGTTGTCGGTGCTTTGACAGTGAAAGTGGCCAAGCGCTTGGCGCGGTCAATCTCAACGGTCACATTGGTGTAGCTGATGCGTTCGGCTTCAATGTTGCGCTGAATGGGTGTGAGCGCCACGCCTTTTTCTGCGGCAGGGCGATCGCTTTTGGCGGCCAAGTTGTCGGCACGCTCGCGCACCACTTGTTGAAATTGGTTGGGCTTGGCAATGGCATCGACCAAACGCCAATCGACGGCTTTTTGACCGCGTACACCCTCCACGCTGGTGCAGAAGATGTCGGCCAAGTCGTGGCGCACGTGGCGCTTGTCGGTCACGCGTGTGAGGCCGCCAGTACCTGGCAACACGCCAAGCAAGGGAACTTCAGGCAAGGACACAGAAGAAGAGCGGTCGTCCACCAACACGATGTCGTCGCAGGCCAATGCCAACTCGTAACCACCGCCAGCGCAAGCGCCATTCAAAGCGGCCACAAACTTCAAACCAGAGTATTTGCTGGAGTCTTCAATGCCGTTGCGTGTTTCGTTGGTGAACTTACAGAAGTTCACTTTCCAGCCGTGTGTGGACACGCCCAACATGAAAATGTTGGCGCCGGAGCAGAACACGCGGTCTTTCAAGCTGGTGACCACCACAGAGCGAACTTCGGGGTGCTCAAAGCGAATGCGTTGCAAGGCATCGTGCAATTCAATGTCCACGCCCAAGTCGTAAGAGTTGAGCTTGAGTTTGTAACCAGGGCGAATGCCGGCGTTTTCGTCGATGTTGATCGACAAAGTGGCCACAGCACCGTCAAAGGCCAAGCTGATGTGCTTGTAATTGTCTGGGGTGGTTTGGTAGTTGACGATGGGCGCTGTGGTCATGGCGATCTCCGAATTGGGGCTTTGAACTGACTGAGTGAAACTTCGAATGCAAAAGGTGCATGCATCGATTTGCGTTGACATGCAGTTTATTGCATTCAAATTTGACACTCAATATGCAATTTAATGCATTTACTAAGTATTTACCCTAGTCTTCATCCGGATCATTCAATCAAATGAAGTTCTTTGCGTACTTCGGTTTTCAAGCGACGGATGCTTTCCTCAACGTTCTGAGCACTGGTGTCGATGGTGATGTCGGCCTTGGAGTAAAAAGCGGAGCGGCCTTCAAGGATGCGTTTCAAATCTTCCATGGCTTCGGGGCTGGCGGCCATGGGGCGTAAATCGCCCTGGGCCGCCACGCGCGCCATGTGATCGTTGGCACTGGCCTGCAACCAAACGGTGGTGCAATGTGACAGCAACAAGTTGAAATTGGCAGAGTCAGACACCAACCCGCCCGGTGTGGCGATGACCACTTCTGGATAAATTTGGATGGCCTCTTCCAGCGCACGACGCTCGTATCGGCGATAGGCATTGGCGCCATACAGGTTGTGAATTTCGCTGATTTGGCATCCGGCGAATTTTTCAATTTCGCGGCTGAGCTCAATGAACGGAAAACCCAGATCATCGGCCAAACCTTGGCCCAGCGTGGTTTTGCCGGCACCACGCAAGCCGATCAAGGCCACACGGGTGCGTCTTGCGGAGGCATCGCCACTTTCCCCAAACATCTCGGTGAGTTGAACACGCGCACGGCGCAAATCGGCATCGCCTCGCTTGCTGAGAATTTCTCGAATGAGCAGCCATTCGGGCGAGCTGGTACTGATGTCGCCCAGCAGCTCCGCCAAGGAGCACTGCAGGGCATGCGACACCTGAAGCAGGACCAAGACGGACACATTGCCCGTGCCATATTCCAAATTGGCCAAATGGCGTTCGGACACATCAGCCGCCAAAGCCACAGCTTTGCGGGTCATGCCTTTGCGAGATCGAAGGTTGCGGACACGCTCGCCCAGCGCCATGAGGAATGGGCTGCGCAGCGGCTCCAATGAGCTACCAACTTCAACAAATGCGGTCGATGATTCTGTCACCGAGGTCTCCAAAGACTTTTAAGAGCAACGCTATTTTCAAAACATTAAGGGAAAACCCTAGACTTTGAGCGGCGACAAAATATGCACTTTATTGCATACTCGTCCGCAAGCAAGATAGTGCATTTATACCGCTTGTTGCAGGATTTCCCAAGCGTTTTAATGCAAGCACTCAAATTTATTGACAGATCACGGAGATCGCCATGGCATTGCCTTCCGCCCCCCCCACGCAGTTCAATTTCGCACAGTTCCTAATTGCTGCCAACAACAGCCGCAAGGACAAAACCGCATTGATCGACGATGCAGGTAGCCTAAGCTATGGCGCCTTGGCCGACCAAGTACGCGCCTGTGCGGCGGGCTTGCGCAAGCTCGGCCTCAAACGCGAAGAACGCGTGCTGCTGTTGATGCACGACAGCACCGATTGGGTGGTGTCATTTTTGGGCGCGCTTTACGCAGGTGTCGTCCCTGTGGCTGTCAACACACTTCTCACACCTGAAGACTACGCCTTCATGATCAACAACAGCCGTGCACAGGCTGCTTTGGTGTCATCGGCCTTGTTAGGCACTTTGAATACAGCCATTGCGCAAGGCACCAAGAGTATCAAGCACGTGGTGGTGTCACGCCACGAAGGTGACTTGCCTGCACCCAACATGCATTTCAAAGATTTATTGGCCTCCGCCTCGGGTCCTAGTTTGCCCGCTGAAACACATGCTGACGAACCCGCCTTCTGGCTGTTCTCTTCTGGCTCTACAGGCAACCCAAAGGGCACGGTACACACCCAAGGCAATTTGTATTGGACTGCCCAGCTGTACGGCAAAGGCGTACTGGCACTGAGCTCCAAGGACGTGGTGTTCTCGGCGGCCAAGTTGTTCTTTGCCTATGGCTTGGGCAATGCCCTCACCTTCCCTTTAAGCGTTGGCGCCAGCGTGGTGTTGATGGCCGAACGCCCCACACCACAAGCCACTTTCAAACGCTTGGTCGATCACAAGCCCACCGTGTTTTATGGTGCGCCCACCGGCTATGGCGGCATGTTGGCAAGCCCTGATTTACCCACCAAAGATCAAGTGGCATTGCGTCTTTGCTCATCTGCAGGCGAGGCCTTGCCCGCTGACATTGGCGAACGTTGGACAGCGCAATTTGGCTGCGAAATCATTGACGGCATTGGCTCCACCGAAATGCTGCACGTGTTCTTGTCCAACGCCCCCGGCGATGTGCGCTACGGCACCACGGGCAAACCTGTCCCTGGTTACGAAGTGCAATTGCGCGGCGAACAAGGTGAAGTGCTGACGGGTCACAACGAGATTGGCGACCTGTACATCAAAGGCCCCTCAGCAGCCTTGATGTACTGGAACAACCGCGAAAAATCGCGCGACACCTTTCAAGGTGAATGGACCAAAAGTGGCGACAAATACTCGCGCGACCCGGATGGCTACTACACCTATGCAGGCCGCAACGATGACATGCTGAAAGTCAGCGGCATTTACGTGTCGCCTTTTGAAGTGGAATCGACCTTGGTTCAGCACCCTGCCATTTTGGAAGCTGCCGTCATTGGCAAAGTGGATGCCGATGGTTTGACCAAAACCAAAGCCTTCATTGTGTTGAAGGCTGGTCAAAGTTTGACCGAAGACGAAGTGAAAGTCTTTGTGAAAGAGCGTTTGGCGCCTTACAAATATCCACGCTTCATTCAGTTTGTGAGCGAGCTGCCCAAGACTGCCACCGGCAAAATCCAACGGTTCCGATTGCGCGATCTAGAAAACAAAAAGGCTTGAAGCGATCAGCCTTCAAGCCTTTGCGAAATGGCCTCAATCTGAGGTCATTGTTTTTTGCATCAGGTGTTTTTTGACACGGTGATGGTTGGGAACTTGGCAGAAAAGTCTTTGGCCTTGGCCGCAATTTTGATGGCCACTTGGCGCGCCACCGACTTGTAAATGCCTGCCACTTCGCCATCCGGATCGGCCACCACCGTGGGTTTGCCGTTGTCGGCTTGCAAACGAATTTGCATGTTCAAGGGCAAGGCACCCAGATAGTCCATTTGGTAGTTCTCGGCCATTTTCTTGCCGCCATCGGCGCCAAAGATGTGTTCCACATGACCGCAGTTGGTACACACGTGCACCGCCATGTTTTCCACAATGCCCAAAATGGGCACGCCCACTTTTTCAAACATCTTGATGCCCTTTTTGGCGTCCAGCAAAGCGATGTCTTGGGGTGTGGTCACAATCACGGCGCCGGTCATGGGCACGCGTTGGCTGAGCGTGAGTTGAATGTCGCCAGTGCCTGGCGGCATGTCGATGATCAAGTAATCCAAATCTTTCCAATTGGTCTGGCGCAGCAACTGCTCTAGCGCTTGCGTGGCCATGGGGCCGCGCCAAATCATGGCTTCGTCTTGGTTCACCAAGAAACCAATTGACATCACTTGCACGCCATAGTTTTCCATGGGCTCCATGGTTTTGCCGTCTTCGCTTTCGGGGCGGCCTTCAATGCCCATCATCATGGGCTGGCTGGGGCCGTAAATGTCGGCATCGAGCAAGCCCACACTGGCGCCTTCTGCGGCCAGCGCCAGCGCCAAATTGACGGCGGTGGTGCTCTTGCCCACGCCGCCTTTGCCAGAGGCAACGGCCACGATGTTTTTCACCTGAGGCAACAAGGCAACGCCGCGCTGTGCTGCATGGGCCACAATTTTGGTCGTGACATTGGCCGACACGTTGGTGACGCCGGGCACTTGTTTGGCAGCTGCAATGAGTGCATTGCGCAAGCCAGGAATTTGGCTCTTGGCGGGATAGCCTAACTCGACGTCAAAAGCCACATTGCCGCCGTCCACCACCAGGTTTTTGAGGGCTTTGGTGGAGACAAAATCTTTGCCCGTATTGGGGTCAATGACCGATTCGAGGGCTTTTTGGAGTTGTTCTGGGGTCGACATGTGAAACTTTCTGCGAATGGGCGGGAGTTTAGCGACATCGGGCGGCCGAAGCCCATAAAATCAAGGATTCCCCTACAAATTGCCCCCTCATGTCTGCTTCGTCTGTTTCGAACCTCACTGCTGCCCAAAGACAAATTTTTGTCACGACCGCATTGCCTTATGCCAATGGCAATTTCCACATCGGTCACATCATGGAATACATCCAGGCTGACATCTGGGTTCGCGCACAACGCATGCAAGGCCATGAAGTGCATTTTGTCTGTGCCGACGATGCGCACGGCGCCCCCATCATGATTGCCGCGGAAAAAGCCGGCATCACGCCACAGCAATTTGTGGCCAACATTGCAGCGGGCCGCAAACCTTACCTCGATGGCTTTCACATTGCCTTCGACAACTGGCATTCCACCGATGGCCCCGAGAACCACGAACTGGCACAACAAATTTACCGCGACCTCAAAGCCGCCGGCCTGATTGCCACCAAAACCATCGAGCAGTACTTTGACCCCGAAAAGTCAATGTTCCTGCCAGACCGCTTCATCAAAGGCGAATGTCCGAAGTGCGGCGCCAAAGACCAATACGGCGACAGTTGCGAGTCTTGCGGTGCGGTGTACGCCCCCACCGAAGTGAAGAACCCCTACTCCGCTTTGTCTGGCGCCACACCGGTGCTCAAACAATCTGAGCACTACTTCTTCAAATTGTCAGACCCCCGCTGCATTGCGTTCTTAGAAAAATGGACGCACGAGGCTGGCCGTTTGCAGCCCGAAGTGCTGAACAAAATCAAAGAGTGGTTTACCAAAGACGAAGACGGCCAAGGCGGTTTGAGCGATTGGGACATCAGCCGCGATGCCCCTTATTTCGGCATTGAAATTCCCGATGCACCCGGCAAGTACTTCTACGTCTGGCTCGATGCCCCCATCGGCTACTTGGCTTCACTGAAGAACTATCTGGGCAAGATTGGGGTGGACTACGACGCCTACATCAACAACCCCAACGTGGAGCAGTACCACTTCATTGGCAAAGACATCACGTACTTCCATACCTTGTTCTGGCCTGCCACCTTGCATTTCAGCGGACGCAAAACGCCCAATGCCGTCTTTGTGCACGGTTTCCTAACCGTCAGCGGCGAGAAAATGAGCAAGAGCCGTGGCACCGGCCTCGACCCGCTCAAGTATTTGAAACTGGGCATGAACCCCGAGTGGTTGCGCTACTACATTGCCGCCAAACTGAACGGCCGCAACGAAGACGTCGACTTCAACCCCGACGACTTTTTGGCCCGCGTCAACTCCGACTTGGTGGGCAAGTACATCAACATTGCATCGCGCGCTGCGGGCTTTATTGCTAAACGCTTGGGCGGCAAATTGGGCACTGTGTCGGCCGATGGCCAAGCTTTGCTGACGCAATTGCACGAAGGCGTGGCGCCCATTGCCAAGCTTTATGACGAACGCGATTACGCCAAAGCCCTGCGCGAAGTGATGCTCTTGGCCGACCGCGTGAACGAATACGTCGACCAAAACAAACCTTGGGAATTGGCCAAGCAAGAAGGCATGGATGCACGCCTGCACGACGTGTGCACCACTTGCATCGAAGCCTTCCGCTTGCTCAGCCTCATGCTCAAGCCCGTACTGCCTTCGTTGGCCAGCAACGTGGAAAAGTTCTTGAACATCGATGCCATGAACTTCACCCATGTGCAAGCTTCCCTGGGTGCAGGCCATGCCATCAACGATTACAAGCACTTGATGCAGCGTGTGGACGTGGCCATGCTCGACTCTTTGTTCGAAGCGCCCGAGCCCGTGGTGGAGGCTGCCCCTCTGCCCGGCGGCGAAGCCATTGCCCCCACCATTTCCATCGACGACTTTGTCAAGATCGATTTGCGCATTGCGCAAATTGTGCAATGCGAAGCCGTGGAAGGCTCCACCAAACTCTTGCGCCTCACTTTGGATGTGGGCGAAGGCAAACACCGCAATGTGTTCAGCGGCATTGCCAGTGTCTACAAGCCTGAAGACTTGGTGGGCAAGCTCACTGTGATGGTGGCCAATTTGGCGCCGCGCAAAATGAAGTTTGGTGTGTCCGAAGGCATGGTGCTGGCCGCCAGCCATGCGGATGAAAAAGCCGAGCCTGGCATCTACGTGCTGAATCCATGGCCTGGTGCAAAACCTGGCATGCGCATTCACTAAAGGCTCAACTGCCGAATGGCCTTTTTCTTTCGTCCCCAACTTGTTGACGCGCTAAAGGGCTACTCACGCGAGCAACTGGGCACCGACATTGCGTCGGGCATGACTGTGGGTGTGGTGGCTTTGCCACTGGCCATGGCCTTTGCAATTGCCTCAGGCCTGCAACCTGAAGCCGGCTTGTTCACGGCCATCATTGCGGGCTTTCTAATTTCGGCATTGGGCGGCAGCAAAGTTCAAATTGGCGGGCCTGCCGGTGCTTTCATTGTCATTGTCTATGGCATCTTAGAACGCTACGGCCTGTCCAATCTGATCATTGCCACGGCTGCCTCAGGGGTGCTTTTGTTCATTTTGGGCTTGCTCAAAATGGGCACCCTCATTCGCTTCATCCCGGTGGCGGTGGTCATAGGATTTACCAACGGCATTGCGGTCTTGATCATGTTGTCGCAGGCCAAAGATTTTTTGGGCCTGCAGGTTAGCCACATGCCCGCCGATTTTTTGGGCATCCTGCAAACTTTGACGGAGGCCTTGCCCAGCTTTCAACCGACTTCATTTGCACTGGCTTTGGGTTCTTTGATCTTGATTGTGAGCTGGCAACGCTGTTTTTCACCTCGCTCACCACAAACACAAGCCGGCAAGTTGGCGCGTGCGCTGCAAGCGGTCCCGGGTTCCATTGTTGCTTTGGTGGCGGCCACCTTGGCGGCACAAGCCATGAACTTGCCGGTTGAAACCATTGGCAGCAAATTTGGCGGCATCCCCTCTGAGTTGCCCAGCTTTGTGTGGCCTGAATTCAGCTGGGCAACCCTCAAGCACTTGAGCATGCCGATCTTTACCCTGACCTTGCTCGGTGCCATAGAGTCTTTGCTGTGCGCACGCATTGCAGATGGCCTGATCAACGATCGCCACAACCCCAACCAAGAACTGATGGCACAGGGTGTGGCCAACTTTGTGACACCTTTTTTCGGTGGCATGCCCGCTACCGGCACCATTGCCCGTACCGTCACCAACGTCAAAAGCGGCGGGCGTACACCCATTGCGGGCATGGTGCACGCCCTGACATTGTTGCTGGTGGTGTGGGTGGCTGCACCCTTGGCCAATCATGTGCCTTTGCCAGCCCTGGCGGCCATTTTGATGTTTGTGGCTTGGAACATGGGCGAATGGCGCGCCTTTTACGAACTGAAACAATTCCGTGCGCCTTACCGCACGACCTTGTTGGCGGTGTTTTTGCTAACGGTCACGGTGGACCTGACGGTGGCCGTTGAATTCGGTTTGATCGCAGCCTGCATCACCTTTATTTATCGAATTTCCAACCTCAGCCGCGTTGAGCAGCTGTCAGGCCACGATTCGCCGGCATTGAACGGTCAAGAAGGAAGCATCAGTGTCTACCGTTTTTACGGTGCTTTGTTCTTTGGGGCTGTCAAATTGGTCGAGACCATTGAAGACCAATTGCCTCAAAAAGCAGTCATTTTGGACCTCAAAAACTTGATTTACATCGATTCTTCGGGCGCCGATGCCCTCATCTCCTTGGCTCACGTGTGTCAAAAGCGGCAAGTTCGACTCATCCTTTGTGGCTTGAACCATCAACCCATGGACATAGCCCAGCGCACCGGGCTTCAAGCACTGATCGGCAAGGATTTCAAGCCCGATTGGGCAAGCGGCCTAGAAACTGTTCGCTCGTCAGAAAACCGCTAGCACCAGACCGTTAAAATACGGCCTTATTCATAGAAAGCGCTTTGTCATGTCGCTCTTGCATTTTTTCCGTCGTCCAGACTACCGTTCCGACGCTACTCAGTTCATTGAACAGCTCAAAGCAGACCGTCCTCATCTGGATGCAGCTCAACAAGAAGGCCG
The DNA here is from genome assembly GCA_030158125.1 of Limnohabitans sp. GTDB lineage: Bacteria > Pseudomonadota > Gammaproteobacteria > Burkholderiales > Burkholderiaceae_C > Limnohabitans_A. The sequence continues at coordinate 306,668 of JAOATL010000024.1, read as the reverse complement.
CGCTTTGTTGTGGAATGCATCGGTTGATCGCCATGGATTGAAAGAACTCAACGCAGGCCGTGTGGCGCAAAAGCCTTACGTCTACCAAACCAAGGCTTGAGTCTTTTGGACAACACGGTCACATCCCCACAGGTTCTTCCCGCCGTCGACAGCACCGCGGGCTTGCCCGAGGTCATCGACCACGTGGCCGTGGCACGCCTGTATGGCGAGCCTTTGTTTTCCATGCCCAACGACCTCTACATCCCACCGGATGCATTGGAGGTTTTTCTAGAGGCCTTCGAAGGCCCTCTCGACTTGTTGTTGTACTTGATTCGCAAGCAAAACTTCAACATCCTCGACATTCCCATGGCCGCTGTCACGCGCCAGTACCTCAGCTATGTCGACGAAATTCGCCAGCACAATCTAGAACTGGCCGCAGAGTATTTGCTCATGGCCGCCATGCTGATTGAAATCAAATCACGCATGCTGCTGCCTCCCAAAAAAGTGGCGGAGGGGCAAGAGCCCGAAGACCCCCGTGCCGAATTGGTGCGGCGTTTGCTCGAGTACGAGCAAATGAAAATGGCCTCCATGCAGTTGGGCAACTTGCCGCAATATGGCCGCGACTTTTTGAAGGCGCAGGTCTACATCGAGCAAAGTTTGCAACCGCGATTCCCCGATGTGCATTTGGTCGAACTGCAAGAAGCCTGGCGCGACATCATGAAGCGCGCCAAACTGGTTCAGCATCACAAAATTTCACGCGAAGAACTCAGCGTGCGCGAGCACATGAGCATTGTCTTGAAGCATCTTCAGGGGCGCAAATTTGTCGAGTTTGAAAACTTGTTCGACCCCAGCAAAGGCTCGCCCGTGTTGGTGGTGACCTTCATTGCGCTGCTAGAGCTGGCCAAAGAAACCTTGATTGAAATCACCCAAGCAGAAGCATTTGCGCCCATTTACGTTCGCTTAGCCTTCACACCTGTTTGATTTTTGCAGGGCGGCCCTGAACTGCACGCCGCTTGGCGTTTAAGCCGACTCCCCTTTGGCACCACGTCCCATCAAGGCTGCCACTGCTTGTGCAGGTTGAAGTTCACCATCCAACAAGGCCACCACCGCTTGGGCAATGGGCATGTCTACGCCCAAAGCTTTGGCCCGTTGGACAACGGTGCGTGCGCTGTAAACACCTTCTGCGACATGACCCAAAGATTGGACGGCTTGTTGCAAATCCATTCCTTGCGCCAGCAACAAACCTACTTTTCGGTTGCGGCTCAAATCGCCCGTGGCGGTGAGCACCAAGTCGCCCAGGCCAGACAAGCCCATGAAGGTTTCAGTTTTGGCGCCCAGTGCCACGCCCAAGCGCGTCATCTCTGACAGGCCACGCGTGATCAAAGCCGCGCGGGCATTCAATCCCAAGTTCAAGCCGTCGCACAATCCGGTGGCAATCGCCAACACGTTCTTCACAGCGCCGCCCACTTCGACACCCACGATGTCATCATTGGCGTACACACGCAAGCTGGGGCTGTGAAAGGCATCGACCAACATTTGTCGCACGCTGGCTTGGGCACTGGCCGCCACCAAGGCGGTGGGCTGCGCTCTGGCCACTTCCAGCGCAAAGCTAGGGCCACTTAACGCCCCTGCTTTCAGCTGAGGCGCAACCTGCTGACACACCTCATGCGGCATGGCACCCGATTCAACGCCCTCGCTGCTGGCCTCAAAACCTTTGCAGAGCCAAGCCACCGGAACCTGCAGGTCTTTCAACGTGTGCAACATGCCCCGCAAGGCCGACATGGGTGTGCCCACCACGATCAAGTCGTGTTGCTGAGCCCAGGAAGCCAAGGCCAAAACGGGGGTGCTCACGCATTGCAAGGCCGGCGGAAAGGCCACCCCAGGCAAATAGCGTTCGTTGCTTCGGTGAGCTTGCAGCGCGTGTGCAGCAACAGGGTCGCGCGTCCACAATTGGACGGCATGCCCTGTGCCCTCGCGACTGGCACTGATGGCCAGCGCCGTGCCCCAAGCACCTGCCCCGATGACCGCAATCTTCAGGCTCAAGCCGGGACCTTTGCGATGCGTTTACTGAACTTGAGGTGCAGCGGCGGCCTGACCGGCGGCCTCAGCTTGCTGCTGCTCGTACATTGCTTGGAAATTAATCTCTGCCAAGTGCACAGGCGGAAAGCCTGCGCGTGTGACCATGTCGGCCACGTTGCCACGCAAATAAGGGTACACAATTTGTGGGCAAGCGATGCCCATGATGGGGCCCATTTGGTCTTCAGGCAAATTGCGGATTTCAAATATGCCGGCTTGCTTGCATTCGACCAAAAAGACGGTTTTGTCGTCAATCTTGGTTTGCACTGTGGCCGTGACACAAATTTCATAAACACCGTCAGCCGCTTGGTTGGCTTCCACACCCAATTGAATGTCCACGGCGGGTTGTTGCTGTTCCAACAAAATGGCCGGTGAATTAGGTTGCTCCAAAGACGCTTCTTTCAAGTAAACGCGTTGGATTTGGAACACGGGAGTGCTGGCTTCTGACATAAATAATCTTGTTTTGAATGGTATCGGTCCTGCGGCCGCTTGAACAAGCCCCAACCACAGGTTGAAATCAGATTATCACCGATGGTGGGCTGCCTGCAGCCCCCACTGATGTTCAATTGGCTTGCAACAGGGGCGCAAGGCCACCTTTGGCGTCGAGTGCCATCAGGTCATCACACCCCCCCACATGCGTCTCACCAATGAAAATTTGAGGCACCGTGCGTCGCCCCGTGACCTTCATCATGTGCTCGCGCGCCTCGGGCAGCAGGTCAACCCTGATTTCTTCGATGTCTGTCACGCCCTTTGACTTCAAGACTTGCTTAGCGCGCACGCAGTAGGGGCAAACGGCCGTGGTGTACATCTTCACTTGTGACATGACATTTCCTATGAGAAGTTTGAATCGTTAGGCTTTTTCGACAGGCAAATTGGCTTCGCGCCAAGACTTCAAACCGCCGGACAAGGCCTGGGCACGTTCATAACCCAGCTTTTGAGCCATGGCCGTCGCACGGCTGGCACGGCCACCTACTTGGCAGACCAAGATGACAGGCAGGCTTTTGTTTTTGACCAACTGGGGCAACTGTGTTTCGAGTTGCGCCAATGGAATATTTTTTGAGCCCACAACGTGTCCTTGCGCAAATTCAGCAGGCTCGCACACATCAATCACCACCGCTTTTTCGCGGTTCATGAGCAAGACAGCCTCGGAGGGTTGGACACCACCCGCGGCACCTTTGGTCAGGGCAGGCCAAAAGAGACCTAAGGCAGAAGCCGCAGCCACCACAACCAACATCCAGTTTTCAATCAAAAAATTCACAAAAAACCCTTAAAAAGTTCACACGCAGCGCATTTGTCGGCCGCACGCCAGAATCGAATTCTAAAATGGCGGGCGGAAACCTGTATTGTCCTCTCTGATTAAACCTTTCACCATGTACAAATTCGTTCTCATTCGCCACGGCGAGTCCACCTGGAATTTAGAAAATCGCTTCACTGGCTGGACCGATGTAGACCTCACCCCCACCGGTATCGCGCAAGCGCAAGCGGCTGGCCGCCTTCTCAAGGCAGAGGGTTTTGAGTTTGACCTGGCCTATACAAGCGTTCTCAAACGCGCCATCCACACCTTGTGGCACACCCTGGACGCCATGGAGCGTCAATGGCTGCCGGTACACAACAGCTGGCGCTTGAATGAGCGTCACTACGGCGCGCTGCAGGGTTTGAACAAGGCCGAAACTGCTAAGAAATTTGGTGATGACCAAGTTTTGGTTTGGCGCCGTAGCTACGACACGCCACCCCCTGCTTTGGAACCGCAAGACCCCCGTTGCGAGCGCGGCGATTTACGCTACGCCAAAATCGACCCCAAAGATGTGCCCTTAACGGAATGTCTCAAAGACACAGTGGCCCGCGTCGTCCCTTTTTGGACCGAGTCCATGGCGCCGGCCATCCAGGCTGGTCAACGCGTGGTCGTGGCCGCACATGGCAATTCCATTCGTGCCTTGATCAAGTACTTGGACAACATCTCCGATGACGACATCGTCAACTTGAACATCCCCAATGGCATTCCGCTGGTGTATGAGCTTGATGCCAACATGAAGCCCATCCGACACTATTACCTTGGTGATGCCGAAGCTGCGGCCAAAGCTGCGGCCGCTGTGGCCAGCCAAGGCAAGGCCTAATTCCCCACAAGGGCTTGCCCTGATGTCAACAAGCTTGACACGCAGGGTGTATATTGGTTCAAAAGGAGACCTTCTGGGTCAATGAACATGGGTCAAAAATTGAAAATCGTCGGTTGGTTAAGTGTGGGTGCCCTGGCTGGTGCGCTCACCACCGTGTCACTTCAAACCACCGCACGTGGCACGTTTGGGCCATTGCCGTTGGAGGAGTTGCAGCAACTGGCCGCGGTATTTGGCATGGTCAAGAGCGACTACGTTGAAACCGTCGATGAGAAAAAACTCATCACCGAAGCCATCTCTGGCATGGTCTCCAGCCTCGACCCCCACTCGCAGTATTTCGACAAGAAAAGTTTCAAAGAATTCAGCGAAGGCACCTCTGGCCGCTTTGTTGGCGTCGGCATTGAAATCACGCAAGAAGAAGGCGTGGTCAAGGTGGTGTCCCCCATTGAAGGTTCACCGGCCGATCGAGCCGGACTTAAAACCAACGACCTCATCACCAAAATTGACGATGTTTTCGTCAAAGGCTTGTCCATGAACGATGCGGTCAAACGCATGCGGGGCGAGCCCAACACCAAAGTGGTTCTCAGCATTTTTCGCAAAGACGAGAGTCGCACCTTCACCGTCACCATTGTGCGGGAAGAAATCAAAACGCAGTCGGTCAAAGCCAAGGTATTGGAATCGGGTTATGGCTGGATTCGCGTGGCGCAGTTCCAAGAGCGCACCGTGGAAGACTTTTCCAGAAAATTAGAAGACATCTACAAACAAGAACCCCAGCTCAAAGGCTTGGTTCTTGATTTGCGCAACGATCCAGGCGGCTTGCTCGATGCCGCTGTGGCTTTGTCAGCCGCCTTCTTGCCCGAAAACGTCACGGTTGTTTCAACCAATGGCCAGCTCGAAGAAAGCAAATTTGTTTACAAAGCATCTCCCCAATTTTGGCGTCGCAGTGCCGACATGGACCCCATTCAGCGCCTGACGCAAAACACCCAAGGCCAATTGAAAAAAGTCCCCTTGGTGGTGCTGGTCAACGAAGGCTCAGCCTCTGCCAGTGAAATTGTGGCTGGCGCCTTGCAAGACCACAAACGTGCCACGGTCATGGGCAGCCAAACCTTTGGCAAAGGCTCGGTTCAAACAGTTCGCCAGTTAGGACCTGACACGGCCTTAAAACTTACAACGGCACGCTACTACACCCCTCTGGGCCGCTCCATTCAGGCCAAGGGCATCTTGCCTGACGTGATGTTGGACGAAACCGAAAATGGCAATGTGTTTGCAGCATTGCGCACACGCGAAGCCGATTTGGAAAAACATTTGGGCAACGGGCAAGAAGCCGAAAAGAAAAATGAAGAGCGCCAAAAAGCGCGCGAAGAGGCCTTGAAGAAACTGGAAGCTGAAGCCAAAAAACCCGAGTCAGAAAGAAGACCGCCCGAGTTTGGCTCCAACAAAGACTTCCAGCTCAACCAGGCACTGAACCAGCTCAAAGGTTTACCCGTCAAAGCCAGTGCAACCTTGGCCGAGCGCAAAGTCGAGAAAAAAGACAAGTAATCGCTCATGCGGGATGACCAACTCTTGCGCTATTCGCGCCACATCTTGCTAGATGAATGGGGCGTTGAAGGCCAAGAGCGCGTCGCGCAATCGCATGCACTCATCATTGGTGCTGGCGGCTTGGGCTCCCCTGCCGCACTCTATTTGGCCAGTGCAGGCGTAGGGCGCATGAGCTTGGTCGACCATGACCGGGTCGACGTCACCAACTTGCAACGGCAAATTGCGCACACGCAGACACGCGTCGGTCAGCTCAAAGTTGAGTCACTGCGTACTGCCATGATCGACATCAATCCAGAAGCCAACATCAGCACACACGCCCTCAAAGCCGATGCGCAACTGCTGCACACGCTGGTTGCGCAAGCCGATGTGGTTCTAGATTGCACCGACAACTTTGAGACGCGACACGCCATCAACCTGGCGTGTGTTGTGCACGGCAAACCGCTGGTGTCTGGCGCCGCTTTGCGCTTGGATGGCCAATTGGCTGTCTATCACACCCAACACGCGCATTCGCCTTGTTATGCCTGTGTGTTTCCACCCACGCAAAACTTTGAAGAAACGCGCTGCGCCACCATGGGCGTGTTGGCACCTCTGGTGGGCGTCATTGGCAGTTTACAAGCGGCTGAAGCACTCAAAATTTTGAGCGGCATGGGCAGCAGCGTGATCGGACAGTTGATGCTTTTCAACGCGCAGCACATGGAGTGGCAAACGCTGCAAACCCACCGACAAGCCGAATGTCCGGTGTGCAGCAGTTTGCGGCCCACAACACCTGCACAAGCGCGCCTCTAAACTTGGCCTCACATCCCTCCATGAATTCTCTTCAAGCTTGGTTCCCTTTTTTGAAGTGGCCCCGTTTAACGGCCGCGCGCTTTCGCACTGAATGGATCGCTGGTTTCTCCGTGGCTTTGCTGATGGTGCCGCAATCGGTGGCCTATGCAGCCTTGGCCGGCATGCCTTTGGTGACGGGGCTTTATGCCGCATTGTTGCCCGCGGTGGTGGGTGTCATGTGGGGTGGCTCCACGCGCTTGTCAATCGGTCCTTCCGCCCTTACCTGCGTGCTCATCAGTGCCTCGATCACTGGCATGGCGCAGCCCGCCAGTCCTCATTGGGTGCAATTGGCAGTTTGGTTGGCGCTCATGGCAGGCAGCATGCAATTGCTGATGGGGGTGCTGCGCTACGGCTGGTTGCTTAACCTGATCAGCTCTCCTGTCATGATGGGATTTACCCAGGCTGCAGGTTTGCTGGTCATGGCGTCACAGTTACCCGCCATCACGGGTTGGCAAGCAGATGGCTCGGTTAAGTGGGCCGACATCGCTTTTGGTAGCGCTAGCCTGATCGCGCTGTTTGCAGCCAAAAAATGGGCCCCCAAATGGCCCAGCATCATGCTGGTCGTGATGGCAACGGCAACCATCAGTTATGCCATGGGCTTTGCCAGTCAGGGGGGGGCCGTGATTGGTGCCTTGCCAGCTTCTCTGCCAAGTTTGGCATTGCCCGATATGCTCACTTGGTCAGAGCTGGGCATGTTGGCGGGCCCGGCCGTGCTGATTGCATTGGTCAGTTTTTTAGAAGCTGCGTCCAGTGCCAAAACTGAAAATCAAAAAGATGGCACGCTGTGGCAAGAGAATCAAGATTTGATGGGCCAAGGCTTGGCCAAAATTGCATCGGCGCTGAGCGGCAGCTTTGCCACCAGCACTTCTTTTTCCAGATCGGCCATCAGTCTGGCCTCTGGCGCCAAAACCGGCTGGGCCGTCATCGCCACCACCTCGTTTGTGCTGTTGGCCGTGTTTGCCTCACCGGCGCTGTTTCATGTACCGCGTGCGGTGTTGGCGGCCATTGTGATTTTGGCCGTGTCTAGCCTCATTCAGCCCAAGGCTTTTGTCAAGCTTTGGCAAATCTCACGCATTGAAGCCACGACGGCTGGCTTGACCTTTGCCATCACCTTGCTCAGCACGCCGCGCATTTACTGGGGTGTTTTGGCGGGGGTTTTGATGGGCTTGAGTCACTTCCTGCACACCCGCCTGCATCCCCGCATCATTGAGGTCGGACTGCACGAAGATGGCAGTCTGCGTGATCGCCACCTTTGGCAATTGCCACCCTTGGCTGCAGAGGTTTTTGCATTGCGCATGGATGCCGAACTCGACTTTGCAGCTGCCAGCAGCTTTGAAAAATACATCACTGAAAAGCTGCGCGACTTGCCCCACATTCAACACGTGTGCCTGTTTGCGCAGCCCATCAATCGGATCGACGCCACGGGTGTTGAAACCATCCAGCAATTGCGCAAACAACTGGCGCAGCGCCACATTCAGCTGCACATCAGCGGCATCAAGTTGCCCGTCGAAAAAGCTTTGCGCTTGGCCGGCGAATTGAGTGGCCAGCATGGCGTACATTTGTACCGCACCGACGTAGAAGCCATCAATGCCTTGCGCGCTTTGCAGGCCTTGCCGGACGACATTGCGGGCATGGCCATCTAAACTCAGGCCCACGCCCTTGCTTGGGCTTAGGCGCTGACGATCCAACCTTCCAAAGGGTCAAAGTTGGGCAACCCGTAATGGCCTGTTTGGCCCGCAGCTTCTGCCTTGTCGTGCTGTGACACAGCCCACGCCGCTTGCACCATGCACAACACCGCGTCCAGCGAATCACCAGACGCATCAGCCAACAATGTGTCGTGCTGAGAGGCGGTCAGTTTCAAACGCAGCGCCAACCGTGTTTGCGCCAAATCCAAGGCATGCAATATGTCTTTGCGGGCCACAAAGCGATCGGGCGTTTGTTTGAGTTTGTCATCGCTTTTGTAGCTACGATGACCCAGAATTTCTCGCGCAAGCAAACCAGGATAGGCCTCCAAGGCCACACAATTGGCGCGCCCAGATTGCAAGCCCGGCAAGGTCCAAGCGGCATTGCGCAACAAGGGCACACCCGCATGCATCATCCACGCCACAGGTGGATTCACCCATTTCATGGAAGGACTGGCACCTGCTGGGCCATCCGTCATGCGGTGTGCAAACTTGGCGCCTGCAGGTCGGGCATCGCAAAACTGTTTGAAAAGTTGACGCAATTCGTCGCGTGAATGCGCGCAGTAGCGGTCCATGCATTCAGGCCAAGTGATCGGCCATTGCATGGCTTCAACCCAAGCTCTGGGCAAGCCAAAAGGCAAATCAAAGCCCCCCACGCAATGCATGTGATCGGGTGCAGGTTGGTGCAAAAAATCTTGGAAACTGGGCAAGGCATCAAACTGAAGCAATTGCTTCAACTGAACGCTTCCTCTGTGCAAGGCACCCAATGCCACCACAATTGGTTTGCGTTTGCTGGGGCTGCTGGAAAAATCGCAGCCCAGCAAACAAAGCGATGATGCGTCAGGCGCGTCCAATGATGGAAGCCGTGGCCATCAACTCTTCAAGCAAGGCGAGCGAGACCACGCCTGAAACACTGTAGGGATCGAGTTCGGCCCGCTCAGAGTACTTGAGCAAAATGTTGGTATTGACGCGGGACACATCGACCTGACCCATGGTCCAGCCACCAAAACGGCGTTCGGTGATTTCTTCGTAATGCAACAAAACCACTTGCTTATGACGTGGATCTTTTTGAATGTGGCCATAAAGATCGCTGACCGCTTCGCGGCCACCCTCGATGGCTTGCAAAAAGATGCCGCCGCCGTAGCAAAGGATGCCCGTGATGCCCGTCGAAGGATTGAACTGACGCGACTGCGCCAAGATCGATTCAATGACAGCAGGCTGGGGATCAACCGCGCGACTTGCGTAAAGTAAACGGACCAACATGATCAGGCCTTTCTGGGAATCAGTGCGAGAAATTCGCGGCGCAAGTTGGCATCTTTCAGGAACACCCCGCGCATGACCGAGTTGATCATTTTGCTGTCCATGTCTTTGACACCACGCCAGCCCATGCAGAAATGGCTGGCTTCCATCACGATGGCCAAACCATCGGGTTGCGTTTTGCGCTGAATCAAGTCGGCCAACTGAACCACGGCTTCTTCTTGGATTTGGGGACGGCCCATGATCCATTCGGCCAAACGGGCGTACTTGGACAAGCCAATCACGTTGGTATGCTCGTTGGGCATCACGCCAATCCAAATTTGACCAATCACGGGGCACAGATGGTGACTGCAGGCACTGCGGACCGTGATGGGGCCCACAATCATGAGCTCATTCAAATGCTCAGCATTGGGAAATTCCGTGACTTCAGGGCCTTCAACGTAACGCCCTTTGAAGACTTCCTTCAAATACATTTTGGCCACGCGACGTGCTGTGTTTTGCGTGTTGTGATCGTTTTGCGTATCGATCACCATGCTGTCCAGCACGGTTTGCATTTTTTCGGTGACTTCATCCAACAGGTGATCGAGCTCACCTGGCTGAATGAATTCAGCAATGTTGTCGTTTGCATTGAAGCGTTTCCGCGCTGCCTGGATACGCTCGCGGATCTTCACAGACATGGGCGTACCGATGTCCTCTGAGGGCAAATGGGCGGGAGCATTCATAAGCGTTTTTTTTAGAAAGTCGAATGGCTATCCTACCAGTGAATCATGCCACTTCTAGGTGTACGGACATGGGCGTTCCGCTCTACGAAACGACTCAATAGCGATGGCCTGTTAGCCAAATGGCCAAACGCATCAAACCAAAGGCAACCCAGTCCATGCCGCGTTGGCATTTAGACCGAGACATCAAGGTGTGCGGCATGATCCGCTCACTGCCTGTCTCTATGGCTTGGTTCAAGCCAGCCAGCAATTGTTTGGCAAAGTCGCCATCGGCCACCACCACATTGGCTTCACGGGCCAGCAACAAGCTAAACGGATCCAAGTTGGAAGATCCCACCGTGGCCCAAGGGTGTTCATGGTGCGCGTCAATCACGGCCACTTTGGCGTGCAAAAAACTCTCAGAATATTCATAAATTTCGACACCAGCCGCCAAGAGTTGCCTGTAGACAGGTCGGGCTGCGTGGTATTGCATGAAATATTCATAACGCCCCTGTAGCAGTAATTTGACCCGCACCCCCCGTTGAGCGGCATGAACCAAAGCTTGTCGTAACTTTCTGCCAGGTAAAAAATAGGCGTTGGCGATGACGATGTCAGCACGCGCCCGACCAATGGCACGACGATAGGCCTTCTCAATTTGGCCTCGGTGCATCACATTGTCTCGAACCAGCAAACCTGCTCTTGCCACCCAACTTTGGCCATGTGCCACTTGTGCATCGTGCAGCCATGGGAGATGCAATCCCGCCGCTTTGAATGAACTAAAGGCCTCTGGAAAATTTTGTTGCCTGACATGCCGCAGCGCTTGCATGCGCCACCAAAGTTGCATGGTGGCCTCTTGCACCTCTTGCACCTCTTGCACCAAAGCACCTGTGGCACACACTGCAAAATCCAGTCGAGGGGCTTTCAATGCGCCATGTTGCGGATCGTACCAATCGTCCAAAATGTTGATGCCACCGCAGAAAGCCACATGGCCATCAATGACGCAGAGTTTTCGATGCAACCTGCGCCAACGGTTGGGGATCAGCAAGCCCAGCGCGCCCAATGGCGAATAAACCCGCCACACCACACCGGCTGCGTCAAAGCGCAAGCGCCATTCTTCGCGCAAACGCGGTGTCCCCACGCCGTCCACCACCACCCACACGCGCAAACCTCGTCGTCCTGCGCGCTCCAAGGCTGCGGCCACCAGCGCACCTGCGCCATGAAAATCAAAAATATAGGTTTCCAGCTGAATGTGCGAACGTGCAGCGTCCAAAGCCCGAATGAGTTCTGGAAAAAATTCAGCGCCACCTTGCAACAATTTGACTTGGTGTCCATCGCGCAAAGAAGGGCGGTTTTTCATCGTTCAAACTTTGCCACCAAGGGCAAGTGATCTGACATGCGTTGCCAAATTTTGCCGTGCGGCACCATTTGGCTCACCGGTGTTAAGCCTCTGGCGTAGACATGATCAAGTTGCACCATGGGCAAGCGCGATGGATAGGTCGGCTGGACGCCCGAATGCCACTCGCACAGGCCTTTGTCACGCATCATGCGGGAGAGGCGCTTGCCCCAGTCATTGAAATCCCCCGCTACCAACAAGGCAGCATCGGGCGGCACTTCGCGGGCAATGTACTTGTGCAACTGTTCTACTTGGCGCACCCGGCTGGCGGGTATCAGACCCAAATGAACCACGATGACGTGGACTGTGACAGATTCATCAACGCCATCTTGCTGCGCCGCACTGTCGCCCACTTGCACTTCCACATGCAACAAACCCCTTTGCTCAAAGCGATGGTCTGAAATGTCTTCATGCCGATGGGAGACCACGGGCCAGCGCGACAACAATGCATTGCCGTGTTCGCCATGACGGGTGATGGCATTGGTGCGGTAGATCGACTCGTAGCCCGGTGGTGCCAAAAACTCGGCTTGCGGAAGTTCAGGCCAATGCTTGAAATACTTTTCTTCGCGGCGATGCACTTTGCGCACCTCTTGAAGGCACACGATATCGGCGTCCAATTGCTCAATGGCCAAGCCCAAATTGTGAATTTCCAAACGACGGGCCGGGCCTAGCCCCTGTACACCCTTGTGAATGTTGTAGGTGGCCACTTTCAAAAAGGCTGGCTTGTCAGTTTTCATCGTTCGTTCTTTCACCAATCATTCTGCATGAAGTTTGTCTCTGAATTTGATTTGTTCGAGATTTGCGCCTTAAGCACCTATGATCACCCCATGCACAGTTCAGACATTCCCTCCTCCTCCCCGCAGCCCCTGCCCACGGCCACGACACATTTAACTTGGCAAGAAAACGGTCACAACTGTGAAGACGAGTGGCGCAGCGAACGCGGCGCCCCCGTGCCTAAGCGTGTGGTACTGGCCGATGACACCCTCAGTGCAGACAGCGCTTATCGCTTGGCCTGCGCTGGCACCGGCATGCTCTGGCGTGGCGACTTTCAAAATGCACGCTTGTTGCTACAAGCCTTGGCACGTCGCTGTGACGCGCCTAAAAAAGTTCGCCGCGCTTCCAAAAACAACCCGGAAGTGACGCACACACCCCAAGAAAAATTTCACCTGCACCGCCAAGCCCAATCGCAGCGTGCACGCACCCTGAGCATGATCTTGATTCAAGTCAATCCAGACCGTCAGATCAGTTTGCGCCGTGCGCCCGATTGGCGCGCCGCCATGAAAGAAGCCTGGGGACCTGCCGGCACGACGGGTTGCGTCACGTCGTTGCGTGAATTACTCGGACTGGTCGGTGCACATGAGTGGCACGAAAAAGGCATGGAAATTTCGGCTTTGGGCAGCCCACCCCAAAACCGAATCCACCCAAGCTATGGTGTGTTCTCGCCGGTTCGCGGCGAATACATCCAACTGGTGGCCGATGCACCACTGCCAAGCACCGAGTTGGCCTTTGACATTGGCGTGGGCACAGGTGTGCTGGCTGCCGTACTCGCCAAGCGCGGTGTGAAGCACGTGGTGGGGACCGATCTGGACCCGCGTGCCTTGGCCTGCGCCAAAGACAACATTCAGCGCATGGGCCTGAATGGCAAAGTAGAACTGACGCAAACCGATCTTTTTCCCGAAGGCAAAGCCCCACTCATTGTGTGCAATCCACCGTGGTTGCCAGCGCGCGCCAGTGCCCCCATAGAACGGGCCATCTACGACGAAAACAGTGCCATGCTGAAAGGCTTCTTGGCAGGCTTGGCAGCGCACCTCTCGCCCAAAGGCGAAGGCTGGTTGATCTTGTCAGACTTGGCAGAGCATTTGGGCTTGCGAACTCGCGCAGAACTCGAAGCGTGGATTGCAGAGGGCGGCTTGAAGGTGATTGGCAAACTCGACACCAAAGCCGAGCACAAGAAGGTTCAAGATGAAAGTGATCCATTGCATGCCGCTCGCGCTGCAGAGCTCACTTCTTTGTGGCGCCTGGCTGCCCAATAATCTGCCAACTCCCAAGCAGAACGAGGGCTTCATGCCCTCATGAAAAAAGGCCGCTGACAGCGGCCTTTTTGCTTTAAGCCTTGACGGCTTCGGGGTTGCGCACCCGAATGTGCAACTCGCGCAATTGTTTTTCGTCCACAGGGCTTGGCGCTTGGGTGAGCAAGCACTGCGCACGCTGTGTTTTGGGGAAAGCAATCACGTCGCGGATGGACTCTGCACCGGTCATCAAGGTGATGATGCGGTCCAAACCGAAGGCCAAGCCGCCGTGAGGTGGCGCGCCGTACTGCAAAGCATCGAGCAAGAAACCAAATTTGAGCTGTGCTTCTTCGGGTGTGATTTTCAAAGCGTCAAACACTTTTTGCTGCACGTCGGCGCGGTGAATACGCACAGAACCACCGCCAATTTCCCAGCCGTTCAAGACCATGTCATAGCCTTTGGCAATGCACTTCTCGGGCGCGGTGACCATCCAGTCTTCGTGGCCGTCTTTGGGGGCTGTGAAGGGGTGGTGCACGGCGGTATAGCGTTGAGACTCTTCGTCGTATTCGAACATGGGGAAATCGACCACCCACATTGGCGCCCAACGGTTTTCGAACAAGCCCGATTTTTTGGCAAATTCGCTGTGACCAATTTTGAGGCGCAACGCGCCAATGGAATCGTTGACCACTTTGGCTTTGTCGGCGCCGAAGAACAAGATGTCGCCGTCTTGTGCATTGGTGCGCTTCAGAATTTCGGCAATGGCGGCATCGTGCAAGTTCTTCACGATCGGGCTTTGCAAACCGTCCCGGCCTTTGGCCACTTCGTTGACCTTGATCCAGGCCAAGCCTTTGGCACCGTAGATCTTGACGAACTCGGTGTAGCCATCAATCTCGCCGCGGCTGATGTCAGAACCACCGGGCACGCGCAAGGCGACCACGCGGCCACCGGGGGTGGTGGCAGGTGTGCTGAACACTTTGAAGTCGACATCGCCCATGATGTCGGTCAACTCTGTGAACTCCATCTTCACGCGCAAATCGGGCTTGTCAGAGCCAAAGCGATGCATGGCTTCTGAGTAGGCCATCACAGGGAACTCACCCAAGTCAATGCTCAAGACTTTCTTGAACACGCTGCTGATCATGCCTTGGAACATGTCGCGGATTTCTTGCTCGCCCAGGAAGGACGTCTCAATATCGATCTGCGTGAATTCGGGCTGACGATCGGCGCGCAAGTCTTCATCGCGGAAGCACTTGGTGATTTGGTAGTAACGGTCGTAGCCGGCCACCATGAGCAGTTGCTTGAACAACTGGGGCGACTGTGGCAACGCGAAGAAATGACCATCGTGCACGCGGCTAGGCACCAAATAATCGCGCGCACCTTCGGGCGTGCTCTTGGTCAGCATGGGCGTTTCGATGTCAATGAAGCCGTTGTCGTCTAAGAACTTGCGAACTTCCATGGCCACTTTGTAGCGCAGCATGAGGTTGTTTTGCATGTACGGACGGCGCAGGTCCAGCACGCGGTGTGTGAGGCGTGTGGTTTCGGACAGGTTGTCGTCGTCGAGCAAGAAAGGGGGCGTGACGGAAGGATTGAGCACCGTCAGTTCGTGGCACAAGATTTCAATCTTGCCGCTTTTCAGGCTGTCGTTGGTGGTGCCCTCAGGGCGTGCACGAACCAGGCCTTTGATCTGAATGCAAAACTCGTTGCGCAGGCCTTCAGCGGCTTTGAACATGTCGGCACGGTCGGGGTCGCAGACCACCTGCACATAACCTTCGCGGTCACGCACGTCGACGAAAATCACACCACCATGGTCACGACGGCGATTGACCCAACCGCACAAGGTGACGGTTTGGCCCATCAGGGCTTCGGTGACAAGACCGCAGTAGTGTGAACGCATAGACATGGGAGAGGATCTTTCAGTTGAAAAAATGAAGGGGGTTCAAAACCCACTTACAGAGAATTGGATGAAGCGGACTGGCCGGAATGCTCAGAAGGGTCGGCCAATTTGACGGGCAAGGCATCGGGACCACCCGGCACCACCACGCCCATCGAAATCACGTACTTGAGTGCGTCGTCCACACTCATGTCGAGTTCGACCACATTGCTTCTGGGCATCATCAAAAAGAAGCCAGATGTTGGGTTGGGGGTGGTGGGCACGTACACACTGACGCAGTCGTTGGGCAAATGACGCGCCACTTGGCCACCGGGCGCGCCCGTTAAAAAGGCAATGGTCCATGAACCCTGATGGGGGTATTGAACCAACAAAGCTTTAGAAAAGGCATTGCCACTGCCAGAGAACAAGGTGTCGGCCACTTGTTTGACGCTGGAGTAGATACTGTTGACCACAGGAATGCGTGTGATGATGCGCGTCCATTGACGCAACCACCACTGCCCGAAGATGTTGGCCACAAACACACCGGTGGCCAAAATGACCAGCGCCACCAACGCCACACCCAAACCAGGCACATTGCGCAAGGTGACGGCCAAGGCGTGCATGCCGGGAATGATGGCGTCCATGGCCCCCAAAACAGCCAAGAAAATACCGTCCATGGTGCCAACCAACCAAGTGAGCAACCACACGGTAACGCCCATGGGCAGCCACACCAGCATGCCGGTTAGAAAGTAATGACGGAGTTTCAGGTTCATTCAGCAGGTCTCAATGGCAAGCACAGGAAGCACCGCATGCAGCTGGCGCAGCCGAGGCACTGGGTTCGGCAGAGGGCGATGAACCCCCTGCGTCCGAAGAGGCTGCACCGGTTGATGCACCGCCCGTAGCGGCAGCGACAGCAGGAGCGGACGTGCCAGAGGAAGCACCAGAGGCACCGCCTTTAAAGTCTGTGGCATACCAGCCATTGCCTTTCAGCTGAAATCCAGCGGCAGTGAGCTGCTTGTTAAAGGTGGGCGCGCCACAGGATGGGCATTTTGTCAGAGGGTCATCTGACATTTTTTGCAATACATCCTTGGCATGGCCGCAGGATTCACACTTGTAGGCGTAGATGGGCATGTTGAAGGTTCTCGCGTGGAAATCACAGAACCCTCAATTATAGGCGGCTCCCTGCCAATGCATGGTGCGAACCATGTTTGTTTGTAATTGCTTGCGGCCCCAAAGAGCCCACCAGCATGCCAGTGAAACTGGCCAAAACACCCGCCAGTTGAGCTGGAAATTCTTCGCCGGCAGGGGTCATGAGGAACAAAAGCCAGGCCAACAAGCCCAAAACGATGGCAAAAATGGCCCCTTGGGTAGTGGCTTTGGACCAATAAAGTCCAAACACCAAAGGCACGAAGGCCCCAACCAGCGTGACTTGGTAGGCGCCCGACACCATGTCATAGATGGAACTGCCTTGCATGGCGATGGCGTAAACCAGTACCAAGGCACTGAAAACCAACACCGTGACACGCATGGCCAACAGGGCTTGCTTGTCGCCTTGGTGCGGGAAAAACTGGCGCCAAATGTTCTCAGTGAAGGTCACACTGGGTGCTAACAAAGTGGCTGACGCGCAAGATTTGATGGCAGAGAGCAGCGCACCAAAAAACAAAACCTGCATGACAAACGGCATTTGCTCCATGACCAAGCTTGGCAACACCTTTTGTGGGTCTTCTTGAATCAACTGAGCGGCGCGTTCAGGCATGATGATCAAGGCACTGACCACCAAAAACATCGGCACAAATGCAAACAAGATGTAGAAGATGCCGCCAATGATGGGGCCCTTGGTTGCCGCACTCATGCTGTTGGCCGACATGACGCGCTGAAACACATCTTGTTGGGGGATCGAGCCAAACATGATGGTGATGGCCGCTGCGACAAAAAACAAAATATCTTTCAAATTTGGTTCGGGCAAAAACTTGAACATGTCTTGGCTCACGGCCAGCGCCACCACTTTGTCGGCACCACCTGCTTGATTGCCTGCGAAGACCGCCAGTGCGGCCAAGCCCACCACCAAAATGATCATTTGCATGAAATCGGTAATGGCCACCGACCACATGCCGCCAAACAAGGTGTAGGCCAACACCGACACCACACCGATCGTCATGCCCAAGGGCATGCTGATGGCGTCGCCAGACAACAAGTTAAAGACCAAGCCCAGGGCGGTGACTTGTGCCGAGACCCAGCCCAAATAACTCACCATGATGATGACGGAGCAAATGATTTCAACGGAGCGTCCATACCGCTCGCGGTAATAGTCGCTGATGGTGAGCAAGTTCATGCGGTACAGCTTGCCCGCAAAAAACAAACCCACCAAAATCAAGCAACTGCCCGCGCCAAACGGGTCTTCCACCACGCCATTCAAGCCACTGTTGACAAACTTGGCAGGAATGCCCAGCACAGTTTCAGATCCAAACCACGTGGCAAAGGTGGTGGTCACGATCATGGCCAAAGGCAAATGTCGCCCTGCAATGGCAAAGTCTGCAGAATTTTTAACGCGCTTGGCAGCCACCAAACCAATGGCAATGGTGACCAATAAATAGGCAAAGACCAAAGTCAACAACACAACAACGCTCCTTAGATTTGCTGGAATCTTTCGAGTGCTTGAAGCACGATGAGGGTACACACAAAACCTATCACCACATACACAATGGCCTGAAGCAAGCGGTTGGTGCGCTGCTGCTCGGCCAACAAGGCGGCCAATTGGTTGCGCTCGTGGGCCGTGGCGTTGGTTTGTTTCAAATAATCATGCATCAAACGTGGTAACTGCGGCAACAACTTGGCGTACTGCGGTGCTTGTTCCTGCAGTTGTTTGAAAAACCGTTTAGGACCCACTTGGTCCACCATCCATTTCTCCAAAAACGGCTTGGCCGAATTCCACAAATCGAGCTCGGGATCCAATTGACGACCCAGTCCTTCAATGTTGAGCAAGGTCTTTTGCAAAAGTACCAATTGCGGCTGAATTTCTACATTGAAGCGGCGTGAGGTTTGAAACAAACGCATCAACACCATGCCCAATGAGATTTCTTTCAGGGGGCGATCAAAGTAAGGCTCGCACACGGCGCGGATGGCAGATTCAAGCTCATCAACGCGCGTGCTGGCAGGCACCCAGCCCGATTCAATGTGCAACTCGGCCACACGTTTGTAATCGCGTCGAAAAAAAGCAGTGAAATTTTGCGCCAAATACTCTTTGTCGTATTCGGTGAGTGTGCCCACAATGCCAAAATCCAGTGAAATGTAACGACCCAAAGTTTCGGGCGCCACACTCACCTGAATGTTGCCAGGGTGCATGTCTGCATGAAAGAATCCGTCGCGAAAAACCTGTGTAAAAAACAAGGTCACACCGTCTCTGGCCAATTTGGGAATGTCAACGCCGGCAGCCCGCAGCGCGTCTACCTGACTGATGGGTAAGCCTTTCATGCGCTCCATCACGATGACTTCAGGATGGCAATAATCCCAATGCATTTCTGGAATGAGCACCAAGTTCAGACCTTGCATGTTGCGGCGCAATTGCGCGGCGTTGGCGGCCTCACGCACCAAATCCAATTCATCGTGAAGGTACTTGTCAAATTCTGCGACCACTTCACGGGGTTTTAAACGCTTGCCATCGGCGCTGAGTTTTTCTAGCCAGACGGCCATCATGCGCATCAAACCCAAGTCTTTCTCAATGACGGGCAACATGTTGGGGCGCAAGACCTTCACCGCCACTTCTTGAACCTCGCCCTCTTTGTTTTTAAGCAATGCGAAATGCACCTGTGCAATGGAAGCACTGGCCACAGGCAGATGGTCAAAAGACTCAAAGACATCGGCCACCGAACGGCCAAAGGCACGCTCAATGGTGGCCACTGCAATGTCTGAGCTGAAAGGTGGCACGCGGTCTTGCAGTTTGGCCAACTCTTCGGCAATGTCTTCTGGCAACAAATCACGCCGCGTTGACATCACTTGACCAAACTTCACAAAAATTGGCCCCAAGCCTTCCAACGCCAGCCGCAAACGTTCTCCGCGGGGTACGTTGTGCACACGCCCCAAACTGAGCACGCGCGACAACAGTCGCAACACAGGTTGTTTGAAATTGGACAAGACCAACTCGTGCAGGCCAAATCGCCAAACAGTCCAAACAATGAAGACACCCCGAAAGAATCGGTTCATGGCGCAGCCTTGTGAAGATCGGCCGTCGGCGCAGACTTGCGTGCAAATTGTTGAATCGCCTGCACCGCTTGTTTGCCAACACCCACCAAAGTGTGTGCCGCTGCGTCCCCCAACCAATAGGAAAGGTCTTCTGCAACATCCCAGCGCACATGGTCAATGAGCCAGTTGACTTCGGCCGCCAACTGCACATCGCCCTCAACGTGAACCGCGGGCTTCTCGCCTTTCAGGACGGCTGCGGCCATGGCCAATGGCGAGGTGTCTGTGAGCGTGAGTTTCAGGTCAGTGGATTGGCCACTCACGCGCTCGAGCAAGCCTGCGGGCGTGGGCGACAGCTGAATCAGCTTGTCTTGCCACTGCATTTGTATGCACCGCCCTTTTTGGCGGGCCAAGCGATTTTGAGCTTCTGGCTCGCGACTGATCACATGGTTGAGAAACAAAACCACCCGATTGAGCGTCTCATCCATCACCCATGCGGGTGGCTGTGCATGGGTTGCAAATTGGGTGAGTGCATCGCTCACCAAAGAAAAAGGGGACTGTGTTGCCATAGTCCCCAATTATTCCCGAAAGGCTGGCAGATGCCAGACACTTTCGAAAGATAGCGCCTAATTTATTGCAAGGCTTGCACACCAGCGACCAACCAGCCGCTGTCGCCATTTTTTGGCTTGGTCATGTTCCAAACCTCACGGAAGGGGCTAGGTGCAGCATCGGCTTCTTCACGAATGACGCCGTTGAACTCTACACTGGCCATGTACACATCTGGCAATTCTTCGATGCCCAAGAGCTGCGCTTCCAACATGACCACTTCGGTTTTGTTGGGTTGTCCAGGGAAATTGGACTCGCGCTCAGCCAACTGACTCTTGATTTCCGACAGCATGCTGTCGGTCATCATGGCGCGCAATGAGCCCATGTCGGCACGGTCCCAAGCATCTTGCAGGGTGATGAAATTGCGCTTGGCTGCCGCCACAAAACTGACGCTGTCAAAGCCATTGGGCACACCCCAAGCTTGCGAGCCTTGAAGCGCATTGGGTGCAGTGCCACCAATGGCAGAGCCAATCATGGAGCCGCCTGCTGAAGGGTTGGCTTCTGGCGTGCTGTCAAAGGCTGTATTTTGGCCTTCCCAAGGGCGAGCTGACGCATCGTTGCCCACCTTCTCTGGGTTGTACTGACGCAAAGTGACAGGCGCATCAGCACTCTGGCCTGCGCCTTGGTAAGCCAAGCCACCTTGTTGCGATGCGGCGCTACCCGCGCCACGGTTGCGTGAACGCAAGAAATAACCGATGACACCCACGGCCACCATGGCCAGCAGTGCAAACATCAACATGTTGCCAAAAGCTTCGCCCATGCCCAAGCTGTGTGCCAACCAAGCCAAGCCCAAACCGGCGGCCAGGCCACCCAGCATGGCGCCCCAGGGGCGTTTTGCTGGCGCAGCCGCAGGTGTCGCAGGTTTTGCAGGCGCTGCCGCCTGAGCAGGTGCAGCGGGCGCAGCAGGCTTGACAGCCTCGCGTTGCGACACATTGCTAGATTGTTGACCCACCGACTTGCCGCCGCCCATGCGACGCGCAGCCTCAGCGTTCAAGGCGCCAAAGGTCATGACCAGGGTGATAACGATGCTGAGAAATTTATTCACTTTGTCTCCGAAGAATTCAGAAAAAAACCATCAGCATTTAATGCCGACATGCAAGGCTACCACCCCTGCACTCATGTTGTGAAAATCCACATGACCAAATCCGGCATTTTTCATAAGGGCTTTCAGCTCTTCTTGACCGGGATGCATGCGAATGGACTCGGCCAAATAACGATAGCTGGCATCGTCGCCAGCCACCCATTTGCCCAGCTTGGGCAGAACGCTGAAAGAGTACCAGTCGTAGACTTTTTCAAGGGGCTTGGCCACTTTGGAGAACTCTAAGACCAGCAATTTTCCACCGGGTTTGAGGACACGGCACATTTCCTTCAGGGCCATGTCTTTGTGAGTCATGTTGCGCAAACCAAAGGCCACGCTGACCACATTGAAATGATCGTTGGGAAAAGGCAACTTTTCGGCATCACAGACCAAAGTGGGCAAGATCACCCCTTCGTTCACCAAACGATCACGGCCAGTTCGCAGCATGGCTTCGTTGATATCGGTGTGCACCACACGACCGGTGGCACCCACTTTTTGAGAAAAAGCCAGGGACAAATCGCCCGTTCCACCGGCAATGTCCAAAACCTGGTCGCCCTCTTTCAAATTGGCCACCTGCACGGTGTAAGCCTTCCAAACACGGTGTAAACCCGCCGACATGAGGTCGTTCATGACATCGTATTTGGACGCAACAGAATCGAACACGCCTCGCACGTGCTTGGCTTTTTCTTTTTCGTCTACGGTTTTGAAACCGAAATGTGTTGCACTCATGATCTGTTGTCCATCAATGTGAATGGCCGCAGGCACTTGCAGCCGCCCCGGGCATCGGGTCGTCTCGCTGCACCCCGGCGGCTTGCAAACGCGCGTTGTATTGCTTCCAAAGCTCGTCTTGCTCAGCACCTAAGAAATACAGGTAGTCCCAAGAAAAAATACCACTGCTGTGACCATCTGAAAACGTGGGCTGAACCGCGTAATTACCGACTTGCGACAATTCGTCAATTGCCACCTCGCGTTTACCCGTCTGCAACACCTCTTGGCCTGGCCCGTGTCCTTGTACTTCGGCAGAGGGCGAGTACACACGCATCAGTTCAAATGGAATTCGAAAAGTTTTACCATCCGAAAAACTGATTTCCAAAGCACGGCTTTGGCCGTGAAGGGTCAGGGCTTCTGGTGCGGGTGCGCCTGCTGTCAATCCGGCCATGCGATGCTTTCTTTAAACCAAAACGCGTTCAATGCCGCCCGCATTGGCGGCAGCCACATACTCGGGCATCCATTGCTCACCCAAGATGTGCTTGGCCATTTCGACCACGATGTAATCGGCTTCTAGCAAGCCGTT
Source organism: Limnohabitans sp. (assembly GCA_030158125.1). Lineage (GTDB taxonomy): Bacteria > Pseudomonadota > Gammaproteobacteria > Burkholderiales > Burkholderiaceae_C > Limnohabitans_A. The sequence continues at coordinate 284,078 of JAOATL010000024.1, read as the reverse complement.
TTGCAAATCGTCACCATAGCGTGACAAGCCTTGCAAGCAACTTGGGCAGCTGGTCAAGACTTTGATGTTTTCTTTGGCACCCACCATGCCGCTGTCGCGCATTTGCATTTCGCTCTTGCGAATTTCTTCTTCTTTGCGAAAACGCACTTGCGTGGCAATGTCTGGGCGCGTGACACCCAAAGTACCCGACTCACCGCAACAGCGATCGGACTTCAAAACTTGCGGACCCAACAAAGACTTCACCGTTTTCATGGGGTCTTGCAATTTCATGGGGCTGTGACAAGGATCGTGGTACAGGTAAGCGCCGTTGTTGTTCAGCGTCATGCCTTTCTCAAGCAAGTACTCGTGAATGTCGACAATGCGGCAGCCCGGGAAAATCTTGTCAAACTCATAGCCCTGCAATTGGTCGTAACACGTACCGCAACTGACCACCACTGTTTTGATGTCCAGATAATTCAAGGTGTTGGCCACGCGGTGGAACAAAACCCGGTTGTCCGTGATGATCTTCTCAGCCTTGTCAAATTGGCCACTGCCTTTTTGCGGGTAACCACAGCACAGGTAACCCGGCGGCAAGACAGTTTGAACACCGGTGTGCCACAGCATGGCCTGGGTGGCCAAGCCCACCTGACTGAACAAGCGCTCCGAGCCGCAACCAGGGAAGTAAAAAACCGCTTCCGTCTCGGGCGTCGTGGCCTTGGGGTTGCGAATGATGGGCACGTAATCTTGGTCTTCAATGTCGAGCAAAGCACGTGCCGTTTTCTTGGGCAAGCCACCCGGCATCTTTTTGTTGATGAAGTGAATCACCTGCTCTTTGATGGGCGCTGCACCCACACTGGCAGGAGGCGCTTTGGTTTGCTTGCGGGCAAATGTTTTGAGCAAGTCATGCGCAAAACGCTGCACCTTCATGCCCACGCCCACCATTCCGGCGCGAGCCAGCTTGATGGTTTCGGGGTTGGTAGCGTTCAGCATGAACATGGCCGCAGCATTGCCGGGGCGGAATGTTTTTTGGCCCATTTTGCGCAGCAAATTGCGCATGTTCATGGACACATCACCAAAGTCAATTTTGACCGGGCAAGGTGTGAGGCACTTGTGACACACCGTGCAGTGGTCGGCCACGTCTTCAAATTCTTGCCAATGCTTGATGGACACACCGCGGCGTGTTTGCTCTTCGTAGAGAAAGGCTTCCACCAACAAGGACGTGGCCAAAATTTTGTTGCGCGGGCTGTACAGCAAATTGGCGCGCGGTACGTGCGTGGCGCACACCGGTTTGCACTTGCCGCAGCGCAAGCAATCTTTGACACTGTCGGCAATGGCGCCGATGTCAGACTGCTGCATGATGAGCGACTCGTGTCCCATCAAGCCAAAACTGGGCGTGTAAGCGTTGGTCAAGTCGGCCTGAATTTCCATGCCATCAGGACCTGCCACATGGCGCATCAACTTGCCTTTGTTGAAGCGGCCTTCGGGGTCAATGCGCTGTTTGTAATCGGCAAAAGGCTGTAGTTCTGCATCGCTTAAAAATTCAAGCTTGGTGATGCCAATGCCGTGTTCACCCGAAATGACGCCGTCCAAACTGCGGGCCAAAACCATGATGCGCGACACGGCTTCGTGGGCGGTTTGCAGCATGTCGTAGTCGTCAGAGTTGACGGGGATGTTGGTGTGCACATTGCCGTCGCCTGCGTGCATGTGCAAAGCCACCCACACACGGCCTTTGAGCACGCGCTTGTGAATGGCCACGCATTCGTCAAAAATGGGCTGGAATGCAGCGCCCGAGAAAATGGTTTGGAACTGCGCTTTGATTTGCGTTTTCCAACTGGCGCGCAAAGTGTGGTCTTGCAATTGGGGGAACAAGGTTTCGACGCCTTGCAACCAGCCTTGCCACAAATCGCGCACATCGCGCACCACGGCCAAGGCTTGCGACACGCGGTCTTCTAGCAATTCGGCAGACGCAATCTCACTGGTGTCGTCGTCTTTGCCCAAGGGCAAATTGCCTTTGCTTAAAAACAATTCCAATTCGTTGCACAACTTGATTTTGTTGCGCATGGACAACTCAATGTTGATGCGCTCAATGCCATCGGTGTACTCTGCCATGCGAGGCAGAGGAATGACCACGTCTTCGTTCACCTTGAAGGCATTGGTGTGGCGGCTGATGGCCGCCGTTTTTTTGCGGTCTTGCCAAAACTTTTTGCGCGCTTCTGGGCTGATGGCAATGAAGCCTTCACCACTGCGTGAATTGGCAATGCGCACCACTTCCGAGGTGACCTTGGCCACGTCGTCTGCGTTGTCGCCTGCAATATCGGCCAACAACACCATCTTGGGAAAGCCGCCGCGTTTGGACTTGGTGGTGTAACCCACCGCGCGCAAATAGCGGTCGTCCAAATGCTCTAGGCCTGCCAACAAAACGCCCGAGCGCTTTTGCTCGGCAAACATGAAGTCTTTGATTTCGACAATGCTGGGCACGGCATCTTTGGCATTGCCAAAAAATTCCATGCACACCGTGCGCGTGTGATCGGGCATGCGGTGCAAAACCCAGCGCGCGCTGGTGATGAGGCCGTCACAGCCTTCTTTTTGCACACCAGGCAAGCCGGCCAAGAATTTGTCTGTGACGTCCTTGCCCAGGCCTTCTTTGCGAAAAACCGTACCCGGAATGTCCAATCGCTCTTCACGAACCAGCGTGGTGCCGTTGGCTTCGAAATATTTCAACTCAAAACTGGCCACGGCCACGTCATGAATCTTGCCCAGGTTGTGGCCCAGACGGGTAACTTCGAGCCACTGCGCATCGGGCGTGACCATGCGCCAGCTGGCCAAGTTGTCGAGCGCAGTGCCCCACAACACGGCCTTTTTGCCGCCGGCATTCATGGCAATGTTGCCGCCAATGCAGCTGGCTTCAGCCGACGTGGGATCGACCGCAAACACCCAGCCAGCGCGCTCTGCCGCATCGGTGACGCGCTGCGTGACCACGCCGACTTCGGTCCACAAGGTGGGCACTTCTTTGTCCAGGCCAGGCAATTTGACCATCTCGATGCCAGACATGGCCTCGAGTTTTTCGGTGTTGATGACCGCGCTGTTCCAGGTCAGTGGCACAGCACCCCCGGTGTAACCCGTACCGCCGCCACGGGGGATGATGGTCAAACCCAAAGTAAAGCAAGCTTTGACCAAATTGGCCATTTCGGCTTCTGTGTCGGGTGTCAGCACCACAAACGGGTACTCCACGCGCCAATCGGTGGCGTCCGTGACATGGCTGACGCGCGAGAGGGCATCAAATTTGATGTTGTCTTTGGCGGTGAGTTTGCCCAAGGACTTTTGCGTTTTGCGTCGCAATGCGGCCATGGCGGTAAAAGTTTGGTCAAAACTGGCCACGGTTTGTTTGGCCAACACCAACAACTCGCCGACCAAACCATCGCGCAAGGCATCGACGTCAGGCGTGCGGCGCTTTTGCACCTCGCCTAAGCGGTGTTGCAAAGCTTCCACCAACAATTTGCGGCGGTCGGGGTTGTCGAGCAAATCGTCTTGCAAGTACGGATTGCGCTGAACCACCCAAATGTCGCCCAACACTTCATAGAGCATGCGGGCGGAACGACCCGTGCGACGTTCTTCACGAAGTTGGTTCAAAAGATCCCAGGCACGGGAGCCCAGTAAACGAATCACAATCTCTCGGTCGGAGAAGCTTGTGTAGTTGTAGGGAATTTCGCGCAAACGGGGCGAAGAATCGTCCGCTTGCATCAGGTGTTGGAGCGTGGTTGGTGCGTTCATGAGATTTAAGCCCGATTTTACTTCAGGGGGTCAATCACGCACCAAGGGTGGGGGCAGCTCGGGGCACTTTGCGCTTTGTCATGGAAAGCCCGGGTTGTCACCAAACCGTCATCCCGCTGTAATAGGATCCGAACGTCAGTCTTCTCAACACAAGACGACACATCAACAGGAGTACTTATGAGTTACAAAAAAACCTTGGCCGCTTTGGCGGTTGCAGCTTTCAGCATGGGCGCACAAGCTCAAACCGAAATTCAATGGTGGCACTCCATGGGCGGCGCCCTGGGTGAATGGGTCAACGACTTGGCCAAAGACTTCAATGCCAGCCAAAAAGATTACAAAATTGTGCCCACGTTCAAAGGTGGCTACGACGAGTCCATGACGGCCGCCATCGCGGCCTACCGCTCTGGCAACGCCCCTCACATTTTGCAAGTGTTTGAAGTGGGTACAGCCACCATGATGGCCAGCAAGGGCGCCATCGTGCCGGTAGGCAAAGTGATGCAAGACGCCGGTCTCAAGTTTGACCAAGAAGCTTACGTGCCAGCGGTTGCCGGCTACTACACAGCGCCCAATGGCCAAATGTTGAGCTTCCCCTTCAACAGCTCCACACCCGTTTTCCATTACAACAAAGACGCCTTCAAAGCAGCGGGCATGGACCCAGAGAAGCCCCCCACAACATGGCCTGAAGTGGCCTTGGCTGCTGCCAAATTGAAAGCCAGCGGTCACAAGTGCCCCTTCACCACCAGCTGGATCAGCTGGACGCAACTGGAAAGCTTCTCGGCTTGGCACAACACCGAGTTTGCAACCAAGGGCAATGGCATGCGCGGCTTGGATGCACGCCTTTCTTTCAATAGCCCCCTGCATGTTCGCCACATTGAGAATTTGGCCAACATGGCCAAGAGTGGTCTGTTCATTTACAAAGGTCGCGGCAACGCGGCCGATGCCACATTTGTCTCTGGCGAATGTGCCATGGCCACAGGCTCCTCAGCCCTGTACGGCAACGTGACGCGCAACGGCAAATTTGCCTATGGCATTGGCACCTTGCCTTATTACCCAGACGTCAATGGCGCACCGCAAAATACAGTGATTGGCGGCGCCAGCTTGTGGGTCATGAGTGGCAAGAAGGCCGATGAGTACAAAGGCGTGGGCCAATTCTTCGCTTTCCTGTCCAAGCCCGACGTGGCGGCCAAAAGCCACCAGCGCACGGGCTACCTGCCGGTCACCAAAGCTTCTTTTGAGTTGACAGACAAGTCTGGTTTCTACAAAAAGAACCCCGGCACAGACGTGTCTGTGACCCAAATGATTCGCAAAACAACCGACAAGTCACGTGGCGTGCGTTTGGGTAACTTTGTGCAAATTCGCACCATCATCGACGAAGAACTCGAAGGCGTGTGGAGCGGCAAGAAACAGCCTAAAGAAGCCTTGGACATCGCCATCAAACGCGGTAACGAGCAACTTGAGCGCTTCGAAAAAGCCAACAAGTAAACTGTTCACCGTTTCAACAGGACATCTTGCTTCTATCAAGCAGCAGAATGTCCTCGCCAAAAGCAGAGGCTGGTGCCTCTGCTTTTGTCCTTTAAATTGACAGTCGTTTCACAAAGAGTTTCATGGAAAAGCGCGTTCGCTTCAAATCAGCCTGGTTGCCTTGGCTGCTCATTGCCCCGCAAATGGTGGTGGTGCTGGTCTTTTTCTTTTGGCCAGCGGGCCAAGCGCTGTACCAAAGCGTGCTAACCGAGGACGCCTTTGGCGGCTCTGTGCAATTTGTGGGCATGGAGAACTTTGACCGGCTCTTCGGTGATGCCAGTTACTTAACGTCCTTCAAAACCACCGCATTTTTCTCGATCTTGGTGGCCAGCTCGGGCTTGTCTATTTCCTTGCTGCTGGCCGTCATGGCCAATCGTGTTGCGCGGGGCGCAGGTTTGTACAAAACTTTGCTCATTTGGCCCTATGCCGTGGCCCCTGTGGTGGCAGGTGTGTTGTGGCTTTTCATGTTCGCATCGCCCATGGGCGTGGTGGCTTACTTTCTGCGCAGCATCGGTTTTGATTGGAACCATCTGCTCAACGGCAACCATGCCATGGCACTGATCGTCATGGCCTCCGTATGGAAGCAAATTTCATACAACTTTTTGTTTTTCTTGGCGGGACTTCAGTCCATTCCCAAGTCATTGATTGAGGCTGCCGCCATTGACGGGGCATCGCCTTGGCACCGTTTTTGGACCATTGTGTTTCCCTTGCTGTCCCCCACCACCTTCTTCTTGTTGGTCATCAATGTGGTGTACGCCTTCTTTGACACCTTTGCCATCATCGATGCCACCACCCACGGCGGTCCAGGCAAAGAAACGGCCATTTTGGTTTACAAGGTTTACTACGACGGTTTCAAAGCTTTGGACATGGGCGGCTCTGCCGCGCAGTCGGTCATCTTGATGGTGATTGTGGTGGCCCTCACCGTGGTGCAGTTCCGCTTCGTTGAAAAGAAAGTGCAGTACTGACATGATCGAACGACGTCCCGGCCTCGACATCTTGTCGCACGTGATCTTGCTGATCGGTGTGTCCATCGTGGCTTTTCCGCTGTACCTCACCTTTGTGGCCTCCACCCAAACAGCTGAGCAAATCTCCAGAAGCATCCCGATGTCGATGATGCCTGGCAACAACTTCTTCGAGTCATATCGACTGGCTTTGTTTGGCGGCGAAACCTCGCTGGGCGGCAAAATTCCAGCGGTTTGGCCCATGATGCAAACCAGCTTGATCAGCGCCTTGGTCATCTCGATTGGCAAGATTGCCATCTCGCTGCTGTCTGCATTTGCTTTGGTTTATTTTCGCTTTCCGTTTAGAAATTTATTCTTCTGGATGATCTTCATCACCCTGATGCTGCCTGTGGAAGTTCGCATCAGCCCGACTTATGAGGTGGTTGCCAATTTGGGCTTGCTCAACACCTACGCAGGCCTCACCGTGCCGCTGATTGCATCGGCAACGGCCACCTTTTTACTGCGTCAATTTTTTCTCACGGTGCCCGATGAACTGGTAGAAGCAGCGCGCATGGACGGCGCAGGCCCCATGCGTTTCTTCAAGGACATCTTGCTGCCTTTGTCCGCCACCAACATTGCCGCCTTGTTTGTGATTCAGTTCATTTATGGCTGGAATCAATACCTGTGGCCCCTTCTGGTCACCACCAACGAAGACATGTACCCGGTTGTCATGGGCATCAAACGCATGTTGGCGGGTGAAGCTTATACCGAATGGAACGTTGTCATGGCCACGGCCATTTTGGCAATGCTCCCGCCCGCCCTCGTGGTGATCCTGATGCAAAAATGGTTCGTCAAGGGCCTGGTTGATACTGAAAAATAATGGCTTCCATCACACTTCAAAACATCGTCAAAGAATACGGTTCAGGCGCCAAAGCAGTGCCTGTGATTCACAACCTCAACGCGCAAATCAACGACGGCGAATTTGTCGTCATTGTGGGTCCGTCTGGGTGCGGCAAATCCACACTGCTGCGCATGGTGGCAGGCCTTGAAGAGATCACTGGCGGCAACATTTCGATTGGCGACCGGGTGGTCAACGAACTCGAACCTGCCGAGCGCGACATTGCCATGGTCTTTCAAAACTATGCGCTGTACCCGCACATGAGTGTGTTTGACAACATGGCCTATGGCTTGAAGATTGCCAAAGTGCCTTTGGACGACATCAAAACGCGCGTCGACAAAGCGGCTGGTATTTTGGAACTCAGCCACTTATTGCAACGCAAGCCACGCGAACTGTCAGGTGGTCAACGCCAGCGAGTGGCCATGGGCCGTGCCATTGTGCGACAGCCGCAAGTATTTTTGTTTGACGAGCCCTTGTCCAACCTGGACGCCAAGCTGCGCGCCCAAACCCGTTTGGAAATTCAAAAGTTGCACCGCGAATTGGGCATCACGTCTTTGTTCGTGACGCACGATCAAGTCGAGGCCATGACCTTGGCACAGCGCATGATCGTGATGAACGGCGGGGTGATGGAACAGTTTGGCACCCCCGAAGAGGTTTACAACCGTCCTGCCAGCACCTTTGTGGCCAGTTTCATCGGCTCGCCGCCCATGAACCTGCTCAAACAAGCGCCTGGGCTTGCCAATGGCCAAATTTTGGGCATCCGACCTGAACATCTCGAGCTCAGCAGCACTGGCTGGGAGATGACCGTTGACACAGTTGAGCTGCTGGGCGCCGAGCGCTTGGTGCATGCTCGCTTGGGCTCCGAATCTCTCACGCTACGGATCGACGCCAGTTTGCCCGCCCCTGCGGCGGGTCAAAGCTTCCATGCCACACCCAAAGAAGGCTGCTTGCATCACTTCAACGCCGACACTGGAAAACGCTTGTGACCCTTGCCCGCACACGCCATTGGCCTTACCCGCGCTGGGTTGCCCACCGCGGCGCGGGTACACTCGCACCCGAAAACACGCTGGCCGCATTTCGCAAAGGGGCTGAACATGGCTATCGCATGTTTGAGTGCGATGCCAAATTGAGCGCTGACGATGTGGTGTTTTTGATGCACGACGCCTCGCTGCACCGCACCACCAATGGCGAAGGCATGGGCGGCGAACATGCGTGGCAACATCTCTCTCAATTGGACGCTGGCAGCTGGCATTCGAGGCATTTCAGCGGTGAACCCTTGCCCACATTGGCCAATGTGGCTCAGTTTTGCATTCGCAACCGCTACTGTCTCAACATTGAAATTAAACCCACACCGGGCGTTGAATTTAAAACGGGTGAGGTCGTGGCGCGTGAAGCGGCCCTACTTTGGCAGCATGAGGCCGTCCCCCCCCTGCTCACGTCATTTCAGGTCGCCGCCTTGCAAGCCGCGTTCAAGGCAGCCCCTCAATTGCCAAGGGGTTTGTTGCTGAACAGTCTTTCGGAGGGTTGGCTTGAGACCGCCAAGTCATTGGCGTGCAGCGCAGTGGTTTGCCTTTACGCCTTGTGGACGCCAGATACTGTCAAGGCGGTGCATGACGCCGGCATGAAGTGCCTCAGCTACACCGTGAATGACGAGTGGGCAGCTCAGCATTTGCTAGCCCTGGGCACTGACGGCATCATCACCGACCGGGTTGACCTGTTCAGCCCCGCCGCCTAAGCCACATCTGCAGCGCCCACTCCACGGTGGCGCAGACCAGGACCAAAGCGCCGTAAGTGGCCATTTTGCCGTCTTGGTCAGTGAGCACGAGGCCGGCGGCCAACACGGCAATGCCTGCCGTGGCGTTGACCAGCCACCGCCAGAGCCAGCTCATTTGGGCTTGGCGTCTGAATTGAAACGAGCCCCAAAGCGTGATGCCGAGCGACAGCACCCACGCCGGGAGCGCAAAATTCATCACATGCCAGAAGACATCGTCCCAACTCATTCAATTCTTTCGTTCACAACACAAGGTTTTATAATTCAAACATGGCAGTTTGGGCATTGGGGTTAAACCACACAACAGCTCCGCTCGATTTGCGCGGGCGGTTTGCGTTTGCCGTGGACCAATTGGCCCCCACTTTGCAACAATTGCGCGGCAATTTGGCCACAGTCACGCACCGAGAGCCCGAAGCGGCCATTCTGTCCACATGCAACCGCACAGAAATTTATTGTGCCGCAGATCAGATGGCCATGGAAGCCACCCTCAAGTGGCTGGCCCACACGGGTGGTGTTTCTGTCCAAGAACTTCGAGACCATACCTATTTGCTGGAAGAAGACCACGTAGCGCGGCATGCTTTCCGTGTTGCAAGTGGCCTTGACTCCATGGTTTTGGGTGAGGCACAAATATTGGGGCAGCTGAAAGACGCGGTGCGCACAGCCGATGAAGCAGGCGCTTTGGGCAGCACCTTGAACCAACTGTTTCAGCGCAGTTTTGCGGTGGCCAAAGAGGTTCGCACCAGCACCGAAATTGGCGCACACTCCATCAGCATGTCAGCTGCCGCGGTACGTTTGGCCAGTCAGTTGTTTGAAGACCTCCAGCACATCAAGGTCCTGTTTGTCGGTGCAGGTGAAATGATCGAGCTGGTGGTGACGCACTTTGCAGCCAAGAACCCGCACAGCATGGCCATTGCCAACCGCAGCATGGACCGTGGTGAAAAATTGGCAGCGCGATTTGGGGCGGAGGTCATGCGTTTGTCGGAGCTGCCCACGCGTTTGCATGAATTTGACGCAGTCATCAGTTGCACTGCAAGCACTTTGCCTTTGATTGGCTTGGGCGCGGTCGAGCGCGCGCTCAAAAAACGCCGCAACCGCCCCATGTTCATGGTGGACCTGGCCGTGCCCCGCGACATTGAGCCCGAGGTGAAATCTTTGGAAGATGTGTATTTGTACACCGTCGATGATTTGGCCAGCGTCATCCAAACCGGCCAAGCCCACCGTCAAGCGGCGGTGGCAGAAGCCGAGGTCATCATTGATGCTGGCGTGCAAAGTTTCATGCACTGGCTGGTGCAACGTGGCAGTGTGCCACTCATTCAACAGTTGAACGCCCAAGCCGACGAATGGCGCGAGGCAGAGATGGCGCGTGCGCGCAAACTGTTGGCCAAAGGCGAAGACCCCGACAAGGTCTTGGAAGCCTTGTCACGAGGCCTCACACACAAAATGTTGCACGGGGCCATGGCGGAATTGCGCGAAGCAGATCCAGAACACATGCCGCATGCAGTTCATGCTGTTCAACGCATGTTTCTGCGCAAAGAGCGCTAGCGAAGCCACCACCAGCTCGCCTTCGCCGCATTGAGGCATTCTCAATGCCTGGCCTCTTCAGTGCCCTGCCCTTGATTTGCAAAGTTTCATGAAACCATTTTTACGTCACCAACTCGAGCGTTATGCCCAGCGTCTAGAAGAGCTGGACTTTTTATTGTCGCGAGAAGACATCATGGCGGACATGAACCAGTTCTTGAAGCTCTCACGCGAGCATGCAGAGGTTAGCGCGCTGGCCCATCGCTATGCACGTTACCAAGAGCGCAGTCACGATTTGGAGGCAGGCCATGCCTTGGCAGCAAGCAGTGCCGAAGACGCCGACATGAAAGCCATGGCAGATGAAGAGATTCAAAGTGCCACGCAAGAAATGGCAGAACTCGAAATTGAATTACAGCGCATGCTGGTGCCCAAAGACCCTGACGACGCACGCCCAGCCTATTTGGAAATACGTGCCGGCACAGGCGGCGATGAGTCTGCTTTGTTTGCGGGTGATCTGCTGCGCATGTACACCAAATTTTGTGAACGCAAAGGCTGGCGCGCAGAGATCATGTCCGAATCGCCCAGTGAATTGGGTGGCTACAAAGAAGTGGTCATGCGCATTGAAGGCGACAACGTGTTTGGCACTTTGCGTTTCGAATCGGGCGGCCATCGGGTGCAGCGGGTACCGGCCACCGAAACGCAAGGCCGCATTCACACCAGTGCTTGTACGGTGGCCGTCTTGGCGGAACCCGACGAAGCACAGGCCGTCACCATCAACCCCGCCGACTTGCGAATTGACACTTACCGCGCCAGCGGCGCCGGTGGTCAGCACATCAACAAAACCGACTCTGCTGTGCGCATCACCCACATCCCCACGGGCATCGTGGCAGAGTGTCAAGACGATCGCAGCCAGCACCGCAACAAGGCCAAGGCGATGCAAGTGTTGTCTGCCCGCATTCAAGAAAAAGACCGCAACGAGCGCGCGGCCAAAGATGCGGCATTGCGCAAAGGCTTGATTGGCAGCGGCGACCGCTCTGACCGCATTCGCACTTACAACTTCCCCCAAGGCCGGCTCAGTGATCACCGCATCAACCTCACTTTGTACAAGCTGAGTTTCATCATGGAGGGGGACCTGGAAGAGGTCACCCAGGCTTTGCAACACGCCAGACAAGCCGAGCAATTGGCAGAGTTGGAATTGAGTTTGCCCGCATGAACGTCACCCAGTGTTTAAGTCATGCCCAAGTGCTGGGCTTGCCCCGATTGGAAGCGCAAATAATGTTGCTGCATGCACTGGGCCGCCCACTGCATGACCGTGCTTGGTTGTTGGCGCATGACACCGATCAGGTCACGCCAGAGCAAGTGGCCACTTTGACAGTGTGTGTGCAACGGCGCCTGCAACAAGAGCCTGTGGCCTACATCGTGGGTCAAAAGGAATTTTTTGGTCTGACGCTGCACATCGACAAACGCGTCTTAGATCCCAGAGACGATACCGAAGTTTTGGTGGAATGGGCCCTGACATGCAGCACCCCATTTGCCCGGCCGCGCTTCTTAGATTTAGGCACGGGCAGCGGGGCCATTGCACTGGCGCTCAAATCGCAACTGGCTGATGCCCAAGTCACAGGCGTTGATGCCAGCCTCGATGCGTTGAACGTGGCTCGACACAATGCCCAGCGTTTGTCGCTGGACGTATCCCTTCTTCATAGCAATTGGCTGGCACAGGTCACGGACGTGTTTGAGGTCATTGCCACCAATCCACCTTACATCGAAGCCCAAGACCCCCATCTGGCAAACCTGAAGCACGAGCCTTTAGCCGCCTTGGTCAGTGGTCCAGATGGTCTGGACGACATTCGTCACATCGTTTTAAACGCCAAAGCGCATCTGGTTGAAGGCGGGTGGCTACTGATTGAACATGGCTGGCAACAAGCGCCCCAAGTCAGAGCCCTGCTGCAGGCGGCAGGCTACCACCAAGTGCAGTCAAAATTAGACCTTGCAGGCATTGAGCGCTGTTCAGGCGGACAAAAATAAGCCCTGGCCAGCACAAGCCTTGGCAACATGAAATAATCACCCCCTACTGATGACATCGGAAAGACAACGAGGACCCCTATGAGCGATACACAAACCCGGATTGATGATTTGGTCAAACACAACGACGTTGTGCTGTTCATGAAAGGCAGTGCCAGCTTTCCAATGTGCGGGTTTTCGGGCCGTGCCATTCAAATTTTGAAGGCCTGTGGTGTCGACACCAAAGCCGTCAAAACAGTCAATGTGCTGGACGATGCAGAAATTCGCCAAGGCATCAAGGAATACAGCAACTGGCCCACCATTCCCCAGCTTTACGTCAAAGGCGAGTTCATTGGCGGCTCCGACATCATGATGGAAATGTACGAATCTGGCGAACTGGTTCAGGTACTGGGCACCACGCCCAACGCTTGATCGTGCGCTGATCATGGCGGCTTCTGATGGAAGCTTGCCCAGCTTGGCTTCAGTCAACCGATTGAAGCCATTTTTTTTGCGCACTCAGCACGGCTTGCGGATAAGCGGCTTGCCCACGACTGCCGTTGTAGCGACCCAAGGCTAAAAACAACTGGCCATTTTCGCGTTCAATGATGTGACGCAAAATGACACATCCAAATCGGAGTTGTGTTTGCGTATGAAATAACACACGCTCATTGCCTTCGCCTATGCTGCGCGTCCAAAACGGCATCACCTGCATGTAGCCTCTGGCACCGGCACTGGAAATGGCATATTTTCTAAAGGCACTTTCCACCTCAATGAGTCCCAGCACCAAAGACAAAGACAAACCTGCGCGCCGGGTCTCGTACCACAGCGTGTGCAGAAATTCTTGTCGATCGTCTGGGTGGCTCATCCATTGCTGCAAACGCAGCGCGGCGGCTGCCAACCAGCTGTTGAATTGATCTTTTTCCTTCGCCGTTGGCAACACCGGCACAGGCGGTCCGCTTTGCAGAACCGCCTGGCGCAGAGCCGTTCGAACCGAATCTGACAGCGCTTCTTCGGCTTGGTTGCCGGCATAAGCTGGCCGCTGCAGACATGCCAGCAAGCCAAAGGACTGAAATACAGCGCCTGCAAGAGCGCCGCCACCCAACTGCGCGTGGCGCAAAAATTTGCGTCTTGGCAAATTCATGCACCCTGCTTTCAGTTGGCCTGGGCCAATGTCACTGGCCCAGTTTGGCCAAGACAAATGCGGCAATGTCTGCAGGGGCAACGGCCGTGGCTTGCGCATCGCGGCGATGTTGGTATTCCAATTTGCCTTCTTTGAGGCCACGGTCGCCCAAGGTGATGCGATGGGGCACACCAATGAGTTCCCAATCGGCAAACATGGCGCCTGGGCGTTCGCCTCGATCGTCGAGCAACACATCTACGCCCGCCGCCATGAGGTCAGCATAGAGCTTTTCGGAAGCCGCTTTAACATCGGGGCTGCGGTCGGCGCCAATGGGGCAAATGACCACCGTGAAAGGCGCGATGGCGTCGGGCCAAATGATGCCCTTGGCGTCGTGGTTTTGCTCAATGGCGGCTGCGGGCAATCGCGTCACACCAATGCCATAACAACCCATTTCCAAGAATTGAGGTTTGCCGTTTTCGTCTAAGAATGTGGCGTTCATGGCTTGGCTGTACTTGGTGCCTAAATAAAACACGTGACCTACTTCAATGCCGCGCTCAATGGTCAAGGCGCCTTTGCCATCGGGGGAGGCGTCGCCCGCGACCACATTGCGCAAATCGGCCACCATCATGGGTTCGGGCAAATCACGACCCCAGTTGACACCGGTGATGTGATGGTCCAGTTGATTCGCGCCACAAATCCAATCGGCCATCACAGCCACTTCGCGATCGGCCACCACATTCAAGGGCTTCTTCAAATTCAAGGGGCCTAAGTACCCAGGCTTGCAGCCAAAGTGTTCGTCAATTTCTGCCAAGGTGGCAAAACGGAAACCTGCATCCAAGCCTGGCAACTTGCCCACTTTGACTTCGTTCATGTCGTGATCGCCACGCAGCAGCAACAACCAAACTTTGGAGGCTTTGATGTTGCCTTGTTCGTCAGTTTCGTCGGTGGCCAACACCAAGGACTTCACGGTGGTGGTCAAAGGTACGTTCAACAAAGCCGCCACATCTTCGCAAGTGCTCTTGCCAGGCGTCGGTGTCAAGGCTTGAGGTTTGGAAGCCGCTGGGCGTGCTTGTGAAGGCGCCAAGGCCTCGGCCTTTTCCATGTTGGCCGCGTAATCGCTGTTGGGGCAATACACGATGGCGTCTTCGCCGGTGGCCGCAATCACTTGGAACTCTTCGCTCAAATCGCCACCAATGGCGCCGCTGTCGGCGGCCACAGCGCGGTAGCTCAAACCAAAGCGGTCAAAGATTTTGCGATAGGCATCGGCCATGATTTTGTAGCTTTGCTTGGCAGACAGTTGGTCGCGGTCAAAGCTGTAGGCGTCTTTCATGATGAACTCACGGCCACGCATCAAACCGAAACGGGGACGGCGCTCGTCACGGAATTTGGTTTGAATTTGGTAGAAGTTCTTGGGCAATTGCTTGTAGCTGCGGAGTTCTTGACGCGCCACATCGGTGATCACTTCTTCGCTGGTGGGCTGCACCACAAAGTCGCGGCCATGACGGTCCTTGATGCGGAGCAACTCTGGTCCCATCTTTTCAAAACGACCCGTTTCTTGCCACAGCTCGGCAGGCTGCACCACCGGCATGGTCATTTCAATGGCCCCCGCGCGGTTCATCTCTTCGCGAACAATCGCCTCTACTTTGCGAATGACGCGCAAGCCCATGGGCATGTAGTTGTAAATGCCAGCGCCCAGGCGCTTGATCATGCCGGCGCGCATCATCAGTTGATGGCTGACCACCTCGGCGTCGGCAGGCGCTTCTTTGAGGGTGGAAATTAAAAATTGACTGGCTTTCATGGGCGATTCCAAGTGTTCTCAGGGTGAGTCCCAATGTTGCACAGAGCTGTCCGTGCATAATGGACACAGTTTAAAAATTTGGGGTTTGATTATGCTTGACCGCGAAGGCTTTCGGCCTAACGTCGGCATCATTCTGCTCAACCAGAAAAATCAGGTGTTTTGGGGCAAGCGCATCCGCACCCACAGCTGGCAGTTTCCGCAGGGCGGCATTGACCGGGGCGAAAGCCCCGAACAGGCCATGTTCCGCGAACTGCACGAAGAAGTGGGGCTCCTGCCGGAGCATGTGCGAATTGTGGCCCGTACCCGAGATTGGTTGCGCTATGAAGTGCCTGATCGTTTCATCAGAAGAGACGCCAGGGGCCATTACAAGGGCCAAAAGCAAATTTGGTATTTACTCCAGCTGGTAGAACCCGACTGGAATATCAACCTGCGCGCCACCAACCATCCAGAGTTTGACGCTTGGCGTTGGAACGATTTTTGGGTGCCGCTCGATGTGGTGGTGGAGTTCAAGCGAGGCGTCTACGAAATGGCGCTTACCGAATTGTCCCGATTTCTGCCACGTTACGACAACCGCGGACGGTCGTATCGCGGTCCGGCCAGGCCTCGCAACGACAACCCAGACGGTTTGCCAGGCCATCCGTCAGGCAGCGAAAGCGCCATCACCGTTCAATTTGGGTTCATGCAAACACAAATTCGAATGGAATTGCCTCCTGGTGGCAGTTTCGACCCCGACCCTCAAAACAGTTTGAACAAGCCGCCAACGGACGGCCAATGAAAAAGGGGCTCTGGAGCCCCTTTTTGTATGGGTCATTGAAGCACTTAGCGGGTCAATATCAGGTTGTCGCGGTGGACAAACTCTGGCTCTGCGATGTAGCCCAGCAAGCCTTCAAACTCTGAAGAAGATTTGCGGCAAATGAGCCTTGCTTCAGCACTGGCGTAATTGGCCAAACCACGGGCAATTTCCAAGCCCTTCACATCGCGAATGGCGATCACGTCACCACGAGAAAAATCACCTTCGACTTGGGTCATGCCGATGGCCAGCAAACTTTTGCCTTCTGCCTGCAACTTAGAGGCCGCGCCGGGATCGATGGTGACAGCACCACGCAATTGCAAATGATCGGCCATCCATTGTTTACGGGCTTGCTGTTTTTGAGTTTGCGCCACAAGCAAAGTGCCAATGGCTTCACCCCTGCACAAGCGAATGAGCGCATCAGGTTCACGGCCCCAAGCAATGACCGTGGATGCGCCAGAACCAGCCGCTCGCTTGGCCGCCAAAATTTTGGTGATCATGCCGCCGCTGCCAATGCTGGAGCCGACACCACCCGCCATGGTCTCTAATGCAGGATCGCCAGCGCGGGCTTCGTGAACAAACTCGGCAGCAGGATTTTTGCGAGGATCGGCGGTGTACAAACCTTTTTGATCGGTGAGGATGACCAAGGCATCGGCTTCGACCAAGTTGGCCACCAATGCACCCAAGGTGTCGTTGTCACCAAACTTGATTTCATCGTTGACCACCGTGTCGTTCTCGTTGATGACTGGCAGCACTTTGTGTTGCAGCAAGGTCAGCAATGTAGAGCGGGCGTTTAAATAACGTTCGCGGTCGGCCAAGTCGGCATGGGTGAGCAGCACCTGCGCACTGCCCAAACCGTTTTCGCGCAACTTGGTTTCGTACATTTGGGCCAAGCCCATTTGGCCCACTGCCGCAGCCGCTTGCAAGGCGTGTATTTCTTGCGGCCGTGTGGCCCAACCCAAGCGCTTCATGCCCTCGGCAATGGCGCCGCTAGAGACCATGATGACTTCACGGCCTTCTTGCGCCAATAAGGCCATTTGTCTGCACCACTCACCAATGGCCGCTTCGTCAAGGCCGCGTCCTTCATTGGTGACCAAACTAGAGCCAACCTTGACCACGATGCGGCGCGCATCGCGCAGAACAGTGGACGTGAATGGCTGACTCATGGCGTTCAATTTGACAATGGGTTCAGAGACTCCGAGGACATCTCAATTATTGGGGTGGCTCTTCCACAAAGCGCGGATCGATGTAAACGGGTGCTTGTTCTTGCACCTGTTGGGCCTTGATGTGCTGGAAAATAGTTTTGATCAAAGGCTCACAACCTTCACGCGTGAGGGCTGAAATTTCAAACACCGGACCTTTGTATTTGAAGCGCTTGATGAAATCTTTGACGCGCGCCTCGCGTTCTTCTGCGGGCACCATGTCGAGCTTGTTGAGCACCAACCAGCGCGGCTTGTCGTACAAGGCTTTGTCGTATTTTTTGAGTTCGCCCACAATGGCTTTGGCCTGCGCCACCGGATCGACGGCTTCGTCAAAAGGCGCAAAGTCAATGATGTGCAACAGCAAACGGGTGCGCTGCAAATGGCGCAAGAACAAATGACCCAAGCCAGCGCCGTCTGAGGCACCCTCAATGAGGCCTGGTACATCCGCCACCACAAAGCTTTGCTCGGGGCCTACGCGAACCACACCCAAATTAGGGTGCAGCGTTGTGAAAGGGTAGTCGGCAATTTTGGGGCGCGCGTTGGAGATGGCAGCAATGAGCGTGGACTTGCCGGCATTGGGCATACCCAGCAAACCGACATCGGCCAGCACTTTCAACTCCAGCTTGAGTTCTTTTTTCTCACCAGGCCAGCCTGGTGTTTTTTGGCGTGGCGCGCGGTTGATGGCGCTCTTGAAACGCATGTTGCCAAAGCCACCATCACCGCCTTTGGCAATCATGATGACCTCACCCGGCTGGAGCAACTCATACAAAACTTCGCCTGTTTCGGCGTCGGTGATGATGGTGCCTACGGGCATTTTGAGTGTGACATCGTCGCCCATGGCGCCGAACATGTCGGAGCCCATGCCGTGTTGGCCGCGCTTGGCCTCGTGGCGGCGTGAATAACGAAAGTCAACCAAGGTATTGAGATTGGGGTCGGCCACGGCAAACACGTGGCCACCACGGCCACCGTCGCCGCCATTGGGGCCACCAAACTCTTTGTATTTCTCATGACGGAACGAGACGCAGCCGTTTCCGCCATCGCCCGCGGCGATGTCAATATAGGCTTCGTCAACAAATTTCATGAGAAATCCAGTTTATGTATTGAAGTTTGAACTCTGGAACAAAAAAGCCCCGACTTGGCGGGGCTCTTTGCGCAAAGGCTCACGCTGTTTAAGCAGCAGTGATGTTCACCATTTGCTTGTTCAGAGCACCCTTTGTGCCGAACGACACGTGGCCGTCAACCAAAGCGAACAATGTGTGGTCTTTGCCGATGCCGACATTGGTGCCAGCGTGGAACTTGGTACCACGTTGACGAACAATGATGGAGCCAGCGCTGATGAGTTCACCACCGAAAGCTTTCACACCGAGCATTTTGGGCTTGGAATCGCGCCCGTTTCGCGTAGAGCCGCCGCCTTTTTTCTGTGCCATGACCTAAGCTCCTTAGCCTGCAATTGCACCGATTTGCAGTTCTGTGTACTGCTGGCGGTGACCTTGACGTTTTTGATAGTGCTTGCGACGGCGCATCTTGAAGATGTGCACTTTGTCGTGCTTGCCGTGTGCCAACACAGTGGCTTTAACAGTGGCGCCGGACACCAGGGGCGTGCCAACCTTCAGATCTGCGCCGTTGCCGACTGCCAGAACCTGGTCGATCACGATTTCCTGGCCCACGTCCGCAGCAATCTGTTCTACTTTAATTTTTTCGCCAGCAGCAACACGATACTGTTTGCCGCCGGTTTTTATGACCGCGTACATAATGACCTTTTTGATATTTTTGATATCTTGGATGGAATTTCCCTAGGACGAACCCTAAGGAACCGCGGATTTTAGCACGGACTTTTGGGACTTGCCAAGCCCCCCTGTCAAGCAGCCCCAACACGAGGGCGAGGCCAGCATTTTCGCTCTCTATAATCGGCACCAAACACAGAATGTCCAGCTTTAACCCAGGTTTAAATGGAATAAAGGCGTTCTGGCCCCTGCCACCCTGTTGAGTCCCGCCATTTTGTCTACCACTGCACCCCCTGCACCTGCACCTGCCTCCTCAGCCACAGCTTTGGCCTTGGTGGCACAAGACATGGCCAAGGTCGACGCGGTCATTGCCGACCGACTCAGCTCCGGCGTGCCCTTGGTAGGGCAAGTGGCCCAGTACATCATTTCGGCGGGCGGCAAGCGTCTGCGGCCTGTCATTCTGCTGCTGACATGCGGCGCCCTGAATTACCACGCACCCCACAAATTCAGTCTGGCCGCCGTGGTTGAGTTCATCCACACGGCCACTTTACTGCACGACGATGTGGTGGACGAGTCCACCTTGAGACGCGGCAGACCCACAGCCAATGAAAACTTTGGCAACCCCGCCAGCGTGCTGGTGGGTGACTTCCTTTACTCCCGGGCCTTCCAAATGATGGTTGACGCTGGCAGCATGCGCATCATGCAAGTGTTGGCCGATGCAACCAATGTGATTGCCGAAGGTGAAGTGCTGCAACTGATGAACATGCACGACGCCTCGCTGGACGAAGAAGCATATTTGCGCGTCATTCGCTCTAAAACGGCCAAATTATTTGAGGCCAGCGCTCGTTTGGCGGCCATTTTGGCCCAAACGTCTCCAGCGCTGGAAGAGGCTTGTGCCGAGTATGGCCAAGCATTGGGCACGGCCTTCCAAGTCATTGATGATGTGCTGGACTACGAAGGCAACGCCGCCGAAATGGGCAAGAACTTGGGCGATGATTTGCGCGAAGGCAAAGCCACCTTGCCCCTCATTTTGGCCATGCAGCGCGGTACACCGGCCCAAAAAGAGCTGGTGCAGAAAGCCATCGAAACGGGCTCAGTCGATCAATTGAGCCAAGTCATTGCCATTGTTCGCGAAACCGGTGCGCTGGATGGCAGTCGTCAAGCGGCCATGGCAGAGGCACAACGCGCCATCAACGCGGCGCAGCATTTACCTGACAACGCCTACAAAGACGCGCTGATCGCGCTCGCTTCCCAATTGCTAGTTCGCAAAAACTAAAGTTTGCGTGGCCTGGTAAGCCTTAACCAGCCCGCGCACATTGAGTCTCGATCAACTGGCCAGCAGTTGCGCAAACCGAGCCAAGTCAACATTGCCACCACTGATGATGACACCAACGCGTTGACCACGAAGCGTTGCGGCCGCTTGAACAGCCGCAGCCAAAGACAAGCAGCCAGTAGGCTCGACCACCATCTTCATGCGCTCGGCATAAAAACGCATGGTCTCGATCAGTTGCGAATCGGTCACGGTGTGAATGTCATCCACCAAAGCTTTGATGATTTCAAAGGTGATGGCGCCCACCATGGGGGTTTGTGCACCATCGGCGATGGTCACGGGGGTTGCAATTTTGACGCGCTCGCCTTTGCGAAACGATTGCTGCGTGTCGTTTCCAGCTTCTGGTTCGACACCGTAAATTTTGCAATGGGGTGAGCGTGCTTTGGCCGCCAACGCACTGCCACTGAGCAAGCCGCCACCGCCCAAACAGACAAACAAAGCATCTAGCTCGCCCACCTCATCAAACAACTCAAGGGCTGCTGTTCCCTGCCCCGCTAGGACATCGGCATGGTCAAACGGAGGAATGAAGGTCAGACCTTTTTGATGGGCCAATTGCAGCGCTTTGGCACTGGCATCCTCGGTATACCTGTCGTAGCCAATCACCTCGGCACCATAGCCTTGGGTGGCGGCCAACTTGGCCGGCGATGCATCGTGCGGCATGAAGATGGTGGCGGGCACGCCCAAAATGCGGGCAGACAAAGCCACCGCCTGGGCGTGATTGCCCGATGAATAAGCCACCACACCAGCCTGCCTTTGTGCTTGGCTTAACTTGGCCAAGGCATTGAAGCCGCCCCGAAACTTGAACGCACCCATTCGCTGAAAGTTTTCACACTTGATGAAAACCTGCGCTTGGAGTTGCGCGTTCAAACTTGCTGACTGTAAAACCGGCGTGCGATGTGCAATGCCCTCAAGCCTTAGCGCCGCGTCGAGGACATCTTGAAAACTGGGCAGCAAGCTTGGCATGGTGAACTTTAAGAACAAAAAAACCAACAGGATGGTGCCAGCCATCCGCGCAAAGGTCAACCATTACCTGACCTGCGCCAAGCACTGCTGCTTCATGTCATGGGACTTGATGCTGTGGCAATAACTTTGCTGTGCCAGCACATTGGCCAAGCACATGTTTCGGGTGTCGACATCTCTGACGGCATGGCAATAAGAATTTTGTTTTTTGGACATGGCCAAACACACGTTCTTTTTGTCTGGGTTATGAATTGAGAAGCAAGCGTTGTCACTGGCCTGAGCAGATCCGATGAACATCAAAGCCCACAAGCCAAGCCCTATGCCCCTATTTTTCATCGAAATCCTCTTTTTGTTCAGTTTCATTCTGATTTAACTCAGCTCTAGCGCAAATGGTTGACAGGCCAGTTTGCGCCATCCATTAAACTCAAGTCTTCAACATCTTGCAAGAAAGTAGACCCCTATGGGCGCGCAGTGGAAAGCAAAAGGCAAGGCACAAGCCGCAGATGCCAGAGGCAAACTGTTTGGTCGCTTGGCCAAAGACATCATGATGGCCGCCAAGAGTGGCGCCGACCCAGCAGCCAATTCAAGGTTGCGATTGGTGGTTGAACAAGCCCGTAAAGTGTCGATGCCCAAAGACACGTTAGAGCGTGCCATTAAAAAAGGCGCTGGCTTGCTGGGAGACCCGGTCCATTTCGAACGCGTGATTTACGAAGGTTTCGCACCGCATCAAGTGCCCGTCATGGTCGAAGCACTCACCGACAACCTCAATCGCACGGCCTCTGAAGTTCGCGTGTTGTTTCGCAAAGGCCAATTAGGTACCTCGGGTTCTGTCTCATGGGATTTTGACCATGTTGGCATGATTGAGGCCGAGTCGGCACAAGCAGATGCAGACGCAGAACTGGCCGCCATTGAAGCTGGCGCACAAGACTTTGAAGCGGCCGATGAAGAGGGTGTCACCGTATTTATCACAGACCCCAGCGATTTGGATTTGGTCAGCAAGGCATTGCCAGAGCATGGTTTTACCGTGTTGTCCAACAAACTGGGTTACAAGCCCAAAAATCCGGTCAATCCGGCCAACCTGTCCGCAGAACAGCTTGAAGAGGTGGAGAATTTCTTGGCCGCCATTGACGGCAATGACGATGTTCAAAACGTTTTTGTTGGATTGTCAAATTAAACCGTTTGCTGCTGCCTGAATACCCTAGCCATGACTGCGCTGAAATCTCCCGAACTTTTATTGCCTGCTGGCTCGCTCGACAAAATGCGGGCCGCGTACGACTTTGGCGCCGATGCCATTTACGCAGGGCAGCCCCGTTATAGCCTGCGCGCGCGCAACAACGAGTTCAAGCTTGAGCAAATTGGCATCGGCATCGCTGAAGCCCACGCGCGCGGTAAAAAGTTTTTTGTCACCAGCAACTTACTGCCTCACAACGACAAGGTTCGAACCTACTTGCGAGACATCGCGCCAGTGATTGAGATGAAACCAGACGCCTTGATCATGGCCGATCCTGGCTTGATCATGATGGTTCGAGAAAAATGGCCAGAGATGCCCATTCACTTGTCTGTGCAGGCCAACACAGTCAATTGGGCTGCGGTTAAGTTTTGGCAAAAGATGGGGGTTGCCCGCATCATTCTCAGCCGCGAATTGAGTTTGGACGAGGTTGAGAAAATTCGCCAAGAATGCCCCGACATGGCGCTTGAAGTATTTGTACATGGTGCGTTGTGCATTGCTTATTCAGGCCGTTGCTTGCTCTCTGGCTACTTCAACCGTCGCGACCCCAACCAAGGCACCTGCACCAACGCTTGTCGATGGCGCTATGGCACCCAAGAGGCCACAGACGAAACCGATTCAGGCGAAGTCATTCCGGTGCGCATGGCGGATGACTTCAACTTCGAACACGAGCAAGAAAATGCCGAGAAAGCCTTTTCTGCCTGCGGTGACGGTCAGCGCCACCCTGCAGCAGACAATGTTTATTTGATTGAAGAAGCAGGGCGACCTGGGCAGCTCATGCCCATCATGGAAGATGAGCACGGCACTTACATCATGAACAGCAAAGATTTGCGCGCCGTTGAGTTGATTGAACGCTTGGTGAAAATTGGCGTGGATTCGTTGAAAATTGAAGGTCGCACCAAAAGCCTTTACTACGTGAGCCGCACGGCTCAAGTCTATCGGCGCGCCATTGACGATGCGGTTGCGGGTCGTCCCTTCAACCCAGAGTTGATCACCGAACTAGACGGCTTGGCTTCCAGAGGCTACACCTCTGGTTTCTTGGAACGCCGCCCAGCCCAGGACTATCAAAATTACGAGACCGGCCATTCAGTCGGACACCGCAGTCAATTTGTGGGCGAAGTTCGAAGCGTTGGCGATGGCTGGGCACTGGTCGAAACCAAAAACAAGTTCTCGGTAGGCGACACCCTTGACATCATTCACCCCAGTGGCAATCGCAAAGTGCAGCTGACACACATGAAGAGTGAAAAGGGCGAGGCCATTCATGTGGCCCCCGGTAGCCCGCTCAAAGTTTGGATTCCAGTCGATGGGCCCGCGGAAGGTGCGCTGATTGCGCGCATGTTCTAAAACTGCCAGACCTGTGACTTAGTGTGCGGCAGGTTTGGGCTTGTCGGCACCAACCGCCTTTTGCAGGCACACAATCTTGCCGTCTTTTTCTTTGAATTCGAATTTAGGACATGCTTCTGGGTTGCTGTTTTTGTTGACAGGCTGAGGCAACGAATCAGGCGTTGATTTGGGGCGCGTGATTTTCTCGGGCACGACCGAGCGCTCGGTCTTCTTTTTGTCGTCCGCTTTGGGCGCATCAGCGGCCTGGGCATTGAGCGCAAGCAATGCGACACAAATCAACGCATAGTTCATGTTTAGTTTTCCCAAAAAAACACATCATTCAAGGGTTTGCCAAAAACCTCGGCAATGCGCAGTGCGCATTCCAAAGTGGGCGAGTATTTACCGGCCTCAATGGCTGCAATGGTTTGTCGTGTGACGCCCACTTTTTCGCCCAATTCAGACTGCGTCATTTCGTGGGCCAAGAATCGCAAGGTCTTGACCTGGTTCACCAATTGCCGATTAGACATGAAAACCTTGTCGATAAGACTTGAGAACCAAGAAGTAATGCACCACTTCGGCAAAGACCACCGCCATCGAAAGCAAGGCAACAGACAAAGGCAGCAAGCGCATGAGATCGGGCGGTAAGGCAGCCATGTACCAGCGATCAGCCAAACCAAAATAGGCCGCTGGAACCAGTAACAAACAAATCAACCAGGCCCAGGCTGTGCGTTCTTTGGGGTGCATGCTTTTCATTTCTGCAAAAAAAGTTTAAATGTAAAAATGATCATACACAATGTTAAATATTTTTAACAAACATAAATTCACCTAAACTCATTTTTTTTAGCCAACTGCTGTTTCAACGTCGGAATTAAACGGATGCGCCAATCGCCAGACAACCTGCTGCCTGAAAATTGGCACAAATACTTTGCCATTGAGGCCAACAATGCTGCGTGGTCCATGTCCGAGGCTGTGGCAGACGTTAGCCTCCGCATTGATTTACTGGATGCAGCACATGCCGCAGCGTGGCATTGGCGTGTCGTCGGCAAAGAAATCAACCAGATGCGGAGTGTGATGCTGCTGGCATTGGTTCATGCCCGCATGAACATGGGACCCAGTGCCTGGGCTTACGCAGAGCGCATGAGAATGTATTTCACCGACAAAAACGACACCCCTGATTGGGAATTGGCATTCACACACACGGTACACGCTTTGGCTGCGCGCGCTTTCGGCAAAACTGCAGAATTTCAAGCGTCGCGTCAAGCCGCCATCGCAAGCATCGCTTTGATTCGAGACAAGAATGATCGCGAAGTGGTGCTAAAAACGTTTCAGCACATTGCACACAACTGATACACCACATGTCCAAAGAACTCAAAGGCGCCGCTTATTGGGATGCGCGCTTCCAGCCATCTGTTTATGCCTACGGCGAGGCCCCCAACGATTTTTTGGCATGGGCAGCGCCACAGGTCAAGTTGGGCAAAGCCGTGTCGCTGTGCGAAGGCGAAGGCCGCAACGCAGTGCATCTGGCCAAACTAGGGTTTGAGGTCACTGCCGTTGATTTTTCAAGCGTCGGCCTGGCCAAAGCGAAAGCGCTGGCGGAACGTCACCAGGTTACGCTGAATTACATCGTTGCGGACTTGAAAGATTTCCAGTTGGAAGAAAACGCTTGGGACTTGATAGTCAGCGTGTTTTCGCAGCCCGATGTGGCAGTACGCCAACGCCTTTACGCGCAGTTAAGCGCGTCATTAAGATGCGGCGGCGCCTTCATCTTAGAGTCCAAAGTAAGTGCTGAACAGGCTGCGTCTCGGTACCCAGGACTTGCGGCGCTTCAGCAAGAAATTAAACCGCTGCAAGCGCGTTTTTCGTGTCAAGACACTCGGGAGTTGTGCGAAGGCAGTTATCACGTGGGCCTGCACACCACCGCACAAATTCTTGCATTTAAAACCTAGCTGATTTTTCGCGTATGTTTGCGCGCATCATGGCATGCCCTGACATGATGAAACGGTCCGCAAATGGAACGCCCTTCTTCCGACTTTCAACGCTCGGCCGTTGAAGCGCCTGTGGTGCACTACCTGCAACACGCGTGGGAAACCGCATCCAAGTTGCGCGCCTCCGACCTCCATTTCGAACCCTTCGAAAACTTTTACCGCGTTCGTTTGCGCGTGGACGGTGTCTTGCAGGAAATTCCACCACCACCCTACGCATTCAAAGATCAAATTGCTTCTCGCATCAAAGTTCTGGCCAAGCTAGACATTGCCGAAAAACGCCTGCCGCAAGACGGCCGCATGACCGTTGGCCTGCGCAATTTACAGCGCTTGAATTTAAGGGTCAGCACACTGCCCACTTTGTTTGGCGAAAAATTAGTGGTTCGGGTGTTGGCCACAGACCTGACACAACTAGACCTAGACCAACTGGGTTATGGCACGCCCGAAAAACAACGCATGCTGGAGGCCATTCACAAACCGCAAGGACTGATTTTGGTCACTGGCCCCACAGGCTCGGGCAAATCGCAATCACTGTATGCCTGCTTGCACCTTTTGAACCGTCCTGAAGTCAACATTGCCACGGTAGAAGACCCATCAGAAATTCAATTGAGTGGCATCAACCAGGTCAACGTCAAAGAACACATTGGCTTGAATTTCGCCAGTTCACTCAAGGCCTTTTTAAGGCAAGACCCAGACGTGCTCATGGTGGGCGAAATCAGAGACTCAGAAACCGCCGACATCGCCATCAAGGCCTCGCAAACCGGGCATTTGGTCATGTCCACTTTGCACACCAACGATGCGGTAGGGGCCATCGTTCGGCTGCGCAACATGGGGGTGGCCGCCTACAACCTCAGCGCCAGCATCAGCCTCATCTCTGCCCAACGGCTCATCAGGCGTTTGTGCTTGCATTGCCGTCAGCCTATGCATGTGTCCAGTCAAGCGTTGGGCAAATTGGGCTTGCAAATGTCCGTCAAAGACTTCTCCTTTGAGCCTGCTTTTTTCAGTCCGCAAGGTTGTGCGCAATGTCACAAAGGCTATTGGGGACGCATCGGTATTTTTGAAGTCATGCCCATGAGTGCCGGCCTGCGTCATTTGGTCTTATGCGAAGCCAGTCATGCACAACTGGCAGCACAAGCCCACAAAGAAGGCGTTCACAGCCTGCGCCATGCCGGTTTGATGCAAGCGGCCCGAGGCATCACGTCCCTGACCGAGGTGTTGGCACAAACCGAGCACATCGCATGAGTACACATGCGGCCATGGCACGGGCTTTAGCGCGCCGCGCACCTGTTGCAACCCATTCACCCATGTCAACGCACCGCATTCCAGCGCAAACCTTGGCCGTGTTCACACGGCAATGGTCGGCCTTGATGTGTGCAGGCATTCCGCTAGTGCAAGCCTTTGAGTTACTCGCGCAAAGTGCTGTTGGCTCGGCTCGCACACAGCAAGTTTTAATCAAAATTTTGAACCAGTTACAACAAGACGTCAGCGCAGGCTGCAGCTTGCATGTGGCCTTTCAAAAACACCCGCACACGTTTGACACCCTTTATTGCAACCTGCTTCAAGCAGGCGAGTCTGCTGGCATTTTGGACAAGCTGCTGAATCGCTTGGCCGACACCCTCGAGGCCAACCGGCTCTTGAAGGCCAAAATCCACAATGCCCTGATTTACCCCACTTGTATTTTGGCAGTGGCCTTTGGTGTTGTGATGGTGATCCTGGTGTGGGTGGTGCCACAGTTTGAAGAAGTATTTCAAAGCATGGGCGCTCAGCTGCCCGCACCCACACAACTGCTGGTCAGTGTCAGTCGCGGCATAACGCAATGGGGCTGGCTGGTCTTGGCCTTGTGTGCGATGACCGGTGCGTTTTTTATGCGCGCTCACCGCCGATCAAATGCCCTGCAATTGTGGTGGGAGGCCGCCATCTGTCAACTGCCCATTGTGGGGGCTTTGCTGCAAAGCAGTCGCACAGCCAAATGGTCGCTCACCTTGTCAGCCTTGGTGGCAGCCGGCATCCCCATTTCTGAAGCCCTCATGCCAGCCGCCGCCGCTTCAGGCTCGCCACAGCTTCAGGCGCATGCAAACGAACTCATGCGCCTCATCCAAGAAGGTAGCGGTTTAAGCGTGGCCATGTCAAAATCGAAATTGTTCCAACCTGTCTTGGTTCAAATGTGCGCCATTGGCGAGGAAACCGGTGGCTTGGCCGAGTTGTTAGAAAAAGCCGCGCAACTCATGGTGGCCGATTTGAATCAACGTGTCGCGCAGCTCACCACCCTGTTAGAACCCGTCCTCATGGTGTTTTTAGGCACTGTCATTGGCGGTGTGTTGATTGCGCTGTACTTACCCATTTTCAATTTAGGACAAGTATTTTGATGCCCCTCTCGTCTTGGCCTAATTTGCTGATGCCCCCAGGGGCCATGGGTTGGGTCATGCCCCAGTTGGCCCACATCACGGTCATGCAAGTGCTGCTGTTTGCCGTGGTGGGTCTCGTCATTGGCAGTTTTCTAAATGTCCTCATCTATCGCCTGCCCATCATGATTTTGAGCTCAGACGCTCTCACTGCACCCTTCAATCTGCACACCCCCCGTTCGCATTGCCCAACATGCCAGCAGGCCTTGCAATGGCATGCGCTCATCCCCGTCTTTTCTTATGCAATTGCCAAGGGCCGGTGTCGGCATTGCGGTGCTGTCATTTCTTGGCGCTACCCCTTCATCGAAATCGCCACCAGTGTGCTGTTCACTTTGTGTCTGCTCAAGTTTGGCTGGACGGCACAAGCATGGATGGCCTGTTTTTTTGCGGCTGCGCTACTGGCCTTGGCTTGGATCGATGCCGAGACGTTCCTGTTACCCGATGTCCTCACGCAGGCGCTTTTGTGGGTGGGGCTCATCGGCAGCGCCATGTCACTGACACCGACGCCGCTCATGCAAGCACTGTCGGGCGCAGTGCTGGGCTACAGTATTTTGTGGGCTGTCGGGTGGGCCTTTCAAACCTGGTCGGGCAAAGACGGCATGGGCCAGGGCGACCTCAAGCTGCTGGCGGCACTGGGGGCCTGGGTGGGGGTTTGGAGCTTGCTGCCATTGCTGTTGCTTGCATCCGTTTCTGGCCTCATTTTTGGGCTTGTGCAAAAAATGCGGGGGCAACTGGGTCACAATGGGTACTTCGCTTTTGGACCTTTTTTAGCCCTGTCTGGATTCGCATGTTTCTTTCTAGGTATTTCCATGGGAGTGTGAGCCGTTGACGCATTTGCCTGTTCGTCTTGGGCTCACAGGGGGCATTGGCAGCGGCAAAAGCACCGTTGCCGCGTTGATGGCGCAAGCAGGGGCCGCCGTCATGGATGCAGATGCCATCGCCAGATCGTTGACGCAAGCGGGCGGTTTGGCCATGCCAGCCATCTTGGCACAATTTGGCCAACAACTCATCACACCAGAGGGTGACATGGACCGTGTCGCCATGCGCGACTTGGTATTTTCCAACCCCCAAACCAAGCGCCAATTAGAAGCCATTGTCCATCCCTTGGTTGCACAGACATTGCAGACCCAGACACAAGCGGCCATCGATGCTGGCAAAAGCTGCTTGGTGTTTGACGTGCCATTGCTGGTGGAGTCGGGCGAGCGCTGGCGCCGCCAAGTCGATTGGGTCTGCGTGGTCGACTGCCAAACCGAGACGCAAATTCAGCGCGTGATGGCACGCAGCCAAATGCCTCGCGCTGACATTGAGCGCATCATGGCCCAACAAGCCACACGCGCCCAGCGCCTGGCATGCGCAGACGCCGTCATCTACAACGAAGGCATCGATTTAGCCCAACTCAAACAACTGGCGCACGAAATGATGGTCCGCTTCGAGCTATGATCTTGCTACTGAAAGACGCAGCGTGATACTTTACGAATACCCCCTCAACGAACGCATTCGGACTTACTTGCGCCTGCAACATTTGTTTGCACGCTTCAACAAGCTCTGCCAACGTACCGAGGCAATGGACCATCACTACGCCCTCACCACGATTTTTGAAATCATGGAAGTGGCCTCGCGCTCCGAACTCAAGTCAGAAATTCTCAAAGACATCGAGCGCCACAAGCAACAGCTCAATGCCTACCGCGGCAACCCCTCCATTTCGGAACAAGCGCTGGACCTCATCATCGAGCAGCTTGACCAACGCTTTGAGACACTCAACAGCATGGTGGGCAAGATGGGCAGCGCGCTTAGCGAAAGTGAATTCTTGAACAGCATTCGCAGCCGTACCGCCATTCCGGGTGGCACCTGTGAGTTTGACTTGCCGGCTTACCATGCATGGCAACACCACACCCCAGCGGCACGTCAAGCCAACTTATTTGAATGGTCACAGCACTTTGCGCCTTTGGCCATGTCCATTCAGCTCATGCTCAAAATGTTGCGTGAGTCGGGCAGTACCCAAAAGGTCATGGCCACAGCCGGGCAACTTCAGCAAAACTTGCCGCAAGGTCGTAACTTTCAACTGCTGCGCTTGCGCATCGACGACAGCCTGAACCTCACACCCGAGATCAGTTGCAACCGTCTGTTGGTGGTCATCCGCCTCATGCAGCAACAAGCAGATGGCAAGTTACTGGCAAGCCGAGACGACACACCTTTTGAGATGACACTCTGCGCCTAAACCGCAGAGGCCGCCTTACCCGATTTGTGAGACGCTCATGAGCGAACCATTTTCCAAGCCCAAACACGTGAAGTGCCCCACCTGCGGCGGCCCTAGTTTGTTCAGTTCACAAAACAGTTACCGCCCTTTTTGCAGTGCCCGTTGCAAGGGCATCGATTTAGGTGCCTGGGCCAATGAAAGCTTCAGAGTGCCCGAAGACAATCCGCCAGATCAAGAAAATTTTGGCGATCCCAAGCTGCAGTAAGTCAATTTGAATGCGTGGCACCCTCAAAGCCGCGCTCTTCGGCCAGCAAGGCCAACACTGGCATTGTGCCGGGCAACACAGGCACCACTTGAACAGGCAAGGTCTGCCAGGCATAACGCTGACCCTCACGCATTTCCAGTTCGCCCTGCCACTGCCGCACCTTGCAAAAATTAAGCCGCACCAAAGCATGAGGATAGTCGACCAGTTGCTGTTGCCACAATTGCACTTCGCCAATGTGCAGGCCCAGCTCCTCATGCAGCTCGCGCGTTAAAGCCTGAGCCACCGTTTCACCAGCTTCCAGCTTGCCGCCTGGAAACTCCCAATAGCCTTCGTACACTTTGCCGGGTGGGCGCGATGTCAGCAAAAACTGATCGTCTGAATTGATGAGAATGCCCACCGCCACATCGACAGTGGCGCGGTCGGAGCCCCCTTCACGCTGCAAGTGGGCATCGGCCACCAGCAAAGTCTTGTGGTTGCCAGTCATGGGCTGACTCACAAACTGCGAGGGGTGCCAGCAGCTGCTGTCTGGCCCATGCGACCCACGTAATCGCGCGCAAACTGATATGCCACGCGCCCACTGCGTGAACCCCGTTCCAGCGCCCAGACCAAGGCCTCGGGGCCAGAGGATTGAATGACGGCGTCTGATGCACCCAGTGATTTGAGCCACTGGGCCACGATGGTGAGGTATTCGTCTTGCGAGAAGGGGTAGAAGCTGATCCACAAACCAAAACGCTCCGACAAAGAAATTTTTTCTTCAATCACTTCGCCTGGATGAACTTCGCCGTCTTCGGTGTGCGTGTAGGTGAGGTTGTCCTTCATGTGCTCGGGCAACAAATGGCGGCGATTGCTGGTGGCATAAATCAGCACATTGGGTGTTGATGCAGCCACGGAGCCGTCGAGAATAGATTTCAAAGCTTTGTAGCCGCCTTCACCGTCTTCAAAACTCAGGTCATCACAAAAGATAAT
The DNA here is from genome assembly GCA_030158125.1 of Limnohabitans sp. GTDB lineage: Bacteria > Pseudomonadota > Gammaproteobacteria > Burkholderiales > Burkholderiaceae_C > Limnohabitans_A. The sequence goes on along the minus strand of JAOATL010000024.1, from coordinate 252,391 downwards.
GAATTTTTCGGCACGGCCGGCCACCACATCGACGATGTCAGGCAAATCGGTGAGGTCTTCTTTGTCCACCTCAATGAGGCGCAAACCTTGTGAGGCGTAGGCGTTCAAACACGCTTTGATCAAGGATGATTTGCCCGTGCCACGAGACCCCGTGAGGAGCACATTGTTGGCTGGCAAGCCTTGTACAAACTGCAAGGTGTTTTGTTGCAGCTTTTCTTTTTGACCATCAATTTCTTGAAGGTCATTCAAACTCATGTCAGAGACATGTCGAACGCCTTCCAACACACCATGGCCAGACGCACGCTTGCGATAGCGCCAAGCAATGGCCTCGTTCCAGTCGGGCTGACTGAGGGGCTGCGGCAAGACGCGTTCCAAGCGCTCCAGCATGAGCACAGCACGCTCTAAGAGTTTTTCAATGGCAGCGCTCATGAACGGTAGTCCGCGTTGATGGAGACATAGTCGTGGCTGAGGTCGCAGGTCCAGACAGTATCGACGGCATTGCCACGACCCAAATTGACGCGAATGGTAATTTCACTTTGCTTCATGACGCGCTGGCCATCGGCTTCTTGGTAGGCTGGATTGCGGCCACCGTTTTGAACCACGCACACATCGTCTAGATGCAAGCCGATCAAATCTTGATCGAGGTCGTGAATGCCTGCGTAGCCCACAGCCGCCAAGATGCGGCCCAGGTTGGGATCGCTGGCAAAGAATGCGGTTTTGACCAAAGGCGAATGGGCAATGGCGTAAGCCGCCAAACGGCATTCGTCAGATGTTTTGCCACCTTCCACACGAATGGTGATGAACTTGGTAGCGCCTTCACCGTCTCGCACAATGGCGTGTGCCAATTGCTGTGCAACCGACAACAAAGCTGCGCGCAATGTTTGGCCATCGACCGAATGCCAATCGGTGATAACGGCATGCGCAGCTTTGCGCGTGGCCATCACCATGAACGAATCGTTGGTGGATGTGTCGCCATCAATGGTGATGCGATTGAAAGAGGCGTTGGCCAAATCGGTGGCCAGTGCGGGCAACAAAGCAGGATCGATGTTGGCATCGGTGGCCAAGAAGCCCAACATGGTGGCCATGTTGGGGCGAATCATGCCCGCGCCTTTGCTGATGCCGGTGATGGTGACCGTTTGGCCAGACAACACCACTTGCGCACTGAAAGCCTTGGGCACCGTGTCGGTGGTCATGATGCCTTCGGCTGCTTTGGCCCAATGCGCGGCCTGTGCGTCGGCCAATGCAGCGGGCATGCCCGCCACAATGCGATCGACGGGCAAGTTTTCCATGATCACACCGGTCGAAAACGGCAAGACTTGTTGCGGCTTGACCTGTAGCAAAGTGGCCAGCGCGTCTGCCGTGGCGCGCGCATCGGCCAAGCCTTTGGCGCCTGTGCCTGCATTGGCATTGCCCGTATTGATGACCAGTGCGCGAATCTGCGTCGCAGCTTCCGTGTTGACTTGTTTGAGGTGCTCACGACACACCTGCACAGGTGCTGCGCAGTATCTGTTTTGTGTGAACACACCCGCCACAGCGGTGCCTTCGTCCAACAAAATCACTGTCAAGTCTTTGCGCCCGACTTTGCGAACGCCAGCTTCGGCAATGCCCAGACGCACGCCAGGAACAGCCAAAATATTGGCAGGATTGGGAGCTTGCAGGTTCACAGTCATAAATGCCTCTTACGCCAATTTGCCGTGGCAGAACTTGAATTTTTTGCCGCTGCCACAAGGGCAAGGATCGTTGCGGCCCACCGGCGCCATCAGCGTGCTTTGAAACTCTGCTTGCGTCTGTTGCTGGCCTTGTTCATCGGGCGCGGTGTAGGTCACGTTGCTGATGTTTTCTGCACGCTCTTCCAACACTTGTGCAGCTTCTTCAATTTGCTCGCTAGATTCAATCCGCACATTCATGAGCACGCGTGTCACTTCGTTTTTGACAGAATCGAGCAGTTGACCAAACAATTCAAAGGCTTCGCGTTTGTATTCTTGCTTGGGTTGCTTTTGTGCATAGCCACGCAAATGGATGCCTTGTCGTAAATAGTCCAGCGCACTGAGGTGCTCGCGCCAGTGCGTGTCAATGCTTTGCAGCAACACCACGCGTTCAAAAGGCACAAAATTTTCGACGCCGACGGTTGCCAACTTGAGCTTGAAGCTGTTGTTGGCAGCAGCCAATACCATCTCTAGAATTTCATCGTCGGTAATGGCTGTTGCTGCAGCCACTTGCTCGCGCAAGGGCAATTCAATTTGCCACTCGTCTTTTAAAACGCGCTCTAAACCGGCCAAGTCCCATTGTTCTTCGACCGTTTCTTGAGGCACGTACTGGCGCACCAAGTCGGCAAAACTGCCCTCGCGCAATGCCGTGATTTGCGCATCCATTTCAGTGGCATCCAAGATGTCGTTGCGCTGCTGGTAAATGACCTTGCGCTGATCGTTAGAGACGTCGTCGTACTCGAGCAACTGTTTACGCATGTCGAAATTGCGCGCTTCGACTTTGCGCTGCGCACTTTCAATGCTGCGTGTGACCATGCCGGCTTCGATGGCTTCGCCTTCTGGCATTTTCAAACGGTCCATGATGGCGCGCACACGGTCACCCGCAAAAATGCGCATGAGCGGATCGTCTAAGCTCAAATAGAAACGGGATGAACCAGGATCGCCCTGACGGCCAGAGCGGCCACGCAACTGATTGTCAATGCGACGTGACTCATGGCGCTCTGTGGCAATGATGCGCAAACCACCCAATGTTTTGACTTGCTCGTGCACAAGCAGCCATTCTGTGCGCAAGCTTGCGATTCTTTCTTGGCGCGCTTGTTCGTCCAAACTTTCATCGGCCTCAACCGTTTGAATGTCTTTTTCGATGTTGCCACCCAACACAATGTCGGTACCGCGGCCCGCCATGTTGGTGGCAATGGTGATCATGCCTGGGCGTCCTGCTTGAGCCACGATGTCGGCTTCGCGCGCATGCTGCTTGGCATTGAGCACTTGGTGTGGCAGCTTGGCTTTGGTGAGCATCTCAGAGATGAGCTCTGAGTTTTCAATCGACGTGGTGCCCACCAACACGGGCTGGCCGCGCTCGAAACATTCACGGATGTCGTCAATGGCCGCGTTGTATTTCTCAGGGGCTGATTTGTAAACGCGATCGAGCTGATCTTCGCGGCGGCTGATGCGGTTGGGCGGAATGACCACCGTTTCTAAACCGTAGATTTCTTGAAACTCGTAGGCTTCGGTGTCGGCCGTACCCGTCATGCCGCCTAACTTGCCGTACAAACGGAAATAGTTTTGGAAGGTGATAGACGCCATGGTTTGGTTTTCAGCCTGAATGGCCACACCTTCTTTGGCTTCCACGGCTTGATGCAAACCATCGCTCCAACGGCGACCTGTCATGAGACGCCCCGTGAACTCGTCCACAATGACAATTTCACCCTCTTGCACGACATAGTGCTGATCGCGGTGATAAATGTGGTTGGCACGCAAAGCAGCCGTGAGGTGATGCATGAGCGCAATGTTGGCAGGGTCGTAGAGGCTGGCACCTTCTGGAATCAGGCCCGCACTGGCCAAAATGCGTTCCGCATTTTCATGACCTTGCTCCGTCAAGAAAACTTGGTGTGATTTTTCATCTACTGTGAAATCGCCCGGCTTGGTGATGCCTTCGCCTGTACGCGGATCGGCTTCGCCCTCTTGGCGCGTGAGCATCGGCACCACTTGGTTCATGGCCAAGTATTGGGCCGTGTGATCGTCTGCTTGGCCGCTGATGATGAGCGGCGTGCGCGCTTCGTCAATCAGGATGGAATCGACCTCGTCGACGATGGCGTAATTCAGGCCACGTTGCACGCGGTCTTTGGCTTCGTAGACCATGTTGTCGCGCAGATAGTCAAAGCCAAACTCGTTGTTGGTACCGTAGGTGATGTCTGCGTTGTAGGCGGCTTGCTTTTCTTCGCGCGACAGCTGGGGCAAATTGATGCCCACACTCATGCCCAAGAAGTTGTAGAGTTTGCCCATCCACTGCGCATCGCGGCTGGCCAAATAGTCGTTGACCGTGACCACGTGCACGCCTTTGTTGGCCAGTGCATTGAGGTACACCGCCAACGTGGCGGTGAGGGTCTTGCCCTCGCCCGTGCGCATTTCAGAAATTTTGCCGTTGTGCAATGAAATGCCGCCCAACATTTGAACGTCAAAGTGGCGCATTTTCATGATGCGCTTGGAGCCTTCGCGAACCACCGCAAACGCCTCGGGCAGAATCTTGTCCAAGGTCTCGCCCTGCGCAACACGCGCACGGAACTCGTCGGTCTTGGCACGCAGTTGCTCATCGCTGAGTGTTTCGTAATCGGCTTCAAGGCCATTGATCAATGCCACAGATTTGCGGTATTGCTTGATCAAGCGGTCGTTACGACTGCCGAAAATTTTGGTCAGAAAATTGGTCGCCATGTTGACACGAGTCTGCTTCAGGTCGGGACAACCCAAACAGCTCGACAATCCTGTCTTAAAGTGGATGCAAAAGTACGTGCGCGCTGGGCGCAAGTGAACGCGTCATTTTAACTGCTGGGCACCGTCAGATTGGCCAGATATCCCGCAGAAGATCAGGGTTCTCGCATAATGTCGACATGCTCAAAATCAATCAAGCGGTCACACTCATGGAAGCGGCACAGGAGTCACCCAGTTTGGCGCGCCTGACCGAGCTCACAAGGACTTCCAGTCAACGCCTCAAGCTCTTGCAAACCCTTATTCCTGGACCGCTGCGAAGCGCCATTCAAGCGGGTCCGATTGAGGGGACAGAATGGTGCCTGTTGGTAAGTTCCAACGCCGCGGCCGCTAAATTGCGCCAAATGCTGCCTGCGCTTCAAGCCCACTTGAACAGCCATGGCCATGTGGTGGCAAAAATTCGCCTGAAAATTCTTCAAAGCCCACGCTGAAAGACGAAAAAAAACCAACTCAACTGTTTTGCAGAAGGCTGGTTTTCAAAATGGTGCCGCTTGTCGGATTCGAACTGACGACCTACCGCTTACAAGGCGGTTGCTCTACCAACTGAGCTAAAGCGGCACGGGCTGAATTGTAATTCAATAAATGCTGTTTTTCAGCGATGCATGAATTTTTGATGCTGCTTATTTAATTCGAGTGAGTGTAGGACGTGGCGGCGCGGGTGGCTCTGGCTTGTCGGTCTGCTCGGGGGCCTCTGAAACGGGTACTTGGTGCAACTTGTCCATGCCCAACACCGTGCTGTTCAAGGGCGCATCTGTGACGGGGAAGGACATGCCTTGGCCATTTTCACGCGCGTAGATGGCCATGACCCGGTGTATGGGCACCATGATGTCACGAGGCTTGCCACCGAATCGGGCTTTGAATTCAATGAACTCATTGCCCAATTGCAAAGAACTGGTGGCGTCAAAACTGATGTTGAGCACAATTTCGCCACCTTGCACAAACTCACGCGGCACTTGAACCGAGCCATCGACCTTCACAGCCACATAGGGCGTGAAGGAATGGTCAGTACACCATTCATACATTGCCCGAATAAGGTACGGGCGTGTGGAAGGCGACTCAAGTGCGTTCATGACCATGCGTGTTTGCAGTTCTGAATGGGTTTGCCAATTACTTGCGCATGACCTTTTCGGAGGGCGTGAGCGCTTCGATGTAGGCGGGGCGCGAGAAAATGCGCTCTGCATATTTCAACAAAGGTGCTGCATTTTTGCTGAGGTCAATGCCGTAGAAGTCCAAGCGCCACAACAGTGGTGCAATGGCCACGTCCAACATGGAGAAGTTGTCACCCAACATGAATTTGTTCTTTAAGAACACAGGTGCCAACTGGGTCAAGCGGTCACGAATGTGCGAGCGCGCTTTTTCCAAAGCTTTGTCGTTGCCTTTGAGTGTGCGGTTTTCCAAAGTGGCCACGTGTGTGAACAACTCTTTTTCGAAGTTGAGCAAGAACAAACGAACACGTGCGCGGTCGACGGGGTCGCCAGGCATGAGTTGTGGGTGTGGAAAACGCTCATCAATGTATTCGTTGATGATGTTGGATTCGTACAAAATCAAATCACGCTCAACCAAAATAGGCACTTGCCCATAAGGGTTCATGACGTTGATGTCTTCAGGCTTGTTGTACAGATCGACATCACGGATTTCAAAATCCATGCCTTTTTCGAACAGCACAAAGCGGCAGCGGTGAGAAAAAGGGCAGGTAGTTCCTGAGTAAAGCACCATCATGGTGAAGGCTCCTAAAAATCAAAAAGAGTGGGAAGCCACCGGGTTGGCGGGCCTGCCCACTCCATCAATTCGGGCATGTGCCCGAATCACGAGTTCTTACTTGATGTCTTTCCAGTAAGCAGCGTTCAAACGCCATGCGATGTAAGTAAAGCCAGCCAAGAACAGCAAGACCCACATGCCCAAGCGAACGCGGTTGTTTTGTGCAGGCTCGGCCATCCAGTGCATGTAATTGACCAGATCACCCACAGCTTTGTCGTATTGCTTGGCGGTTAAAGCACCAGGCGTGACTTGCTTCCAACCCACAAACACTTGGCTGGTGTGACCGTTGGCTTTGTGCTCTTCGTACACAGGTTGGCGCTCGCCTTGCAATTGCCACAAGGGGTTGGGCATACCCACATTGGGAAATGCCAAATTGTTCCAGCCTGTAGGCTTGGTCTCGTCACGGTAGTACGTGCGCAAGTAGGTGTACAGATAATCCGCACCCGTACCGCCGTGACCCGAACGTGAACGCGCCACCAGAGTCAAATCGGGGGGCACCGCACCAAACCAATCCTTGGCTTGCTTGGGGTCAATGTTGGCCTTCATGGTGTCGCCCACTTTGTCAGTGGAGAACAACAAGTTGTCTTTGATTTGCTGGTTGGTTAAACCGATGTCTTGCAAACGGTTGTAACGCATGAACGCAGCAGAGTGACAGTTTAGGCAGTAATTGACAAACAGCTTGGCGCCATTTTGCAAAGAGCCCATGTCATTGGTGTTCACGGGCGCTTTGTCCCAAGCGATGTCGTTGCCGCTGGCAGCCTGTACGCCGGTCAAAGAAGCGATGGCCATGCACAAGCCCAGCGCAAATTTTTGAATTGTTTTCATTTTCAAATCCTCCGGGGCTCAGTGCGCCACAAAAGTAACGCGGTCAGGCACAGCTTTGGGTGTGCCCAATTTGCTCCACCATGGCATCAACAAGAAGAAGCCGAAATAGAACAGGGTGCCCACTTGAGAAACACGCTCACCGACGGGAGAAGGTGGCTGCACGCCCAAGTAACCCAAGATCAAGAAGTTGATCACGAACACGGCATAAACATACTTGTGCCAGTCGGGACGGTAGCGAATGGACTTGACGGGGCTGTTGTCGAGCCAAGGCAAGAAGAACATGATGACGACAGCGCCGCCCATGACCACCACACCCCAGAACTTGGCGTCAATGGCCAACATCATGGCGGAAATGACGACAGCACCGCCCACAATGCCAGCCTTCAAGATGCTAGGCAATGCGTTTTTGCGAACAGCCAACACCGCACCCAAAACCACGCAGATGATGAGCACGTACATCATCTCGCTGGTGATAGCACGCAGCATGGAGTAATAAGGCGTGAAGTACCACACCGGTGCGATGTGCAAAGGTGTCTTCAGGGGGTCGGCTGGAATGAAGTTGTTGTATTCGAGGAAGTAACCACCGAACTCAGGCGCAAAGAAGATGATGGCCGAGAACACAAACAAGAACATGCTGACCGCAAAAATGTCGTGCACGGAGTAGTAAGGGTGGAAGGGAATACCGTCCAAAGGATGGCCCGCTGCATCTTTTGGTGCATTGGGGCCTTTGATTTCGATGCCATCGGGGTTGTTGGAACCCACTTCGTGCAGCGCAATGATGTGCGCCACCACCAAGCCGAGCAGGACCAAAGGCACAGCAATGACGTGGAAGCTGAAGAAGCGGTTCAAAGTGGCATCGCCCACCACGAAGTCACCACGAATGAGCAAAGCCAAATCGGGGCCAATGAATGGAATGGCGGAGAACAAGTTCACGATCACTTGGGCGCCCCAGTAGGACATCTGACCCCAAGGCAACAAGTAACCCATGAAAGCTTCGGCCATGAGGCACAAGAAGATGGCACAGCCAAAAATCCAGACCAATTCACGTGGCTTGCGGTAGCTGCCATACATCAGGCCGCGGAACATGTGCAAGTACACCACAATGAAGAACGCGGAAGCGCCAGTGGAGTGCATGTAACGAATGAGCCAACCCCATGGCACATCACGCATGATGTATTCAACAGAAGCAAAAGCGACGTTGGCATCGGGTTTGTAATGCATCACCAAGAAAATACCGGTGACGATTTGGATAACCAGCACCAACAAGGACAGCGATCCGAAGATGTACCAGAAGTTGAAGTTTTTGGGTGCGTAATACTCGCTCATGTGCTCTTTGTAGAGCTTGGAAGCTGGGAAGCGGTTGTCCACCCAGTTCATGAGTTTTTCGCCAGCAGAGGCGTTGGGGGAAATTTCCTTGAATTCAGCCATGATGATTCCCCTCAAGCCTTCTTGTCTTCACCGATCAGCAACTTGCTGTCGGACAGGTACATGTGCGGCGGTACTTCCAAGTTGTCGGGCGCAGGTTTGTTTTTAAACACGCGACCCGCCAGGTCAAAGGTAGAGCCATGGCAAGCACACAGGAAACCGCCTTGCCAGTCGTCCGGCAAAGAAGGCTGAGCGCCTGTTTGGAATTTGTCGCCAGGCGAGCAACCCAAGTGGGTGCAAATGCCCACAGCCACCATGAACTCTGGCTTGATAGAGCGATGGGTGTTTTTGGCGTAATCGGGCGTGGGATAGGCTTTGCGATCGGAAGCAGGATCGGCCAATTGACCGTCGAGCTTTTTCAAAGCTTCAACTTGCTCAGTTGTTCGGCGCATGATCCATACGGGCTTGCCGCGCCATTCAACGGTGAGTTTCTCACCAGGCTTGACCTCAGAAATGTCAACCTCTACAGCGGCACCAGCGGCCTTGGCGCGCTCGGAAGGCTGAAAAGAACTGACGAAGGGGGTGGCGACGAAGCCTGCGCCTACGGCGCCAGCACAGGTGGAGGCAATCAGCCACGTCCTTTTGCTGCTGTCGACTGGGGTATCACTCATGAGAATCCTCTAGCGAATCGGTATCAGGGTTAACCGCCGATTGTAGCCGACTGACGGCGGCTTTTGCCAGCGCCATTAGGCAATCAGTTGGTGCGCCATGCGAATTGCCGCCACCAAACTGGCGGCATCGGCCACGCCCTTGCCCGCGATGTCGAAGGCCGTGCCGTGATCGGGGCTGGTTCGCACCAGAGGCAGGCCCAAGGTGACATTGACGCCCTGCTCAAGGCCCATGTACTTCACTGGAATAAGCCCTTGGTCGTGGTACATGGCCAGTACCACATCAAACTCACCTGGGCCATTGGCTTTGCGCCTGGCTCGCATGTAGATGGTGTCGGGGGCAAAAGGACCCTGCACATCCAGGCCTTCCTTCAAAGCTTGCGCCACGGCGGGTTGGATGATGTCAATTTCCTCTTGGCCAAACAAGCCCCCTTCTCCCGCATGGGGATTGAGCCCCGCCACCCCAATTTTGGGGGGACGCCCCAACAAGCGACGAAGGGCCTGATGGGTGATGCGCAAAGTTTCGAGCACGTTGTCGTAGGTCACGGCGTCGAGCGCTTGGCGCATGGACACGTGAATGCTCACCAACACTGTGCGCAAGTCGTCGTTGGCCAGCATCATGCGGACAGGCATTTGCGACAAAGGCACACCCGCATGCTGGGCAGCTTCCGTTTGGAGCAATTCGGTATGACCCGGAAACGCATTGAACGGTGCGCCAGCCGCCGACAGAGCCTCTTTGTGCAAAGGTGCTGTGACCATAGCGGCAATGTGATGCTGCAAGGCCGCACGCGCCGCCCATTGCACACAAGCCCCGGCAAAACGCCCTGCTTCTGCATGGATTTGGCCCCACGCCAATGCACCCGACAAATGAGCCACCTGCATGACTGGCAACACGCCCTTGGGGGCCAGGCAAGCCTCGCCAGGGCTTTGGATCAGGCGAACGCGCAACTGCTGACCCGTAGGATCGACCTGTTGAACGGCTTTTTCCATGAGGGCCAAATCGCCAGCCACAAAGCAATGACGGGTGACTGCAGCTTGGTCAGCGGCTTGTGCGTCTTGCAAAAATGCCTTTGCAATGATTTCGGGCCCAATGCCACAAGGATCTCCTGGCGTGATGGCAATGGCTTGGCTTTGGGTCATGGGGTTAGGCCGGGTTGTGAATGTCAATGAATTGGTGGTTTAAGCCCAATGCCGCAGCCACATGCGCCGCCACAGCAGGTGCGCCATAGCGCTCGGTGGCATGGTGACCGCAGGCCAGAAAGGCCACGCCGGTTTCTTTGGCGATGTGCGCTTGCGGCTCTGAGATTTCACCTGTGATGAAGGCCTCAACACCTTCGGCAATGGCCGCCTCAAAGTACGATTGCGCGCCACCGCTGCACCATGCAACGCGCCGAATGGGATGCACAGAAGGCGCAACGCACGTGATGTGACGACCCAGCAGCGCCTGGACATGGGCCGCGAGGGCTTGTGCATTGTCAAACGACTGCCCGTTGAGCGCCTGCCCCACACTGACCAAGTTTTGGTCGCCGCACCAAGCGTGAGCCTTCAAACCCAAGACTTGGCCCAATTGTGCGTTGTTGCCCAATTCGGGGTGCGCGTCGAGGGGCAAGTGGTAGGCATACAGGTTGATGTTGTGGGCCAACAGTTTTTGCAAGCGCTCTTTCATCCACCCCACCACGCGGCCATCTTGGCCCCGCCAGAACAGGCCGTGGTGTACGAAGATGGCATCGGCCTGCGCCTCAATGGCCGCATCGATGAGGTCGAGGCTGGCTGTGACGCCCGAGACGATTTTTTGAACCGCATGCTTGCCTTCAACCTGCAGCCCGTTGGGGCCGTAGTCTTTGAAACGTTCGGGTTGCAATAGTTGGTCAAACGCCTGAAGCAGCGTCTTGAAATCTGTCATGGCACTCTCATTTAAGGGTTGTGGCTATTGTGGCGTATCTCATGGCCATGGCACTGATTCAAGGCTTGCGACACAATACAAATCATGAAAAGAATTTGGCTTCTATTTTCCCAAACCGTCACGGTCTTGCTTGCTGCTTGGTTTGTCGTGACCACGCTTCAACCCAGCTGGCGCCAACCCACGGCAGCTTCCGGTACCGTCTCGTTGACCCAAGCCAAAGACGATGGCAGTTCGGGCGCCATCCCTGGCGGCAGTTTTAGACACGCCGCTCAAAATGCGGCGCCTGCCGTGGTCAGTATCAGCGTGCAACAAAAGAGTCGCAGCAAAGCGCGCAAGGCCGATCCCTGGTTTCGATTTTTTGATGAACCCGAAGACGACACGCCCAGTGGTGGCATGGGCAGCGGTGTGATCGTCAGCCCCGAAGGCTACATCCTGACCAACCATCATGTGATTGAAGGCGCCGAGGCCATTGAGGTGACACTCAACGATGGCCGCACTGCGCTGGCCAAAGTGATTGGCACCGACCCCGAAACAGATTTGGCCTTGCTCAAAATTGAACTGGCGCAATTGCCAGTGATTGTGCTGGGGCAAATGCAAGCCCTGCAAGTGGGCGATGCTGTATTGGCCATCGGCAATCCATTTGGCGTGGGCCAAACGGTCACCTCAGGCATCGTGAGTGCGTTGGGCCGCAAACAACTGGGCATCAACACTTTTGAGAACTTCATTCAAACCGATGCGGCCATCAACCCGGGCAATTCAGGCGGCGCTTTGGTCGATGCCAATGGCGCACTGATGGGCATCAACACGGCCATTTACTCTCGCTCGGGGGGCAGCCTGGGCATTGGCTTTGCTGTGCCCGTTTCTACTGCCACACAAATCATGTCCGCCTTGATCAAGGAAGGCAAAGTAACCCGCGGCTGGATTGGCGTAGAACCGCGACCTCTGAATGCAGAATTGGCTGAAAGTTTCGGCATTGCCAAAGACAAAACCACGGGTGAATTGCCCAAGGGGGTGCTCATCAACGGCGTGCTGCAAAACAGTCCAGCGGCCAAAGCGGGCATTCAGCCAGGCGATCTGATTTTGAAAGTCGCAGGCCAGGGGGTGGACGATGTGCCCGACATGCTGTCGCGTGTGGCCGCGCTCACGCCGGGTGAATCAGCCATGGTGCTGCTTCAAAGAAATGGCAAAGAAATGCAAGTGCGCGTGACACCTGGCACGCGGCCCACCAGACGCTAAGCGCGTATCAGCTGGCGGGTGAAGCTTCGTCTTCTTTGGGCGGCTGGGTGTGCTGAATGAAGAATTTGGCAGCCCAGATGCCCAACTCATAAAGCAAGCACATGGGAATGGCCAAGGCCAACTGCGAGACCACGTCGGGGGGTGTCACGATGGCCGCAATGACAAACGCCAAGACCACGAAGTAACCCCGAAAATCTTTCAACTTCTCAATGCTGACCACCCCTAAGCGGGCCAACACCACCACAGCGATGGGCACCTCAAAAGCCAAACCAAAGGCCAAGAACATGTTGAGTACAAAGCCTAAATAGGCTTCAATGTCAGGTGCGGCTGTGATGCTTTTGGGCGCAAAGCTTTGGATGAATTTAAATACCTGGCCAAACACAAAGAAATAACAGAACGCCACACCAATGAAAAACAGCAGGGTGCTGGACACTACCAAAGGCATGACCAATCGCTTTTCGTGTGCATACAAACCCGGAGCAATGAAAGCCCAAACTTGGTACAGCACCACCGGCAAGGCCAACAAAAATGCAGCCATGAGCAAAATTTTGAGCGGCACCATGAAAGGTGAAATAACCGACGTGGCAATGAGGGTGGCACCCACCGGCAAGTGCGTCACAAGCGGCGCAGCCAGCAAATCGTAAAGTTCAGCAGGTCCTGGGAACAGTGCCAAAATGGCCGCAGCGATACCCACGGCCGCCATGGCGCGAACCAAGCGGTCCCGCAATTCCATCAAATGGGAAACGAAGGGCTGCTCGGTGCCAGCCAGTTCGTCGTCAGGCTTTTGGGTAGGATCGGACACGAAGGGTTAACCTAATTTGCTAGGTCGGTAACGCGCCACACGTGCAGCGCCCGACAATGTTTTGGTTCGCACACCGGCTCGGGCCTTGTACCACTGGGGTACTGCGGCTTGTTTCAAACGAAACTTTTTGCCAGGATGCTTGTACTCGGGTGGCGGCGGCACCCAAGGGGTGTGATTGGATTCAGAATTCAGGCCCGCTGTGGTGTCGTTCCACTGCTTTTCAAAATCGATGGCGGTGGATTCAACCGAGCCTTCCACGTCACGTGCGGCCCCTTCCACCGTTTCTTTCATTTTTTTGAGCTCTTCCAAATCCATGCTGCGATTGACTTCAGCTTTCACATCGGCGATGTAACGCTGAGCTTTGCCCATGAGATTGCCCAAGGTACGCGCCACGCGCGGCAACTTCTCGGGGCCAATGACGACCAGCGCCACGACCCCGATGAGGGCTATTTTGGAAATGCCAAGATCGATCAAATCAGGACTTTGTTTTGGCTTCCACGTCGATCGTGGTTTTTTCTGCAGGGGCCGAGGCCGCTACTTGTCCGGCTGGCTTCTCTTCGGTGCTGGGATTGCCATTGGCATCTTTCATGCCGTCTTTGAAACCTTTAACGGCGCCGCCCAGGTCGGAGCCCATGTTTTTGAGCTTTTTGGTGCCAAAAACCATGACCACAATCAGCAAAACGATGAGCCAGTGCCAAATAGAAAATGAACCCATGAATATCTCCTAACAATTAATTGAGATTCTAAGCGCTTAACCTCGAAGCCAAGGGCGCGGCCCGCCCATGACATGAAAATGCAAATGGTGAACTTCTTGCCCACCTTCCGAACCGGTGTTGGTCACAATTCTGTAACCGCCTTCAGGATAGGGCCGGCAGCCCTGTTCCAGCGCCAGTTTAGGCGCCAGCGCCATCATGTGGCCCATTAAGGCCGAATGTTCTGGGGTGATTTGCGCCATGGACGGGATGTGCAATTTGGGCACCAAGAGGAAATGCACGGGGGCCCAGGGGGCAATGTCGTGAAAAGCAAACACATGTTCGTCTTCATAGACCTTTTTTGAAGGTATGTTGCCTGCAATGATTTTGCAAAATAGGCAGTTGGAATCTTGCATCATTCACCTGAATTTTCACGTTGAACGGCTTTACGGAGGGCTTTTTCCTCCAAGCCACTGAGGCCTTCGCGGCGGCTGAGTTCGGCCACCACATCGACTGGCGACAAACCGTAGTGTGCCAAAGCAATCATGCTGTGGAACCACAAATCGGCCACCTCACCCACCAGTTTGTGCGCTTCACCGCCATGGTCCATGTCTTTGGCCGCCATCACTGTTTCGGTGGCTTCTTCGCCAATTTTCTTCAAGAAGGCATCGGGCCCTTTGTGCAGCAAGCGCGCCACATAACTTTTCTCGGGGTCGCCGCCGTTGGCCGGTTTGCGACTTTCAATCACGGCCGCTAAGCGGGCCAAAGCATCGGTAGAACTCATGATTTTGGCAACGCGTGCTCACTTGTAGATGGATTCGGGGTCTTTCAAGACCGGTTCGGTGGCGTGCCATTCGCCTTCTTGGTACTGCTGATAAAAACAGCTGTGACGGCCTGTATGGCAAGCAATGCCTGGCTCGTGCCCCAACTGCGTCACTTTGAGCAGCACAACGTCGTTGTCACAATCGAGGCGCATGTCGTGCACAGTTTGCACATGGCCCGATTCTTCACCTTTGAACCACAACTTGTTGCGTGAGCGGCTGAAGTAAACCGCGCGCTTGAGCTCGGCCGTCTTGGCCAAGGCCTCGCGGTTCATCCAGGCAAACATCAGCACATCGCCGGTGCTGGCCTCTTGCGCAATGACGGGCACCAGGCCCTGCGCGTCCCATTTGATTTGATCAAGCCATGTCATGCGTTGAATCTACCACTTGCGAGGTGCATTGTGAAAGACAGTCAGCAGAAGATTACAAGCGGACAGGAATACCGCGCTCACGCATGCGCGCTTTGGCTTGTTGCACGGTGTATTCGCCATAGTGAAAAATGCTGGCGGCCAGCACGGCATCGGCACCGCCTTGTTGCACACCATCGGCCAAGTGGTCTAAATTGCCCACACCACCCGAGGCAATGACGGGCACTTGCACGGCATCGCTCACAGCCTTGGTCAGGGCCAAATCAAAGCCTGACTTGGTGCCATCGCGGTCCATGCTGGTGAGCAAAATCTCGCCTGCGCCAAACTCTGCCATTTGGGTGGCCCACTTCACAGCGTCCAAACCCGTGTTTTGACGGCCGCCGTGGCTGTAGACATCCCAGCCTTCTCCGCGCAAGGCCAGGTCATGGCCCTGACGGCGCTTGGCATCAATGGCGACCACGATGCACTGCGCGCCGTATTTTTGGGAGGCGTCGCGAATGACTTGCGGATTGGCAATGGCGGCCGAGTTGAAACTGGTTTTGTCGGCACCCGCATTGAGCAGTCTGCGCACGTCGTCGACGGTGCGGACACCGCCGCCCACCGTGAGGGGGATGAACACCTGAGAAGCCACCGCTTCAATGATGTGCAAAATAAGGTCGCGACCATCGCTGGTGGCTGTGATGTCCAAAAAGGTGAGTTCGTCGGCACCCTGCTCGTTGTATCTTGCGGCAATTTCAACGGGATCACCTGCATCGCGGAGTTCGACAAAGTTAACGCCTTTGACCACGCGGCCGCCGGTGACGTCAAGGCAAGGAATGATGCGTTTGGCTAGCATGGTGTCTCAAAGGTTGAATTGTTGCCAAGCTTCCCAAGATTGAGTAGCGGGGACTTGGATGGGCGTGTTCACGCAGGCCGCTTCGACGCAAAGCATTTTTTGATAACCGTCTGCCGGCATGTCTTGGAGTTGAGCGGCTTTTGCTGCGCCAGGATTCCAGACCACGCTTTGGCCCCAGGCATGGCTTTGTGAAATCTTCAGGGTTTGCGGGCCGTCTTGCAAGCACCATGTGGGCTGGGGCTGTGCGGACAGGCCCTGTGCCTGGGCTGGCGGCGCCACATCGTAGACACGGTCAAATTCTGAATTGAAACGCAACAGGCCGCTGCACATTTGGTGTGTGTCTTGCACGGCATCCCATTCGGGTTGCTGGGTCTGCCCTTGCAGACTCACTTGGTCGATGGCGCTGACCGCCAAATAAGTGTGCAAAGCGCCTGTGAAGCTGAGCACTTGAGCGCCTTGATTTTCAACGCGCAACCTTATTTTCAGCTGCTGAACTTGCAAGTCGACGGTCAGCAACACGCGAAAGTTAACGGGCCAAATGGCACGCGTTGCGTCATTTGCTTGCAGCTCAAAGACTTGGGAACTGGCCTGCGCATTGCCTTCTAGCAAGCGCCAAGGCATGTTGCGCACAAAACCGTGTTTGGGCAAGTTGCCCCGTTGGTTGAATTGCGGAAAGCAAACGGGCACCCCACCACGAATGGCAGTGCTGCCATTGCATGCCGACTTGGGACTGAGGTACATGCGCTCGGCACCGGCTGCATGCCAGGACAAGACTTGCGCGCCCTGCTGTGCCACAAACACACTGTCGCCGCTGGGCAAGGACCAGCGCCAACCGGCGTGGCCTTGAAGAGAATCAGCCGTTAAGTTCATCGGCCCTGGCCTGGGCTGCTTGGAAATCCAGGTCACCAGAGTAAACGGCACGTCCGCAGATAACGCCTTCAACGCCTTCGCCTTCTACTGCGCACAATTGCTCAATGTCGGCCATGTTGGACAAGCCGCCTGAGGCGATGACGGGAATGGTGAGGGCTTGCGCCAATTTGACAGTGGCCTCGATGTTGATGCCGCTCAGCATGCCATCGCGGCCAATGTCGGTGTAGATGATGGACTCAACGCCCCAGTCTTCAAACTTTTTGGCCAAGTCGACCACTTCATGACCTGTGAGCTTGCTCCAACCATCGGTGGCCACCTTGCCATCTTTGGCATCGAGGCCCACGATGATGTGACCACCAAATGCGCTGCAGGCATCGCGCAAGAAGCCTGGATTTTTAACCGCTGCGGTGCCAATGATGACGTAACGCAGGCCACCATCGATGTATTTTTCAATGGTGTCTAGATCGCGAATGCCACCGCCCAATTGAACAGGGATGTCGTCGCCGACTTCTTTCAAAATGGACTTGATGGCCGCAAAGTTTTGCGGTTTGCCGGCAAAGGCACCATTCAGGTCAACCAAATGCAAACGGCGTGCACCTTTGTCAAGCCAACTTTTGGCCATGGCAGCAGGGTCTTCGCCAAACGTGGTGGCTTGGTCCATGTCACCTTGTTTGAGGCGAACGCAGTGGCCGTCTTTGAGGTCAATCGCAGGTATCAGAATCATGGCGTATTGCTAGCGCTAGAGTGGAACGAAAAAATGAAAGAAAAAATCAGGGTTGCCAGTGCAAGAAGTTGCGGTAAAGCGCCAACCCTTGGTCGGCGCTTTTTTCAGGGTGAAACTGCGTGGCAAACAAATTATCGCGTGCAATGGCACAGGCAAAAGTAGCACCGTAATCGGTTTCTGCGGCCACGTGGGCAGCGTTGTCGGGTTTGGCGTAAAAACTGTGCACAAAATAAAAGTAACTGCCACTGGGAATATCGCCCCAGACAGGGTGCTGCACACCTTGATGGCGGCTGAAATTGACTTGATTCCATCCCATTTGCGGTACTTTGAACCGGCTGCCATCTACTTGAAGTTTGCCCGCCAGATCAAACTTGATCACGTTGCCATGAATCAAGCCCAAGCCAGGCGTGTTGCCCTCGTCGCTGTGGTCTAGCAGCATTTGCATGCCCACGCACACGCCAAACAAAGGCTTGGTGGCGGCAGCTTCCAACACAGCTTCCATGAGGCCCGATTCACGCAGCTCGCGCATGCAATCGGGCATGGCGCCTTGGCCAGGCAATACCACCCGTGAAGCGTTGCGAACATCTTGCGGGTTGGACGTGATTTTGACTTCAACGCCCGTGTCTTGTGCCGCATGAATGACCGCCTGCGCGACTGAGCGCAAATTGCCCATGCCGTAATCGACCACCGCCACTGAGTTGACAGACATGCTTAGAGCGAGCCCTTGGTGGAAGGAATGATGCCCGCAGCGCGGGGGTCAATTTCGAGCGCGGCACGCAAAGCACGTGCGAAGGCTTTGAACACGGTTTCGGCTTGGTGGTGCGCGTTGTCGCCACGCAAGTTGTCAATGTGCAAAGTGACCAAAGCGTGGTTCACAAAGCCTTGGAAAAATTCGTGCATGAGCTGGGTGTCAAAGCCGCCCACCATGCCGCTGGTGAAAGGCACATGGTTGACCAAGCCAGGACGGCCTGAAAAGTCGATGACAACGCGTGACAGCGCCTCATCGAGGGGCACATACGCATGACCATAACGGCGCAGACCTTTTTTGTCGCCCACGGCTTGTGCCACGGCCTGGCCTAAAGTAATGCCGACATCTTCAACAGTGTGGTGGCCATCGATGTGCAAATCGCCCTTGGCGTCGACTTCTAAGTCGATGAGGCCGTGGCGTGCAATTTGATCGAGCATGTGGTCAAAAAAACCAATGCCCGTGGACAGGCTGGATTGGCCAGTACCGTCCAAATTCACTTTGACGCGAATTTGGGTTTCTGCAGTTTGGCGCGTGACTTCTGCAACGCGGGGTGAGCTCATAAGGATTCCTTGAGTGCTGCCAACATGCGCACGTTTTCTTCGGGGGTTCCGACGGTGAGGCGCAAACAGTTGCTCAGCAATGGGTGCATTTTAGAAACGTTCTTGACCAAAATGCCTTTCGATTTCATACCTTCGAAGCACTTTGTGGCGTCCGGCATACGAACCAAGAGCATATTGGCCTGGCTTGGAAAAACTTGGACACCCGGTAAAAGGGCCAGCGCCTGGCTGAGTTTTTCACGTTCTTGGCGAATTTTGACCGCTTGTTCGGCAAACACGTTGGCGTGCTCAAGGGCAAACAAAGCGCATTCGCAATTCAAAACGCTGATGTTGTAAGGCGGTCGCACTTTGTCGATTTCGGCAATCAAAGCTTTGGGGCCCACCATGTAACCCAGACGTACACCGGCCAAACCAAATTTGGACAAGGTGCGCATCAGCAGCACGTGACCATGTTGCGCAACGCGGTCCATGTAAGTTTGGCTGGCAAAGGGCTGGTACGCCTCGTCCATCACCACCAGGCCGCCTTGCTCGCCTTGGGCCACCACAATGCGCTCAATGACATCAGCATCCCACAGGGTGCCCGTGGGGTTGTTAGGATAAGCCAAATAAACCACCGCCGGTTGGTGCGTGGCAATGGCGTTCAGCATGGCGGCTTCGTCCAATTCAAAGTTGGCCATCAGGGGCACACCGTGAAAGCGCACGCCTTGCAATTGCGCGCTCATGGCATACATCACAAAGCCTGGCAGTGGCGCCAAAATGCTGGCCCCGGGCACATCGCAGGCCATCGAAATGAGCGTGATGAGTTCATCTGAGCCATTGCCCAGCATGATGTCAAAGCCTTCTGGCATGTGCGCATACTTGGCCAGTTCAGCGCGCAAGACATTGACGCGGTCACCCGGATAACGGTTCAGGGCCAAGGCGCCCAGACGCTCGCCCAATTGCTTTTGCAATTCTGGGGGCAAGCTGAAAGGATTTTCCATAGCATCGAGCTTGACCATGCCGGTTGAATCTTGAATGGCATAGGCGTGCATGGACTGCACATCTTGGCGAATGTGTTTCAGCCAAGCGGCGGAATTTTGAGGGGTGCTCATGGTGTTTCTCTTTGTGGCGGCACAGGGTTCAAGCGCAACTCGGCGGCACGGGCATGGGCTTGCAAGCCCTCGCCATAGGCCAACTCGGCCGCAATGAGGCCCAAGCTTTGCGCGCCCTTTTCGCTCACCTCAATGAGGCTGGAGCGCTTTTGAAAATCGTAAACGCCCAAGGGCGAAGAAAAGCGTGCAGTGCCACTGGTGGGCAACACGTGGTTGGGGCCAGCGCAGTAATCACCCAGCGACTCGCTGGTGAACGCGCCCAAAAAGATGGCGCCCGCATGCTTGAGCAAAGGCTCCCATGCATGCGGGTTGCGGCTGGACACTTCCAAGTGTTCGGGGGCAATGCGGTTGCTGATGTGGCAGGCCTCTTCCATGCTGCGTGTTTGAATGAGGGCGCCGCGGTCATTCAGGGACTTGGCAATGATCTCGGCGCGCGGCAAGGTGGGCAGCAACCGATCGATGGCCGCTTGCACTTTGTCGATGTAGGCCGCATCGGGACACAGCAAAATGCTTTGCGCCAACTCGTCGTGCTCGGCTTGCGAGAACAAGTCCATGGCCACCCACTCGGGCGGTGTGCTGCCATCGGCCAACACCAAAATTTCGCTAGGGCCTGCAATCATGTCAATGCCCACGGTGCCAAACACGCGCTTCTTGGCACTGGCCACATAGGCATTGCCTGGGCCGGTAATTTTGTCGACCTTGGGCACTGTGGCCGTGCCAAATGCAAGTGCTGCAACGGCTTGTGCACCACCGATGGTGAAGGCGCGCGACACACCGGCCACATAGGCGGCGGCCAAGACCAAGGGGTTTTTCACGCCTTGTGGTGTTGGCACCACCATGATGATTTCTTCGACGCCGGCCACATGTGCCGGAATGGCATTCATCAAGACCGAGGATGGATATGCTGCTTTGCCGCCGGGCACATAAATGCCCACACGGTCCAAGGGCGTCACTTTTTGACCCAGCAAGGTGCCGTGCTCGTCGGTGTAAGACCAGCTTTCGCCTGAAGCTTTCTTTTGCGCTTCGTGGTAGGTGCGAACACGCTTGGCAGCAGCTTGCAATGCGTCTTTTTGTGCAGCGGGCAAACCGTCAAATGCCGCCTTGAGTTCAGCCTGCGTCAGCATCAAGGCTTGCACGTCTGGGGCTTTGAGACCATCGAAACGCTGTGTGTACTCAAGCACTGCCGGGTCGCCGCGTCGTTGTACATCGGCCAAGATTTCGGCCACGCGGGACTCGATGGCTGCATCTGCGTCTGCGGACCAATGCAAACGCGTTTGAAATGTGGTTTCAAAATCGGCATCGGTGGTACTTAAACGCAGGGCTTTGGCAATCAGCGCAGTCATCGGATTTCTTTGTGTGGAAATTATTTTGAAGCTTTGGCCGTTTGACCCGCAGCCACAGCGCCCGCAAAGGCTTCAATGATGGCGCGGATGGGTTCTTGCTTGAGTTTGAGCGACGCTTGGTTCACCACCAAGCGAGAGCTGATGTCCATGATGCGCTCGACTTCTATGAGGTGGTTGGCTTTGAGGGTGCTGCCGGTAGAGACCAAGTCGACGATGGCATCGGCCAAACCCGTGAGAGGCGCCAACTCCATGCTGCCATAGAGCTTGATCAAATCGACGTGCACGCCTTTTTGCGCAAAAAATTCACGCGCAATGTTGGTGTACTTGGTGGCCACTTTCAAACGTGAGCCCGAGCGCACCGCTGTGGCGTAGTCGTAGTCTGCGCGAACCGCCACACTCATGCGGCATTTGGCAATTTGCAAATCGAGGGGCTGGTACAAGCCATGTCCGCCGTGTTCGATCAAGGTGTCTTTGCCTGTGACACCCAAATCGGCACCGCCGTATTCCACATAGGTGGGCACATCGGTGGCACGCACCAAGACCACGCGCACACCGGCTTGGTTGGTGGGCAAAATCAATTTGCGAGACGTTTCGGGATCTTCTAAAACTTCAATGCCAGCGGCTTTGAGCAGCGGCAATGTTTCATCAAAAATGCGTCCTTTGGACAAGGCCAAGGTGATCATGTCAGTTCCTGTGAGGTCGTGCGTTCGGTGTTCGGGGTCAGTGGCGTCACTTTGAGCGCTCAATCTGTGCGCCCACTTTGCGCAATTTGGCTTCCATGCGGTCATAGCCGCGGTCCAGGTGATAGATGCGGTCGACAATGGTTTCGCCTTCCGCGACCAAACCGGCAATGACCAAACTGGCGGATGCGCGCAAGTCGGTGGCCATGACGGTGGCACCTGAGAGTTGGGGCACGCCCTGCACCACAGACACTTTGCCATCAATTTGGATGTTGGCACCCAAACGCACCAACTCATTGACGTGCATGAAGCGGTTTTCAAAAATGGTTTCTGTGACTTTGCTGGTGCCATCGGCAATGCAATTGAGCGCCATGAATTGGGCTTGCATGTCGGTTGGGAAACCAGGGTACTCGGTGGTTCTGAAACTTTGTGCTTTCATGCGACCTGAGGCTTTGACACGCACAAAATCGGCGCCCACCTCAATGGTGGCTCCGGCATCGCGCAGTTTGTCGATCACGGCATCCATGTGGTCAGCCCGTGCATGATTCAGCACCACATCGCCACCCGTGGCAGCCACAGCACACAAGAAGGTTCCGGCCTCAATGCGATCGGCCACCACAGCGTGGTCGCAACCCTTCAAAGACTCAACGCCCTGAATGTGAATGCGGCTGGTGCCATGACCTTCAATTTTGGCCCCCATGCGAATGAGCATTTCAGCCAAGTCCGGAATTTCAGGCTCTTGAGCTGCATTCTCTAAAACGGTTTCACCTTCTGCCAAAGCTGCCGCCATCAAAAAGTTTTCGGTACCTGTCACGGTGACCATGTCGGTGGCAATGCGAGCGCCTTTGAGGCGCGTGCGGCCGTTGGCCAAACTTGCGACCATGTAGCCGTGCTCCACTGCAATTTGGGCACCCATGGCCTGCAAGCCTTTGATGTGCTGGTCGACAGGACGTGAACCGATGGCACAGCCACCCGGCAACGACACACGGGCCTCACCAAAGCGCGCCAGCAATGGCCCCAAAGCCAAGACCGATGCACGCATGGTTTTCACCATTTCGTAAGGTGCCTCGGGGTTGTTCAAGCCGCCGGCGTCCAAATGGACGGTGCCATCCTCTTCATGCGAGCACGTGACGCCCATGTTGCGGATGAGTTTGAGCATGGTGCTGACATCTTGCAAACGTGGCACGTTGCGCAACACCACCGGCTGCGCGGTGAGCAAAGCAGCGCACAATTCTGGCAAGGCGGCATTCTTGGCGCCGGAAATGTCAATGGCGCCATTCAAAGAATGACCACCCCGAATAATGAGTTTGTCCATGTTGTGTGGGTCTGGTGTTTTTCTAAAAGCGACGGCTTAAGCCTGCGCTTTGGCCCACTCTGCGGGCGTGAAGGTTTTCATCGACAAGGCATGCACCTCGTCATTTTGCATTTTGTTGCCCAAGGTGGCATACACCTTTTGATGCCGTGCAATGAGGCGAAGGCCTTCAAACTGCTCAGACACCACCACTGCTTGCCAGTGCCGGCCATCGCCATCCACTTCGAGGTGTTGGCAGGCCAGGCCTGCGGCAATCATGGCTTGAATTTGTTCTGCTGTCATATGAATTGGCTCTGGAAGTATCGACTCAGCCTCTGATCTTGTAGCCTGTTTTCAGCAATTGAATTGCCAATGTACCGACGCCCAACAAGGCCGCTGAGACCACGGCCAAACTGGTCCAAGGCGACACATCGCTTTGGCCAAAGAAGCCGTATCGAAACCCATCGATCATGTAAAAGAAAGGGTTGAGGTGACTCAGTCCCTGCCAAAAAGATGGCAAAGAATGAATGGAATAAAACACGCCCGACAAAAACGTCATGGGCATGATGACAAAGCTTTGGAACGCTGCCATTTGGTCAAACTTTTCAGACCACAAACCTGCCACCAAACCCAAGGTGCCCAACAAAGCAGCTCCCATGAAGGCAAAGACCAAGATCCAAACAGGCGCCTGGTACTGCAGAGGTGCAAACCAAACTGTGACCGCAAAAACGCCCATACCAACAGCCAAACCTCGCAACATGGCAGAGCCAACATAGGCCACGAACCAGTGCCAATGCGACAAGGGCGTCAACAACAAGAACACCAGGTTGCCCATGATTTTGCTTTGAACCAAACTGGACGAGCTGTTGGCAAAGGCGTTTTGCAACACACTCATCATGATGAGCCCTGGCAATAAAAATGCGGTGTACGGCACGCTGTCGTAGACCTTCACATGGTCTTCCAAGACGTGGCCAAAAATCATCATGTACAACACCGACGTGAGCACCGGTGCCGCGATGGTCTGAAAGGAAACCTTCCAGAAGCGCAACACCTCTTTGTAAAACAACATGCGCCAACCGTTCATGATTGCCCCTCAGCCATCACATCCAAAAACACATCTTCTAAATCGGCCTTGCGGATTTCAACGTCTTCAGCCACCAGTCCGGCTTGTCGCACGGCGGCCAAATAGGTTTCAATTTCAACCGCGTTGTGGGCAGGAAACTGAACGATGCGACCTGTGATACGCGCTTTGGCGGCCAACTCTGCAGGCAATTGACCATCGAGTTTGAAACGCAACACATTGCTGGAAGCGGATTTGAGCAACTCAGACGTGCTGGCCAAGGCCAACACTCGACCCTGCTTGAGCATGGCCAAACGGCCACACAAAGCTTCAGCCTCTTCTAAGTAATGTGTGGTGAGCAGCACGGTACTGCCTTCGCGGTTGAGCTTGGCAATGAATTGCCAAAGCGTTTGACGCAACTCGACGTCGACACCCGCGGTGGGCTCGTCCAGCACAATGACGCGCGGCTTGTGCACCAGGGCTTGCGCCACCAACACGCGGCGCTTCATACCGCCGGACAACTGGCGCATGTTGGCGTTGGCTTTGTCTGCCAAACCCAAGCTGTCGAGCAACTCGTCAATCCAAGCATCGTTGCGTTTGACGCCAAAATAGCCCGACTGAAATCGCAACGCTTCACGCACTGAGAAAAAGGGGTCAAACACCAGCTCTTGTGGCACCACGCCAAGCAAACGTCGACTTTGCACGTAATCGGTTTGTACATCGTGGCCGTGGACCAAGACACGACCCTCGCTGGCCTTGGCCAAGCCGGCCAAGATGCTGATGAGCGTGGTTTTACCGGCACCGTTGGGGCCTAGCAGGCCAAAAAATTCCCCTTCTTCAATGTCAAAGCTGACATCGTTGAGGGCCTTGAAAGGCTGACTGCCAGCAGATTTGGCAGGGAATGTTTTGGATACGGATTGAAAAGAGATGGCGGGCATGAGCCCTCTATTTTACGGTCATGCGCTTTCGACCAAGAGCTCTGAAACGCCATAAAGCGTGGCCAATTCGCGTAATTTGGCTGGGAACTGCTTGAATTTCAAGGTTTTGGTCAAACTTTCAGCCTCGCGGCGGCAGCCCAGCAGCACGGCCAACGCTGAAGAATCAAAATTGGCCAGCTGACCCGCCTCAATTTCAACTTCGGCATGGGGGCTGTTGCGAATTTGCAGTTGCAGCTGCGCCAGACACGCCGGTGCGTTGCTGTGGCGCAAGTCAGCGGGGAGAATGAGGCGAGCAGTCGACATGGTCTGAAGCCAGCGGCTTACGCTTTTTTGGCGTTGGATTTGTTGCGCTCGGACAAGCTTTTGATCAAACCGTCCACACCACCTGCATTGATTTCTTTGGAAAACTGCGAGCGATAATTTTCAACCAACCAAATGCCCATGACGTTCAGGTCAAAAATTTTCCAGCCTGCACCCTCACCAGGTGTCTTTTCCAAACGGTAGTCGAGCTGAATGGGCTCGCCTTTGCCTTTGACTTCAGTTTGCACCACCAGATTTTTGTCATCTGTGGCACCGCGCAAAGGCTTGACTTCAATCACTTGGTCACTGATTTGACTGAGCGCACCGGAGTACGTGCGAATCAGCAAGAGTTTGAACTCTTCTTGCAAACGCGTTTGCTGCTCGGGGGTGGTCTTGCGCCAACCCGGTCCAGTGGCCAGTGCCGTCATGCGGCGGAAATTGACGTGCTGCATCAATTTGCTGTCGACCAGTTGCATGGTTTTGTTGATGTCTCCGGCCTTGATGCTTTTGTCAGCACGAACAGCATCCAGCGTTTCATTTGAAATGCGTTTGATGAACGCATCTGGCGCTTCATCGGCAGCCACCACACTGCCGGCACCAAACACCAGGCCCAGCGCCATGAATAAGTGAATGAAGGGGGTTAGAAATTTGCGGTTCATAGGGGGTCCATCATAAAGAGCGTCTAGCCCTTTAACGCGCCAGCTTTCAAAAAGTTGATTAAACCACTCTCTTCAACTCAAAGCTAAGGTTTTGCTGGCGGCTCTGAAGGTGCTGGTACAGGTACTGGTGCTGTGGCGGGCTGATTGGGCGCAACCAACGGTGCCG
Source organism: Limnohabitans sp. (assembly GCA_030158125.1). GTDB lineage: Bacteria > Pseudomonadota > Gammaproteobacteria > Burkholderiales > Burkholderiaceae_C > Limnohabitans_A. The sequence continues at coordinate 226,219 of JAOATL010000024.1, read as the reverse complement.
GTTGATCTGGATCGTCAAAATCGTCCGTCATGGGTGGGTTGCCATCGTAAATGTCGTTCAAACGCTTTTGCAAATACGCATCACGGGTGAAAGAATAGGGGTCTAAGGAGGCCTGCTTGACGGCATCAGACAAGGACAAATAGCGTTCGCGTTTGTCCGTCAGACGCAGCATGGTGAGGGTGTTGCGGGCGCCAATGTCAGTGACTTGCTGGTTCACGTCGGTTTTGGTGTCGACCCACAAACCGGCACTGTCACGAACGGTGGACGGGCCAAAAAATGGCAACACCACGTAAGGGCCAGAAGACACCCCCCAGTACGCCATGGTTTGACCAAAGTCTTCCTTGTGCTTGTCGATTCGAAACTCGGAAGCCCAGTCAATGATGCCGCCCAAACCCACTGTGGTGTTGATCGCTACGCGCATGGCGTTGCGCGATGCAGCCTCCAGTTTCAACTGGGCCAGACTGTTGAAGACGGACATCACATCGCTTTGATTGCTGAAAAAGTTACTGATGCCTTTTCGAACCACGGTGGGCAACACCTGACCATAGAAGACGGCCACTGGGCGCAATACCAAATCATCGGCCACGTCGTTGAACGCCGTGACCTTGCGATTGAGAGGCTCTAAGGGGTCTGAAGGATCGGGACCACGCAACGAGGCACAGCCTTGCAAGCACAAGAGCGCTAAAAGCACACCCGTAACGCGCCAAGAAAAGAGCATTATTTTGATCCTGAAGCAGTCGGAGCAGGGTCGGCTGCTTTGCTGTACAAAAACTGGCTGATCAAGTTCTCAAGGACCACCGCAGATTGCGTTGAACCGATGTTGTCACCTGCGACTAAATTTTGTTCATCGGCACCGGCCACGATGCCCACATACTGCTCACCCAGCAAACCACTGGTGAGAATTTTCAAGGAGCTGTCTTTGGGGAAAACGTATTTGGTTTCCAGCGCCAAACTGACCTTGGCTTGGTAGCTGTCGTCGTCAAACTGAATGTTGTCCACACGGCCCACCACCACACCGGCACTTTTGACCGCGGCCCCTTTTTTGAGTCCCCCGATGTTGTCAAACTTGGCAGTGACGGCGTAGTCCTTGTGCCAGCTGAATTGCAACAAGTTGGCCGACTTGAGGGCCAGGAACAGCACGGCTGCCAAGCCAATCAACACAAACAAGCCCACCCACACATCATTTTTTGAACGTTGCATCACGTCCTCCTTAAATGCTGAACATCATCACAGTGAGGATGAAGTCCAGTCCCAAAACTGACAACGAAGAAATCACCACACTGCGGGTGGTGGCAGAGGCTACACCCTCAGGCGTTGGTTGCGCCACATAGCCTTGCAACAAGGCGATGAAAGTGACGGCGACGCCAAACACCACACTTTTGATCATGCCATTGCCAACGTCTTTGAACACATCGACGCCACTTTGCATTTGGCTCCAAAACGCGCCCGCATCGACACCAATTAGCAACACGCCCACCGCATAGCCACCCAAAATACCCACAGCACTGAAGACGGCTGTGAGGATGGGCAAGGCAATGATGCCGCCCCACAATCGCGGCGCCAAAATGCGCAATTTGGGATCGACGGCCATCATTTCCAATGCCGTGAGTTGTTCACCCGCCCGCATCAAACCAATTTCAGCCGTAATGGAAGCACCAGCCCGTCCAGCAAACAGCAAAGCGGCCACCACGGGCCCCAATTCACGCACCAAGCTGAGCGCCACCAACAAACCCAGGGCTTCCGAAGAACCATAACGCTGCAAGGTGTAGTAGCCCTGCAAACCCAACACAAAACCCACAAACAAACCCGACACTGTGATGATGGCCAGGGAATAGTTACCTAAGAAATGAACTTGGTCTCGAACCAAGCCGAAACGCTTGAGGCAGGCACCCGACAGCCGTACCAGCTGTGCAAACAAACGTGCGCCATAGCCCCAATCGGCCAAAGCTTTGCGAACGGTAAAACCCAATTCGGCAGGGTGCAAGAAGTTCATCGTGCAGGCCCTCCAAAGTCTTCGGCCACGGCTGTGGCGGGGTAATGGAAGTGCACGGGGCCTTCGCTCAAGCCATTCACAAACTGATGAATGAGCGGGTCGGTGGTTTGGCGCAACTCGTTGGGTGTGCCTTGTGCCGCCACTTTGCCATTGGCCAAAATGACCACGTGGTCTGCGATTTGAAAGGTTTCATCGACATCATGCGACACCACCACACTGGTAATGCCCAAGCTGTCGTTCAACCTTCTGATGAGCCGTGCAGCGGTGCCCAAAGAAATAGGATCAAGGCCCGCAAAGGGCTCGTCGTACATCATGAGGTCGGGGTCGAGGGCAATGGCACGCGCCAAGGCCACACGCCGGCCCATACCGCCTGAAATTTCAGAAGGCTTGAGATCTCGCGCGCCCCTTAAACCCACAGCGTCCAACTTCATGAGCACAATGTCGCGCACCATGGCCTGGGGCATTTGGGTGTGCTCCCTTAATGGAAACGCCACGTTGTCAAACACGTTCATGTCGGTGAACAAAGCACCAAACTGAAACAGCATGCCCATGCGTCTGCGCGCGGCGTAGAGCTGCTCGATGTTCATTTGACCGACATCCTGGCCATCAAATGTGAGCTGCCCTTTTTGAGCGGTGTATTGGCCACCGATCAAACGCAAAACCGTGGTTTTGCCTCCGCCCGACACACCCATCAGGGCTGTGACTTTGCCGCGTGGAATGCCAAATGAAATGTCGTTCAAGATGACGCGGTCCCCATAGCCGAAGCTGAGGTTTTTGAGTTCAACCAGCAGTGGAGAGTTGGGCAAGGTCATGTGTCAAAAAACAAAAGCCGGGATTGCCGGCTTTTGAAGGATAAGGCATTCAGGTAAAGCTTGTGTGAACCTTTCGGTATTTGCAAGCCCCCTGTCTGACGTCATTTTAACGGGGTAAGTTGCTGGTTCCCATTAAGAATTCATCCACAGCACGTGCAGCCTGACGGCCTTCGCGAATGGCCCAGACCACCAAGGATTGACCACGTCGCATGTCACCGGCCGCAAACACCTTGGCCACGTTGGTGGCATAGCCGCCTGTGAAATCGGTGGTGGCTTTGGCGTTGCCGCGGTTGTCTTTGTCCACGCCAAAGGCGTCCAAGATGGTGGCAACGGGGTTCACAAAGCCCATGGCCAAGAAAACCATGTCGGCGGGGTAAGTCTTTTCGGTGCCAGCCACATTGACCAATTTGCCGTCTTTGAATTCCACTTCCACGGTTTTAAGACCCGTCACTTTGCCTTTTTCGCCCACGAATTCTTGGGTTGAAATGGCAAATTCGCGGGTGCAGCCTTCTTCGTGGCTGGAGCTGGTGCGCAATTTGAGAGGCCAGTAAGGCCAGGTCAAAGGACGGTTTTCTTCTTCGGGCGGCTGCGGCATCACTTCGAATTGCGTGACGCTCTTAGCGCCATGGCGGTTGGATGTGCCAACGCAATCACTGCCGGTGTCACCACCGCCAATGACGATGACGTGTTTGCCGTCAGCGCGCAACTGGCCTTTGAGCTTATCGCCCGCATTGACTTTGTTTTGCTGGGGCAAAAATTCCATGGCAAAGTGAATGCCCGCCAAATCGCGGCCTGGCACGCTCAAGTCGCGTGATTGCTCAGAACCACCGGTCAACAAGACGGCGTCAAAGTCTTTCTTAAGCTGCTCGGGGCTGATGGTTTCTTGCGACCAGTTGGTGACCTTAGAACCTTCCGGCAGATGGCCCACCATGACGCCAGTCTTGATGGTCACGCCTTCGGCGACCAACTGCTCTGCGCGGCGGTCGATGTGTGACTTTTCCATCTTGAAATCGGGGATGCCGTAGCGCAGCAAACCACCAATGCGATCGTTCTTTTCGAACAAGGTCACGTCATGACCCACGCGCGCCAACTGCTGCGCCGCAGCCATGCCGGCTGGGCCAGAACCCACAACAGCCACTTTCTTACCTGTCTTGTGCGCTGCAGGACGGGGCTTGACCCAGCCTTCTTGCCACGCACGGTCAATGATGGCGTGCTCAATCGACTTGATGCCCACCGCATCGCCGTCGACATTCAAGGTGCAAGCTGCTTCGCAAGGTGCAGGGCAAATGCGACCCGTGAACTCTGGAAAGTTGTTGGTGCTGTGCAGCACTTCAATGGCGTTTTTCCAATCACCTTGGTACACCAACTCGTTGAAGTCGGGGATGATGTTGTTGACAGGGCAGCCGTTGTTGCAAAACGGTGTGCCACAGTCCATGCAACGTGCGCCTTGCACTTTGGCTTGTGACTCATCCAATCCGATGACGAATTCTTTGTAATTCTTCAAGCGCTCGCCCACAGGCTTGTAACCCTCTTCGAGGCGCTCAAATTCCATGAAACCAGTGATTTTTCCCATGATCAATCCTTGTTATTTCTTTGTACTTATCTGACCCATTAGCTAGCAGCAATGGCATCTGTGGACTTGGCGGCAGCTTTGCGTGCGTTGATTTCACCCAAGGCGCGCTTGTACTCGTTCGGGAATACTTTCACAAACTTCAAGCGCGCTTGCGCCCAGTTGTCGAGCAACTCACGTGCGCGTTGGCTGCCGGTCCACTTGTGGTGGTCTTCCAGCAATTTCTTCAACTGTGTTTCGTCGGCTTGATCGCGGTGCCACACTTTGCGGTCTACGGCGGCTTCTTGCTCGGCCACGGTCAGTACTTTTTCCATGCTGACCATGGCGGTGTTGCAACGCGCGCCAAACTGGCCGTCTTCGTCGTATACATAAGCAATGCCGCCGCTCATACCAGCCGCAAAGTTGCGACCTGTTTTACCCAGCACTGCCACAGTACCGCCGGTCATGTATTCACAACCGTGGTCGCCGGTGCCTTCCACCACTGCGGTGGCGCCAGACAAACGAACTGCAAAACGCTCACCGCCCACACCTGCGAAGAATGCTTCGCCAGTGGTAGCGCCGTACATCACGGTGTTGCCCACAATGATGTTTTGGCTGGCCACGCCGCGGAACTCGAGGCTTGGGCGAACCACAATGCGACCGCCCGACAAACCTTTGCCGGTGTAGTCGTTGGCTTCACCAATGAGGTACAGCGTGATGCCCTTGGCCACAAACGCGCCAAAGGATTGACCACCGGTGCCTTCAAGTTGAATGCGAATGGTGTCGTCTGGCAAACCTTCTGGGTGCACTTTGGTCACCGCGCCTGAAAGCATGGCGCCCACAGAACGGTTGACGTTGCGCGCCACTTCCATGAACTGCACCTTCTCACCTTTGTCGATGGCGGCGCGGCTCTTGGCAATGAGCACGTTGTCCAAAGCTTTGTCCAAGCCGTGGTCTTGCACATCAATGTGGCGACGGGGTACGTCGGCCGGTACATCAGGCACAGCCAACAAACGGCTGAAATCGAGGCCGCTGGATTTCCAGTGCTCGATGCCTTTGCGGGTGTCGAGCAAATCTGCACGGCCCACCATGTCGTCAAATTTCTTGATGCCCAACTGCGCCATGATTTGACGCACTTCTTCGGCAATGAAGAAGAAGTAGTTCACCACGTGCTCTGGCTTGCCAGAGAACTTCTTACGCAAAGTAGGATCTTGCGTGGCCACGCCCACGGGGCATGTGTTCAGGTGGCATTTGCGCATCATGATGCAGCCCTCCACCACCAGCGGTGCCGTGGCAAAACCAAACTCGTCTGCGCCCAGCAACGCGCCAATGGCCACGTCGCGGCCGGTCTTCATCTGACCGTCGGCCTGCACACGGATGCGACCGCGCAAGCGGTTGAGCACCAAGGTTTGCTGTGTTTCAGCCAGACCAATTTCCCAGGGGCTGCCAGCGTGCTTGATGGAAGACCATGGCGATGCGCCGGTACCACCGTCGTGACCGGCAATCACCAAGTGATCGCTCTTGCACTTGGCCACGCCTGCGGCAATGGTGCCCACGCCAATTTCAGACACCAACTTGACGCTGATGTCGCTGTGCGGCGCCACGTTTTTCAAGTCGTGAATGAGCTGGGCCAAATCTTCAATGGAATAAATGTCGTGGTGTGGGGGAGGAGAAATCAAACCCACGCCAGGCACAGAGTGACGCAACTTGCCGATGTAGTCGGACACTTTGCCGCCTGGCAATTGACCGCCTTCACCGGGCTTAGCACCTTGCGCCATCTTGATCTGAATTTGATCAGCACTGTGCAGGTACTCAGCAGTGACACCGAAGCGGCCAGAGGCCACTTGCTTGATCTTGGAGCGGAGGGAATCGCCAGCCTCGAGGGGCATGTCGACTTCCACTTCTTTGGCACCAATCACGCTCTTCAAAGTCTCGCCCTTTTTGATAGGGATGCCTTTGAGTTCGTTGCGATAACGTGCAGAGTCTTCACCACCTTCACCGGTGTTGCTCTTGCCGCCAATGCGGTTCATGGCAACGGCCAATGTGGCGTGTGCTTCTGTTGAGATCGAGCCCAAAGACATAGCACCTGTAGCAAAACGTTTGACGATTTCGCTGGCGGGTTCTACTTCATCAATCGAAATGGCTTTGGCAGGATCAATCTTGAATTCGAACAAACCGCGCAAAGTCATTTGACGCTTGGTTTGGTCGTTGATGATCTGTGCGTATTCTTTGTACGTGTTCCAGTTGTTGGCACGTGTGCTGTGCTGCAACTTGGCAATGGCATCGGGTGTCCACATGTGTTCTTCACCGCGGGCACGCCAGGCGTATTCACCGCCCGCATCGAGCATGGTGGCCAACACGGGGTCGTTGCCAAACGCTGCTTTGTGCATGCGCAAAGCTTCTTCGGCAATTTCAAAAATGCCAATGCCCTGAACACGGCTCGGTGTGCCGGTGAAGTATTTGTTCACAGTTTCTGTGTTGACGCCAATGGCTTCAAACAACTGCGCACCGCAGTAAGACATGTAGGTGCTGACACCCATCTTGGACATGATCTTGGAGAGGCCCTTGCCCACCGCTTTGACGTAGTTGTAAATGGCTTTGTCGGCAGACAAATCACCAGGCAACTCTTTGTGCAAAGCTTGCAAAGTTTCCATCGCGAGGTAGGGGTGAACGGCTTCTGCACCGTAACCGGCCAACACGGCAAAGTGATGCACTTCGCGGGCTGTGCCTGTTTCTACCACCAAGCCTGCTGTGGTGCGCAAACCTTCGCGCACCAAGTGTTGGTGAATGGCAGACAGTGCCAACAAGGCGGGAATGGCCACTTGCGTGGGTGACACACCGCGGTCGCTGATGATCAGAATGTTGTTGCCGCCTTTGATGGCGTCGACAGCTTCTGCGCACAAGGAAGCCAGTTTGGCTTCAACACCTTCACGACCCCAAGCAGCGGGGTACGTGATGTCCAAGGTCGCGCTCTTGAACTTGCCCTGTGTGGACTGCTCAATGTTGCGCAGTTTGGCCATGTCTTTGAAGTCCAGCACAGGCTGGCTCACTTCCAAGCGCATGGGCGGGTTGACTTGGTTGATGTCGAGCAAGTTGGGCTTGGGACCCACGAAGGACACCAAAGACATCACGATGGCTTCGCGAATGGGGTCAATCGGTGGGTTGGTCACCTGCGCGAACAGCTGCTTGAAGTAGTTGTACAGCGGTTTGTTTTTGTCGGACAACACAGCTAAGGGGCTGTCGTTGCCCATGGAGCCCAAGGCTTCTTCGCCAGCTTGCGCCATGGGTGCCAACAAGAATTTAATGTCTTCTTGGGTGGTGCCGAAAGCTTGCTGCAGGTCGAGCAATGATTCTTTGGATGTAGGCGCTTCTGCCGTGCTTGTTTTGACGTCATCCAACTTGATGCGCAAGTTTTCAATCCACTGCTTGTAGGGCTTGCTACTGGCCAAGTTCGACTTGAGTTCTTCGTCGTCGATCATGCGGCCTTGTTCCAAATCGATCAGGAACATTTTGCCGGGCTGCAGGCGCCATTTGCGAACAATTTTGCTTTCTGGAATAGGCAGCACGCCGGTTTCAGAACCCATGATGACCATGTCATCGTCGGTGATGCAATAGCGTGAAGGACGCAAACCATTGCGGTCCAAGGTGGCGCCAATTTGACGACCATCGGTAAACACAATCGAAGCGGGGCCGTCCCATGGCTCAAGCATGGCGGCGTGGTATTCATAGAAGGCCTTGCGGCGCTCGTCCATGGTGTTGTGGTTTTCCCATGGTTCGGGAATCATCATCATCACGGCTTGGCTGATGGGGTAACCGGCCATGGTGAGCAACTCTAAGCAGTTGTCAAACGTAGCGGTATCAGATTGACCCGCAAAGCTGATGGGATAGAGCTTTTGCAAATCGGGGCCGAGCACAGGCGAAGACATCACGCCTTCGCGCGCCTTCATCCAGTTGTAGTTGCCCTTGACGGTGTTGATCTCACCATTGTGCGCCACATAGCGGTAGGGGTGCGCCAAAGGCCACTCTGGGAAAGTGTTGGTAGAGAAACGTTGGTGCACCAAGCCCAAAGCTGATACGCAACGCTCGTCTTCCAAATCGCGAAAGTAGGTACCCACTTGATCAGCCAAGAGCAAGCCTTTGTACACCACGGTACGGCTAGACATGCTGGGGATGTAGTACTCATCGCTGTGCTTGAGTTGCAGGTTTTGGATGGCTGCACTGGCTGTTTTGCGAATGACGTACAGCTTGCGCTCGAGGGCGTCTTGCACAATCACATCGGCGCCACGTCCAATGAAAATCTGCTTCAGGATAGGTTCTTTTTCGCGCACGGTGGGCGACATGGGCATGTCACGGTTCACTGGCACATCCCGCCAGCCCAACAAGACTTGGCCTTCGGCCTTCACTGCGCGCTCAAGCTCTTGCTCACAAGCCATGCGTGACGCATGCTCTTTCGGCAAGAACACCATGCCCACGCCGTACTCGCCTTGTGCTGGCAAAGTGACGCCCTGCTTGGCCATTTCTTCACGGTACAAAGCATCTGGCAACTGAATCAAGATACCCGCGCCGTCACCCATCAACTTATCGGCACCCACCGCACCCCGGTGGTCCAAGTTTTCAAGAATCTTCAACGCTTGCGTCACGATGGCGTGCGTTTTGGCACCTTTGATATGAGCCACAAAGCCCACACCACAAGCGTCGTGTTCTTGAGTTGGGTCGTACAGACCCGTTTGTTGCAAAGATGATTTTTCGGCAGCCGAAGTCATGGCGCTCTCCTAGAGATATTTCGCGGGAAACAGAGCATATTGCATTGCAACAAAAATGCCAAGAAAAATAATTGGGGTCAGATCAACATTAATTTGGATTAATTAGCAAAGCAAATTAATTGGGGACAGATCAAATAACGGATGAAAATCGTCAATTCCAGCCACTTTCAGGCCTTTTTTCGCTTTATTGAGGTTTTTTGAATGGCCTGCCAGCCTTTTGCGGCAGGATTTGACGTTGGGTGGTCTTTTGCAAAGACTTTAAAAACTCAGGCCGCCCCACCACTCGACCCTTCAAGGCCGAATCGGTCAGGTTTTTTTGAATAGAAGCAGACAAGCCCGCTGCGACAAACTCAGCGTAAGCCGCTTCTCTAGAAAATGGGGTATTGCCCAAGCCCCAATAAAGTGCGTGCGGTGTCACCAATTTGTCGATTTTTTGGCCAATCAGGTGCTTGTGGCTGGACCAATTGAACGCTGGGGCAGTGTCCGACACGCCGGCCCTGACCGGATTCAAGTCAATGTAGGCCATGCACGTCAGGAGGTACGCCTCCGAATCAATGACCGATGACTTGTAACGCCCTTCCCACAAGGTGCCACTTCTGTTGTGCCGTTTGTTGAAATAACGGACATAACTGCGCCCGACCGATTGCATCATCAAAGACATGGCCTCGTCGCTGGGCGGCGTGAGCAGCATGTGAAAGTGGTTGTCCAGCAAAACATATGCGTTGACCGACACCTTGTGACGCTGAGACTCTTCGAGCCACAAGCTGTAAAGCATTTTGCGATCGGCCTCGTCGAGCACGATGGGTTGGCGGTTATTCCCCCGCTGAATCACATGATGCGGGTAACCAGGGAGGGCTAAACGAGGTTGACGGGCCATGCCTGAATGCTAACCCGAAAGGAATTAATGTTGATCTGACCCCAATTAAGGGTAGCGCGATGCAAGGGTTTCGGTGAGGCCGAATTCGGCCAGGAGGGCTTGGAGGTGATCGGCGGCGCCGGCTTTGGGTCGACCTGTGTAGCGGGCCAGGATCAGTTCATTTTTCATGCTGTGCTCCCATCCCACCAGTTCGGTGACTGTGACGGCATAGCCTTTGGACTCTAGGTACAAGCAGCGCAAAACGTTGGTGAGTTGGCTGCCTATTTCACGGGTGTGCAAGGGGTGACGCCAGAGCTCAGCCAACGGCGTGCGCGACAGGTTCAAGGCTTTGTTTTGGCGCAATTTGGCCGCTACTTCGGCCTGGCAACAGGGCACCAAGACCATGGCTCGGGCTTTTTTCAGCAAGCCAAAGGCAATGGCGTCGTCGGTGGCGGTGTCGCATGCATGAAGGGCTGTGACCACATCGATTTGCGCAGGCATCTGCTCAGACTGAGACGACTCAGCCACTGAGGTGTTCAGGAAGACCATGCGCTTAAAGTCCAGACGCTGCGCCAAAGCGCGGGAAGCCTCGACCAATTCAGCGCGGGTTTCAATGCCGTAAATGTGGCCTTGCGACAAAGCTTTGAAGAACAAGTCATACACGATGAAGCCCAAATAAGACTTGCCGGCACCATGGTCTGCCATCGTCAAACCTTGTGGCACACCGGTCTGCTCGGCCAATTTAACCGCATCTTCCGCCGACAATTCTTTCAAAATCTTTTCAATGAACTGGAACAGATGCAAAACCTGTTTGAGTTTGCGACGCGAGTCTTGGTTCAGCTTGCCTTCACGCGTGAGGATGTGCAGCTCTTTCAGCAACTCAATGGATTGGCCAGGACGCAGGTCAAGGTCCAGCGGTTTGGCCACGTCTAATGGGGTGTTATTTTTTTTCATCTGTGTCATTCTGCGCCAATGAAGGCCCCACGTTCAAATCTTGCCAACCCTGCAAGCCCAATTGGTTCATGGTGGTCATGTTGGTTTCAAAGATGTCTTCTGCGTTGGGAAACGCCGCCACAGCTCGGTCAATGCTGGCTTCGCGAATAAGGTGCAAGGTGGGGTAAGGCGAACGATTGGTGAAATTGGTGATGTCGTCTTCATCGGTGCCTGCGAATTGGTAATGCGGATGAAAACTGGCAATTTGAATGACGCCCTCTAAATCCAGCGCCAACAAGCAATCATCAGCCACATTCAAGAAGTCGTTGTAGTCGTAAAAATCTTGCAATAGATTTTGAACCACCAAGACGGTGGTGTCTCGCACAGAAGGCTCTAGCGCCACCAAGCTGTGCAACTCATTGAGCAAATCGTCGCGCAGCGCTTCCAGATCAGCGGCCCCACTGACGGCGCAATGCACCTGTCCTTTGACATGCACCGATTTGGCGAATGGGCACAAATTCAAACCAATGACAGCGCGCTCCAACCAACGCAAGGTGTCTTGCACCATCACTTCTGCACTGACCTGTGTCATACAGACTCCTTTTGCACATTCAAAGCTTGAGCAATCAAGACCGATAAGAGACAACCACCGACACAACACAGCCCTGTGGCCATCCAAGTCCACTGCCATCCACCCACCAGCGAGGCCAACCAAGCCACAGCGGGTGGCCCGGCAAACTGGCCTGCCGCAGAACCTTGCTGCATCCAACCTACCGTGGTGGACACATTGCGTTCATGCGGTGCCAAGCGCACCGACAAAGAAAATAAAGTACCCGGCACCAAACCGCCGAAAGAGGAAAACAACAACACCCCGAGGTAACGCAACCATGGGGCCGATACAGTCCATTCAGAAAATGCCACGAACGAACCCAAGGCCATGGCCATGAAGCCCATGCCCAATAACAAACTGGGGTGAAGGCCTCTTTGCAACAATCGACCCGAGGCCATATTGCCCCCCATGTTGACGGCTGCTGCAAATGCGGTGAGCACCCCCAAAGTGGCACCCGACAAACCTGCCTGCGTGTAAATGGATGGCAAGAAACCCACCACCGCCAACCATTGCCCCGAGTACATGGCAAAGCACAGGGCCACCAGCCAGGGGCCTGGCGCTGTCAAGGTTTCCCGCAGGCGCTGAGGCCATGCCACATGCAACGCCCCTGATGACGCCAAAGCCAGTGCGGGCGATGCCAGCGTCTCCGGCACAGTCGCCTCTGCATCTGGAGGCACCACGCGCCACAACACCAAGGCCATGGCCCACGACAAAACGGCAAACAAACACCACCAAGTTTGCCAGCCCAATGCAGGCAACCACAGCGGGCCAACCAGCAAAGTAAGTGCCGTGCCTGCCGGCATGTAAGCACCCCAATAACCTAGGAGTTTGCGCACCTGTTGCGCATTGACCAATTTTCGAATGAGTCCTGGTGCGGGCAAAGTCACCCACAAAAAACCGAAACCCTCGACGGCGCGCCAAGCCATCAACGCCGTCACGCTTTCAGCCAATGCGCCCATGGCACTGGCCACACCCAAGACCACCAAACCGGTCAGCATGCTCCGACGCAGACCCAAACCATCGGCCGACAAACCCACCACCAAGGCCAAGCTCATGCCCGCCAGTTGAACCAAAGACAGCAGGAAGCCTGATTGCATCAAGCTCAAATTCAAACTTTGACTGAGCGCCGGCAGAGCTGGCGGCAATTTGCCAATTTGCAAAGCCGCGACCACGCCAGAAAAAATCACAATCAATGCCGCCGCTTGCGACTTGTGACTGCCCGTCACACCTGTCTGACTCATGCCAGCAACCGGCGCCCTGTGAGGCGCTCGTGTTCTTTGGCCGCAAAACGATCGGTCATGCCGGCAATGTAATCGGCCACCGCACGGGGCGCTTCTTCGCGCGCAGCAAAATCGGACGACATTTCATGGGGTGCGCTGAGGTATGCGTCAAACAATTCCTGCACCACCACTTGCGCATGGGATGTGGTGTCCATCACTTGCGGATGGCGATAAAGGTGTTTGAATAAAAAGGATTTCATCACCTTGACCTGCTCGGCCATCTGCGCGCCAAAAGCCACCATGGGGCCAGCCAAGCGCGCTTCGTCTGCGCTTTGAGGCCGATGTTGCTGTAACTTGGCACGTGTGGTGTCGATCACATCGTAGACCTGATCGCTCAACATGCGGCGAATGGTTTCATAGAGCAAGCGCCTGGCTTTGGCGGCATCGGCCAAACCAAGATGCTGCTGCAGCGTGATCGACTTGTAATGCGCAAACAAAGGTACGTCGTCCATTTGCGAAAGAGTGAGCAAGCCCGAGCGCACGCCATCGTCGATGTCGTGCGCGTTGTAGGCAATGGCATCGGCCAGGTTGCACAACTGCGCTTCCAAACTGGGCTGCGTGCCCTTCAAAAAACGATGCGCCACACCACCAGGCTCTTGTGCCTCAAGCAGCAGCGCATTGCGCTGCGCACAGTGTTTCAAAATACCTTCGCGCGTTTCGAAGCTGAGATTCAAACCATCGAATTCTGGATAGCGCTCCTCCAAATGATCAACCACCCGCAAACTTTGCAAGTTGTGCTCAAAGCCACCATAGGCTTGCATGCACTCGTTCAGAGTGTCCTGCCCTGCGTGGCCAAACGGCGTATGACCCAAGTCATGCGCCAGCGCAACGGCTTCCACCAGGTCTTCGTTCAAGCCCAAGGCCCGGGCAATAGAGCGCCCCAGCTGCGCAACTTCTAGAGAGTGCGTGAGCCGGGTGCGAAACAAATCACCTTCATGGTTTAAAAAAACCTGCGTCTTGTAAACCAAGCGCCGAAACGCGGTGGAATGAACAATGCGGTCGCGGTCGCGCTGAAAATCGTTGCGCGTAGGCGCTGGCACTTCGGGGTGACGACGCCCACGCGATTGATCGGCGTGACAAGCGTAGGCTTCAAGCACAGCAGCGATCGATCACAGCACGCACCATGGCTTCAGGTGCGGCACTCACACGGGCTTTACCTGGGCCTTCAATCAAGACGAATTGAATGTCACCGGCCACCGATTTTTTATCGTGCAACATCAGTGCCAGGTATTTGCCTGCGTTGTCGTGGCTGTCTAATATGGGACCTTTGATAGGCAAGCCGGCTTGTTCAATCAAGCGCGTCAATCTGGCCACGAAGCTGGCATCAATGAGACCCAAGGCTTCAGACAAATGCGCCGCCATGACCATGCCGCAACCCACCGCCTCGCCGTGCAACCATTCACCGTAACCTAGCCCGGCCTCGATGGCGTGACCAAAGGTGTGGCCAAAATTCAGAATGGCGCGCAAACCCGCTTCACGTTCGTCTTGCCCCACCACGTGGGCTTTGATTTCGCAACTGCGTTTGACCGCATGTGCCATGACGGAGGGTTGGCAGGCTTTCAGGCTTTGGACGTTGGCCTCAATCCAATCAAAAAATGCCATGTCGGCAATGGGGCCGTACTTGATGATTTCAGCCAAGCCGGCACTCACCTCGCGCGCTGGCAAAGTTTGCAACACCGCCAAATCGCAGACCACACGTTGTGGTTGGTAAAACGCGCCAATCATGTTTTTACCCATTGGGTGGTTGATGGCCGTTTTACCACCCACCGATGAATCAACTTGTGCCAACAACGTGGTGGGGACTTGCACAAAGGGCACGCCGCGCATGAAACTGGCGGCAGCAAAGCCCGTCATGTCACCCACCACGCCACCGCCCAGTGCAAACAAGACAGTTTTGCGATCGCAAGCTTGTCCTAACAAGGTGTCAAAAATCGAGTTCAAGGTGACCCAATCTTTGTGTGCTTCGCCGTCAGGCAAATGCACGGTGTGAATGACTTGGTAGTGGGCCGACAAGGCCTGCTTGAGAGCAGCCTCGTACAAGGGCGCCACGGTGGTGTTGCTCACAATCAGCGCTGCAGCAGCTTTGGGCAAATGGGCATAACTGGCCGAATGCGCCAGCAAATTTTGACCAATGAGAATGTCATAGCTTCGGTCTGCCAAGTCAATTCGGACCACTTCCGGCTGCTGCGTCGTGCTGTTCATAAACTGCGTCAAGGATGATGTGAGGTGTGGGTGTCAAAACCCTGAAGGTCTAACTCGCCAATGATGCTGTTGAGCAATTTGTTGATGCTGGGACGGCCTGTGTCAAAGACATAGTGGGCCGTTTCGCGGTACAAGGGATCACGCGCTTGGTACAAGGTGCGCAATTTTTCAAGCGGGTCATTGACTTGCAACAGCGGTCTTTGCAAATCGTGTTTCAGCCGGCGAAACACTTCTTCGGGTGAAGAACGCAAATAAACAACTTTGCCACGTGCTCGCAAATGCTGGCGATTGGCCTCACGCAACACCGAACCACCACCGGTGGACAACACGCCGTGGTGGTGTTTGCTTAAATCGTCTATGACACTTTGCTCAATGTCGCGAAAGCGCTCTTCGCCCTCTCGATCAAAAAACTCGCGAATGGAGCAGCCCAAACGCTGCTCGATGACGATGTCTGAGTCTAAAAAAGGCAGGCCCAAGCGACGCCCCATCTGTCTGCCGATGGTCGTTTTGCCAGATCCCGGGAGGCCAACAAAAATAATGAGCAAAAGAAGAAATTCAAGGTACGTTAGAGGCCCTAAGTGTATTCGAGGCGGCACGGGGCACGGTTTCGGCCAAAACCCTGGGGGTGACGAAGATGAGAAGTTCTGTTTTACGCTGCGTCAACTGCTCACTTTGAAACAGGTGGCCAATGCCTGGCAAGCTGGCCAAGCCGGGCACACGGGCTTCATCTTGTTTGTCTGCCGACTCCAAAATACCGCCAATGACCACTGTTCCACCGTTGTCCACCAAGACCTGGGTTTTGACATGCTTGGTATTGATGGCATAGCCCGCGCTAGTGACTTGCCCGACACTGTCTTTGGCGATGTCCAACTCCAAGACCACCGCCCCTTCTGGGGTAATTTGAGGGGTGACTTCCAGTTTCAAGTTGGCTTTGCGAAAGGCGATGGACGCCGCGCCGTTGCCATTGCTGACTTGATAAGGCAGCTCGGTGCCTTGTTCGATCAAGGCCTTGGTTTGGTCGGCGGTAACCACCCGCGGGCTGGCAATGACCTTGCCCTTACCATCCGCCTCCAAGGCTGAAATTTCCAAATTCAAGAACTGATTGGCGGCCGCATTGAACAGTGACACGGCAAAACTGGCGGGCGGGTAAAGTGCCTGACCGGCCGGGCCAGCGGGTAAATTGAGCCAATAACTGGGTTGGATGCCGCCACCTCCCGCCAAGCCCTGACCGCCCAAAGCCATTTGGACGGGTTTGGCCGTGGCTGCAAAAGGCGCTGCAAAATTGCTGGCAAATGCACCGCCCAATCGCACGCCCAAAGATTTACCAAACTGCTCTTCAGCTTCCACGATTTGCGCCTCGATCATCACTTGACGAACCGGAATATCGAGCCATTGAATGACATCTTTGATTTGTTTCAGCGCTGTCGGTGTGTCCAAAAAAAACAACTGGTTGGTTCTAGGCTCGGCCATGACGGTGCCCCGGGCACTGAGCCAGCGCTGCCCCACCACACCGGCACTGGCTGACTGCAAGCGCTGCGCAATGTCAGCGGCCTTGGCGTACTTCAAGGAGATGGCCAATGCTTGCAAACCCTCAGAGGCATCGCTGCGCGCACTGATCCACAACACACCCTGTTGGTCTGTGACCACCAGACCTTTCGACTGCACCACCACGTTCAATGCTTCGCGCCACGTCATGTCTTTCAAATGCAGGCTGATCGGTCCTGTGACCCCATCGGCCACAATCAAATTGTGCTGACCGATTTCGGCCAAAGATTGCAGCAAGGCTTTGACTTCTATGTTCTGAAAGGTCCATTTCAGCTTCTCATCGGCGGCTTGCACTGGCCCGTTGGCCACCAGCATCCATGCACAAACGGTCCAAAAAGAGGCGTGTCTCATGGCTTCACCACCTCCCAGCCCAACTGCGAATCTGCTTGGCCCGCGCCAGCACTGAGCCGAAGTCCAAGGGCATCTGTGAATCCCACCTTGCTGTGCTCCTTGCCCAAGAGCTGTCCTGGGCGAACCAAATGCACGCTTGTGCCTGACCGAATCCAGGTCCAAGCGGTTTCGGGATTGCCGGGCAGGGTCGATTGCGCCGCCCCCACCACCCGCATTTGCGCTTGGCTTTGATCGGACAGCACATGCGCATGGACCGGCACAGCCACAGGCTGCGCGGCTGCTGAAGCCGCGACACTGGCGTGCCACTGCAAAGCAACGCCCGTGTCGGTGATGGCATCTTGCGCATCCCACAGCAGCGCCAAATGACCTTCAAAACTGTACTGTCCGTCGGGTTGTAAGCGAATGGCCCAGGAAGTCCAGGCGCCGTTTTGGAGCAGTTGCTGAAGCGCCTGCCAGTAGGCGTGGACGGCCCATTCTGTGCCAAGCACACTGAAATGAACGGCACTGCCCTCGTAGCCATGCTGCGCAGGCTCGTGCAGTGACCTTAAATGGCGCACGTGCAAGCCCCTTTGCTGCGCCATTTGCTGCATTTGGTTGAGCAAGGACAAACGCAGCGCGGAATTAGGCCATGCCAAAACCTGCTCATCTATTTGAGCCTGCTGGTCTAGCGCGACTTGCCGCAGCCTTTGCATGGCGGCCAGCGCGCCCACCGCTTGGGCCTGTTGTTCAACCTCTTGGCGTGTCTGGACCCGGACCTGAAGCTGGCGCTGAGCCCACCGGCTAGAGGGCAAAGCGGCCCAACCCGCCAAGCTTTGCCACAACAACACCAACGCCCCACTTGTCGCCACGGACAAAGCCAAGGCTCTCCCTGCACGCGCAAACGGCGAAGCAAACAAGGTGTGGTTTTGCCAATGCACCCACAGCACAGGCATGTGCGCATGGCAAGCACGCGCCAGCTGGGCTTGGGTCCAAGTCCATGCAGTGCTTGTCATCATGAGCCCCGGCCTGGTTGTGAATGAACCGATGCTTGCAACTGAAAGGTCAAACCCGTGACGCTGCTGCCCAAATTTTGCACAGTTGTTTCTGGCTGCAGGCGCACCAAAACTGGCGCCTCCGCCCAACGCGAAAATCGGTTGAGACGGTGCAACAACGTATCAAGATGGCCCGAGTGCGCGGCAACCCCTTCCCAGCTGAATTGCCCCATCTGCCATTGCTGCGCTTGCAATTTGACCGCGGCTTGCGAACTGCCCAAACGACTCAACAGCCAAATTTCTTGCACTTCCGTGACGTCGTCTCTTTGTGCCTGACGACGTTCTAAAAATGTCAGACTGGCCCGCCTCAAACTCAAGGCTTCTTGCGCCTCAGCTTGCGCGGCTGGCGACACGGCCACAGAGGAAGCCAAGGCCAACTGTGAATTGGATGCAGTGATTGAGCGATCACTTGAAAGGGCCTTGCTGGCCTCCATTTCTTGCGCCATTGGGTACAGCAAACCCAGCAGCAAGCCAAGGGCCATGGGCCATTGGATGTCACGGCGCATGATGGGATGACCCGTGGCCGGTGGCGGCATCAAATTCAACATGGGATTGCCTCTTGTTGCGAGCCTTGTGGCAAATCTTGTGACAAATCTTGGACCGAATTTTGAGCCGAACCTTGGACGAAACATTGCGCCACCTGCCCTTCAATGCGTTTGTGCAAGTCTTGCAGGCTCTGGCGTGTGACGCCCAAAAACACGTTCATGCCAGACGCTTCCTTGCGCGATGTTGTGACTTGCAGTTGCAAACCCAAGTCTTGCAGTTGCGCGGCCTGCGAGGTGAGCACTGTTAAGTGACAGGCCCAAACCCGAGCCTGCATCGCGCCACCGGGCAATCGATGAACCGCGTAATTGAATGCCACTTGCTCTGCAGACAATTGCATGCGCGCACTGGCTTCCAATTGGCACTCAGCTTCTGTGTCTTGTGGCCCCCAAGCGGGTGAGCACGCCAGGTCAAAACTTGAGAGTTCTGTATCGGGCATGACCCAAGCGGCTGGCATGGTTTGAGGTTTGGCCCGCTGCCGGCGCGCCCATAGAGGCCATGCAGCTTGGCAGTTTTGAATCACGGCAGAAACCTGCAACGCCAAACCCATGCCAGTTTGGCAGCGCATTTGGTGGTCTTTGACCGCCACCACACTGAACAAGTTTGGAAGTTGCGAGTGCGAATAAATACCCCACCGCGGAACGGTAGGCCGTGAAAAGAAGGACGTCATGTACAAAGCAAGGCTTTCAGAGGTTGCGGCAATCTCCCATTGCACCCCTGACCAAGGCCCGAAAAGACTACAATTCCCGCCATTCCAGTTGCTTTGCGCAACATTCAAATTCCGCCATCTGCCCTGCAGTTTTTATAATGCGGTCAGCGGTTTTTTCCGCCTTCAACATGTCCAAAAAAAGCAACGCCTCTGCCTCCCAACAACTCGATCTGATCGAGTCACCGCGCCTGCATTGGGCCTTGCGCGTTTGCCTATGGGCCGCAGGATTGGTGGCTGCAGGCTTCTTGTCCTTGTTGATGGTGATCGGGGTGGCCATGGTGATGGCCTATCCGCAACTGCCCGACACCTCTGACTTGGCCGAATATCGCCCCAAATTGCCCTTGCGCATTTACACCGCCGATGGCGCACTCATGGGTGAATTTGGTGAAGAACGACGCAATCTCACGCCCATTCAAGAAATTCCTCAAGTCATGAAAGACGCCGTGCTGTCCATTGAAGATGCACGTTTTTACCAACACGGTGGTTTGGACTATTTGGGTTTGATTCGCGCGGGCATTGCCAACTTGGGCAAACGCAAAAGTCAAGGCGCTTCCACCATCACCATGCAAGTGGCACGCAACGTGTACCTGTCCACAGAGAAAACCTACACCCGCAAGATTTACGAAGTATTGCTCACCTTTAAGCTGGAGCACTTGCTAAGCAAAGATCAGATTCTTGAGATCTACATGAATCAAATCTTCTTGGGCAATCGGGCTTATGGCTTTGCGTCAGCGGCCGAAACTTACTTTGGCAAATCTCTGAAAGACATCAGCATTGCCGAAGCCGCCATGCTGGCCGGTTTGCCCAAAGCCCCTTCTGCCTACAACCCCATCAGCAACCCCAAGCGCGCACGTTCCCGTCAGCTCTACATCATTGAGCGCATGGAAGAGAACGGTTTTATCACCGCCAAACAAGCGCAAGAAGCCAAAGCAGAACCGTTGAAGATTCGCGCCACGCATGACAAAAATCGCATCCATGCCGAGTACGTGGCCGAAACCGTCAGGCAACTCATGTTTGCCCAATACGGCCAAGAAACTTACACGCGCGGCTTGAACGTTTACACCACATTGCAATCGACTGAACAAACGGCAGCATACAAAGCACTGCGCCAAGGCATCATGGACTTTGAACGCCGCCAGGTCTACCGTGGACCTGAAAAGTTCATCGACCTGCCCACCTCGGCCAAAGAGTTGGAAGATGCCATTGACGATGTGCTGGACGACCACCCCGACAATGGCGATGTCATGTCGGCGGTGGTACTGGAAGCCACACCCAAAAAGATTGTGGCTGTTCGCCAAAATGCCGAGCAACTTGAAATCACAGGCGAAGGCTTGAAACCAGCTCAATCGGGCTTGTCAGACAAAGCGGGGCCCAACATCAAGATCAAGCGCGGCGCCGTGATCCGCGTGGTGCAAACACCCAAAGGCACATGGGAAATTACACAACTGCCAGAAGTCGAAGGCGCCTTTGTGGCCATCAACCCACAAGATGGTTCTGTGCGCGCATTGGTCGGTGGATTTGATTTTGCGAAAAACAAATTCAACCACGTGATTCAAGCATGGCGCCAACCCGGCTCTAGCTTCAAACCCTTCATTTACTCTGCCGCTTTGGAAAAAGGCTTTACGCCGGCCACGGTGGTGAACGACGCTCCGTTGTTCTTTGACGCCGGTGTGACAGGGGGGCAACCTTGGGAGCCCAAAAACTACGACGGCACCTTCGAAGGCCCCATGAGCATTCGCAAAGGTTTGGCCAAATCGAAAAACATGATTTCCATTCGCATCTTGCAAGCTGTTGGCACACGCAATGCGCAAGAGTGGGTCACCAAATTTGGCTTTGACGAAGACAAACATCCGGCCTACCTCACCATGGCTTTGGGCGCGGGCTCTGTGACGCCCATGCAAATGGCCACTGGCTACTCTGTGTTCGCCAACGGTGGCCTGCGCGTTCAACCGCACATGATCTCGCGCATCACCGATCACAAGGGCAAAATCTTGGTCGACAGCCCGCCCGTGCCAGTGGACGAAAGCAGTCGTGCCATTTCACCGCGCAACGCTTTTGTCATGACCAGTTTGCTGCAAGAGGTCACCCGCTCCGGCACGGCGGCCAAAGCCCGCGTCGCCTTAAAGCGTGACGACATCTATGGCAAAACGGGCACCACCAACGACTCAATGGACGCCTGGTTTGCAGGCTATCACCGCAATTTGGCCGCGGTGGTGTGGATTGGTTATGACACACCTCGTAAATTGGGCGATCGAGAAACAGGGGGAGGCTTAAGCTTGCCGGTGTGGATCAGCTTCATGGACACAGCCCTCAAAACCTTGCCGGTGGCGGATGCCACGGCACCTGAAGGCGTGCTGAATGTCAACGGTGAATGGTACTTTGATGAATACGCCAAAGGTGGCGGCGTGACCAGCCTGGGGCTTGGCAATGACAAAGGCGGTGCGCTGCCTGAAGCCGACGAGCGCAAACGAATTTTGGACTTGTTCCGAAACTAGATCAGCAACGGGTCAAGAATGGGCCCAAAAGGGTTAGAAGCCCAACGCCACGCCTGATTGTTGGGACGCAAAGCGCGAGAGGTTTTCAAAGAACTCACCCGCACCCTTGGTGTCCTGCCATTGGCCGTCTTTGAACTTGTAGTGGTAGCCGCCCGATTTGGCGGCCAGCCAAACTTCATGCAGCGGTTTTTGCAAATTCACAATGATTTGGCTGCGGTTGCTGAAACTGATGGTGATCATGCCACCCACGCGCTGATTGTCGATGTCGGCATCGGTTTCGTCGTTGATGCGATCGCAACTGGCCTCAATGCGTGACAAAAGGCTTTCAGCGGTATCCAGAAATTCGAGGTCGGTCATTACAATCCGTGACATGTTCAAAGTTTTGAGAATTTTAGTCATTGGTCAAATCCTTGGGGTTTGTGCGGTGGCTTTGAGCGCCTGCGGCCAAAAAGGGCCTCTGGTTCACCCCCAAGACCCCTTGGCGGCAGACCGCGCCACACTGCTCCAAACTTTGATGCCTCAGCCACCTTCCAAAACTGAACCATGACAGCCAACGCACTCCCCGGCCAACCTCACATTGCATACCAAGGCGAGGCCTTGCACATGGAGGGCGTCGCCCTGTCCGATGTGGCAAGCCAATTTGGCACGCCTGTGTTTGCCTATTCCAAAGCGGCCATGTTGTCTGCCTTGGCCGCCTACCAGCGCGGTTTCGCAGGTCGCAAAGCACAAATTTGCTATGCCATGAAAGCCAACTCCAATTTGGCGGTGTTGCAAGTGTTTGCGCAAGCCGGTTGTGGTTTTGACATTGTCTCGGGCGGCGAATTGGCGCGCGTCTTGGCTGCTGGTGGCACACCCGCCAAAATCATTTTTTCTGGCGTGGGCAAAACACGTGCAGAAATGAAACAGGCTTTGCAGCTTGGCATCGGCTGTTTCAACGTCGAAAGCGACGCAGAGCTGGAAGTTTTGAACGAGGTGGCTTTGTCGCTCAACACGCGTGCGCCAGTCAGCCTGCGCGTCAATCCCAACGTCGACCCCAAGACACACCCCTATATTTCCACGGGCTTGAAGGGCAACAAATTTGGCGTGGCCCACGAGCATGCGCTTCAAACTTACCAACGTGCAGCGTCTCTGCCGGGCCTGAAAGTGGTGGGCATTGATTGCCACATCGGCTCGCAAATTACAGAAGCCACGCCCTACCTGGACGCGATGGACCGCATTTTGGATTTGGTGGCCGAAGTCGAAGCCGCCGGCATACCCATTCACCACATCGACTTTGGTGGCGGTCTGGGCATCAACTACAACGGCGACACACCGCCTGCCGCCGACCAGTTGTGGCACCAGTTGTTGGCCAAGCTTGATGCACGTGGCTACGGCGATCGGCAGTTGATGATTGAGCCCGGCCGCTCTTTGGTCGGCAATGCAGGCGTGTGCTTGACCGATGTGGTGTTCATGAAGCCTGGCGAGCAAAAAAACTTTTGCATCATTGATGCCGCCATGAACGACTTGCCGCGTCCGGCCATGTACCAAGCCTTTCATCACATCGTGCCCGTGGCGCCGCGCCCTGGTGCCACCACCTTGGTGGACGTGGTGGGTCCCGTGTGCGAAAGTGGTGACTGGATTGGCCGCGACCGAGAATTGAACGTTCAGGCGGGCGACACCTTGGCCGTCTTGTCAGCAGGTGCGTATTGCATGAGCATGGCCAGCAACTACAACACCCGTGGCCGCGCAGCCGAAGTGTTGATCGATGGCAAAGCGGTTCATTTGATTCGCGAACGCGAAACGCCTCAAGACACCTTCCAAAGCGAACGCTTGGTGAAGTGATAAACGCGCCAACCCAACAGCGCACCTAAGAGGCTGGCGTACAACCAGACCTCTGCAAAATTTCTTTTGGTGGCACGCATCCAAAAGAAATGCAAAATGCCCAGCACCGCAACGGCATACACAGCCCGGTGCAATTGGCGCCAACGTGTTGCGCCCATGGCTTTCACCGCCGCATTGAACGAGGTGGCGGCCAACGCCATCAAAAGCACAAAGCAGGCAAGGCCCACTGCAATGAAGGGGCGTTTGACAATGTCCTTGGCAATCTCATCCCATTCCCACGACATGTCGAGCAGGCTGTAGCACAGCGCATGGAGGCACGCGTAGAAGAAGGTCAGCAAGCCCAAGCTGCGTCTGAACAAAAGCCACTCGGGCCATTGGGTGGTGATGCGCAAGGGTGTGATCAACAAGGTGATGCACAAGAATCGCAAGGTCCAATCACCGCTGGCGCGAATCAGGGCCTCTGCTGGATTGGGGCCCAAACGGTCCCACCAAACGCCTGCGCACAAATACACAAATGGCACAAGCGAACATGCCACCCATGTCCACTTGGCCAACGGATGACGTAAGTGCTGACGTAAGTGCTGATGGGTGTGCAAACGCCGCATCAGAAGTGTTTGACCAAGTCCATGCCAGCATAGAGCGATGCCACTTGCGCCTCGTAGCCGTTGAACATCAGGGTCTTGCGTTTTTTGTCCAGCAGACCGCCTTCACCGATGCGTCGCTCGGAAGCCTGGCTCCAGCGCGGATGGTCCACCTTGGGGTTGACGTTGGAATAAAAACCATACTCTTGCGGCGCCGCCTTTTCCCACGACACCACAGGCTGCTTTTCTACAAAGCGAATTTTGACAATGCTCTTGCCACTTTTGAAACCATATTTCCAAGGCACCACCAAGCGCACGGGCGCACCGTTCTGTTTGGGCAAGACCTCGCCATACATGCCAAAGCTGAGGAGAGTTAAAGGGTGCATGGCTTCGTCCATGCGCAGGCCTTCGGTGTATGGCCAATCCAAATAACCACCGCGAATACCAGGCATGGTTTGGGCATCTGCCTGCGTGATGAATTCAATGTACTTGGCGCCAGGCAAGGGCTCCACGCGCCGAATCAAATCGGACAAAGAATACCCAATCCAAGGAATGACCATGGACCAGCCTTCCACGCAACGCAAGCGGTAAATGCGCTCTTGCATGGCCCCCCATTTCATGATGTCTTCCAAGTTAAAACGCGTGGGCTTTTTGACCAAGCCCTCGACCTCGATAGACCATGGCGTGGTTTTCAGCGTATGGGCTTTGCGCGCGGGGTCGGATTTGTCCACGCCAAATTCGTAGAAGTTGTTGTACGTGGTGGCGTCGTGCTGAGAGGTCAGTTTTTCAACCGCCATGGCGCCTTGCACCGGCGATTGATTGGCGGGCAAAGCCGCCAGCTTGGCCGTCGTTCCTTGCGCGAAAGCCTCGCGTTGCCCCCAAGCTGACAAGCCAGCTGCAGCGGCGCCCGCTGTCCACTGACGCAGCAATTGCCGCCGGGTGGCGTAAGCCTCAGGCGACGTGATTTCGCTGCTGAGCGGGTGAATAAAGCCATCTTGGTGAGTGCGAATGAGCATGACAAGCTTTCGATCAATTTGAATGCATTGGAAAACTTCAGGCAAAACCCCGTATGACCAAGGGTTAAAGCGCAGACTTCGACAAAAAAAATGGGCCTGAGAGGCCCATTTTTGAGATTGACGACTTCGGGGTCGTCTGGGGTGCGATTAACGCAAACCAGCGATGTAATCTGCCACAGCCTTGATTTCGCGGTCATTCATTTTGGCTGCCACTTGGGTCATTTGCAGGCTGTTTTTGCGAACGCCATCACGGAACTGCGTCAGTTGACTGGCGGTGTAATCGGCATGTTGGCCAGACAAACGGGGGTACTGCGCAGGCATGCCAGAACCATTGGGGCTGTGGCAGCCCGCACAAGCGGCAATTTGGCGATCGGCGATGCCGCCGCGGTAAATCTTTTCACCCAAACCAGCTGTTTCTTTTTCTTTGGCGAAACCAGGCGCAGCAGGTTTGCTGGCCAAGAAATACGCCACATTGCGCATGTCGGCATCGCTCAACTGAGACGCAAAGCCGCTCATGACCGGATTGGCACGCTTGCCAGATTTGAACTCTTGCAATTGCTTGACGGTGTACTCAGGATGTTGCTGAGACAGCTTGGGGTTGAGAGGAATCATGGAATTGCCATCGGCCGAGTGGCAAGCGGCACAAACGCCCGCCACAATGGCCTCGCCTTTGGCCAGATCGGGCTTTTCGGCCTTGGGCGCAGCATCGGCAGCAAAAACAGAGCCAACCATCAAAACTGATGCGAAGGCGGCGAACAAAAATTTAGTCATTGACTTCATGGACGACATCCGAAATAGTGGGCGCTAAACCATGGGATTCTACAATGCCTGCTTGCGTCATTTCTGACGCCCTTAAAGTTTGACCCGAATGGCCACCAAAACAAGCCCCGATTCCACCGATCCCATCGTGCCTCCCAAGGTGCGAAAGCCCTCTACCAAGGCGGCCACGGCCCCAGCAACGCCCGACATCAAGCCCATCACGCCCATGGGCTGGATGCACACGGCCCGATTTCTGACCACAGCGGCTGAATTGTTCCATTTGCCAGCGCTCGACGTGCCCGAAATTGCCTTTGTGGGCCGCTCAAACGCGGGCAAATCGACCTGCATCAACACCCTCACCCAACAAAAACAGCTGGCTTTTGCCTCCAAAAAACCAGGCCGAACCCAGCACATCAACCTGTTTGCACTGGGCAAGCAGGGTGTGACAGATGCTGTTTTGGCCGACTTGCCAGGCTACGGCTATGCCGCTGTGCCCAAGCAAGACAAGCTGCGCTGGCAAAAAGTCATGGCCAATTACCTGGTCACCCGCGAAAACCTCAAAGGCATTGTGCTGTTGTGCGACCCCCGCTTGGGCATGACCGAGCTGGACGAGGTTCTCCTGGAGGTCATTCGCCCTCGCGTGGAGGAAGGCCTGAACTTCTTGGTATTGCTCACCAAGTCAGACAAGCTCACCCGCTCAGAGGGCGCCAAAGCCTTGTCAATTGCCAAGCTTCAAGCGGGTGGCGGTCAGGCCAAATTGTTTTCTGCCCTCAAAAAACAAGGGGTTGAAGATTTGGCCCAACTGATGTGGGACTGGACGCACACCGATGATTGAAACTTGGCAGCAAGACCTGCCCCACGGCATTCAACTGAGTTGCCGGGCCGCTGGCACCAAAGGGCAGCCTGTGTTGATGTTCTTGCACGGGTTTCCAGAGGCCGCATTTGTATGGGATGAGATGTTGCTGCATTTCGCCAAACCCGAAAACGGTGGCTACCGGTGTGTGGCGCCCAATTTGCGGGGTTACGAAAAATCAAGCCAGCCCAGCGATGTGGCTGCGTATCGGGCCAAATTCTTGGTGCAAGACATTGCCGCCCTGATTCAAATTGAAGCAGGCACAGCGCCTTTGAAAGCGCTGGTGGCGCACGATTGGGGCGGTGGTGTGGCGTGGAACATTGCCAACCAATTGCCTCAGTTGATGCAAAAATTGTTCATCATCAACTCGCCGCATCCAGGTACTTTTTTACGCGACCTCAAAAGCAATCCCGCGCAAATTGCGGCCAGCGAGTACATGAATTATTTCTGCGAGCCACACGCTGCGACTGAGCTCAGTGCCAATCAGTTTGAAGTGATGTTTGGCTTTTTGGCAAAAGGGCTCCAACCCACATGGCTGACGCCTGAGGTCAAAGCTCAGTACCTTGCAGCATGGTCATGCGGTTTGCAAGGTGGCCTGAACTATTACTGCGCCTCGCCCTTGAAGCCCAGCAAGCCCGGTGAAAACACGCTGCAAAATTTGGAGTTGCCCGACAGCATGTTGCACATTCAGGTGCCCACTTTGTTGCTGTGGGGCTTGAAGGATGTGGCCCTGCTGCCCAGTTTGAACGAAGGTTTGTCGCAGTACATTCCTCAGCTCACCTATGTGCCCATCAGCAACGCATCACACTGGGTGGTGCATGAGCAGCCCGGCATTGTTCAGCGCGAAATGGCCGCCTTCTTGTAAACAGCTGGCGCACCTACAGGGCGTGTTTTAAAGCGTTTGTGCACCCAATAATATTGCGCGGGTGAGCCTTCAATGGCCTTGGCCAGTGCATCGTTCATCCGCTGGGTGTCGGCCTGCACATCGGCTGTGGGAAAGTCTTGCCAACACTCGGACACGTCCATTTCATAGCCTTGTGGCGTCATCCTTGTCACCAAACTCATGACCGGTGCGCGGCCCAGTCGGGCAAAGCGCGACAAGGAGGGCACCGTGGCTGCAGGCACGCCCATGAAGGAAACGAAGATAGATTCTTCTGGCCCAAAATCCATGTCGGGTGACAGGTGCAACATTTCGCCCAAACGCAATCCGCTCATGATGTGCTTCACACCTTCGTGCCGAAAATAAGGCTTCACATTGCCGGTTCTTTGGCGACCTTGGCTAACCCATGCATCCATCACTTTGTTGTGCTGGGGTACAAAAATAAACGACACCGGTTTGCTGGCCTTCAAGGTCAAGGCCAAGCCCCCCGCGTCCAAGCCGACAAAGTGAGGGGCAAACACAATCTTGGGGCCTTCTTGGGCCAATTGCTGCAGCGCCTTGTCGGTGCCAACCCATTTCAAACGAGTTGCCACTGTGGCCAATGGCGCGTGCCACAACCAAGCACGGTCCAACAAGGATTGTGCAAATTGCACAAAATGCGCACGCGCCAAGGCACGTACCTCTGTTTCAGATTTGAGAGGAAAACACAAGCGCAAATTGGTCTGTACAACACGTCGGCGGTTGGGCACAACAGCCCACAGCAAGCATCCCAAGACGTGACCCAAGATGCGCAGTGCAGGCAGTGGCCAATGCGCCAAAAACCGCATCAAAGCAATGAACACAGCACTCATGCGGGGTGGTCCTGACGCGGCTGTTTGTAGCGGGCATAGCCCCACAAATATTGCGCAGGTCGCTGCAAAATCAAGTGTTCCATGGCTTGGTTGATCTGCAACACAACACCCCCCACATCGGTGGCCAATTCACCTGGCAACTCACTTGTGTGAATGCGATAGCCTTGGCCCCACGGCAAGCGCTCGCCCCAAACCAAAACCAGCTTGGCACCCGTCTGCAAGGTCAAGCGTGCGGCCAAGGTCATGGTGTAAGCAGGCTTGCCAAAAAATGGCGCCCACTGCCCCATGCCTTCAGGCGGCACTTGGTCTGGCAACAAGCCCACCGATCGCCCCGCCCTTAAAGCCTTGATCATTTGGCGCACACCGGCCAAGGTGGTGGGGGCCGTTTCAAGGCCGGGTCTGGCGCGAGAGGCTTCCATCACTTGCGCCAAGCCGGGTTGGCGCGAAGGCCGAAAAAGCACGGTCAACGGTCCGTACTTCGCACTGAAAGCATCGGCGATGGCTTGTGCCGCAATTTCAAAACAACCCAAATGCGGGGTTAAAAATATCACGCCTTGCCCTGCAGCATAGGCGTCATCGGTGGTGTCCAAGGCACCAGAAGCCCAGGTCACGGAGGGCTGTTTGCCCAACCAAAGCCGCGGCAATTCGGTCGACATGCAACCCGCCTGCCCCACGGCACCCAACACTTGCCATCCGCGCAAGCCAGCGGTTTGCACGTTGGCCATAAACCGGCGCCTGTAAGTGGGCGACAACAGCCAAGCCAGCCAACCAATGAGCTGGCCTAGTGCATGCAATGTCCACAAAGGCCAATGGGCCAAAAAACGAAACCAAAAAATCATGTTGTGTTTGGTAAACTACGCGGGTCGCTGAGTTAAACAGAGCAACTTGCAGGGCGACACACACCGTCTAGACAGCATGCATCACATGCCCCGGATTGTGCCTTGTCTTCGGACAAATCTGCTAAAGCGTTCGCCGCGGCCCCTAAAGCTCAGGTAGCGCAGATCAACACGCATGCCAAACTTTAGGAGAACCCTCATGGCGAATGACTATCTTTTCACCTCAGAATCCGTGTCCGAAGGCCACCCCGACAAGGTTGCCGATCAAATTTCCGACGCCATTCTTGACGCTATTTTTGAACAAGACCCCCGCAGCCGCGTGGCCGCCGAAACCCTGACCAATACCGGGTTGGTGGTGCTGGCCGGTGAAATCACCACCAACGCCCACGTCGACTACATCCAAGTGGCGCGCGACACCATCAAGCGCATTGGCTACGACAACACCGAGTACGGCATTGACTACAAAGGTTGTGCTGTCATGGTTTGCTACGACAAGCAGTCCAACGACATTGCCCAAGGTGTGGACCATGCGTCTGACGATCACCTGAATACCGGCGCTGGCGACCAAGGCCTGATGTTTGGCTATGCCTGCGACGAAACCCCCGACCTCATGCCTGCGCCCATATACTACGCGCACCGTTTGGTCGAGCGTCAAGCCCAGTTGCGCAAAGACGGCCGCTTGCCTTTCCTGCGCCCTGATGCAAAAAGCCAAGTGACCATGCGCTACGTGGACGGCAAGCCCCATAGCATTGACACCGTGGTGTTGTCCACTCAGCACAGCCCAGATCAAAGCGAATCAGCCACCAAAATGAAGGCCAGCTTCAATGAAGCCATCATTGAAGAGATCATCAAGCCTGTGTTGCCCAAAGAGTGGTTGCAAGACACCAAGTACCTGATCAACCCCACAGGCCGCTTTGTCATTGGCGGCCCGCAAGGCGATTGCGGCTTAACCGGTCGCAAGATCATTGTGGACACTTACGGCGGTGCTTGCCCCCACGGCGGCGGTGCTTTCTCCGGCAAAGACCCCTCTAAAGTGGACCGCTCTGCGGCTTATGCGGCGCGTTATGTGGCCAAGAACATTGTGGCGGCAGGCCTGGCCACACAGTGTCAAATTCAAGTGGCCTACGCCATTGGCGTGGCACGCCCCATGAACGTGACGGTGTACACCGAAGGCACTGGCGTGATCCCTGACGAACAAATTGCGGCTTTGGTGAACGAACACTTTGACTTGCGCCCCAAAGGCATCATTCAAATGCTAGACCTCTTGCGCCCCATCTACAGCAAGACGGCCGCCTACGGTCACTTTGGCCGCGACGAACCCAACTTCACATGGGAACGCACCAACCTGGCCGCCACACTGCGTGCGGCTGCTGGCTTGAAGTAATCATTGAACGGGGTTTTCGATGGCGCCAATGCCATCGATTTCCACGCGCACCACATCGCCAGCCTTGAGGTATTTGGGCGGCGTAAAGCCAATGCCCACACCCACTGGCGTGCCAGTGGCAATGACATCACCCGGGTACAAGGTAATGCCCGCACTCAAAGTTTCAATGAGCGTGGGAATGTCAAAAATCAAATCGGGCGTGGCGGCGTTTTGGCGCTCTTCGCCATTCACGTAGCAGCGCACATGGGTGTTGGTACCGTCGAGCTCATCGGCGCTCACCAGCCAAGGACCCATGGGGCAGAAGGTGTCAAACGATTTGCCCATGTGCCATTGCATGTGCTTGTTTTGCCAGTCGCGAGCCGTCACGTCATTGACGATGGTGTAGCCCCAGACATGCTTCATGGCATCTGCTTTGGTAATGCCCTTACCACCCTTGCCAATGATCACGGCCAACTCTGCCTCGTAGTCAATGGCGGTTGACACTTTGGGCATCTCAATGGCTTCGCCCGTGGCAATGACGCACTCCGGCACTTTGGTAAAGATGATGGGCTCGGCGGGAATTTCGCCGCCGGCTTTGGCACTGCTGTCAAAGCCACTGCGTGCAAATTCTTTGGCGTGTGCGTGGTAGTTTTTACCCACGCAAAAAATGTTACGACGGGGGTGCGGCAGGGGCGCACGCAATTGCACATCTTTCAAGGCAATGGCGGCACCCTGCGCTGGCAAAGCTTCGCCACGTGACAGGGCATCTACCAGGGTGAGTGCACCCAGTTCGCGATCGGCCAGCGGCAGGTCGAATGGCGTGACGGTGTTCAAATCTTGAGACACCAAACCCACATGAGGTTGGTCTTGGTAAAAGAAAGCAGCAATGCGCATGGTGTGTGTTCTTGGAGTAACGATTGAATCAACCACTATTGTGCCGCTTTCAGAAAATCTGGGTCGTGAGTTGCGCTCAATGTCAGAAAGCCACCTTGTGACATAGGTTCATGCACAAAATGAGTCGCGGTGTTAGAGTGCTTTGACAAATACACATCGCGAACACATCGCGAACTTTCAGGAGACCCCATGAATTTTTTCAGACGGACACGCCACACTCGCCCCCATCATCCGCATGTTTTGGTTTCCACGGCCGTTTTACTGGCCAGCCTCTTCGTTCAACTTGGCACCCTGGGCACGGCTTGGGCACAAACGGCCCCCTTCCCCAACAAATCCATCACCATGATCGTGCCCTTCCCGCCGGGCGGTTTGGCCGACATCGTGGCCCGCCCCGTGGCGGAGGCCATGAGCCGTGAACTGGGTCAGCCTGTGGTCATTGAGAACAAAGGCGGCGCAGGTGGCGGCATTGGCATGGGTGTGGCGGCGCGCGCCAAACCCGATGGTTACACCATCCTCATGGCCTTGTCGTCCCTCACCGTCATTCCAGAGGCCGATGCATTGCTAGGCCGCAATCCCATGTTCTTGCTGAACGACTTGCGCCCCATCGCACGGTACACGGCCGACCCCACCGTGTTGGCGGTACGCGCCGACGCACCTTGGAAGACGGTGAAAGAATTCATTGAAGACGCTCGCAAACGCACTGGCGCCATCAACTACGGCTCGTCTGGCAACTACGGCACCATGCACGTACCCATGGAAATCTTGGCGCAAACCGCTGGCGTCAAAATGACCCACGTGCCCTTCACAGGTGCGGGTCCTGCCATTGTTGCCATGTTGGGCGGTCAAATCGACGCGGTCTCAACTGGCCCCGCCACCGTGCTGCAGCATGTCAAAGCGGGCAAGATTCGTGTTTTGGGTCACTGGGGCAACGGCCCCTTGGCATCATTGCCCGATGTCAGCAGCCTTAAAGATTTGGGCTTCAATGCAGAGTACGCCCAGTGGTCTGGCTTGTTCATCCCCAGCGGCACGCCTGAACCCATCGCACAACGCTTGCGGGCTGCGGCCAAAGCAGCGGCACAAGATACCAAAGCACGCGATGTCATCCAAAACACGGGCAGCCCTGTGCAGTACTTAGACAGCCCAGACTTTGAAAAATACGTTGCAGCCGATGCCAAACGCATGAGCGATGTGGTCAAGAAAATCGGCAAAGTGGAATAACAAAACAGACACCCATGGAGACACACATGCAAACTCGAAATCACCCCCAAACGGCACCAGTGGCCACCCGTCAAGTGCCACATCGTCGCACCCTTGTCACCGCATTGGCCAGTCTGCTGTTCATTGGCACCGGCATTTTTCTATCGCAGCAAGCGCATGCTCAGAACTACCCCACACGGCCCGTCAAAATTGTGGTGCCATTCGCCACCGGTGGCCCTGCTGACAATTACGCGCGCTTCATGGCGCAACGCTTGCAAGACAGCCTGGGGCAGACGTTTGTGGTGGACAACAAACCAGGTGCTGGCTCGGTCATTGGCACAGACTTGGCCGCCAAAGCTGCACCCGATGGCTACACCTTGTTATTGATGTCCAACACCCACACCGTGAATGAAACACTCATTCCAAATAAGCCATTTGGCCTGATGAAGGACTTCGTGGGTGTCGCACCCATTAATTATTCTGACTTGGTCTTGGTGGTCAACCCAAGCAAAGGCATGAACACTTTGGCCGATGTCATTCGCACCGCCAAAGCGCAACCTGGCAAGCTGAACTATGCATCGTCAGGACCAGGCACGCCTTATCACATGGCCGGCGAGTTGTTTAAAAGCATGGCCAAGATAGACATGGTTCACGTGCCCTACAAAGGCAGCTCTGGCGCGCGCACAGACGTATTGGGCGGACAAGTGGACATGATGTTCGATGCAGTCACCACCATGACCGAGCAAGTCAAGGCCGGCAAAGTGAAAGCCGTCGGCACCAGCGGCAAAGTCCGCTCCGATGTACTGCCCGATGTCCCCACTTTGAACGAAGGCGGTGTGGCGGGCTATGAGGCCACCATTTGGTTAGGCCTGATGGCACCCAAGGGCACGCCCAAAGCCATTGTCGACAAGCTCAATGAAGCCGTCTCCAAAATTGCATCTCAAGCAGACGTCAAGCAGCAATGGGCCAAGCAAGGCGCCGCGCCCATCGTGTTGAATCCAGCACAATTTGACAAGTACTTACAAGACGACATTGCCAAATGGGCCGGCGTCATCAAGTCTGCCAACATCAAATTGGATTGAACGTGTTGCCACGCGCCCTTCATTTGCTCAGCGGCGGTGCCGCACAAGGTTTGGTCAACGCTTTAAAAACGTCGATTGAAACAGCCACCCACACGCAACTCTCCTGCACCTTTGGTGCCGTCGGTTTGATGAAACAAAAACTCACGGAGGGTGCGCCATGCGACGTGGTCATTTTGACGGCGGCCCTCATTGAGCAACTCAGCGCCGCCGGCCATGTGGTGGCTGGCAGTGCACGCAATTTAGGGCCCGTTAAAACGGGCGTGGCCGTGAAGCACGGTACGCCATGGCCGCAGGTTGCAACGGCCGAGCAACTCAAAGCGGCCATGTTGGCAACCACAGGCATTTATTTTCCTGATCCGCAATTGGCCACGGCGGGCATTCACTTCATGAAGGTGCTCAATGATTTGGGCATTGCCGAAACAGTGGCCAGCAAGTTGCGCCCCTTTCCCAACGGCAACACCGCCATGAATGCCATGGCCGCATGCGACGACCCGCACGTGATTGGTTGCACGCAAGTGACCGAAATTTTGATCACGCCAGGCGTTGATTTGGTGGCCAACTTGCCACTCGAGTTTGAACTGGCCACCATGTACACCGCAGGTGTTCGTTCTACCAGCACGTGTGCGGCGCAGGCGCAAGCCATGATCGATATTTTGACCAGCGCAGAACATGCTGCGCTTCGTGCCAAGGGCGGATTTTTGCCGGTGGCCTGAGCTAGACCTTAGCACTGCCATTCGCTCAAAGCCTTTCAAGGCCAAAACATTAGAAGACTTATGCCAGTGCAGCTTTTGCCAAGTTGTCTGGCGTGAGAGGCAACTGCCTAACGCGCAGCCCCACCGCATGAAATACCGCATTGGCGATGGCAGCTGTGGTGGGACCTTGTGTGGCTTCGCCTGAACCTAGAGGCGGATTAAGTGAGCCCGAGTTTTGTGAATGACCCGGCATCAAATGCACTTGCACTTCCGGCACTTCACTGAAACGCAAAATAGGATACGCATCCCAATGGGTGCTGGTGATGTTGTTTGAATCCCAATGCGCCTGCTCTTTCAAAGCCCAGCTGGTCGATTGAATGGCGCCACCTTCCAATTGAGAAACAGCGCCATCAGCGTGAATAACTTCACCAATGTCGGCCACCACCCACAAACGGCGCACATTCACTTGGTGCGTCACTTCTACTTCAGCCACCACAGCGCAGTAAGCGCCTTTGCTTTTGTAACGCGCATAGGCAATGCCCAAACCCCAACCTTCTTTTTGTGACAAGCTTTGACGACGCTCTAACCAATTGACTTGATCTGCCAAGGTTTGCACCACCGCTCTGGCGCGTGGATCTTCCAACTTGCCTAGCCGAAACGCCACAGGATCCAAGCCCTGATCGTCGGCAATTTCGTCCATGAAACTTTCGCATGCAAACACATTGGCGTGAGCGCCCAAGCTTCTCAACGCGGAGGTTCTGAATGGCAAGCCTAACAAGCGGTGCGCATTCACCTTCACGTGTTGGGTGCTGTAGGGCGGTATGGCATTTCGCTCTGCACCAGCACCTGCTGCTGCGGCCACATTGATGGGCTCCAGCACAGGAAATTGTTGATCTGTTAGCCAGCTGTCTTTGAAAGCGGGCGTAGCCGCGCGGCCAGGCCTTGAGCTGTGGCCTTGGCTCCAGACGTCGTGTTGCCAAGTAAGTAGTTCTAGATCGGCGCGTCCTTTGGGAGGGCCAGAACTTGTTGGCGCTGCAACAGACTGAACAGTGGCCTGCAACTTCACACGCATCGCAGGCGCTAAAGGTGACTGCTGCATTTCCTCTTCACGCGTCCACTGCACACGCACACATTGCCCTGGCACAAGCCTGGCCAACCAAGCTGCGTTGTAGGCCACATCGTCGGCACCGTTGTGCCCATAGCAGCCAGCACCCCGCACATGCTGCACTTCAATCTGCTGCGCATCAATGCCCAACGCAAGCGCTAAATCTTTGCGCAAAGGAAAAATACCCTGCGTGTGGCTCCACACTTTCAAACCACTGCTGGCTTGATCAGATTCCCATACAGCCAAAGCCACACTGGGCCCCATCGAGCCATGGTGCAACGCAGGTCTGAAGTAAACCGCTTCGTAAACCTTGGCGTCCTTGCTTGCTTCATGAAACTGACCTGATTCGTGAAACACTTGCGAATCCATCGCAGGGGCCCGCTCTACCAAATCAACGCCACCTTCAATACATTCAGGCAGTGCCGCCACATCCCACTTCAGCAATCGCTGCAACTTGCTAGCAGCCTTCTCCGCCAGCGCCTCAGTGGGCGCAACAACCCCCACCAACGAGCCATCCCTCAACGCTTGAACCTCTTTAGGCAACCCAGCCACAGCATCCGCCCAGCCTTCCGTGCGTAAAGTACAGCGCAACCCAGGCCCCCTCACCATCCGCCCATGAAGCAAATTTTTAATTGGGGTCAGATCAACATTAATTCCAAGGTCGTGAAGAAAGATGGGCTGACCTTGCACAAGTGCTTCAATGTCTTCGCGAACTTCGGACAGCGTCAGGGCGGTGGATTTGGTGGGCACTGTTAAGTCGACAGGCAACTTCACATCGACGTGTGAATGCAATTCTGCGTAAGAAGCGCATGCGTGCGTTTTCAAAAGCTGCGCTGCATGCGCGCTCGCTTGGCGAATGGCCAAGCCAGAATCTTGGACGGACAAGCTGCCAGACGTCATGCCCTCGTCGGGGCTGTTTTGTGTGTTGGCTGTCTCAATGTGAACGCTGTCCAAAGGCAGATCCAGTTCATGGGCCGCCATGAGTTTCAATGCATGCAAGATGCCTTGACCCAGTTCGGCTTTGCCTGTGAACACCGTCACAGAGCCATTGGCTTCAAAGCGCAGCCACTGCGATAGCAAAGGATTGGTTTTTAAACTCACGG
Source organism: Limnohabitans sp. (assembly GCA_030158125.1). Lineage (GTDB taxonomy): Bacteria > Pseudomonadota > Gammaproteobacteria > Burkholderiales > Burkholderiaceae_C > Limnohabitans_A. Next base: position 189,514 of record JAOATL010000024.1, on the reverse strand, counting down.
AAGGTGAAAGCAACTGGCTCATGCGGACACCTCTGACGGCGTTAATTTCAAGCCACACTGAAGTGCGGCTTTCTTCACAGCCCTGAAGACTCGGTTGTGTGTGCCGCAGCGACAAAGGTGCGGCTCTAATGCTTCACGGATTTGCAAATCAGAAACAGTTTCGTGTGCGCTCATCAGCAGAGCAGTGGCGCTGATCAAGAGCCCACTGGTGCAGTATCCACACTGCGCCGCTTGTTCATCAATGAACGCCGTTTGCAGTGCTTTTAAGTAAGGCGTGCTGGGCAAGTCAGGGTTTTGTGCTGACTCTAGTGTCACAACGCTGCGCCCCACCAAAGCATCCACAGGCAATTGGCAGCTTGGCTTTGATTGACCATCGATCAACACATGGCATGCACCACATTGCTCTTGACCGCAGCCGTATCGACTGGCCGTTAAGCCCAATTGATTGCGAATGGTTTGCAGAGCGGTAGTGTCAGCCCCGGATTTGAAGGAAACAACTTGACCGTTGACATTCAACTGATGGGATTGCAACATGGTAACTATGCTCTTTTGGAGAGGTCATATTAAAGGATCCTTTAATACGGCTGGTCTAAATTAAAAAATTCTTTAATTTGACCTGAGTAGAAATCATCGATTCCAATCATTTCAGAACTTTCCAAAAGCCGCCCTTTGACGGACCAATTCGCTCAAGTCGACCGTCAGCGCGCAAGGATTGAATGGCACGCTCGATGGTTCTCTCCGATAACTCAAGGGTGATTGCAAGCTCAGATACCGTTAAGCGCGAGTCCTGCTTGATAAGACCCAAAATCTCCAATGTCGGTTTCCCCGACATTTTCCCCGACATTTTCCCCGACATTTTCCCCGACACGGTCCCCAATGCCCAGTTCATCGTCAATAACGACTGGTCATAAGGCTCAAATAACTCCGTCATTTTCATTAACCGCCCCTCACCTTGCCAACTGGTCAAAATGCGGGGCAATCCTGATCCAGCGCGCTCTCCCAAGTTGATCATCAAGAACATTTGTTGCAGCGTTCGATTACGACAATCGCTCTCCCCGCCTTTAAGCGCCTGGGCAACGGGAACACGCAGCGCGCCAGGATTGCGAAATTCAAAGCCTGAAGGCCTCTTAATGACCCGCACCGAAGCCCGATCTGAATAGTCGGCATGGACCAAAGTGTTGACCAAGGCCTCCCGCAGCGCTTGATGAATAGGCGTGTCGTCTACACGCTTGTCGCCTTGCAGATGAAATGGCACCTTTAAGTCGGCCGTCAATTTGCGAATGACCTTTCTATAAAAGTCGAATAAATTACCCGACCAAGTGCCGTCTGGCACCACCCGATCTAGCCACCGAACTGAAGTGTCGGGTTCATCGGGTTGTTCTTGGTAATCCACAAAATACAGTGGGGCACAGGTCATGATGGCTGGCCATTGACCAAACATCAGTAAACCAGCCAATGTGAGTCCGTTTTCTTTGGTTTCTCGGTCTTCTCGCCAGGCGCCTAGTAAATGCAGAAACTCGGTGTCGTCTGCTCCCACCCAAGGGTGCCCAGACTTGTAACTTGCAAACTGATTTCGGTAAGCATGCAAACTGTCAAGGTCAATGTCATTCAAGCCATATCGGTTACAAATGTAAGTATCTCGGCTGTCCTGCACCTCTTCTGCCAGCATGCGTTTGACTGTGGTGTCATCGCATTTGCGGTCACCGTCATTCAGCCGGCGATAAGTATTGCCAAGCGGCTGACCGTTCAAATAAACTGGTTTGTCTTTTCGACCCGCCTGCGGTATGGACAAAATCAAAACAGCCTGACCCTCCAAAATGACCTCTTGGGCATCCGCGTCGCTAAGTAGGTTGACGCTGACTTTGCCGGGATTGTTCAAGTTGTTGAACAGATCAGCTCTCACCTTGTTCATTTCTTTTAGACCAGCCACGCTGAAAACACCCGACTTTTCGAGGATCCCCAGAATCACTACCCCGCCATGTGCGTTAGCCATGGCAGAGTAGGTTGGCCAGAAATCCTTGGGTACTTCGCCTTGGCCAGAGGCGCCTTGAGCGGCTTTGCATTCAAGCTCAACGCTTTCACGCAACAAACTTATGTCTTCTAATGATCTGAACTTGTTCATTCCGTATGTCTTTGAATGCTGATATCTCTTGCAATTTTTTAATACTTTTAGCTTCAATATTCAGGTTAGCAAGCTTTCATCCAAATTCAAGCTTTGAAAGCAAATGCAAGAAGTTCCGCCCATTGGCTGAGTGCTTGGGTTCAATAACCCCTTTCAAATCCCCTCATTTTTCGACACCCCTCTTGAAATCCTCCCAAACACCCTTATCATTAGCACTCGCAGGAGATGAGTGCTAACAACCTCAGCACCCTCCAAAGAACCCTAAAGTATTCAATTTTGAATACTTTTTGTTTTTAACCTTGTTTCATATTTAGGAGATCCAATGAAACTGCGTCCTCTCGGCGATCGCGTGATCGTCAAACGTGTCGAAAGCGAAACCAAAACTGCCTCTGGCATCGTGATCCCTGATGCAGCCGCTGAAAAGCCTGATCAAGGTGAAGTCTTGGCCGTGGGCCCAGGCAAGCGCAACGACAAAGGCGAAGTGTTGGCCATGAACGTGAAAGTCGGCGACCGCGTGTTGTTCGGCAAATACAGCGGCCAAACCGTCAAGGTTTTGGGCGATGAGCTGTTGGTCATGAAAGAAGAAGACCTGTTTGCGGTGGTTGAGTAATAAATAACTTGCGGGAAAGATCGGTCTACGCGCGCAGCGCATGACCGCTCTGTCCCCAACTGATCAAATCTTTAAGGAATATCAAAATGGCAGCAAAAGACGTAATTTTCGGCGGCGAAGCCCGCGCACGCATGGTTGAAGGCGTGAACATTTTGGCCAATGCGGTCAAAGTGACTTTGGGCCCTAAGGGTCGCAATGTGGTGCTCGAGCGCTCTTTCGGCGCCCCCACCGTGACCAAGGACGGTGTGTCCGTGGCCAAAGAAATCGAACTCAAAGACAAGCTGCAAAACATGGGCGCCCAGATGGTCAAGGAAGTTGCTTCCAAGACGTCTGACAACGCTGGTGACGGTACAACAACCGCTACTGTGTTGGCTCAAGCCATCGTTCGCGAAGGCATGAAGTACGTTGCCGCTGGCATGAACCCCATGGACTTGAAGCGCGGTATCGACAAAGCTGTTGCAGCCTTGATCGAAGAGTTGAAGAAAGCCACTAAGGCAACTACAACCACCAAAGAAATCGCTCAAGTCGGTTCTATTTCTGCCAACAGCGACCACAGCATTGGCGAGATCATTGCCAAAGCCATGGACAAAGTGGGCAAAGAAGGCGTGATCACTGTTGAAGACGGCAAGTCACTCGACAACGAACTCGACATCGTTGAAGGCATGCAGTTCGACCGTGGCTACCTGTCACCTTACTTCATCAACAACCCCGAGAAGCAAGCTGCTTTGCTCGACAACCCCTTCGTGTTGTTGTTCGACAAGAAAATCAGCAACATCCGTGACTTGTTGCCCACATTGGAAGCCGTTGCAAAAGCTGGCCGTCCTTTGTTGATCATTGCTGAAGAAGTTGAAGGCGAAGCCTTGGCAACTTTGGTGGTCAACACCATCCGCGGTATCTTGAAGGTTGTGGCTGTGAAAGCCCCTGGCTTCGGCGATCGTCGCAAAGCCATGTTGGAAGACATCGCCATCTTGACCGGCGGTAAAGTGATCGCTGAAGAAGTGGGCCTGACACTCGAAAAAGTGACATTGGCAGACTTGGGTCAAGCCAAGCGCATCGAAGTGGGCAAAGAAAACACCATCATCATCGACGGTGCTGGCGCAGCTGGCGACATCGAAGCACGTGTGAAACAAATCCGCGTTCAAATCGAAGAAGCTACTTCTGACTACGACCGTGAAAAACTGCAAGAGCGCGTGGCCAAGTTGGCTGGCGGTGTTGCCGTGATCAAGGTTGGCGCTGCTACCGAAGTCGAAATGAAAGAAAAGAAAGCCCGTGTTGAAGACGCATTGCACGCGACCCGCGCTGCTGTGGAAGAAGGCATTGTGGCTGGCGGTGGCGTTGCATTGCTCCGCGCTCGTCAAAACGCTGGCGCCATCAAAGGCGACAACGCTGACCAAGACGCTGGCATCAAGCTGGTGTTGAAAGCCATCGAAGCGCCTTTGCGCGAGATCGTGTACAACGCAGGTGGCGAGCCATCTGTGGTGGTGAACGCTGTGATGGCCGGTAAAGGCAACTACGGCTTCAACGCAGCCAACGACACCTACGGTGACATGATTGAAATGGGCATCTTGGACCCAACCAAAGTGACACGCACTGCATTGCAAAACGCAGCATCCGTGGCTTCTTTGATGTTGACCACAGAGTGCATGGTTTCAGAAGCACCGAAAGAAGAGTCTGGCGCCGGTGGCATGCCTGACATGGGCGGCATGGGTGGTATGGGCGGCATGGGCATGTAATTGCCCGCTGCCTCAAAGGTCTGCAAAGACTTTTGACCTCGCACAAAAAACCCCGCAAGCAATTGCGGGGTTTTTTTATGCCTCTCGTTCAAGTGACTTGAATGCGATTTAAGATGCGATCATGCAAAGAATGCCTTGGTTACTGGTGGTGTCACTTCTGATGAAGTTGGTCTTCAGCGCCAACTTGGGGTTGATGTCGCTTGCCAATGCCGCATCAACAGACACCCACAGCAAGATGTATTCAAATACAACGTCATTGGGGTTTCAAGACCACTGCGGCGGGCACGCCTCAGAACCCGCACAAGCAAGCCATTCAACAGATTCACCGCATGGTGCATCAGACTGCCACGAGTGCTGCACCATGGGCCTGCTCCAGGCAAGCACGCCTCAGTCCATGATGAAACTCCAAATGCCACCGGCGCACAAGCCCATTGTTTGGCTGAATTCGGCGCCGCAACCGCATTTGCGACCGCCCATTTCCTGAAATTCCCAGATCTCACTTTCAGTCCCTTCTTCTCAAAAGAAGGTTGATCCATGTCGCGCTTCAATGCAAAGCGCAAGGAATTTTCATGACAGTCTCTTTTCAAATTCAACACAGCGCCATGCTGCTCAAATATTCGGGCATCAGCTTTATTTCGGGCGCGGTCAACCATGGTTTTTTCAGTGGCGAACGCTCACTCTGGACGGCAGCAGTCGGCATCGTCCTTTTTGTAGCGGGCGCCTGGATGGAGCACCGCAGCCAAAACAACACGCAAAGTTTGATTGAATCACTTTGGGTGGGCACGTTGCTGTCCATCGGTTTGGGCTTCTTCACCGGCGGACTCCAACATTTTCCTGACTCGCCTGCGCGCAGTGCGTGGGTAGTGCCTTTGGGGTTTGCCATTTCTATTTTGGCGCTGATGTTCACACTCAAAATGCGCATGCAACGCGCATTGATCGTGTATTCATTGAGCTTGGGGCTTGGGGCTTGCGGTTTGCGCCAGCAGTTGGGCCGCTTATCAAGCCTTCGAGCGCAACCCAGAATGGGCGGCTGGTGGTCATGCGCATGATGCCGAAGTGGCCAATGACTCGCACGGCGCCCCCGCCCACACAGCCATGCAAAGCGCCTTGGTTGTCGATCGCACCCTCCAAGTCGACATGAACGACACGATGCGTTTCACGCCCGATCTGTTGCAAGTTGCGGCGGGTGAAACGCTCAAATTGGTGGTGCACAACAGCGGCAAATTGCCGCATGAAATGGTCTTGGGCTCTGAAGACGCGCTAAAAGCCCACGCCATTGAAATGAAACAATCGGCAGGACACTCCGGCGGGCACGATCACGCTTCTGGCAATGACTTGCTGGCACTGAGCGTCAAACCAGGCGAAACCAAAGAGTGGGTCATCAAGTTCGACCAAGCTCAGACTTTGCAGATGGCGTGCCTCATCCCAGGCCATTTTGAAGCGGGCATGAAGGGGCAAGTGATTGTGCAGGACAAGCCCGCCAACGAACACGATCACAGCAGCCACAAGCATTGAAGAAAGAAGGGCCAGAATTGTCTGGCCCTATTCAAGTTCAAGCAGCGCGAACCCTCTGCAGCAATTGCGCTGTAGAGGCGTCTACTCCAGCAATATCACCCGACAAAATGCGCGCATGAATGTCTTTGGCCAACACTTTGCCCAACTCCACACCCCATTGGTCAAAGCTATTGATTCCCCACACCGCACCGCTTACAAACACGCGGTGTTCTTGCAAGGCAATCAAAGCACCCAAGTTAAAAGGCGTTAAGTCTTCCAACAAAATGAAGGTGCTGGGTCTGTTGCCTGCAAAGTTTTGATGCCCCCCCGCATCCGACTTGCCCACCATCAAAGCCTGCGCCTGCGCCAGCACATTGGACAACAACAACGCTTGGTGATCGGGCAGCGCATGCGTGGCGTTTTTCACAGCCACAAACTCAAGCGGCACCACATCGGTTCCTTGGTGCAACATTTGGAAAAATGCATGTTGACCGTTGGTACCAGGCTCGCCCCACAACACCGGTGATGTACTGTACGGCAAGGTTTGACCCGCATGGTCCACTTGCTTGCCGTTGCTCTCCATTTCAAGCTGCTGCAAGTAGGGCGCAAAGCGCTTTAAGGCACTGTGATACGGTGCAATGCAGCGACTGGTGTAGTGCAAAAAATTGCGATACCAAACATCCAACAGACCCAAACGAATGGGTAAATTCTGTACAGGATCGGCATGTAGAAAATGCTGATCCATGGCATGTGCACCTGCCAAAAACTCACGGAACTTATCAGAACCAATGGCAATGGCCAAAGGCAAACCAATGGCCGACCACAGTGAGTAACGACCGCCCACCCAGTCCCAAAATCCAAAACAAGTTTGAATGCCAAACTTGCCTGCGGCTTCTACATTGGTGGTGAGCGCTGCAAAGTGACGCGCTACATCCGTGCCGCCCTGCGTTTCAAACCAACGCTTGGCAGACAAAGCATTGGTCATGGTTTCCAATGTGGTGAAGGTTTTAGAGGCCACCAAGAACAACGTGTTCTCAGCCTTCAAACCCTTCAACACGGCGTCCAGCTCATGGCCATCCACATTGGACACAAAGTGAAAGCGCTTGCCCGTCACAGCATGCGACTGCAAAGCCATCACCGCCATTTGTGGGCCTAAGTCGGAACCACCAATGCCAATGTTCACCACATCGGTGATCTGCTTGTCTGCACGAATTTTTTCGGCAAACGAGAGCATGGCGCTCAAGGTGTCGTGAACCTCTTTCAAAGACGCCTTGACTGAAACAGGCAGTGCTTGCGCAGCAGCACCCTCCGCAGGATGACGCAACAACCAATGCATCACGGCTCGGTTTTCTGTGGCGTTGATGGCCTCGCCTTGGAACATGCGATTGCGATGCGTCAGCACACCGGCTTGCTCTGCCAACGCCAACAATTGCGCTTCAATGCTTGCGTCCCAATGGTTCTTCGACAAGTCAGCGAACACGCCAGGCGCTTCTTGACTGAAATGCGCCGCACGCTTTGGATCTGAGACAAACGCATCTCGCAAATCGAAACCTGAAAACGCTTTCGCCAGGGCCGTCAAGCCTTGCCAAGCAGCCGTTTGATCACCTCGCATTGCCGTCCTTTTAAGCTTTTTGGGCCGCCAACATCAAGCCTTCCAACTTGATGGCATCGACGCAGAAAGCGCGAATGCCTTCGGCCAATTTTTCAGTGGCCATGGCGTCTTCGTTCAAAGCAAAACGGAAACCTGCTTCGCTGTATTGCACCAAGGGCAAGTCCATGCCTTTGGCAGCTTGTGCGTCCAGGACAGGCGTCAATGCGGTTTCGTTGGCCGCTAGCAGCGCCAGCAAGTCGGGGCTGATGGTGAGCAAGTCACAACCTGCCAACGCCACAATTTGACCTACGTTGCGAAAGCTGGCACCCATGACCTCGGTGGCAATGTCATTCCTTTTGTAGTAGTTGTAAATGGCGCGCACAGACTTCACACCAGGATCGTTGGCGCCAGCACTTGCCGCTTCGTCCCATGCAGCACCTGCTGTCTTTTTGTACCAGTCGTAAATGCGGCCCACGAACGGAGAAATCAGTTGCACTTTGGCTTGACCACAGGCCACCGCTTGCGCAAAAGAGAACAACAAGGTGAGGTTGGTGTGAATGCCTTCGCGCTCCAACGCTGCAGCAGCTTGAATGCCTTCCCAGGTGGCGGCAATTTTGATCAACACGCGATCACGTGAAATGCCCTGCGCTTCATAAAGACGCATCAAACGACGCGCGCGCGCCAGGGTGCCCGCTGTGTCAAAACTCAAACGCGCATCGACTTCAGTCGACACACGGCCCGGAATTGTCTTCAAAATTTCGCAACCAAAGGTCACCAGCAAGTGGTCCATCACCACGTCCAGCGGCTCGCCTTTGTGGGCGGCAACAGCCGCAGACAACAAGGGCGCATATTCAGGCTTCTGCACCGCCTTCAAGATGAGCGACGGGTTGGTGGTGGCGTCTTGCGGCTGAAACTGCGCCAGTTGTTTGAAGTCACCGGTGTCGGCCACCACGGTGGTGTGAGATTTAAGTGCGTCTAGTTGGTTCATGGCAAATAATTTAAAACAAGACTTGAATTATCAATGAAACAAAGTTACATTACAAATTCATTTTTATGTAACAAATGAACATGTCCTTCGATTTAGTCTTTTTTGGCGGCACTGGCGACCTGGTTTGGCGCAAACTGATGCCCGCCCTTTTTCAAGCATTCCGTCACGGCACCCTGCCCGAGAGCGGCCGCATCATTGGCGTGGCACGCGACGCCATGACGGACGAGCAATACCGCACGCTCATTCAATCGCGCTTTGAACAAGTGGAGGGCGCCAAACGCCCCAATGATGAAGAATTTGCAAGGTTCAAGGCCATGCTCCATTACGAGCGTGTGGACTTGTCCAATCCAGCCGATTACGCCCAATTGGCCAAGCGCTTGGCCGAACGCGACACCGACAACGTGGTGATGTACTTGGCCACTGCGCCCAGTTTGTTCAACACGGTTTGCGAGCAACTGGCGGTTGCCCATCTCAACACCCCCAAAACCCGCATCGTGTTGGAAAAGCCCCTGGGCCACGACCTTCAATCCAATCGCGCCATCAACCAGAGCGTGCGCAAGGTGTTTGAAGAGCATCAAATTTTTCGAATTGACCACTACCTGGGCAAGCCATCCGTTCAAAACTTGTTTGCCATGCGCTTTGGCAATGCGTTGTTTGAGCCGCTGTGGCGCCGAGAGCACATTGCCAACATTCAAATCACCATTGCCGAAGAACTGGGCGTCGAGAAGCGCGGTGGTTTTTATGAAAACACCGGCGCGTTGCGTGACATGGTACAAAACCACGCCCTGCAACTGCTGTGTGCCATTGCCATGGAGCCCCCTATCAACGCGCATGCCGATGCCATTCGCGATGAGAAACTCAAAGTGTTGCGCGCGCTCAAACCTTGGACCACCGAAACACTCGGCCAGCATGTGGTGCGAGGCCAGTACAGCGCGGGCAGCGTGAACGGCCAGGCCGTGCCAGGCTACAAGGACGAAACAGGTGTCAGTCCCAGCAGCAGCACCGAAACCTTTGTGGCCTTGCGCACCGAGATTGCCAACTGGCGTTGGGCTGGCGTGCCGTTCTACATTCGCACGGGCAAACGTTTGGCATCTCGTGAGGCCTACATTGAAATCAATTTCCACCCAACACCGCATGCCATCTTTCAAGCGCCAGCAGGCGGTGTGAACAAGCTGGTAATTCATTTGCAGCCCAAAGATGGTTTGGAACTGCACCTGTTTGCAGAAGGCCAGCACAAGCGCGTCAAATCGGGCCATCAAAACTCGGGGACACTCAGCTCCGTCCATTTGGACTTGGACTTTGACAAGCGCTTTGGCAGCGAACGTGTGGGCGCCTACGAGCGTTTGCTGCTCGATGTGCTCGATGGCCGCTTGAATTTGTTTGTACGCAGCGACGAGCAAGAAGAAGCCTGGCGCTGGGTTGAACCTATCTTGCAACACTGGGCCGCTGACACCCAGGGCCCCCGTCCTTATGCAGCAGGCACATGGGGCCCCAGCGCTTCCAGCGCCATGATTGCGCGTGACGGTTTTTGTTGGTCGGAAGAAATTTAAATCATGCTAGACCGTATCAAAGCCTCATTGCCTTCACTGGCACCCGCCGAACAACGCGTCGGCAAGTTGGTTTTGCATGACCCACGCGCCTTTGCCAATTTGCCCGTCACCGAACTGGCCGATCGTGCACATGTGAGCAAACCCACCGTGGTTCGTTTTTGCAGAAGTGTGGGTTACGACGGTCTGTCCGATTTCAAACTGAAGCTGGCAGGCAGTGTGAGCGAAGGCGTTCCCTTCATCCATCGCAGCGTAGATGCCGACGACAAAACCAACGACGTAGCGGTCAAAGTGATCGACAACACGGTTGCTGCGTTTTTGAAATACCGCAACGACGCGTCGTCATTTGCGCTGGATCAAGCGGCACAAGCTTTGGCAGAGACGCATGCCACCGGCAAGCGGATTGAGTTCTATGGTGTGGGCAACTCCGGCATCGTAGCGCAAGATGCTCAGCACAAATTTTTCCGTTTGGGCATGAACACCATTGCTTACAGCGATGGCCACATGCAAGTGATGAGCGCGTCTATGCTGAGCAAAGGCGATTGCGTGGTGGTGATTTCCAACTCAGGTCGTACGCGCGATTTGATGGACGCCTGCGACATTGCCCGCAAGCGCGGCGCCACCACCATTGTGATCACCGCCAGCGGCTCGCCACTGGCCACAGCAGGCCACATCCACCTCACCGCCGATCACCCCGAAAGCTACGACCGCTACAGCCCCATGGTCTCGCGCTTGCTGCACTTGTTGATCATTGATATTTTGGCCACCACCGTGGCACTGCGCATTGGCGAGGCCTTGCAACCCGCATTGCGCGAAATGAAAAACAACCTGCGCAACAAGCGCTACACCTGAAGCGCGCCTTCAGCGCCCCCTCCAGCGCCCCCTCTAGCGCTTTAGGCGTGTTTGTACAACTTGCCATCTTTCATGATGGCTTGAATGCGCTCGCCTTGGCCCAACAGACAAGACATGTCGACCAAAGGGTTGCCATCGACCAACAGCAAGTCGGCGATGGCACCGGCCTTGACCACCCCCAATTGACCCGACATGTTGATCAGCTCTGCAGCGTTCAAGGTGGCTTGCTGCAGGGCAACACCATTGCCCAGTATGTCTGCGCGAATTCGCAGCTCTTCCGACTGATGGCGATGCGACTCGCCTAACAAGTCGGTGCCCAATGCCATCTTCACGCCAGCTTTGGCCAAAATCTCTAGGGCTTTTTGACCTTGGCTTCGCACCGTTTCAATTTTGGCCACCGACACGGCAGGCAAACCCAAGCTGGCGCCTTCGTTGGCCAAGGCTTCGTAGGTAATGAGTGTGGGCACCATGTAGGCCTGCTTGTCGGCCATGAACTGCGCCGTAGACACATCGATCAAATTGCCATGCTCGATGCTGCGCACGCCATAGTCGACCGCGCGGTAAATGGCTTTGGGTGTGTACGCGTGGGCCATGACGTACGTGCCTGCGTGTTCGGCTTCGTCCACAATGGCGCGGATTTCGCCTTCGGAATAACCCAAAAAATGGATGGGATCGTTGGGCGAGGCCACACCACCCGAGGCCATGATCTTGATCTGGTTGGCACCCTTCATGATTTCTTCGCGAACGGCCAAGCGCACATTGTCGACGCCATCGACCACACGGGCCAATGCGCCCACACGGCTGGAGCAGCCACAAGGCTCAATCACATCGCTGCGCGGACGGCCATCACCATGCCCGCCAGTTTGCGACAGCGCACGGCCGGCCGCAAAAATACGCGGCCCTTCCACCATGTCGGTGCGGGTGGCCTCGGCCAAATTCCAATCGCCGCCGCCGGCATCACGCACGGTGGTAAAACCGCGCATCAGCATGCCCTTCATGATGGGCAAGGCGCGCAAGGTGGCAAATACGTTGGGCTGATTGGCAGTGATGTTGAGGTTCAGGTGCGCCGCAATGACGTGCACGTGGCAATCGATCAGGCCAGGCATCAAGGTTTTGCCTTGAGCCTTCACCACTTTGGTGCTATCGGCAATGAAAACGTCTGCTTGGTGCGGCACCACCGATTTGATCAGCCCGTTTTCGACCCAAACATCTTGGTTCGCTTGAAGGGTTAAAGAGGCAACGTCCAAGACATTGGCAGACTGAAACAAGATGGCGCTCATAGGACATTCACCCAGACATTCAAAAAACTGATCAGTGCTCAGAATATGACTTTTTGTCGTACTTGGCAATAACCCTGATTTGTCTTGCGAGGTGGGGCCGCCCTCCCCTAGAATGACCTGGTCATTTAACTTAGACAGGATTTAGCATGTATCAACGCTTCCTCAAAACCTCTCGCCTACTGACGTTGGCGATTGGCGTATCGGCCTCACTGATGGGTGTCACAACCGCCCAAGCCGCCGAAATCAAATGGGCTGCTCAAAACGACATTTTGACGCTTGACCCTCACTCACAAAATCACGCAACCACCAACAACATCGTGGGCCATACCTACGAAGGCCTGGTTCGCTACGACAAGAACTACAAAATTGAACCCTCACTGGCCACCAGCTGGTCTAATGTGAACCCCACCACTGTGCGCTTTAACTTGCGCAAAGGTGTGAAGTTCAATGACGGCTCGGCCTTCACCGCCGACGACGTTTTGTTCTCATTCGACCGCATTCGTCAGCCACAAGGCACCATGGGCATCTATGTGGGCGGTGTGAAAGAAATCAAAAAGGTAGACGATTTCACAGTGGATGTTTTGTTGGACAAACCCAACCCCACCATGTTGAACAATTTCACCTTGTTCCTCATCATGAGCAAATCATGGTCGGTTAAAAACAAGTCTGAAAAAGTTCAAGACTACAAGGCCAAAGAAGTTACCTTTGCATCCAACAACACCAATGGCACCGGCCCCTACGTTGTCAAAGAATGGCAACCCGACCAAAAACTGGTCATGACCGCCAACAAAAATTGGTGGGACAAGTTGCAAGGCAACGTGACCGACGTGATCTACACCCCCATCAAATCCGATCCCACACGCATTGCCGCCTTGTTGGCTGGCAACGTCGACGCAGTCACTGACTTGCCAACACAAGACGTGGCTCGTTTGCGCGGCACCTCCACCCTGTCCGTGCTTGATGGCCCCGAAGTTCGCACCATCTTCTTGGGCCTTGACTTGGGCAGCGATGAGTTGAAATACGGCCAAAAGGGCAAGAACTTCTTCAAAGACGTTCGTGTTCGCAAAGCGCTCAACATGTCCATCGACCGTGCCGCCATTCAGCGCAGCATCATGCGCGGTCTGTCCATTCCCGCCAGCCTGATCGTGGCACCTGGTGTCAACGGTTACTCGGCCGATATGGACAAAGTACCTGCCGCCGACCTGGAAGGTGCCAAGAAGTTGTTGGCTGAAGCCGGCTACCCCAATGGCATGGAGTTCACCCTCGATTGCCCCAACAACCGCTACGTGAACGACGAAGAAGTTTGCCAAGCCGTGGTCAACATGTGGGCCAAGATTGGCGTCAAAGCCAAACTCAATGCCGTTAACTTTGGCCCCTTCATTGCCAAGGTTCAAAACTTTGACACCAGCGCTTACTTGTTGGGCTGGGGTGTGGCCACTTATGACGCACAGTACTCTTTGCAGTCATTGGTCATGACGCGCACCAAAGGCGCAGACGGCAGCTTCAACTTCTCCAAAATCAGCAACGCCAAAGTGGATGCGTTGGTTGAGGCGATGAAAACAGAAATCGACAAAACCAAACGCGATGCCATGATCAAAGAAGCTTTGACCATCACACGCGATGAGGTGTTGTACATCCCCTTGCACCATCAAATGCGCCCATGGGCCATGAAGAAAAACGTCACCATGACGCACAACTCCAACGATGCGCCCAAGATGTACTACGTCACAGTCAACTGATCGTTGGTTCTCTCAAACCAAAAGAGGCTCCTCATGGAGCCTCTTTTTTTTGAAGGGTACAACGGCGCGTCAGTGACGCCCTTCTTCTACCGCATGGCAGGCAATCTTGATGCCGTTGATGCTCTTCAGCACAGGGCGTTCAGTTTTGCAACGCGCATTGGCCAAAGGGCAACGCGGATTGAAGCTGCAACCCGGTGGCGGGTTGAGCGGATTGGGCACCTCGCCCTGCACAGGTGTGCGCGAACGGCCGGTGTCTTTCATTTTGGGAATGGCATCGAGCAACATGCGCGTGTAAGGATGTTGTGGATTGCTGAACAAGGTCTGTTTGTCGGCCAACTCGACCAATTGACCCAGGTACATCACGCCCACGTTGTCGCTCACATGGCGCACCACCGCCAAGTTGTGCGAGATGAACAAATACGTCAGGCCCCGCTCGCGCTGCAAATCTTTCATGATGTTGAGCACTTGCGCTTGCACACTCACGTCCAAAGCCGACGTAGGCTCGTCGCAGACCAAAAACTCGGGGGCTGTGGCCAATGCGCGGGCAATCGAAATGCGCTGTCGTTGACCGCCCGAGAATTGGTGCGGGTACTTGACCATGTCAAGCGCAGACAAACCGACAGACTGCAACAACTCGGCCACGCGGGCTTTGAGTTCTTGCGCGTCTTGAATCAAGCCGTGTTCTTTCAAAGGTTCGCCCACAATGGCTTCAACCGTCCAGCGCGGATTCAAACTGGCGTAGGGGTCTTGAAAAATCATTTGAATGCGCTTGCGCATGGCTTTGGCGTCATTCGATTTAAAAGCCGCATGTGCGTCTTCGCCATCAAAGGTCAGGCCGCCGCGCGTTGGCTCGTACAGGCCCACCAACAAGCGTGCCACGGTACTTTTGCCACAACCGGACTCACCCACCAGCGCCAATGTTTTGCCACGCTCAATTTCAAAACTGACGCCATCCACCGCACGCAGAAGTTGACGCGGCTTGCGCTCAAGGACGCGACTAAGCCACGGCGCAGACACATCGAAAGTTTTGGCCAAATCGTGCGCAACCACCAGAGGCTGTTGGGCTGAAGATGCATTGTGTTGGCTCATCGCACAGCCTCCGCTGTTGTGTTGCTTTGTAACCAGCACGCCACATGCGTCTGACCACTTTGATCAAACTGGGTCACCTGGGTCAATTCAGGCCTTTCTTGTTTGCAACGCTCAAACACTTTCGTGCAGCGGGGGTTGAAAGCGCAGCCTTTGGGAATGGCGTTGAGGCGCGGCATGGCGCCATCAATTTGGTTCAGGCGTTCTCGGTCTACTTCCATGTCTGGAATAGAAGCCATCAAGCCGGCAGTGTAGGGATGCTCAGGGTGATTGATCACTTGGTGCACAGGGCCAACCTCCACAATGCGGCCAGCGTACATGACCGCCACACGGTCGCAGGTTTCGGCGATCACCCCCATGTCGTGCGTGATCAGCATCACGGCAGCGCCACGTTGTTTACAAATGTTTTTCAGCAAGCTGATGATCTGCGCTTGGATCGACACATCCAAGGCGGTGGTGGGTTCATCGGCCACAATCAGTTGCGGCTCGGCCGCAAGCGCCAAGGCAATGACCACACGCTGACGCATGCCGCCCGAGAACTGGTGTGGGTAATGGTCGATGCGCTCTGCAGCTGCCGGAATGCCCGTGTCTTGCAACAAGGCAATGGCGCGTTGCCGGGCTTCTTGATCGGACACCGGCAAGTGGGCTTGAATGGTTTCAACCAATTGCTTGCCCACCGAGTACAACGGGTTGAGAGACGTTAGCGGGTCTTGAAAAATAGCGCCAATTTTGCGACCGCGAATGCTGCGCATTTGGTCGTTGTTCAGATTGTCAATGCGCTGACCTTGCAACAAAATTTCACCACTGGCCACGCGGCCTGGCGGCTCGAGCAAACCAATGATGGACGCACCCGTCAGGGACTTGCCTGCACCAGACTCACCCACCACGCCCAAAATTTCTCCGGGGGCAATTTCAAATGAAATTTCGTCCAGGGCACGCAAGGTGCCGTGCCGGCTTGGAAACTCCACGATCAAATTTTTAACTTGTAAAAGACTCATGACAACCTAAAAAGGGAATTCGTGCTCAACGCAAACGGGGGTTCAAGGCATCGCGCAGCCAATCGCCCAGCAAGTTCACAGACAAGGCAATGAGCACCAAGGTCACGCCCGGGAAAATGGTGATCCACCATTCGCCGGAGAACAAGAAGTCATTGCCAATGCGAATGAGGGTACCAA
This sequence comes from Limnohabitans sp., assembly GCA_030158125.1. Lineage (GTDB taxonomy): Bacteria > Pseudomonadota > Gammaproteobacteria > Burkholderiales > Burkholderiaceae_C > Limnohabitans_A. The sequence continues at coordinate 173,297 of JAOATL010000024.1, read as the reverse complement.
GCGACGGCGATGTGGGCGGCACGCCCACGCCCAAGAAGGACAGCGTGGCCTCAATGATGATGGCGGCCGCCACTTGAATGGTGGCCAACACCGTGACGGGCCCCAAAACGTTGGGTAGCACATGGCGAATCATGATGCGCAGTGGCGCCACGCCCGTCACGCGCGCAGCTTGCACATACTCTTTGTTGCGCTCGACCAAGGTGGTGCCGCGCACGGTGCGGGCATATTGCACCCACCCCGTGAGCGAAATAGAAATGATCAACACCCCAAATGCCAACGAATCGTCTGCATTGGGAAACATGGCTCGGCCTACACCGGCGATGAGCAAGGCCACCAAAATGGCAGGGAAGGACAACATCACATCGCACACGCGCATGAGGAAGGCATCGATCCACCCACCACGGAAGCCAGCGATCAAACCCAAACCTACGCCCACCACCAAAGACACAATGACAGACGCAAAACCCACCACCAAAGAGATTCGTGTGCCGTACATCAACGCCGACAAAATGTCGCGACCTTGATCATCGGTGCCCAGCAAATATTTGGCCGAACCTTCTGGTGACCATGCGGGGGGCAAGCGCGCGTCCATCAACTCCAAACTGGCCGCATCGAACGGGTTGTAGGGCGCGACCCACTTGGCAAAGACCGCGCAAAATATGAACAAAAATGCAATGCCAGCCGCCACCATGGCCGTTTTGGACTGCTTGAAACTGTAGCCAACATCGGTGTTAAGCCAACGAGAAATGGGATTGGACATGCCGTCTGAATCTTTCTGAATAGGTGTCTGGGAGGCCAATGGCTTAGGCGTCCAAGAGGGGCAAAGCGTGCTCCACCAGGCTGGCGTGCAAAGCTGCGCCTAAGGGCAAAATGGCATCGTTGAAATCGTAGCGGCTGTTGTGCAAGGGATGGGGGCCTGGCCCATCGATGGCCCCTTGCCCCACGCGCAAATAAGCACCTGGCTTGGCCTGCAACATGAAAGAGAAATCTTCTGCGCCCATGCTGGGCGGCATGTTGCGCCAGACCCGATCAACCCCCACCAAGGTGGTGGCCACATCGGCTGCAAAGTTGGCTTCTGGCACCGTGTTAACTGTGGCCGGATAACCGCGTGTGTAGGTAAGTTGGGCCGTGGCCCCAAAACCATGGGCCACCGATTCGCACAAGTGGCGTAAACGGTCTTCAATGGTTTGCTGCACCACCGCGTTGTACGTGCGCACGGTGCCCACCAATGTGGCCTCACCCGGAATGACACTGGTGGCCGTGGGGTGCCCTGCTTGCATGGCGCAAATGCTGATGACCGCTTGATCAAACGCAGACAAGTTGCGCGACACGATGCTTTGGGCCGCCGTGATGATGTGCGCAGCCACCAAAACTGGATCGACCGATTGGTGCGGACGGGCGCCGTGGCCGCCTTTGCCTGTGATGTGAATGCGGATGGTGTCGGCAGCGGCTTGCATAGGGCCAGGCGTGACACCGATCACGCCCAGCGGCGTGTCGGGCGAATTGTGCTGTGCGTAGACTTGCTCGCAAGGAAAACGGTCAAACAAGCCATCTTCCATCATGGCGCGCGCACCGGCATATCCTTCTTCACCCGGTTGAAAAATCAACACGGCCGTGCCGTCAAACAGACGCGTCTCGGCCAAATAGCGCGCGGCACCCAGCAACATGGCCGTGTGCCCATCGTGACCACACGCGTGCATGAGTCCGGCATTTTTTGATTTCCAAATGCTGTCGTTGTGCTCCGGCAAAGGCAGGGCATCCATGTCGGCGCGCAGGCCAATCATGCGCCCCGGATTTTGTGCACTGCGGCCCTGGCCATGCACCAAAGCCACCACACCTGTTTTGCCGATGCCCGTGTGAATGGCGTCCACGCCAGACACCTTCAAAGCTTCAATGACGCGGGCGGAGGTGTAAATTTCCTCAAAGCCCAACTCGGGGTTGGCGTGCAAATCACGTCGAAACGCTGTGAGCTCTGGGTGAAATTTGGCAATGTGTGCGAAGGCCCGTCCCTGTGCCAAAGCATTTTTCAAAGTGGCGCCCTGCCCTTCGGGTAGGGCCTCGCTTGTGTTCAATGCACTGCTGCGCAACATGCTCAATGCCCTCCCGCCTTGCCCACACGCAAGCGCGGGTCCACGGCAAAGTACAACAAGTCAACAATCAGATTGATCACCACAAAAATCAAGGCAATGAGGCACAAATAGGCCGCCATGACGGGAATGTCAGCAAACGTGACCGCTTGAATGAACAACAATCCCATGCCCGGCCACTGAAAAACTGTTTCAGTGATGATGGCAAATGCAATGAGGCCACCCAATTGCAGACCCGTGATGGTCATCACAGGCACCAAGGTGTTTTTAAGGGCGTGGCCAAAGTGAATGGCACGATTGGACAAGCCACGCGCACGGGCAAACTTGATGTAGTCGGTGCGCAGCACTTCCAGCATTTCGGCGCGCACCAAACGCATGATGAGGGTCAGCTGGAACACCGTCAAGGTGAGTGCGGGCAAGACAATGTGGTGCCAACCTTTGGCGGTGAGCAAGCCTGTGCTCCACCAACCCAACTTGACCACCTCACCGCGGCCAAAACTGGGAAACCAGCCCAGCAACACAGCAAAGAACAAAATCAACAGAATGCCAATGAGAAAGGTGGGCAGCGACACACCCAGCAACGACAGGGTCATGAGCAATTGACTGCCAAACGTGCCGCGCTTGAGGGCCGCATACACGCCCATCGGAATGCCCAGGCACAGCGCCATGCCAGCCGCAATCAGCGCCAACTCTAAGGTGGCCGGAAAACGCTCGGCGATCAATTGCGACACTTTGGCACCTTGGCGCAAACTGATGCCGAAATCACCTTGCGCCGCATTGAGCAGAAAATGGCCAAACTGCACCACAAAGGGTTGGTCTAAGCCTAAATCTTTGCGCAAGGCATCGATTTGATCGGCCGTGGCGTCTTGCCCCAACATGAACAAAACGGGGTCGCCCACATACTGAAACAGCAAGAACGCAATGAATGCGACCGAGACCATGACCAAGATCGCCTGAACAAGGCGTTGAATGACAAAAGCAAACATTCGCTTCCCTAAAAACTAAGCCATAACTATGCAACAAACAGGCCTGAATTGGCCAGAGGGAATTCCCCACTTTGGGGCACGCCGACCCGAAAAACAGAGGTGCGTCACAGCAGGCAAGGCTACTTCAATTGAATGGCGCCATACCATGCCTGCGCATGACTGCGGGTGTTGTCACTGTCGGTCATCAAACCAATGCCGATGAGCGCGCCTGGTGGCTCGCCAAAGGCTTTTTCAAAGTCTGCCCTGATGTTACGCTCATAAGACAGCCACTGACCCAATCGACTTTCGCCAGATTCAATCACCATTTTTCGGATTCGATCGGTTCGGGGGTTTTCAATGACGGAACCCACAGGCCGTTTGTTGCACCAGACGTACATCAGGGTTGCGTAGGGCATGGGTTGACCCGTGACGGCATGCGACAGCTCACTCAGCATGGCATTTTTTGCAGAGAACCGGTTGCGATCGCCGTCAAACGCCAAAACCAAGCGGACCGGCGAATCGTCTTGGTCGCGTAGCGCCATGTCGGCAGTCTCAATCAGCGACTGCACTTGCCAAGAGAAGCCCAGCTGCCCCAATTGTGTGGGCTCAATGCGCAAATCTTTGCGCAACATGCTGGCCGATGATTGTGCGGTGGCCTTCAAGGTACTTCGGTTGCTCACCTTGACCACCGAATACTGCGTGGCCACTTTGCCCGGAATTCTGACGCGCTCCCAGGCCATTTGATCTTCGGGCTGCCAGACTGCTGATGTTGTTGAGGAGGCGTTGGTGGCCACTGGCTTGGACGGCAAATGACTACAAGCTTGCAAGCCCACCACCATGACACATGCCAACAGCAAGTGCAAAAGTTTTGCGTTAAAGCGATCAGTCATTTGAAAAGTTTATGTTTTGTGTTGAAAAAACTGCGACACCACATCGTCTGCAAGCTGTTGCAATTGCAAGGCCACATCGGCATCGATAGCGCCATCGGCACGATACGCATTGCCTACAGGAGATCGGCCATAAAGCGTGGCATAGGTGGTGCAAGCTGCCAAGTACGTGCCCAACAAACCCGGATGCGTGCCATCGGGGTGATGCAACTTCAGTGCGGGATATCTTTGATAGGCCACCTCAAACGCCAAGCCCACAGGAATCACCAAAGCGTGGATATCGTTGCCAACGTCAACGTACATAGACTGTGTGGCAACCGCGTTATTTGGGTTGACTCTTGGGTGTGGCTCGACATAAGCGTGCGTCATGTAAAGCGCAACTTGCCCCCCGGCAGCGCGCACCAGTGCGGCGTTGTCTGTCGCAGTTTTGCGAAAGGTCGCGCGCCGCTGAGCTGACAAGGGCTCACCACTGCCCCCTTGCATCACGACCCATTGAAAAGGCTGCGCAACACCAATGCGACCAGGCGTTAAAAGGTGCGGCAAGTTGTGATGATTGAGTGCAGCACCGCCAATGGTAGAAGACTTGAACTGCAAGCGCGCACCCAGCGCTGCGTCATCGGCCTTCACAAGCGCGGAGACATGGTTGTGAAGGCTGTTGTTGTAATAGAAATAACTGTTGCCAACAAACAAAATGCGCTCGGGTTTGGCGTTGGCAATGGGTTTAATGAGTAGCGGCTGCGCAAATACCGCCGTCGGAGCAACCAACCCACAAGAAATAGCAAAAGCCAAGCCGTAGCTTTGGACAACACGCCCAAGCTGCTGCAAAGTCTTGATTGAAAAAGTCAGCACCTTGCCTGCCAATCAGGGCTTCAGTAACTTACTGAAATCGGTTTCTAACTGCGCCATCGATTGATTGATTTTTTGCCGCTTGGCACTGGTCCAATTTTGCTGCTCTTTCAGTTTGTCTTTGGCCAGGGCCACCATTCTGGTCATCTCTGAGGCTTGGGGTCCGCCCACGGTGGTTCTGTTTTGAACGATGGCCACCGGATCGAGGGTGCTGCGAAACTCTTTTTCGCTCATGGGCAACTCGGCGTTGGGGTCGACATCTTTCATGGCCACTTTGTAAATGCGTTTGGCTTCTGCATAAGGAAAGTCGAGCGGTTTGATGTTGTGTTGCTTGGCAAACTTGACGATGTCGCTGGAGAAATGGTGGCCTGCGCGAAAGGGCACTTTGTAATTGCGCATCAACACGTCGGCCAATTCTTGTGATGCCGTCCAATCGCTGTTGAGTTCCTCTAAGGCACGATCTGGAATGACAACGAGCGCATTCAAAATTCGATCCATGCGCTTGAGAAACTGCACCGCGCTCTGAACCATTTCGGTATTACTTTTTTCTTCTTTAGGGTCTTGCATGCCAGGCGTGATGTTGTGTGCACGCATGACCGGCCCCATGGCCAGCGCCAATGTTGTCGAAATTTCTCGCCGCGTTTCGGTCAGCAAAATGGGGTTTTGCTTTTGCGGCATGGCACTGGACACTTGCGTGTTCACACTGCGAAGCGGTGTTAAGTAAATCCAAGGCCGCACCTGCCCATACTGGCTCATGATGTCTTGGATGAAGTGCCCCGCGTGCAAACCAATGCTGGTGACAATGGCCGCCACTTCGACCGGGTATTCGCTAGAAGAAATTTGCGCAGCATCGTAGGCGTTGTCCACAATGGTTTCAAATCCCAAGTAATGCGCCATCCGTGTGCGGTTCAAGGGCCAGCTGCTGCCGTTCAGCACCGTGGTGCCCATTGGCGAACGATCGATGCGCGCATAAGCTTCCCGAATGCGCTGCGCATCGCGCTCAAAGCCGGCTGCATGCCCTAGCCACGCGTGACCCAAACTGTTGGGCTGTGCGGCAATGCCGTTGGTGTAGTTGGGCACGATGGTTTTGGCGTGCTTTTCAGACAAGCGCACCAAGTTTTCCGATGTCTTGGCCAGTTGTTCAGCCAAGTCCAATAAGTTGTCGCGCATGATGGTGGCGCGGTAGGTGGCAAACATGTCTTGGCTTGAACGTCCTGCATGCAACAAACTGGCGTCTGGCCCTGAAGCGCGAATGAGCAAGGGCTCGAAGTCCACCACCCGGTAAGGTCTGGCAGCACCTGGCTTTGCACCATCTTCCAACACCTTGACAAGTCCCGCTGCTATTTTGGGGGTTTTGGCACGGTCCAACAAACCTTCGTCGGTGTTAATTACCGCCGTGGCTTTGTTGATTTGCCCTAACCAAAAAAACTGGTCTCGGTCTGTGTTGCTTTGTGCCACAGCAGCATGGCATGCGAAGGCCAAGACAACACCCACACATAACTTGCGATAACAAAGGTTCATTTCAAATTCCAAAATGCGAGAGCGACTCAAAGGCAGGCATGCCCGCGCATGCCTCGGGGTCATAACATAGCACACCCAGCCAAAACCCCACGGCGCCAACTTGATCGCAGCATCGGGTAATTACCAAGCATCAAGAAACGCCAAACTCCATATGATGTACCAAACGGTACACACCATTTTTTCACACGTTTTCCGTTTGACCTTCCTGCGTTTTTCCTCACACCTATTGGAGACTTTCATGAGCACTCAACTCAATCGCCGTCAGTTTGTTGCACAAGGTACCGCACTCAGCGCTGCCGCCCTGTCAACAGGGGCCTGGGCCCAAAACAAAATCACCTTGACCTACTCCGACATCGTGCCGGAAAACGATGCGCGCACCACCATGCTGCGCAACACCTTCAGTGCCTTGGGCCCCGATTTGGAATTCAAATCACACCACGGCGGCACCTTGTACAAACAAGGCACAGAGCCTGTGGCCATTCAGCGTGGCAACTTGGACATGGCCAACATCGCCTCGGGCGACGTGCAAAACCAGGTGCCCCAACTGAGCCTGTTGATGGTGCCCTACCTGATTCGCGACGTGGCGCATTTGCGCAAACTCTGGGCCAGCGATGTAGGCGCAGAACTGAACAAACTGCTGGACGAAAAAATGGGCCTGCGCATTTTGGCCAACCCCTACATTGGCACGCGCCACTTGGGCCTGCGCACCACCAAGAAAATCATGAAACCGGCCGATTTGGCGGGCATCAAACTGCGCATGCCGCCCGGCGAAGTCTGGCAATTTGTGGGCACCGCCATGGGCGCCAACCCCACTCCGCTACCTTTCCCCGAGGTCTATACCGCCTTGCAAACTGGCGCCATTGACGCGCAAGACAATGCGCTGCCTGCGGTCAAAAACATGAAGTTTTACGAAGTCTCCAAGCAGATCTCTCTCACAGGTCACTTGGTTGCTGCCAATCACTTTGTCATCAGCTCCAAAAAATGGGCCGCCATGAGTGCCGACCAACAGCGCCGCGTGCAAGCAGCCGCCAACAAGGTCGAGGACGACATCACCAACATGGCATTGAAAGAAGAAGCCGAATTGGTGGCATTCTTCAAGAAAGAAGGCTTGGACGTTTACACGCCCGACTTGCCCGCTTTCCGCAGCCAAGTGTTGGCCCAATATGCCAAGTCTAAATATGCGGCAGGCTGGGTACCCGGCATGATGGAACGCATCAACAAGCTGTAAACCGGACGCCGCAGAATGAACTCAATGATGCAAATGCTGCGACGATTTGCCGAAGGTGTCATGGTGGCCTTGATGGCCATCATGTTCACGGCTTTCATTGCGCAAGTGGTCTTTCGATATGTCCTCAACTTGCCACTGGCATGGTCAGATGAAATATGCAATTTCATCTGGCTGTGGGGCATTCTGTGGGGTGCTTCATTTGTGATGAAAAATCACGAAGACATCCGTTTTGACATGCTCTACAACCTGATGCCACGCCCTCTCAAAAGAAGCCTCACCACGCTGTCTAGTGTGGCGGTTGTCATTTTGTTGTTGGCCAGCCTTCCTGCAACATGGTCCTTCATTGACTTCATGAAAGTTGAAAAATCTGCGGCACTGGGCATTCCCATGAATTGGGTCTTTGGGCTCTACCTCGTGTTCATGATTGCCATGTGCATCCGTCATCTAGACATCGCCTACAACGCGCTGCGCAATCGCCTCACCGAGGACGAGCACAGCCTGATCGACCAAGACCTTTTGCATTCAGGAAACAAACCATGAGCGCTTTCTTTGGGCTCAGCCCGTTCACCTGGTGCGTCCTGGCCATCGTTGGTTTAAGCCTGTTTGGTCTGCCCATTGGCCTTTCCATGTTGGGTGCGTCTGTTTTTTATTTGATCATTTCGGGGCAGGACGTCGGCATTGCCGCCGAGCAAATTCTCAACGGCCTCACCAACTCTTACACCCTGTTGGCCATTCCTCTGTTCATCTTGGCCAGTGAGCTCATGAACCTGGGCTCATTGAGTGACAAACTTTTGTCTTGGTGCAACGCTTTGGTAGGCCGTTTCCGCGGCGGCATGGGCCATGTCAATGTGGTGTCCTCCCTGATTTTCTCAGGCATGTCGGGCTCGGCCGTGGCCGATGTTGTGGGCGTGGGCAAACTCACCATGGACATGATGACCAAAGATGGGCGTTACACCAAGGCTTATGCAGGCGCCATCACGGCAGCCACAGCGGTCATTGGCCCCATCATTCCCCCCTCCATACCTTTGGTGCTTTACGCCCTCATTTCAGACACGTCCATTGGCTATTTGTTTGCGGCGGGTGTGGTGCCAGGCTTGGTCATGACCGCTGTCATGATGGGCCTCAATGCGTATTTGGCACACAAACGCAATTTTCCCGTTGAACCCGCAGTGCCCATGCGAGAGTTTTTGCCCCTCACGGTCAAAGCCATGCCAGCGCTCATGATGCCAGTGGTGTTGCTGGGCGGCATTTACAGCGGCATCATGACGCCCACAGAAGCCGCAGCTGTCGCCGCGCTCTACACCCTGGTCATCTCGGTGGTGCTGTACCGCTCTGTCACGCCCTCAGGCATGTACAACTCACTGCTCAACAGCGGCCGTCAAATGACCACCATTGGTCTGCTGATCGCCGGCGCCATGGTGTTCAATTACGTGGTGGCCAAGGAAGAAATTCCAAAGGATGTCCAAGTGTGGCTGGCTGGTTTTCAGCTCAGCAAGGATGGCTTTTTGCTGCTGGTCAACATCACCTTGTTGATTTTGGGTTGCCTGTTAGAGGGCGGCACCATTTTGCTGGTCATTGTGCCGATCTTTATTCCTGCGGCGCAGGCCCTGGGCATCGACATGGTTCACTTCGGTTTGGTGGTCACCATCAACCTCATGATTGGCCTGATCACGCCGCCATATGGGCTCTTGTTGTTCATTGTGGCCAGCATGTCCAAGCAACCTCTGGGGCCGCTGATCAAAGAGACCTTGCCTTGGGTTTTTGTGCTCATCGCCGCATTGATGGTCATGACCTATGTTCCTGAAACCGTCTTATGGCTGCCCAAATTGTTGGGCTACAAGGGCTAACGCCCGTCTTGACACAATTGACCATGACTCACACTTCCAGCACCCCGCCGCAGGCACCGCTCGACCCAGCATTGGCCAGCATTGGCCAACGTTGGCGCGAGGCCCAAATTCCTGACATTTACGAGGGCTGCCTAGAACCCCATGGCGGCCCCGTCAGCCGAGAGCGTGCCAAAAATGTACGCGGCTTTTTTTATCCCAAGCCCGAACTGCCCAAAGGCAAGATTGAACCTCGCATCATCGACGGCCAGGCCTACGGTGTCGCGTGTCAAATCCCTGTTCACATTGTGTGGCCACACGCCGCATCGGGGGCCACGCCGCCTCGCAACACCTTGGTCTATTTTCATGGGGGCGGCTTTGTCGTGGGCGACCTCGACTCGCACGAAGCCCATGCCGTCAGGTTGGCCAATGAAGCAGACTGCGTGGTCGTCAATGTCGATTACAGGCTGGCGCCCGAACACAGATTCCCGGCCGCTTACGATGACTGCTTGGCCGTCACACGTTGGGCCCACGACCACATTGACAGCTTGGGCCAAGACCCCCGTCGCTTGGCCATTGGCGGTGACAGCGCCGGCGGCAACTTGGCTGCTGCCGTGGCCATCGCCTGCCGCGACCTTGGCATTGGGTTGGCCGCACAACTGCTGCTCTACCCTGCCACCGATTTGCTGCGCCTCAAAGGCATGCCTGAAAAAGCCTATTTGGGCGTCGAAAACTTAGACACCCTAGGCCTAGACCCGCGCGCCTCTCCTTTGTATGCCAGCACCCATGTCGGCTTGGCGCCCACCATTTTGGGCGTTGGTCCGCACGACTTCTTGTATGGCGACAACATGGCCTATGCAGCAGCTTTGCGCAAGGCCCATGTGCCCCTCACATTGCGCGAATTCCCCACACTCAACCACGGCTTCTTCAGCTACACCCGCATTTCACAAGACAGCTTGGCCGCTGCACAACGCATGTGTGCCGATTTAAAAGCACACTTTGATCAGTCGGCCCGGCCATGAAGGAGGCTGCCAGTTTCAGTGATGCCTCGCATGCCGCTGAAGCTGCTGTGCGCACTTCAGACCATGTGATTGCCGACATCTTGGAAGTGGCGACGCGTGAATTTGCAAGTCATGGCTTGGCCGGGGCTCGCATCGAAAAAATTCAGCAGCAAACGCGCACCAGCAAGCGCATGATCTACTACCACTTTGGCTCCAAAGAGGGGCTGTACCGCGCAGTGATTGAGCGCGCCTTTGAATTGGTGCGCCAAGTCGACCGCGATTTTGACCCTGCGGCAGGCACACCGCAACAAGCCTTGATGCACATTGCCAGCAATGCTTTTGACGCCTTTACACAGCACCCTGAATTTGTGCGCTTGCTCACTTTTGAGAACTTGGCGGGCGCACCCTTCATTCGCCAATCGCAACATGCCTCGCGCTTGAACCGCATGGCCATGGCCGACTTAGAAAGCGTCTTAAAACGCGGCCAGGCCGATGGTTGCATGCGCAAAGACATCAAGCCCCTGGATGTTTACATCAACATGGTGGGCCTTTGCTACTACCATGTGGCGCACCATGCCGGTTATTTGGCGGCAGGCTTTCAATCGAAAGAGAGTGCGCGCATTCAAAGCGACACCTTCCATCAACAAAGAAAGCGCGCCATTCAAGACACTTGCTGGCGTTATGTGCGGTCTGACGCTCACTAGCGCACAGCCTGATTTTTGCCCTCTTATTGAACGCCATGAACACACACCACATCCGCGTCCCATTGGTGATTGAAGGAACAAAACCCGAACTCAAGGAGATCGAAGCACGCATTCTGCTAGAGCGCGGCAGAATTTCTTTGCTGTACCAGGTCCTGCTCAACAGCGCCCCCATTGCCCAAGGTTGGGAGGCCATGCTCACGGCCGTTCGCAACCAAACCTCGGTGTCTGCCGACTTGCGTGAATTGATGATTTTGCGCGTGGCTGTTTTGAACAAAGCCAGCTTTGAATTTGAGGCCCATGTGCCGCATGCTTTGAAGGCCGGCGTGGCGCAAAGCAAAATTGACGATGTGCGTCAAATGGTTTTGTCCAACAATTTCAGCGATGAAGAAAAACTGTTGTTGGCCATGACCGATCACATGACACGCGACATCGAGGTGCCATCCGAGCTGATGGCCGAAGTGACGCGGCGCTACACCCCCGAAAAAGTGGTGGAGCTGGTGGCCACCGTGGCCGCGTACAACATGGTGTCGCGCTTTTTGGTGGCCCTCAACATTGTGCATTGAGGGCCAGGGCACGCAGTCAGCGCATCAACCCGGTTTGATCTGAGCGCGCTCAACCACAATCTTCCAGCGCGCTTGTTCTTTGGCAATGAAGGCCGCGTATTCAGCGGGTGATCCGCCACCGGGAATGGCGCTTTCCGCTTCGTTGCGTTTAATGACGTCTGGTGCCTTCATGGCTTTTGCGCACTCTTGCTGCAACTTGTTGATGATTTCAACGGGTGTACCGTTGCGCGCCGTGATGCCGTACCACTGCACGGTTTCAAAGTCTTTGTAACCCAACTCGGCCACGGTGGGCACATCGGGCAGCACGGGAATGCGCTGGTTGGTGCCTACCGCAATGCACCGCAACGCACCGCTCTTGATGTGTGGCAGCAAGGCGGGTGTGCCTGCAGACATAAATTCAATGCGGCCCGCCAACACATCGTTCAAGGCCGGGCCTGTGCCGCGGTAAGGAATGTGCGTGATGAACATGCCAGTTGCCACTTTCAAGGCTTCAACGGCCAAGTGACCGGCGCTGGCGTTGCCGGCAGATGCGTAATTCAACTGACCAGGTTTGGACTTGACGTACGCCACAAAAGATTTGAAATCTTTAACCGGCACATCTTTGTGCACCACAAACAAACTGGGCACACGAGACAACAAGGTGACCGACGTGAAGTCTTTGTTCACGTCGTAACCGCTGTCTGGGTAAATGAGGGGGTTGACCGCCATCAGGCCAATGTGACTCATGACAATGGTGTAGCCATCTGCAGGCGCGCGCAGCGCCTCTTGCATGGCGGGCACACCGCCACCACCGCCTTTGTTGTCAATGACAAAAGGCACGCCCAATTGCTTGGTGAGCTCGGCGCCAATGGAGCGCGCCACAATGCTGGAGGTGCCACCTGGGGCGAAGGGCACGACCCAACGAACGGGTTTGTCGGGCCAGCTGCTGCTTTGACCCAAGGCCGGGAAACCTGCGGCTGACAAGCCGGCTGCGCCCATCCACTTGAGGTGATCGCGTCGGCTGGTCTTGTTGTCTTCAAACTGCATCGATGTTCTCCAATTAGATTTTTTTGTGGCTCAAACTATGCCACAAAAATCAGTGTACAAAACACAAAGCCTTTACAGCGTTGCCGCTGTAAAGGCTTTTATTTTCTAAATCAACTGACTTGCGTCAGCGGATGAATTAGAAGTTGTGATCAAGACCAATAGACATCTTGTCTGTAATAGCGCCGTTGCCAGAACCATTCAATGCATACAAGCGAGTGCGCTTGCTCAAAGTGTAGAAAGTACCGATTTGGTTTGCGCTAGCACCGGTTGTTGTGTTCTTAGCCGTGCCGATGAATGGGGAGAAAGCGCCCATTTCTGTACTCAACAAGACAAAGTTACCTTTACCAGCTGTACCGTTGTCAACTGTACCAACTGCACCTACAACATTGCCCATTTTGTAAGACACGTTGAGACCAGACTTGTCGTTGCTTGAACCAGCGGCTTTGGACATTGTGTAGTTAACAGTCAATGGACCTTGCGTATAGTTCAAGCCAACTTCTGTTGCAGCAGCAGCATTGTCACCCTTTTGTTGGTTAGACAAGCGAACTTGCACACCACCCATTTTGGGAGACCAGTATTGCAATTGGTCGTTGTTGCGTGAACCAGCGCCGTTGAAGCCCAAACCGACTGCCAATTGAGGATCAACATAAGTTGAAGGCATGTTCGCGATAGAACCGAAGAATCCAATTGTGTACTGGCGACCTAAACGAACTTCACCCATGCCACCACTCATACCAACCCATGCACTGCGTTGGAAAGTCATGTTGGCAGTGTTGTCAGAGAGACCTGTATCGGGTTTGAAACCTTGTTCAAAGGTGAAGTTGGCTTTCAGACCGCCGCCGAGGTCTTCAACACCACGGAAGCCTAAACGGCTGTCAGAGCCGTCTGCACCGCCGGTCATGGCTGCTTGAGCCGTGCCAGTTTTTGCATAACCAATGTTGGCTTTACCATACAAAGTTACAGAAGATTGGGCCATAGCGGCGCCAGAAGCGGCCAAAACAGCCAATGCGATCAGGGATTTTTTCATTTGAGAAGTTCTCCAAGGTTTAACAAGGGCCCCAGTTCTAGTGTCTGCGTATTCGCAAACCACCGAAACCCTGAGCCAACCTCCGTTAGGGAAGTTGTGTGTATTCCACCAGAGGTCAGACCAGTCTGCAAAGAAAATCATGCTTTCAAATGGTTTTTTGTTGCTTCAGTACAACAAGCGGGCTAAACTTCTGCCCATGAATGCCGATGCTTTGATCCTCGCCGCAGACAGCGCCCTGCGTACTTTGTTTGCCACACCCAGAGCGGCCAGGCCTACGCCCAAGCCCCAAACCATGTTGACCCCGGCAACCGATGGCGCCCTGACGCCCCCCACCACCGCAGCGCTCACAGACGACGAGAAATCGCTCTCTGCGGCCCTGATGCGCGTCAACCATGTGGGTGAAGTGTGTGCACAAGCCCTCTACACCGGTCAAGCACTGGCGTCCAAAGACCCCGTCTTGCGCCAACAACTCGATGCCGCCTGCCGCGAAGAAACCGATCACTTGGCTTGGACTCACGAGCGCTTGGCCCAGCTCAACAGCCGCCCCTCGCTGCTCAACCCGCTTTGGTATGCCGGCGCATTTGCCATAGGCTACGGCGCAGGCAAATTGGGGGGCGACAAGCTCAGCTTGGGCTTTGTGGTGGAAACCGAAAACCAAGTAGAAGCCCATTTGGCCAGCCACATGTCGCACTTGCCGGCCAATGACTTGGCGTCCAAAGCCATCGTGGCGCAGATGAAAACAGACGAAGTGGCCCATGCACGCATGGCGCAAAAAGCGGGCGCCATTGAATTGCCCGAGCCCGTCAAACGCCTCATGGGCGCAGCCGCCAAGGTGATGACCACCGTGGCGCACCGCATTTAACGCGTTTAACGCGTTTAACTCAGGCTTCGATCAGCTCAAAGCTGGTGGTGATGTCGGCCGTCTTGGCCAACATGATGCTGGCCGAGCAATATTTGTCGTGGCTCATGGCCACTGCGCGTTCAATGGCAGATGCCGCAATGCCTTTGCCCGTGACCGTGAAGTGCATGTGAATTTTGGTGAACACTTTGGGGTCTGTGTCAGCGCGTTCAGACGTCAACTTGACCGAGCAGCCCCGCACATCATGTCGGCCCCGTTTCAAAATCAAGACCACGTCATAAGCGGTGCAACCACCGGTACCCGCCAACACAGTTTCCATCGGGCGTGGCGCCAAGTTTTGGCCGCCGTTTTCAGGCTTGGCGGCATCGGGCGCGCCGTCCATCATCAAAACGTGACCGCTGCCGGTTTCGGCCACAAAACCCATGCCTGAGCGCGTGCCACTTGCGCCGGTCCAGCTGACTGTGCATTCCATGTTTGACTCTACTTTCGCTTCTGATTTTTAAAATTTTCCAGGCTGCGATCGTAAAGCTTTTGCAAAAGTATTGCACTGCAGCATTTTTTATGTAGAATTTCGAACAGTCGTGCTTTTTTATGATCACTTTTCATTCAAAAGTCCGAACCCTTTGTCTCCTCCACCCTCCGAAAAGGTGGATTTGCCCCAAGTCGCAAGGCTTGGGGCATTTTTTTCGCCCGTATCATTCAGGGATGACTGCGAAAAACCTCAAACCGGCCGATTACCTGAAAAAAATCCTGAATGCGCGCGTCTACGACGTGGCCACAGAGTCAGGCCTTGAAATCGCCAAAAACCTCAGCCAACGCGTGCACAACACGGTCTTGCTCAAGCGCGAAGACCAGCAACCCGTGCACAGCTTCAAGCTGCGCGGTGCGTACAACAAGATGGCGCACCTCACCCCGGCGCAGTTGAAGAAAGGCGTGATTTGCGCCTCCGCAGGCAACCACGCGCAAGGCGTGGCCTTGGGCGCCAGCAAATTGGGTTGCCGCGCCGTGATCGTGATGCCCACCACCACACCGCAAGTGAAGATTGACGCGGTGCGCGCCTTGGGCGGTGAAGTGGTGCTGGTGGGCGACAGCTATTCAGACGCTTTCAAGCACGCGGCCATGCTCGAGAAAAAAATGGGCATGACCTTTGTGCACCCCTTTGACGACCCCGAAGTGATTGCCGGTCAAGGCACCATTGCCATGGAAATGTTGCGCCAGCATCAAGGCCGTTTGGATGCGGTGTTTGTGGCCATTGGCGGCGGCGGCTTGATCTCTGGCGTGGCCAATTACATCAAGGCGGTGCGCCCCGAGATCAAAGTCATTGGCGTGCAAATGAACGACTCGGACGCCATGATTCAATCGGTCAGCGCCAAGAAACGCGTCACCCTTGATGATGTGGGTTTGTTCTCGGATGGCACCGCCGTTAAATTGGTGGGCGAAGAAACCTTCCGCGTCACCCGTGGTTTGGTGGACGAGTTCATGACAGTGGACACCGATGCGGTGTGCGCAGCCATCAAAGATGTGTTTGTTGATACGCGCTCCATCGTAGAACCTGCAGGTGCATTGGCCGTGGCCGCCATCAAGCAGTACGCGGCCAAACACAAAACCAAAGGCGAAACCTACGCCGCCATTCTGTGCGGCGCCAACATGAACTTTGACCGCTTGCGCTTCGTGGCCGAGCGCGCCGAAGTGGGTGAAGAACGTGAAGCCATTTTTGCAGTCACCATTCCGGAAGAACGCGGCAGTTTCAAGCGCTTTTGCGAATTGATTGGCAACTTGCCCGGCGGCCCGCGCAACGTGACCGAGTTCAACTACCGCATCAGCGATGCCGCCAAAGCGCACGTGTTTGTGGGCCTCACCACGCAAGGCGCTGGCGAGAGCACCAAGATTTCAAACAACTTCAAAAAGCATGGCTTTGAGAACATCGATTTGACGCATGACGACCTGGCCAAGGAGCACATTCGTCACATGGTGGGCGGTCACTCCAGCTTGGCACAAAACGAGCGCCTGATGCGCTTTGTGTTTCCAGAGCGCCCTGGTGCATTGCTGAAGTTTTTGAATTTGATGCGGCCCGGTTGGAACATCAGCTTGTTCCACTACCGCAACCAAGGCGCCGATTACGGTCGCATTTTGGTGGGTTTGCAAGTGCCCGACAAAGACGACAAGGCGTTTGAGAAATTTTTAAGTACCTTGGGCTATCCGTACGTGGAAGAAACCCACAACCCGGTGTACCGGATGTTCTTGCAGCAGTAAAGCTGACGCGTGGGCTTGTCGCCCGTGAGCCGCCAGGCTTACTGGCCCAATTTGGGCAAGTCCAGTGTAACCGTGGCCTCGGTTTGACCTTCAGGCGCCAGCCGGGCCAAACGATGCCCAACCGAGTGCAAGACCCAACCTGGCGCCACCGATTGACCGGGCAGGTAGGCTTTGGGGGGCTGACCGTCCACGGCCAGCAAGGCGCTGCCTTTGCCAGAAGAACCGGCCACCACACCCAACAATGTCCACTGATGCTCGGCCGTTGCCGCGTTGGCGCCAGGTGCTTGGGCGCTTGCAGGCGCGCCCAAAGCCTGTGCCACGCGGTTGGCATCAATCTGCAGTTCGGACACGTTCATGCCGTTTGTGCGCACAACAGGGGCCGAGGAAGCCGGCGCTGTCCTGCTTTGAATTTGCAAACCCCAGCTGACCACGCCATAACTGAGGAGCGCACCCAAGCCCAAAGCCCACAGGGCGGGCGCCATGGATTTTGAGGGGGTGCGAAGGACTTGTAACATGAGGCGATTATGATGGAGAAGTGTCAGAAATTGCAGAGAGACTTTGCGCTATGAAACCTTGCTCAGAATATTCATCAACAGACCCGTTGACCTTGCTTGAAACAACAGCCGTCAAGCGCCAAGCCATTCGCAAGCAACGCGGTTTTACCTTGATTGAATTGATGGTGGTCTTGGCCATCATTGGCATCTTGGCCGCATTGGTGGTGCCCAATGTATTGGGCCGTGCAGATGATGCCCGCATCACGGCCGCGCGCACCGATGTCGGCAATTTGATGCAGGCCCTCAAACTCTACAAACTCGACAACCAACGCTTTCCAACGGCTGAGCAAGGCTTGCAGGCGCTGGTCACCAAACCCACGGCCGAACCCGTGCCTGCCAATTGGAAAAGTTATGTGGACAAATTGCCTGCAGACCCCTGGGGCCGTCCATACCAGTACCTCAATCCCGGCCTGAAAGCGGAGATCGATGTGATGTCTTGGGGCGCAGATGGCCAATCAGGCGGTGAGGGTGTGAATGCCGACATCGGCAGCTGGCAATAAGTCCCTGAGGCACCCTGCTGCGAAACGCCTCACGCTTTCGCAAGCACGCGTACGTCCTCGCGCACATCCTCGCGCACATCCTTGCTTGTGTGCAAGCGCATCGCGAGGCTTCACATTGATTGAATTGTTGGTGGTGATCGCCCTGATTGCCATTGGCACGGCTGCGGTGAGCTTTGCCTTGCGAGATTCCGCAGAAACCGTTTTAGAACGTGACGCAGAGCGCTTGGCCGCCTTGTTTGAATCTGCCCGCGCACGCTCACGGGCCAGTGGCATGCCCGTCAAGTGGCAAGCTGTCGCACCGGCTTCGCTTCAAAGTGCAGGCACCTTTGCCTTTAATGGCTTGCCACCCAACACCTTGCCAACCCAATGGCTCTCGCCACTCATTCAAGTTGACGCCACCGCCGTCGTGGTGCTGGGCCCCGACCCCATCATTGGGCCGCAAAGCGTGGCGCTGCGGGCCAAAGAGATGCAGCTTTGGGTCAGTACCGACGGCTTGCAAGCCTTCAAAGTGAAGCGCGCTGAACCATGACTGCGCAGCCCCCCTTCACTGTGCATGGGCGCTGCAAACACCGCCCCGCTGCAGGCTTTACTTTGATTGAAGTGTTGGTGGCGCTGGGCATTGTGGCCGTTGCATTGATGGCTGGATTGCGCGCCACCGATGCCCTGACGCGCAACGCATCGCGCCAGTCGACGCAGTGGATGGCACAAATTTGTGCCGAAAACGAATTCAGCCGATTGCGCTTGTCGCGCCAAGTACCGCCCCTTGGCGAAAGCAGTGTGGCCTGCGCACAAGCGGCTCTGGCATTGCAAGTGAACCTGTCGGTCCAAGTCACACCCAACCCCAACTTCAGACGCGTGGATGCACGTGTGGTGCAAATCCAAGGCGCCGACACCACCCCGCTGCTGCAACTGTCCACCGTCATGGGGCGCTATTGATGAAGCGTTCCAAAGCACGCCAAAATTCTGCAGGTTTCACCTTGATTGAGGTGTTGGTGGCCAGTGCCATCTTGGCGCTGATGGCGCTCATCAGTTGGCGCGGTTTGGACGGCATGGCCAAGGCTCAAACCAGCTTGCAAACCCGCAGCGATGCACACCAAACTTTGCAAGTGGGATTGGCCCAATGGCGCACAGACCTGGACAACATGGCCAGTCTGCCCAATGTGCCTGCGCTGGATTGGGATGGCCGCGTGCTGCGCATCACCCGCCAACACTCACAAGATCCCCAAGCCGGACTTCAGGTGGTGGCTTGGACCCTGGGCAAGGGTCAATGGACACGCTGGCAATCGGCCCCGCTCACTCGCCGCGACGCTTGGCAGACAGCCTGGACTCAGGCTCAAGTTTGGGGTGAATCGGCGGGCCAACCGGCCCCTTCAGACACACATGAAGTTGTGATTCAGGCTTTGAGAAGTTGGCAAATTTACTATCACCGTGACGGTGCTTGGAGCAATGCATTGTCTAGCGCAGGCGGCAACGCCAGCAGCCCCAGCAACACCTTGGGCGCCGTGAGCGCGTTGCCTGAAGGCATTCGCGTGGTCCTTGAGCTGCCCGACACTGCCATCATTTCGGGCAAGATCAACTTGGATTGGGTGCGCCCAAGCTTCACTGTGGCCAAGCAATGAACGCCAAGTCATTGCCCCACACCCAACGCGGCGCAGCCCTGATCAGCGCCATGTTGGTGGTGAGCCTGGTGGCCACGTTGGCCGGTGCCGCACTGTGGCAGCAGTGGCGGCATGTCGAGGTCGAAAGTGCCGAGCGGCACCGTGTGCAATCGGCCTGGTTGCTCAATGGCGCCTTGGACTGGTCGCGCCTGATCTTGCGAGAAGACGGCTTGGCCAGTGGCGCCAGTGGCACCACCGGCACAAGCAGCGCGGCCGATCATTTGGCCGAACCTTGGGCCTTGCCCTTGAAAGAGGCCAAACTCTCAACTTTTTTGGCGCAAGACCAACAAGCACGTGACGGCGATCCAGAGGTCTTTTTGTCTGGCCAAGTCACTGACGCACAAAGTCGCATCAACCTCAGCAACTGGTTTGAAGCCACCGACGGCCAGCGCGCAGGCCAGCTCAACCCTCGCTTGCAAGCAGTCATGAGCCGTTTGTTCAGTGTCTTGGGCTTGCCTGCGGCAGAATTGGCCGTGTTGTCGCGGGAATGGCTGGCCGCTGCACAAGCCGCACGCACGCCCCTCAATGCGCAAGGCGCCGCAAGCTTGGGCAATGCATCCAGCGCGTCCTTGCTGCCGCAGCAAATAGCCCAACTGCAATGGCTGGGCCTGAGCCGCGAAACCGTTGAACGCTTGGCCCCGCATGTCACCATCCTGCCGGAAGTCACGCCCATCAACCTGAACACCGCCAGTGCCGAGGTCATTTATGCCAGTGTGCCCGGCCTAGACCTGGCCGCAGCACAGCAATTTGTGCAGCAACGCGCGCGCGCGCACTTCGCCAATCTGCCCGACGCCAGCAAAGCCCTGGGCGGCAAAGACTTGGAAGCACGCTGGCACACTGTGGGTTCGCGCTTCTTTCAAGTCTGGGGGCGCTTGCGCATGGAAGACCGCACACAAGAAGAAACCGCCCTGATTTTGCGAGATGCTGGCAATGTGCGATTTGTCTGGCGCCAAAAAATTGCGGGAATTCTCTCTCCACCCAAGCGTGAGTCGCTTCTACAATCAAGCCAGCCATGAGCACCCTTATATTCACGCTGCCAATGCAGGCTGCCAATGGCAGCCCGCTCCCGCAACATGTGTTGTCGACACAAGAGGCCGGCCCGCGCGACAAAGAAATTTGGGCCGTCGTGCCTGCTGCGGCCCTGTCGTGGCAGCTTGTCACATTGCCATCAGGGCTGCATCGCCAAACACAGCGCTTGCAGACGGTCTTGCACAGTTTGCTTGAAGAGTCTTTGCTCGATGACACAGAGCATCTGCACCTGGCCTTGCAACCAAAGTGGCAAGCGGGTCAAACCGCTTGGGTGGCGGTGTGCAACAAGGCTTGGCTCAAAGCGCACATCGATCAACTGCAAGCCAGTGGCCACAGGGTGCACCGCATCGTGCCCGAATGGACACCGGTGCCCGATAGCGCTGGGCCGGCCATGAGCGCCTGGGTCTGCGGCACACCCGAAGCGCCCCAGCTTTGGGTGCAGCATGCCAATGCGGCTTGGCATTTGCCGCTGCAGGCTGGCTTGCAGCACTGGACCGAGCAAGGCCACAAAACAGCCCCAGCAGATGGCTCGCACATTCCTTTGAACTTGAGCCTTCAAGCCGCCCCTGCCGTGGCCGACTTGGCGCTCAAAGCCTTGAGCACTTTGCAGGCCTCAGCGCCAAACGCGGTGTCTGAACGCTTGCGCACTTGGCGCATTCAGGTCACGCCGGCACTGTCGCGTTATCGTTTGGCGGCCGAATCGAATTGGGATTTGGCGCAATTTGAGTTCGCAGCCCACGGCAGTGCCCGATGGCGACAAAACTTGCGCCGCACTTGGCAAAACTTGGCGCACAAGCCTGAATGGCGCGCTGCCAGGTGGTGCGCTGGCTTGTTGTTGGTCACGCAATTGGCAGGTCTTAACATCTCGGCATGGCAACTCAATGCCCAAGCGACTGCACAAAAAGACGCGCAAAAAAGTATTCTGAAACAAACATTTCCGCATGTCACAGTGGTTGATGCCCCCTTGCAAATGGCCAAGGAAGTGCGTCAATTGCAAGGTTCATCTGGCGCATTGTCAACGCGCGACTTAGAACATGTTTTGCATGCGTTAGGGCATGCTTTGCCGGCCGACCAACACATCTCAGGCATTGACTATTTGGCGCAAGGTCAAACCGACACCAAGTTGCAAGGCCTGCAACTGAGTGCCACGCAAGCACCCGCGTTTGCACAAGCCTTGCGCGCCCAGGGCCTGGACGCACAAGTCAGTGGCGGGCAATGGCGCATCACCCCGCTCAAGGAGGCGCCATGAATTTCAAGTTCACAGAAGCGCTCAAACAACTGCCTGAGAACGATCGTCAGCGCTTGAAGTGGGTCTTGTTGGTTTTAGGCGCCGTCTTGTTGTGGACCTTCAACGTGGCGCCGGCCTTGAAAACTTTGCATGACCTGCCGCCACAGCTTTTGCAGGGGGAGGCACAAACCCAATCGCTCCAAACTTTGCAAGCGCAAGCGCAGGCATTGCAAAAAGCACCTCGAATTCGACAAGCCGATGCGCTGGCCCTGTTGCAAAAAAATGCCGCCGACGTGTTGGGCGCCGGCGCACGTTTGAACGCAGAAGGTGCGCGTGTCACGCTCACCCTGAGCGGTGTGTCGGCCGACAACCTGGCGCAATTTTTAGCCTTGGCTCGAAGTCAATCTCATGCACTGCCTGTTGAAGCGCATCTGCAAAAACTCGCGGGCTCTGGGCCCCATGCCCAAGCAAAAAATCAAGTGCTTTGGCGCGGCGCACTCATTTTGAATTTACCTTCCACCTGAGCATGAACCGACAGCGCGCCAACATCCCCTCCAACAGATCTGCAGGCTGGGGATGGGCCATGGCAGGGGTCGGCATCGGTTGCATCATCTCCTTGCTCATTCATTGGCCGGCCCAGTGGCTGGCACAAAGCCTCACGCAAGCCACCCAAGGCCAAGTCCAACTTCAGGAAGCGCAGGGCAGCATTTGGCAAGGCTCTGGCAAACTGGTGCTCACAGGCGGCGCAGGCAGCCGTGACGCCATGGCGTTGCCGGGTCGCATCGCCTGGCAGTTGAACTTGCGCATGCAAGCCTGGGCCCTGCCCAGTTTGAATGTGCAAGTACAGGCCTCGTGCTGCATGACTCAGGCGGTGCTGATTCAACTCAGCGCACAGCCCAGCCAAGGCGCATGGCAACTTCAAATCGCCGACCACCAGTCTCAATGGCCAGCCCATTTGCTCAGTGGACTGGGGGCCCCTTGGAACACCTTGCAGCCAGAGGGCCAGCTTGTCTTGGTCACACACCAATTGCAACTACAGGGCAACGCCCAAAGTGCTGCCATGAAGGGCAGCGTGCGCCTCACGGCCGCCGACATGTCCTCCAAACTCAGTACCTTGCGACCCATGGGCACTTATCAAATTCTCATCGACGGCGGCACACCTGCCCGTGCAACACCCGTTTTGACCTTGACCACCTTGTCGGGTAGCCTGCTGCTAAATGGCCAAGGCCAGTGGCAAAACGACCGGCTTCAATTTCGCGGCGAAGCAACTGCAGTGCCTGAGCACGCAGCCGCTTTGTCAAACTTGCTGAACATCATTGGACGGCGCCAAGGCGCGCGCAGCTTGCTCTCATTGGGTTGAACATCATGACTTCTCGCAAACACATCCTCAACCACACCGACCACCGCGCTTTGCAACGCCACCCACGAATGGGCAGCCAGATGGTCCGCCAGGTGGGCCAACAGATGCCCCAGCTGAAGCACCTGTTCATCAGCCTGTGTGTCAGTTTGCCTTTGGCTTTTGCGGCAAGCTCGGCTGGCGCGCAAGCGCCCAAAGCCAACAAAAAAACCACGGCCAACAATGCGCCCGCCAAGGCCACGCAAGAACCTGTGACCTTGAATTTCAACAACGCGGAAATTGAGGCTGTGGCCAAAACCTTGGCCACTTTGTCGGGTCACAACGTGGTGGTCGATCCGCGTGTCAAAGGCACCATCACCCTGACCAGCACGGTGCCCGTGGCGCCAGCCCAAGCGCTTCGTTTGTTTGCGGCACAGCTGCGCACGCAAAGCTTTGCATTGGTCGAGTCGGCGGGTTTGTATTTGGTGGTGCCAGAGGCTGATGCCAAATTGCAAAGTGGTGGCGTATCGGCTGGCACAGTGCCCGCGTCCAACGGTCAAATCCTGACGCAAATTTTTCAGCTCAACCATGAAAGCGCCAACAACTTGGTGCCCATTTTGCGGCCCCTCATCAGCCCCAACAACACCGTCAACGTCAACCCTGGCACGAATGCCTTGGTCATCACCGATTACGCCGACAACCTGCAACGTTTGGGACGCATCATTGCCGCACTCGATGTGGCCAACGCCACTGGCGTGGAAGTGGTGCACTTAAAGCACGCACTGGCCAGCGATGTCATGCCCATGTTGCAGCGGCTGCTGGACACGGGTGCGGCCAGCAGTGGCGCACCGGCGGCAGGTCAAACCGATGCCAGTTTCAAAACCATGGTGATGGCCGAAGCGCGCAGCAACTCGCTCATTGTGCGCGCGGCCAATGCGGCGCGCATGGCCTTGGCGCGCTCTCTCATTGCGCAGCTTGATCGCCCCTCTGACGCCGGCCCCAATGCCGCCAGCGGCAACATCCATGTGGTGTATTTGAAAAATGCCGACGCCACCAAATTGGCCGCCACGTTGCGTGCAGCACTTTCTGCCCAAAGCACATCGGCCAGCAACAGTGCCGGCGCCACAGCCGGCGTTAGCATGCCCACTGCTGGCAACGCCAGTGGCAACACGAACAACGCCAGTGGTGCCAATGCCAGTTTCACGTCTGGCTCGCAACCCTCAACGGGCGGACAAATTCAAGCCGACCCTTCCACCAACGCCCTCATCATCACGGCACCGGAGCCGCAATACCGTCAGCTGCGCGCTGTGATCGACAAGCTGGATGCTAGACGTGCCCAAGTTTTTGTAGAAAGCCTCATTGCAGAAGTGAGTGCCGAGAAGGCGGCCGAGTTTGGCGTGCAGTGGCAAGGTCCAGTGGGCGGCAAGGGCGACACCAACATCGGCTTGCTGGGCACCAACTTCAAAGTGGGCGGCGCCAACCTTATTTCCCTGGCGACACAAGGCGCCAGCGGCACTGTGGCGCCGTCTTCTGGTTTGAACATTGGCGTCGCGCACAACAACAACGGCACCTACGTGCTGGGATTTTTGGCGCGGTTTTTACAAACCACAGGCGATGGCAATGTGCTGTCCACACCAAACTTGCTCACCCTCGACAACGAAGAGGCCAAAATTGTGATTGGTCAAAACGTGCCATTTGTCACAGGCCAATACACCAACAACAACACCAATGCCGGTTCGGTCAACCCCTTTCAAACCATTGAACGCAAAGACGTGGGTCTGACCTTGCGCGTCAAGCCGCAAATCAGCGAAAACGGCACGGTTAAATTGCAAATTTACCAAGAGGTCAGCCGCTTAGACCCCGCCTCCATCAACTCGGCCACGGGTCTGATCACCAACAAACGCTCCATTGAATCCAGTGTGTTGGTGGAAGATGGCGCCATTGTGGTTTTGGGAGGGTTGCTGCAAGACGACTACGGCAACAGCCAAGAACGCGTGCCAGGCTTGGGCGATGTGCCTTTGTTTGGCAATCTGTTTCGCGCCGAATCACGCAGCCGCAAGAAAACCAACCTGATGGTGTTCTTAAGGCCTGTGGTGGTGCGTGATGGCGCTGCCACCGAAGGTTTGTCCTTGAGCCGATACGAACAAATGCGTGGCGCACAAATCGAGGCGCAACCAACAGCCAGCACGGGCTTGCCGGTCACGGGCGCACCCGTTTTACCAGAAGCAACCCGCAAACCCTGATGGCGTCCAAATACCCTCTTCCTTATGCGTTTGCGCGCAGTCACCAACTGCTGTTGGAGGACGACGGCTCACGTCTCACGCTGTGGCTTTGCGCCGACACTGCGGCCCAAGCCATCTCGGAAGTGATGCGCAAGTGGGGGCATGACGCGGCCGCATTGGACGTTGCGCGCGAGGATGCCGCTCACCTCAAACAACGCATCAGCCAAGCGTACACCACGCAATACGGACCGGGTGAGTCCAGTGCCGCAGCCGTGGTCAGCGAGGTGGAATCGGAAGCCGACTTGTCGCGCATGATGCAAGCGCTGCCAGCCGTAGAAGATTTGCTAGAAACCAGCGACGACGCGCCCATCATTCGCATGTTGAACGCACTCTTAACGCAAGCCGCACGGGATGGCGCCAGCGACATTCACATCGAGCCTTACGAGCGCCACTCTAGCGTGCGTTTTCGGGTCGATGGCAACTTGCGTGAGGTGGTGCAACCCAACCGCGCCTTGCACGCCGCCCTCATTTCTCGTTTAAAAATCATGGCCGAGCTCGACATTGCAGAAAAGCGTTTGCCGCAAGACGGTCGCATCAGTTTGCGCTTGGGTTCACGCGCTGTGGATGTGCGCGTGTCCACCTTGCCCAGTGCCCATGGCGAACGCGCTGTGTTGCGTTTGCTCGACAAATCGGAAACACGTCTGAGTTTGGCGTCTGTGGGCATGCAAGGCCGAACGCTGGCACGTTTCCAACAATTGGTCACACAGCCGCATGGCTTGATTTTGGTCACTGGCCCCACGGGCTCTGGCAAGACCACCACGCTTTATGCCGCCCTGCAAAGCTTGGATGCCGCAGGCAGCAACATCATGACGGTGGAAGATCCCATCGAATACGAATTGGCTGGCGTAGGCCAAACGCAGGTGAACGCCAAAATTGATTTGACATTTGCCAAGGCCTTGCGCGCTATCTTGCGGCAAGACCCCGACATCATCATGATCGGCGAGATTCGCGATTTTGAAACCGCGCAAATTGCCATCCAAGCCTCCATGACGGGCCACTTGGTGCTGGCCACGCTTCACACCAACGATGCAAGCAGTGCCGTCACACGGCTCACCGACATGGGCATTGAGCCTTTCTTGCTCAGCTCGTCCTTGCTGGGTGTGTTGGCACAGCGCTTGGTGCGCAAGGTTTGCACGCAGTGCCAAGGCACAGGCTGCACACATTGCGGCCAAACGGGCTATGCCGGTCGCACGGGCATCTTTGAGCTGCTGGTGACCGATGAAGCGCTTCGCGCACAAATTCATGCCAGACAATCCGAGGCCAGCATCCGTGATGCGGCGGTGGCAGGGGGCATGGTGCTCATGCGCGAAGACGGCGAGCGTTTGGTGCAACTGGGCATCACTCGGGCAGAAGAATTGCTGCGTGTCACGCGCGACTAATCGATCTAAACTGCAACTGCGCACGCCATGACAATGTCCCGCAACATTCGAGTGTTACTTGCAGTGTGCATGTGTTTGCTTGGCGCGATCCGTCAAGCGCAAGCGGACAACACGGCGCCGGCCAAGGCCGCGGCTGTCGATACCGACACCACCACCAACAACAACAACGTCACCCAATGGCACTACACACTCGGCATGCGCATCCAGGCCGACGACATCAACCAGGCCACGCACAGCGCCAAACTCCGGCCGGTTGTGGGTTTGCGCTATGGCCGTTGGCGCATGGGCATTGGCGATGGCCAAGAATGGTTGCGCTTTAACAGCTTTCGAAAAGAGCCCAGCCTGAGTTACCAGTGGGTCGAAAAAAGTGACATCAGCTTAGGCTTGTCGATGCGCATCCACAACCTCAATACGGGCGAGGCCTTTGACGTGTTTGAGCCAGGTCGCAAAACACTGCGCAGCCGCGTGCTGGCCAATGTGCGCATCACCCAACGCTGGTCTGCTGGTGTGGAATGGACGCAAGACTTGCTCAACCGGGGCGACAGCAGCACCTTGGGTTTGGGCGTCTCTTATGCGTGGCCCTTGTCTGCGCACAGCGAACTGAGTCTCAACTCTGGCCTGACTTGGGCACCGGCCGAACACTGGCGAACCGCTGCGGGCGTGAACCGCCTAGGCGCCGGTGGCCTGACCACAGGCACCGGCTCGGTGGGCTCGGGCTTGAGTTACAAGCACAGCCTGTCAAAGCAATGGGCGTGGTACAGCACCTTGGGCATCAACAAAGAAGTGGGCACTGTGGCCAAATTGTCTGGGCCTCACAGCTTGGTCAATGGCCAAATAGGTCTGCTTTACTTCGACCGCTAAACTGAACGTACCTCCCACCGCCAACCACGCCATGCCCGCCTACTCCTACGAAGCCCTGCAAAACGACGGTGCCTTGCGCAAAGGCGTGATTGAGGCCGACAGCACCAAAGCCGCTCGCAGCCAGTTGCGTGCGCAGTCCTTGGTGCCACTCTCAGTGCACGCCTTGGGGCCCAATGCCCCGACTCAAAAACCCCAAAGCATTTGGCAATACAACATCGGTTCACGCCCCTGTTTTTCTCCGAATGCCCTGGCGGTATGGACGCGCCAATTGGCCAGCTTGGTCGGCAGTGGTCTGCCCCTGGAGCGGGCTTTGGCGGCCTTGGGCGATGAGGCTGAATCAGAGAAGCAAGCCCATTTGGTGGCGCAATTGCGCGCTGAAGTCAATGCAGGCCTGGGCTTGGCCAAGGCCATGTCACAACATCCGCGAGAGTTTTCTGCGTTGTACACCGCGGTCATCAGCGCAGGCGAGCAAGGCGGCAATTTGGGCCAGGTCCTCACCCAACTGGCCGACGATTTGCAAGATCAGCAAACCCTCAAAGCCAAGCTGCTCAGCGCCGCTTTGTACCCTGCCATTGTCAGCGCCATCGCACTGCTGATTGTGATTTTTTTACTCAGCACCGTGGTGCCTCAAGTCGCGCAGGTGTTCACAGGCAGCCAACGCAAGCTGCCTGGGCTGACCGTGGCCATGCTGGCCATCAGCGGATTTGTGCGCAACCACGGCTGGACGCTGCTGCTGCTGATGGGCTTGTCTTGGCTGGGCATTCACCAAGCCTTAAAGCAGCCACGCTTGCGCATTCAATTTGATGCCGCGTTTTTAAAGCTGCCCATCGTGGGCCGCTTGGCCACAGGCTACAACACGGCACGATTTGCCAGCACATTGGCCATGCTCACATCGGCCGGTGTGCCCATCTTAAAAGCCATGCAGTCTGCGGCCGACACCCTGTCTAACCAAGCCATGCGCGAAGATGTGCTGGATGCCTTGGTCCTGGTTCGCGAGGGCGCACCGCTGGCCATGGCCATGGGGCAAAAGAAACGTTTTCCCAGCTTGTTGGCCATGTTTGCGCGCTTGGGCGAGCAAACCGGCCAACTGCCCGTCATGTTGCAACGCGCCGCGCAACAACTCTCGGCCGATGTGCAACGCCGCGCCATGGCCTTGGCCACCATCCTTGAGCCCTTGTTGATTGTGGCCATGGGTGCCGTGGTCATGCTCATTGTGTTGGCCGTGCTGATGCCCATCATGGAGTTGAACCAATGGGTCCGTTAGGCTTTTTTCACTTTAGGAACACACCATGGCAGCCAGCTTAGACGGTCAATTGGTGGTGGCAATTTCGTCGCGCGCCTTGTTTGACTTTGAAGAAGAGAATCAAGTGTTTGAACAAGGCGATGACCGCGCCTACATGAAGCTGCAACTGGAACGTTTGGAAGAACCCGCCAAACCCGGCGTGGCTTTTTCTTTGGTAAAAAAATTGCTGGCCTTCAACGATGTCCAAACGCAGCGCGTGGAAGTGGTCATTTTGTCGCGCAACGATCCGGTGTCTGGCATGCGCGTGTTCAGATCGGCCCAGCATTACGGCTTGCCTATTCAACGCGGCAGTTTCACACGGGGCCAATCACCATGGCGGTATTTAAAACCCCTCAATGCCAACTTGTTTTTGTCGACGCATTTGTCGGATGTGCGCGCGGCACTGGATGCCGGTGTGCCTGCTGCCCAGGTTTATCCGCACTCCGCACTCGCGTCTGAAGAACACCCGCATGAAGTGCGAATTGCCTTTGATGGCGATGCTGTTTTATTTTCTGACGAAGCCGAACGCGTGTTCCAAGCAGAGGGTTTGTCAGCCTTTCAGGCCCATGAGCGCGCCAAGGCGGCGCAGCCCTTGTTGGCGGGCCCGTTCAAGCCACTGCTGGCAGCGCTGCACCGATTGCAACAAGAGGGCACACCCGCCATGCGCATTCGCACCGCTTTGGTCACGGCACGCAGCGCCCCCGCACACGAACGCGCTATTCGCACGCTCATGGAATGGAACATTGAAGTAGACGAGGCCATGTTTTTGGGCGGTTTGCCCAAAGGTGAATTTTTGAAAGAGTTCGAGCCCGACTTTTTCTTTGACGATCAAACCGGGCACATTGAATCGGCCGCGCAGCATGTGCCTTCCGGCCATGTGGCCAGCGGCATCAGCAATCCGCCCTTGTCGACTTAAGTTTCGGAGGCGTTTGTAGCGGCAGGCACTTCACGCCGACGTCCTTCTCTGCGCGCAATCCACACCGTTGAGAGCAAGATCACGAAGGCGCCAATCCATGTCCACTGACTGGGCACATCGCCAAACACCAGCCAACCCAGCAACGAGGCCCAAACCAGGTCTAAAAATCGCAGCGACTGGGTGGCAGAAATGTCCACGATGCTGAAAGCCTTGGTGAGGCTGTAGTGGCCGACTGTGCCTAAAACACCCGCCGCCATGAAGCCCACCCATTGCCATGCGGTGGGAGCTTGCCAATGCATCAAGGCCAATGGCAAGCTGAACAGGGTTACCGTGATCGATTGCCACATCACAATGACGCCCGGTTTTTCAGTGCGCGTGAGGTGCTTGGTGATGAGGAATGAAGCGGCAAAAATAGGCGACGAGGCCAACATGACCAAGTTGTACCAACCACCTGTGCCCGTCAGTTTGGGCAAGACCACCACCAGCACGCCAGCAAAGCCTATGCTCGCCGCAATCCAACGGTCTTTGCGCATAGGCTCGCCCAAAAACCAAGCCGCGCCCAGCATGATGAAGATGGGGCCCGTAAAACCAATGGCGGTCATATCGGCCAGGGGAATTTGTGGCAACGCAATGAACCACAGAATCAAACCAAGCGTGTGCACACCCCCACGCCAGAATTGGCCCTTGATGTCATTGGGCACATAGGCTGACAAGCCTTGGTACCAGAGCAGGGGCAACATGATCAGCAGGCCACAAAAGTAGCGCAAAAACTGCGCTTCAAACGGGTCCATTTGCATCGCAATCGACCTGGCGATGGTGTTCAAAACCGAAAAAGACAGGCCCCCCAGAGCCATCCACACCATGCCGCGCACAGAGGCCGGCAGGCGGTCAAAACGCCGCGTATGCTGCAATCGCGTGAGCGTGATCAAACGCTTAAGGGGGCTTGGATGAAGTCGGGTCACTTAGGCACTATATCGAACCCAAGACCATGCATCAGTCTCATGGGTTACGCCTCAACAAAAAACGGGCCCATGAGGCCCGTTTTGTCGCCAGTGAATCGGCCCATCAGCTGTTTTGCAAAGCAGCAATGCGCTCTTCAATGGGCGGATGCGTTGAGAACAACTGACCAATGCCGCCGGCAATGCCCATGGCCGCCACGCTCTTAGGCAATTCGGCTGTGTGCAAGCCGCCCAAACGCGCCAAGGCGTTCATCATGGGTTGCTTGCGGCCCATCAATTGCGCGGCACCTGCATCGGCGCGGAATTCACGTTGACGGCTGAACCAAGCCACCACAATGGCAGCAGCAAAGCCCAAGACAATGTCTAAGACGATGGTGGTGATCCAGTAGCCCATGCCAGGGCCGGTGTTTTCCTCATCGTTCTTGCGCAAGAAGCTGTCAACGGCATAGCCCACCACACGCGACAAGAACACCACAAAGGTGTTCATGACGCCTTGAATGAGGGTCATGGTGACCATGTCGCCATTGGCAATGTGCGCCACTTCGTGTGCCAACACAGCCTCAATTTCTTCGTGCGTCATGTTTTGCAACAAGCCTGTTGACACGGCCACCAACGCGGAGTTTTTAAACGCACCTGTGGCAAAGGCATTGGGGTCACCTTCAAAGATACCGACTTCCGGCATGCCAATGCCCGACTTGTCGGCCAACTTTTGAACCGTATCGACCAGCCATTTTTCGTCGGCGTTGCTGGGCTGCGCAATCACTTGCACGCCAGAGCTCCATTTGGCCACAGGCTTGCTGATCAGCAAGGAGATGATGGCGCCGCCAAAACCCATGATCAGGGCATAACCCAGCAGCGCGCCCAAGTTCAAACCATTGGCCGTGAGAAATCGGTTCACGCCCAACAAACTGGCCACCACACCCAACACCAGCACCACGGCCAAGTTGGTCAACACAAATAAAAGAATACGTTTCATGAGGAATGAAGTTCCACCGCCCAGCGAAGGCCAAGCGCACAGTTCGAATGTTAGGGGTCAGCCCAACAAAATCAAGTGGGGCGTCTTAATTCCTCAAAAAGGAACGGCTTTTAGGTAGCCCTTGGCAACCGAAAGACTTGGGTGTCTTGGTAAAAGTCTGGTGAGGCATTGTCTGACCACCAGCTGGGAATGCCCAATACGGGCGTTGGCAAAAAGGGTTTTTGGGCCAGTTTGTCTGCCTGCAAATCGGCCGCCAGCCAAGCATCCCACGCTGTCAGCGGCACATTCAGGGGCACTCGCCACATGTGAACTGTGATGGCTTTGTAA
Source organism: Limnohabitans sp. (assembly GCA_030158125.1). Taxonomy (GTDB): domain Bacteria; phylum Pseudomonadota; class Gammaproteobacteria; order Burkholderiales; family Burkholderiaceae_C; genus Limnohabitans_A. The sequence goes on along the minus strand of JAOATL010000024.1, from coordinate 141,220 downwards.
GGGTTGACCAGTTTTTCCAATGCCGCATGCCCAAAAATTTGCATGTTTGCCGCATGCCACAATGCGCGATGCGTCACAAAGGCAGCCCGCCAATCGCGCCGTTCTAAGGCATCCCAAATAACATCGGGCACTTGCAACAAGCAAGCGTTTTCATCAAACACGGTGACAGCATCGCGCACAGGGCCTCGCACTGCGCCGACACCTTGCGCTTGAATGCTTTCAGCCTGAACTTGGTTCAGCTGCTTTTTGGCCAATGGAAAATGCAACCAGCACAGGGCATTGAAGAAGTCGTGCAGACCATCGCGTGTCGGCACTTTGCGCGCTTCAAAAATGAATTGCTCATAGGCCATGCCCTCTGGCAAATCCGCCTGCGGCACAAACGCCACATGACACTGCGCAGATTCAGATGACGTGCCTTGCCGCAGGAGGGCCAGAGCCGTATTGCAAGCAGTGGCCACCGACGTCCCCTGTGCCACTTGCTGGGCAATGCGCGTCCCTGCATCGCGCCAAGGCTGAAGCCAAGGCGCTGACCAATCAATGCGGCTTAGGCCACACGCCATGGCAAGGCTTCACCTGAACGCAAGGGCTTCAACTCGGCTTCACCAAATTGAAAACTCTCGGGCGGCGTCCACGATTCACGCTTCAAGCTGATCGTGCCAGTGTTGCGCGGCAGGCCGTAAAAATCAGCGCCATTGAAACTGGCAAAGGCTTCGAGTTGGTCCAGCTTGCCCACCGAGTCAAAGGCTTCGGCGTACATCTCAATGGCCGCGTGCGCGGTGTAGCAACCCGCGCAACCTGATGCGTGTTCTTTCAAATGCGCAGGATGCGGCGCACTGTCGGTGCCCAAGAAGAAGCGTGTGTTGCCAGATGTTGCGGCGTTGAGCAAAGCCACACGGTGTGTTTCGCGTTTGAGCACGGGCAGGCAGTAATAGTGCGGACGAATGCCGCCCGTGAAAATGGCGTTGCGGTTGTACAGCAGGTGATGCGCCGTGAGCGTAGCACCCACAAAGCGATCGGCGCCCATCACATAGTCGGCGGCGTCTTTGGTTGTGATGTGTTCGAACACAATTTTGAGTTCGGGAAAATCGCGACGCAACGGAATGAGCTGCGTGTCAATGAAGGCGGCTTCGCGGTCAAACAAATCGATCTCGCTGCTGGTCACTTCGCCGTGCACCAACAACAGCATGCCCACTTTTTGCATGGCTTCGAGTGTGGGGTAAATCTTTTTCAAATCGGTCACGCCGGCATCGCTGTTGGTGGTGGCGCCTGCTGGATACAGTTTGCATGCGACCACACCGGCCGCTTTGGCTTTGACAATTTCTGCGGGAGGCAAATTGTCCGTGAGGTACAGGGTCATGAGGGGCTCAAAGGCCACCCCCTGGGGCACTGCCGCCATGATGCGCGCCTTGTAGGCCAAGGCCAGCTCGGCGGTGGTCACCGGTGGCTTCAAGTTGGGCATGATGATGGCGCGGCCAAATTGTGCGGCGGTGTGCGGCACCACGGTTTGCAGTGCAGCGCCATCGCGCACGTGCAAGTGCCAATCATCGGGGCGGGTCAGCGTCAGTGTGGATGTCATGGTGAATTGCCAATCAAGATTTTTGCAATGAGGGTTCGAGCAAGGCCATCATGTCTTGCTCTGCCAAGCCTTGAGACCGCAACATGTCGCGGGTGTTGTGCAAGGACTGTAAAAGTTCCAAAGCTTGGGCGTACAAAGTTTCGCCAGCGGGCGTGAGGTGGGTGGGGTAAGAACTGCGATCGATCAAGGCCACACCGGCCCACGCTTCCAAGGACTGAATGCGCCTAGAAAACGCTGGCTGCGTCACGTGGCGAAGCTGCGCGGATCGGCTGAAACTGCGCGTTTCAGCCAAGCTCACAAAGTCTTCAAGCCACTTGGTTTCCATGCCAACATTATCCTGCATCCGCCTCAGAGTTCTGTTGCAAGGACCACATTTGCGCGTAGCGCCCGCCCAATTGCAGCAATTGCGCATGGTTGCCGCGCTCGATGATGTGACCGGCTTCTATCACCAAAATTTCGTGCGCATCCACCACGGTGGACAGGCGGTGGGCAATGACCAAGGTGGTTTTGTTCTGGGCTGCGCTGGCCAGTTCGGCTTGAATGGCGCGTTCGTTGGCCGAGTCAAGCGCCGAGGTGGCCTCGTCAAACACCAAGATGGGTGGGTTTTTGAGCAGGGTACGGGCAATGGCCACGCGTTGTTTTTCGCCGCCGGACAACTTCAGGCCGCGCTCGCCCACCGAGGTGGCGTAGCCTTTGGGCGTGGAGACGATGAAATCGTGGATGCGGGCTGCTTTGGCCGCTGTTTCAATTTCTGCTTGCGTGGCGCCGGTTCGGCCGTAACCAATGTTGTAGGCTACCGTGTCGTTGAACAGCACGGTGTCTTGCGGCACGATGCCCAAAGACTTGCGCACGCTGTGCTGAGTCACTTGGCGAATGTCTTGGCCATTGATGCGGATGCGTCCTTGTTGCACGTCGTAAAAACGGAACATCAAACGCGCCAACGTGGACTTGCCAGAGCCCGAAGGCCCCACCACAGCCACTGTTTTACCCGCAGGAATATCAAAGCTGATGTTGTGCAAAATAGGTCTGTCGGACTCGTAGGCAAAGGACACATTTTCAAATGTCAAATGGGCGCCCGCTTGGCAATTCAACTCTGGCGCATTGAGTACATCGGCCACTTCACGCTCGCGGTCCATCAATGCAAACATCTTGTCAAGGTCGGTCAGGCTTTGTTTGATCTCTCGGTACAACACGCCCAAAAAATTCAAAGGAATGTAGAGCTGAATCATGAAGGCATTGATCATGACCAAGTCACCCAAGGTCATGCGGCCGTCCACCACGCCTTGCGTGGCGCGCCACAACATGCCCACCAGTGCCGCCGCAATGATCAATTGCTGCCCCGTATTGAGCAGCGACAAGGAGGTTTGTGCCTTCAAGCGCGCTTTGCGCAAACGCTCCAAGCTTTCGTCGTAGCGACTGGCCTCATACGCTTCGTTGCCAAAGTACTTGACCGTTTCGTAATTGAGCAAGGAGTCAATGGCCTTGGTGTGTGCGGCCGAATCAAACTCGTTGGCTTGCTTTCTGAAGTGCGTGCGCCATTCGGTGACTTTCACGGTGAAGAAAATGTAAAAGCCAAGCGCTGCCAGTGTGATCCATGCAAACCAAGCATCAAACTTCACCGCCAAGATGGTCAAGACCAAGGCCACCTCAATGAGGGTGGGCACGATGCTGTACAAAGAATACGAAATGAGCGACTCGATGCCGCGCACACCGCGCTCAATGTCGCGCGTCATGCCACCCGTTTGGCGTGCCAAATGAAAGCGCAAGCTCAGGGCATGCAAGTGCTGAAAGGTTTCCAAGGCGATGCTGCGCGCAGCGCCCTGCGTGGCTTTGGCAAACACCAACTCGCGCAACTCGGTAAAGGCTGAGGTCATGAGGCGCAGCGCGCCATACCCCAGCAGCAACGCGGCCGGCACCACCAACACTTGCGCAGGGTCATGGGGCTTAAAGCTCATGGCATCGACCAAGTTTTTCAGCAAAATGGGCACGCTGACGTTGGCCAGCTTGGCGCCCACCATGAACAACAGCGCGGCGGCCACCCGCCATTTGTAGGTGAGTAAATATGGCAGCAATCGCGTGAGGGTGCGGCCGTCATTGTCTTGCGCAGGCGTCTGCGCGCTTGACGCCGTGGGGTTGACGGGGGCCGATTTGGCGGAAGAACTATCACCGTGATGGCGCATGGGTCACAATCTGAATCAAAATCAAGCCAACATTGTGCCCCTGTCTTGATGAAACCCCCGAAGGCCTCGCCATGAACCCTCCAGAAAAAGTAGCTTTACCCACCGACCAAGAGCTGGTGCTCAAGGTCATTCCCATGCCGGCTGACTGCAACGCCAACGGCGACATCTTTGGCGGCTGGGTCATGGCGCAGGTTGACTTGGCCGGTGCCGTGCTGCCCGCAAGGCTGGTGCGAGGCCGCATGGCCACTGTGGCGGTCAATGAGTTCATTTTCAAACAACCCGTGAAAGTGGGCGATTTGCTTTCGTTTTTTTCACGCATCACGCGTGTGGGCCGAACGTCCATCACAGTGCAAGTGGAGGTGTTTGCAGAGCGCTTTTCCAACCAGGGTGAGTTCATCAAGGTGACAGAAGCGCGCTTAACCTATGTGGCCATCGATGCAGATGGCAAACCAACACCTGTACCTGTCAGCTAAGGCTTAGGCGCTTTGAAGGAGCGACCATACCGTACTGATGCCTCTGCAATTGCTTAAGAGGTGAGATAGGCCGCGGTGCCCGTTGAGAGCAACTTACCGTCGGCCGCCCGAAACTCCATGCGGGCATTGCCCACCCGGGCACCCACGCGAACGGCCTCTGCATGGATGACAAATGCGTCCCCAATGCCAGGGCGTAAAAAGTCGATGCGCAAATCAATGGTGCTGTGACGGGCAAACCGCTCAAGCCGTTTGGCAGGCACTTCGTCCATGTGTTTGGCACCGAGGGCTGCCAATACAGCCAAGCTGCCCATGGCGTCCAACACGGCACTGATCACGCCACCGTGAATTCGGTGATACGCAAAGTGTCCCACCAGTTCGGGTTTCATGGTGAGGTGCGCCACGATGCCAGTGGCTTCAATGCTTGAAATCTTCAAACCCATCCATTGATTGAAGAGAATTTTCTCCTCATAAATTTCGCGCAGACCTTCGATGAACTCAGGCTCAAAAGCAACATCAAGGGGAGTGTCTGCGCGGGAAGAAGTCATGGTGGGTTCTAAATTGAAACGTCAATTTAGATTTTAGAGAAGTCGGGTTTGCGTTTTTCCATGAACGCACCGAAGGCTTCGCGCGCAGCAGGCTCGGTCAGCATGCGACGGAAACTTTGCCCCTCTTCGCCCATGCGCTCAATCAAGGCTTTGGACTGGCCACTCTTCATCAAGCGCTTGGTTTCCACCAAAGCAGACAAAGGCTTGGCCGCCAGCTTTTTGGCTTGGGCTTGTGCATAGCCATTCACCTCAGTGGGTGGCACCACGCGGTTGACCAGGCCAATTTCCAACGCGGCTTCGGCAAAAAACGCCTCACCCAGCAACAAGGCTTCGGCAGCGCGGTGGTAACCAAACATTTGAGGCGCCAACACGCTAGAGGCAAACTCTGGGCACAAACCTAAATTGACAAAAGGCATGGAGAACGCAGCGTTGTCGCCCGCGTACACCAGGTCGCAATGGAACAGCAAGGTGGTGCCAATGCCCACCGCAGGACCCGCCACCGCCGCAATGGCGGGTTTTTCAAACGTGCTGAGGGCGCGCATGAAATGGAACACAGGCGAGTCCACTGTTGAAGGTGGCTTGTTTAAAAAATCGCCAATGTCATTGCCGGCACTGAAAATGGACTCGTGCCCTTGGATGACCAAGACGCGAATGGCGGGATCGGCCTGAGCCTGATCAACGGCATGTGCCATGGCAGCGTACATGTCGCCCGTGATGGAGTTCTTTTTGTCGAGGCGGTTGAAGGTGAGGGTCATCACCCCGGCATCGATGTGGGTCAAGATGTCTGACATGCTGTTGTGTCTTTCTATCAGTTCAATGGATTTCAGTTGGTACCAGGTACACGTACCCAAGTTTGTGTGCGACCGAAAGGACCGATAGAACCTCGGACTTCCAATTTCGCACCATTCTCAATGGGCGTGAGACGAAGGCCATAAGTTTTGCCATTTTCAGGGTCCAAAATTTCACCGTCTTCCCAAACATTCTTGCCGCCGGCTTTTTTGACGCCCCGAATAATTTCAAGTCCCACCACCGCTTGGTTCTTGCGGTCGTCGCTGCACTTGTCGCACTTGGCATTTTGATCTGCGTCTTTGCGCAATACTTTCTCGACACGGCCCTTCATCACGCCTTGTTGTTCCACAATGACCACCATGCTTTTGAGCTCACCTGTTTTGTCGTCGATGGTGTGCCACTGCCCCACAGGCGAGTTGGCCATGGCACTTGCAGCCAATGCCGAAACAGCCAGCATCAAGCCAGTCTTCAACATGCGGGTTAAGTTCAATGAGATGGACATGGATGTCTCCTTCGTATTTGTAAGACAGTTCAAATTTTTCAAGCCAAGGCCAAATCGGTGTCCATGAGCACATCGGCGCCAGAGCGCGCGGTGTTCATGAGGCTTAGTGTTTCTGGCAACAAACGGGCGAAGTAAAAACGTGCCGTTTGCAGTTTGGCTTTGTAGAAAGGATCAGGGCGTTGCGCTTCTTCTTCGGCCGCTGCAATTTTGGCCAGGGCCACTTGCGCCATGCGGGCCCAGAAATAAGCAAACACCAGATGACCTGCTACGCGCAAATAATCCACTGACGCAGCACCCACTTCGTCGGCATTGCCCATGGCCTTCATGCCAATTTCGGTGGTGAACTGGGTCATCTTCTGGCCTAGGTCTGCCAGCGGCTTGATGAATTCGGCCATGGCTTCGTTGCCCATTTCTTGGGCGACCAGTTTGCCCACCAACTTGCCAAATTTTTGCAAGCTGGCCCCCTGATTGCCCAAGACTTTGCGGCCCAACAAGTCCAGCGCTTGAATGCCATTGGTGCCTTCATAAATCATGTTGATGCGCGCGTCTCGCACGTACTGCTCCATGCCCCACTCTTTGATGTAGCCGTGGCCACCAAACACTTGCTGGCACATGGTGGTGGCTTGGTAACCGTTGTCGGTCAAGAAGGCCTTCACGATAGGGGTCAACAGCGCCAAAATTTCGGCAGAGTCGGCACGTACTTTTTCGTCAGGGTGATTCAACTCTTTGTCTAACAGCAATGCACCGTAGCAAGCCAGCGCACGGCCCCCTTCGGCATAGGCCTTCGCGGTCAGCAGCATGCGGCGCACATCGGGGTGAACCAAGATGGGATCGGCAGGCTTGGCAGGCGCTTTCACGCCAGACAAGCTGCGCATTTGCAAACGGTCTTTGGCATAGGCCAAGGCGTTTTGATAGGCCACTTCGGTCAAGCCCAACGATTGGTTGCCCACGCCCAAACGCGCACCGTTCATCATCACAAACATGGCCGCCAAACCTTTGTTGGGCTGGCCCACCATGTCGCCCACGGCGCCATCTAGCACCATCTGGCAAGTGGCATTGCCATGGATGCCCATCTTGTGTTCCAAGCCGCCGCAGTAAATGCCGTTGCGTTCGCCCATCGAGCCATCGGCCTTCACATTGAACTTGGGCACCACAAACAAACTGATGCCTTTGCTGCCCACTGGCGCATCGGGCAAACGAGCCAGTACCAAGTGAACAATGTTGCCAGCCAAATCGTGCTCGCCAGCGCTGATGAAAATCTTCTGCCCCGTTAAGCGGTACGTGCCATCGGCTTGCGGTTCGGCTTTGGTGCGCAGCATGCCCAAGTCGGTACCGCAATGAGGTTCTGTCAGGCACATGGTGCCGGTCCACTCACCGCTGGTGAGCTTGGGCAAGTACGTGCTCTTTTGTGCAGGCGAGCCATGGGCCGACAAGCAAGCATGCGCGCCATGTGACAAGCCTGGGTACATGGTCCAGGCTTGGTTGGCCGAGTTGAGCATTTCAAAGAAACACTGGTTGACCACCAAGGGCAAAGATTGGCCACCGTATTCCTCTTCGGCGCTGAGGGCGGCCCAACCGCCTTCAACGTACTTGGCGTAAGCCTCTTTGAAACCTGCAGGCGCAGTGACCTGATGGGTATCACGGTTGAGTGTGCAACCTTCTTCGTCGCCGGACACATTCAATGGAAAGACCACTTCCGCGGCAAACTTGCCCCCCTCTTCCAACACGGCATTGATGGTGTCGGCGTCGGTGTCGGCATGCTTGGGCATGGCTTTGAGTTCGTTTTCCAGATCAAGCAACTCGTGCAACACAAATTGAAGATCGCGCAGGGGTGGGGTATAGCTGGGCATGTTGAACTTTCAGAAAAATGAGATGAATGCGAGCGGATGCGCAAAGCCCGTCAAGCTTGGTAGCGCGACAAGATGGCCGCGAACCCTTGGCGTGCTCTGTCTGCGGCACCCGGGTTGCGCAAAAAGCGCGCCTCGTAGTGCAGCGCCAAAATGAGTCCGTGAATTTCAAACGCCACCTGCAAAGGGTCGGCTTTTGAACAGATGTGTTGGGCGGCTTGCGCTTGCGCTACCGCACGCTGCAAAGCGTTTTGCCAGGTGTTGACCGATGAGGCCAATGCGTCGCGTACGGGGCCGGGTCGGTCATCAAACTCTACGGCACCACTGATGTAGATGCAGCCTGAATCAATTTCGGTGGAGGTGCGTTGCATCCAATTGTCGAACAACGATTGCAAACGCGGCAGGCCACGGCTGCAACTCAAAGCAGGATAGAAAACTTCACTTTCAAAACGATCATGGTACTCACGGATCACAGAAATTTGCAATTCTTCGCGCGAGCCAAAATGGGCGAACACCCCCGATTTGCTCATGCCCGTGACCTCGGCCAAGGCACCAATGGACAAACCTTCCAAACCAATTTGCGAGGCCAAACCCAAAGCTGCATCGACGATGGCAGCCTTGGTTTGGCGGCCTTTCATCAAGGTGCGGCCACTGCCGTCGTCCGTCGCGAGAAAAGCGCTGACGGCCGCGCCTGCGGAAGAGCCAGAAGTGATGTGTCGTACTGTCATGCCGTGAAATTGTAAAAATAGAACGCTCGTTCTATTTTGCATGAAAATGCCAATCCCAGCAAAAAGAAAAGGCGAATCAGGGTTATTCCCGATCCGCCTTCAAGTTCATCAACGCGGGCCATGCCCGCGCCGCATTAGGCTTTGCGCTTGAACGCCACAACCTTTTGCGTTTGCTCGCCCAGACCCTCAATGCCCAGGTGCATGACGTCGCCCTTTTTGAGGTACACCGGCGCTGGCTTGCCGTCTTTCTTCATGCCCATGCCCACGCCTGGTGGTGTGCCCGTGGTGATGATGTCACCTGGCTCCAAGGTCATGAACTGGCTGACGTAACTGACCAATTTGGTCACGCCAAAGATCATGGTTTTGGTGGTGCCCGTTTGCATGCGCTGACCGTTCACGTCCAAGAACATTTTGAGATTTTGCACATTGGGCACTTCGTCCTTGGTCACCATCCAGGGGCCGATGGGGCCGAAAGTGTCGCAACCCTTGCCCTTGTCCCAAGTACCGCCGCGCTCGATTTGGTATTCGCGCTCGCTGACATCGTTGATGGTGCAATAGCCGGCCACATAGTCGAGGGCCTCTTTTTGTGACACATAACTGGCTTGCTTGCCAATGACGATGCCCAGTTCAACTTCCCAATCTGATTTGACAGAGCCTTTGGGCAACATCACTTCGTCGTTAGGGCCTTGAATGCAAGATGTGGCCTTCATGAACACGATGGGTTCTTTGGGCACGGGCAAGTTGGATTCGGCGGCGTGGTCGGCATAGTTCAAACCAATGGCGATGAACTTGCGCACGTTGGCCACGGGGCAACCCATGCGGGGCTTGCCTTTGACCAAAGGCAATTTGTCGGTTTTGAGTTTGGCCAATTTGGCCAAAACTTTGTCGGACAGTTGGTCGGGGCCGATGTCGGACACCACACCGCTTAAGTCGCGCAGTTTGCCTGCGGCGTCAATCAGACCTGGTTTTTCTTTGCCGGGTTGGCCATAACGCACGAGTTTCATGAAAACTTCCTTTGAGTAAAAATGAGACGAAACACTGAATTGAAATGTGGGAGTGATTGTGATCGATATCCGCTCAATACGTTGAGCGTCCACCAGACAAATCAAATATCGCACCGGTTGAGAACGAGCAGTCTTCCGTCATCAGCCAAGTGACCATGGCGGCCACTTCGTCAGGGGTGCCAAATCGCCCCATCGGAATTTTGGACAGCATGAACTGAATGTGCTCGGGCGTCATTTGGTCGAAGATGGCTGTTTTGACAGCGGCTGGCGTGACACAGTTCACACGCACATTGGTATTGGCCAATTCTTTGCCCAAGGATTTGGTGATGGCCATCACAGCGGCTTTGCTGGCACTGTAAGCGCTGGCGTTGGGGTTGCCATCTTTGCCTGCCACGGAGGCAATGTTCACGATACGGCCAGCAGGACGGTCTTTTAAATGGGGCGCCCATTCGCGGCAGCAATAAAACACGCCATTGATGTTCACATCCATGACCTGCTGCCATGCGTCTACGGGGTAATTCCAAACTTGCGTATTGGGGCCGGTAATGCCTGCACAGTTCACCACCGCATCGACAGGGCCGTTCTTCAATGTCGCTTCGGTAGCGGCAGCCACCGAGGCGTGTTGTGCCACATCCACCTTGACAGCATGAACCTTGCCTGGATGGTTCAAGCTGGCCACGGCTTTGGCCATGCCCGCTTCATCACGGTCCCACAAGGTGACGCTGCCGCCCGAGGCCAGCACACGCTCAGCAATGGCGTAGCCCAAGCCCGTGGCACCGCCGGTGATGACCGCATGGCGGCCTTTCATGTCGTATTGGTTCATGGTTTTCTTTGTGTTTGAGTGTTGAAAATGTGTCTTGAGAATGTGATGGGCCTGCGCCGCTTAAATGGTCATGCCGCCATCAACCATGTAGGCATTGCCAGTGGTGAAGGCCGCTTCGTCGGAGATCAAAAAAACCACGATGGGTGCAATTTCGTGGGCTTGCGCAATGCGGCCCATGGGTTGGCGGGCCACAAAGTTTTTGCGCGCCTGCACGGGATCGGCTTCAGAGTTGATGCGGTCTTGCAGTGAAGGCGTGTCGACTGTGCCCGGGCAAATGGCATTGCAACGAATACCTTGCGCCACAAAATCGGCCGCCACGCTTTTGGTCAAGCCAATGACAGCGGCCTTGGAGGCACCGTAAATGAAACGATTGGGCAATCCTTTGACGCTAGAGCACACACTGGCCATGTTGACGATGCTGCCACCGCCTTGCGCCAGCATTTTGGGCAGGACCGCTTGAATCATCCAAAACTGTCCGCGTGCATTCAAGTTGAAAGCAAAGTCCCAGTCTTTGTCGGTGGCTTGCAGAATGGTGCCGCCATGCACCACTCCGGCACAATTGAACAGCGCATCAATGCGGGGCATGAGGGCCACTTGTTTTTGAATGTCGTCTTTGTTCATGACATCCAATACGGCGGTATGCACATTGGCCACGCCGTCGTAAGTCTTGAGCAACTCAGAATTGATGTCGGTGGCCCACACCGTAGCGCCTTCGGCCACCATGGCCAAGACGGCCGCATGACCAATGCCTTGGCCAGCAGCAGTTACCAAAATGTTTTTGTTTTTCAATCTCATGCTTTGATCTCCAAATGAATTGTTTGACGCTTTGCTATGGCTTCCCAATTCCAATCGATGCCCAAACCCGAGGTGTCGGGTGGATAAGCAAAGCCGTCTTGGACCTTCATGCGCGAATGCGTGATGTCTTCTAGTTGTGGAATGTATTCCACCCACGTGGCGTTGGGAACTGCGGCGCACAAACTCACGTGCAATTCCATCAAGAAATGTGGGCACACAGGCACATCGAAGGTTTCGGCCAAGTGCGCCGTTTTGACCCAAGGCGTGATGCCGCCAATGCGCGCCACATCGGGCTGCACCACGCTGCATGCGCCTTGCTCTAAATATTCTCTGAATTGCATGGGGTGGTACATCGACTCGCCCACCGCCACAGGAATGGTGGTGTGTTCGCGCAAGTGCCTGTGGCCAGAAATGTCTTCAGCGGGCAGCGGCTCTTCCAGCCAAGCCAGATCAAGGCCTTCAAAGGCCTTGGCCCGTCGGACAACCTCTGCGCGGTTAAAACCCTGATTGGCATCGGTCATGATGTCAAACGCTGCGCCCACGGCATCACGGACTGCCGACAAACGCGCCACATCTTCACTGACATGCGGGCGACCAATTTTGATTTTGGCGCCTTTGAAACCATCGGCCTTGGCCTGTAGAGTTTGTGCCACCAACTCTTCGGGTGACAAGTGGAGCCACCCGCCTTCGGTGGTGTAAAGCGGCACCTTGGTTTGTGCGCCCCCGAGCAATTGCCACAAGGGCAGTTGCTGACTTTTGGCACGCCAATCCCACAAAGCGGTATCGACGCAAGCCAGCGCCAAACTGGTCATGGCACCCACGGCTGTGGCGTGCGTATGGAAAAACAAATCTTTCCAAATGGCTTCCACATGCACTGGATTTTTGCCAATGAGGCGTGGCACCAAATGGTCTTTCAACAATGCAATGACCGAACTGCCACCCGTGCCAATGGTGTACGCATAGCCTGTGGCCTGGACGCCATCACTGCACACCAAGGTGAGCAAAACGGTTTCTTGCGTGACAAAGGATTGAATCGCGTCGGTGCGAACAAGCTTGGGCGGCAAGTTCACTTGCCGCAAATGAACGCGATCGATGGTGACTGAGGACATGTTGAAAAATGTTGTGACGAGTTCGGGTTTATGCGTATCAAAACTGGCTTGACCCTGGCTCAGGTTCCATGTGAAGATTGTGCAACTGGTCTGACCAATTGTCCAATCCTCGTATTCCCTGAGCCGTGAAAACCAACGAACCCCAAAGGCTGTATCGCCAAATTGCCAAGCAAATCCAAGGATTGATTTCCTCGGGTGAATTTGCGGTGGGTTCACGTCTGCCCGCCGAACGCGATCTGGCCACACAACTCGGCTTCAGCCGCCCTTCTGTCCGTGAAGCACTCATTGCTTTAGAGGTAGAAGGCGTGATTGACGTGCGCACGGGGTCTGGCATTTACGTCAAATCGCTGGGCAAGAAAAAATCCACACCACACAGCGCCCTCAACACACCCGCCCAGTGGGGCCCTCTCGAAGTCATGCGCGCGCGCTCTTTGATAGAAGCAGAAATGGCAGCACTGGCCGCTGAGTTTGCAAGCGCGCAAGACATCAAAGCCATGACGGCCGCCATCAAGGGCATGCAAAAGGATGCCAACGCTGGCCGCATTCCTCGCGACAGCGACATTGCATTTCACATGGCCATTGCCAACGCCTGCGCCAACAGCGTGATGCAAGACACCCTCGCGCTTTATTTGGAAGCCAGAAATGGCCCCTTGTTTGAACGTTTGGGCGATTACTTTGAATCGCCGGTCTCATGGGCCGCCGCCATTGCCGAGCACCAAGAAGTTTTGGATGCCATCGCCAGCCACGCCCCACAACGTGCGCGCAAAACCATGCAAAAACATTTGAACCAAGCCCACAAACGATTCAGCGCTAGCTGGCGAAGCGCCCCCTCTCGCACTTAAATTTTCGCCAGCATTTCAAAAATTCAATTCAACCACAAGGAGACAACCCCATGACCAAAAGAAACACCCTGAAAGCCCTCGCCAGCGCCAGTTTAATGGCGCTGGGCTTGGTGGGCGCATTGGGCAGCACCGCTGTTCAAGCGCAAACCAAACTCAAGTGGGCCCACGCTTACGAAACGTCTGAGCCTTATCACACCGAGTCTGTTTGGGCGGGTGAAGAAATCAAAAAACGCACCAACGGCAAATACGAAGTTCAAGTGTTCCCAGCCTCTACGCTGGGCAAAGAAACCGACATCAACCAAGGCCTCACCTTGGGCACCGTTGACATGATCATCAGCGGGCCCTCATTTGCCGCGCGCGCTTACCCCCGTTTTGGCATTGCCTACTACCCCTTCATCTTCCGTGATGGCGACCACCTCATTGCTTACTCCAAGAGCCCTGTCTTTGCTGAAATGGTGAATGAGTTCCGCGCCAAAACCGGCATTCAAGTGACGGCCTACACCTACTACGGTGCACGTCACACCACCGCTCAAAAAGCCTTCACCAATTGCGCTGGCATGAAGGGCATCAAAATTCGCGTGCCCGATGTTCCTGCCTACCGCGCAACACCCGAGGCTTGCGGCGCCAACCCCACGCCCATTGCTTTTGCCGAAGTCTATTTGGCCTTGCAAAACGGCACGGTCGAAGCACAAGAAAATCCTTTGACCACCATTGAGGCCAAGAAGTTCTACGAAGTACAAAAGGCCATCATGATGACCGGTCACATTGTGGACGGCTTGACCACACAAATTGCGCCGCACGTTTGGAACAAACTGTCAGACGCGGAAAAGAAAGTATTCACAGACGTGACACAAGAAGCCGCCGTGCGGGCCACCGCCAAGATCAAGGCACGCGAAGCTGAATTGGTTGGCGAGTTCAAGAAAAAAGGTCTGCAAATTGTGCAGGTCGATCGCAAATCTTTCCAGGATGCTGTCTTGAAAAACAAACCACTTGAATCCATGGGCTTCACCAAAGCCGATTTCGACAAGATTCAAGCCGCTAAGTAATCGCATCAGCGCTTGATGCAGGGTGCGAACCACGCGCCCCCCACAGGTTGAGCACGTTGCTCAACCTGTGTTTTGTTTGACCAGGAGTTCACCATGAGCAATCACCCCGACCTCGACGCCATGCCCAAAGTCATGGGCGACGATGGCCAATTTCACGCCACCGATGAAGAAGTTGATTTGTCGGGCACCCCCCTAGAAGCTTGGGTGGCCTTGGGCTTTTTCTGGATATTGGGGGCCACCGTTTTCTTCCAGTTCTTCACGCGCTACGTTCTCAACAACTCGGCCTCATGGACAGAAGAGATTGCCCGCTACCTTTTGATTGCCGTTGTCTTTACAGGCGCCACCATTGGCGTGGCCAAAAACAACCACATCCAAGTCGATTTCTTTTACAAATTCATGCCGCAGTGGCTGTCCAAGTTCATGAACACCTTGGTCGACATCATGCGCGTAGGCTTCTTTGGTGCCGCCACATTTCTCACGTATCAAATGATGGAGAAACTAGGCAACTACAAAATGACCATTGTCGACTTGCCCATGAACTTGGTTTATGGCGTGGTCATGGCTGGCTTTGCGGCCATGTGCCTTCGGGCCATTTGGGTCATGAAAATCCATTGGCAGCGCGGCTACACCGTCTTGCAGCGCCCCGAGTCCGAAATGACCGACCGTTAAGCCCCCACTTCAAGATCTGAAAGAAATTCGATGTTAAAAATTTTGTTCTTGTTGCTCATGAGTGGTGGCATTCCCGTGGCCATTGCCATGGCAGGCGCCTCTCTCATTTATTTGTTCTGGACACAAAGCTCGCCCCCCTTTGTGGTGATTCACCGCATGGTGTCGGGCATTGACAGTTTTCCGTTGTTGGCCGTGCCCTTCTTTATTTTGGCCGGCAACTTGATGAACAACGCCGGCATTACCAACCGCATTTACAACTACGCCTTGGCTTTGGTGGGTTGGATGAAAGGTGGCTTGGGCCACGTCAATGTGGTGGGCTCTGTGGTGTTTGCTGGCATGAGCGGTACCGCCATTGCCGACGCGGCCGGCCTTGGCACCATCGAAATCAAGGCCATGAAAGACCATGGTTACAGCACCGAATTTGCGGTGGGCGTGACAGCGGCATCGGCCACATTGGGCCCCATCATTCCCCCCAGCTTGCCCTTTGTCATTTACGGCATGATGGCCAACGTGTCAGTAGGCTCACTGTTTTTAGCAGGCATCTTGCCAGGCGTCATGATGGGGCTCCTCATGATGATCACCGTGGCTTACTTTGCACACAAAAACAATTGGGGCTCTGACGTGCCCTTCAATTGGCCACGCGTTTTCAAGGCATTGGCAGAGACGGCTGTTGTCATTGCTTGGCCGGTGTGCATTTGGTACTGTGTGACCCAACTTGAAACACCTGCGCAATTGACTGTGTTTGGGGCCCTGATCGTTTTGTTTGCCGCAGACAAGTTATTCAACTTTCAAGCCGTGCTCCCCATCATGACGCCTGTGTTGCTCATTGGCGGCATGACCACCGGTGTATTCACACCCACGGAAGGCGCCATTGCAGCCTGCGTTTGGGCCATTGTGTTGGGCTTCTTCTGGTATCGCACCCTTCACTTCAAAATGTTTGTGAAGATTTGCTTAGACACCGTTGAAACCACGGCCACTGTCATGTTCATTGTGGCGGCTGCCAGTATTTTTGGTTGGATGCTCACAGCCACGGGGGTGACGGCCGCCATCAGCGATTGGGTGTTGGGTTTCACGCAAGAGCCCTGGAAGTTTTTGCTGCTGGTCAACTTGCTGATGTTGTTTGTAGGTTGCTTCTTGGAGCCCACGGCGGCCATCACCATCTTGGTTCCCATCTTGGTTCCCATCTGTCAAAAGTTGGGCATTGACTTGGTTCACTTTGGCTTGGTCATGGTGCTCAACCTCATGATTGGCTTGCTGCACCCCCCCATGGGCATGGTCTTGTTTGTGCTGGCGCGTGTGGCCAAACTCAGCGTAGAAAGAACCACTGCAGCCATCTTGCCTTGGCTCTTCCCCTTGTTGGGCAGCCTGGTCGTCATCACGTATTTTCCCAGCTTGGTCCTGTGGTTGCCTAAGCAGTTTTATTGAGAACACACCATGAGCCTTTTCATTCGACTCCATCCCGCCGATGACGTGGTCATTGCGCGTTCGCAACTGATGAGTGGCAGCAGCGTCGATGGCGTGGCCGTGCGCGGCTTGGTACCGCCCGGTCACAAAATAGCGACGCGCGCAATACAAGCAGGCCAGCCCGTTCGCCGTTACAACCAAATCATTGGCTTCGCCAGTGCCGCCATTCAACCCGGCGAGCACGTGCACACGCACAACCTCAACATGGGCCCTGAAAAAGGCAACTTTGAGCGTGACTACGCCATCGGCCAAGACGTCAAACCTGAAGCACCCAGCAAGCAAGCCACCTTCATGGGCATCAAGCGCAGCGATGGCCGCGTGGCCACGCGCAACTACATTGGTGTGCTGTCTAGCGTCAATTGCTCCGCCACGGCTGCGCGCGCCATTGCCGATCATTTTTCAAAACGCAACAACCCTGCAGCGCTTGCTAACTTTCCCAACGTCGATGGCGTGGTGGCCCTCACACACGGCACAGGCTGCGGCATGGACACCGAAGGCTTGGGCATGAAACTGCTGGAGCGCACCTTGGCAGGCTACGCCACACACGCCAACTTCTGGGGCGTGGTGGTCGTGGGCTTGGGCTGCGAAACCAATCAACTCAACACGTGGTTGGCCCACAGCAGCTTGCGAGAAGGCGACACCCTCAAGGTGTTCAACATTCAAGACACCGGCGGCACACGCCTGACGGTTGAAAAAGGCATCGCCCTCATCGAAGAAATGCTGCCCCGCGCCAATCAAGTCAAGCGCGAGCCTTGCAGCGCAGAACACATTACTGTGGGCCTGCAATGCGGCGGCTCCGATGGTTACTCGGGCATCAGCGCCAACCCAGCACTGGGTGCTGCAGTCGACTTGTTGGTACAACACGGCGGTACGGCCATCCTCAGTGAAACACCCGAAATTTATGGTGCTGAACACTTGCTCACGCGCCGGGCTGTCAAGCCAGAAGTGGCCCAAAAACTGATTGACCGCATTCACTGGTGGGAAAAATACACCGAGATCAACGGCGGCGAAATGAACAACAACCCCTCGCCTGGCAACAAAGCAGGCGGTCTCACCACCATCTTAGAAAAATCGCTGGGCGCGGTGGCCAAAGGCGGCACCAGCAACCTGCAGGCGGTTTATGAATATGCAGAACCCGTCAACACGCATGGTTTTGTCTACATGGACACGCCCGGCTACGACCCTGTCAGTGCCACTGGCCAAGTAGCCGGCGGCGCCAACCTCATTTGCTTCACCACCGGTCGTGGCAGCGCATACGGTTGTGCGCCCTCACCCAGTTTGAAGTTTTCTACCAACTCCGCTTTGTGGAAGAAACAAGAAGAGGACATGGACCTCAACTGCGGTGAAATTGTGGACGGCGGTGTCAGCATTGCCGACATGGGTCAACGCATTTTCGAAATGATTTTGAAGGCGGCTTCAGGCGAACCCACCAAGAGCGAACGGCATGGCTATGGCCAAAACGAATTTGTGCCTTGGCAAGTTGGCGCAGTGATGTAAGCCACTTCTGTTGCCATGCCATGTGTGTGGCGCCTCACGGATAGAAAGTTTTTATGAGTCAATGCATTCCCGCCGCACAACTGCAACAACAAATTGCCGGCATCATTCAAATGGCCGGCAGCGAGGCGGCAGAAGCCGAGCAAGTGGCCGCCAATTTGGTCATGGCCAATTTAAGTGGCCATGACTCGCATGGTGTGGGCATGGTGCCGCGCTATGTCGATGCCGTTTTGGAAGGTGGCCTGAACCCCAACACCGGCGTCAAAGTGGTACTCGACACCGGCCCCTTGCTGAACTTGGATGGCCAGCGTGGTTACGGCCAAATCACAGGTGTGCAAGCCATGCAGATGGGCATCGAGCGCGCCAAACAATATGGTGTGTGCACAGTGGCACTCAGTCGCTCGCATCACTTGGGCCGCATTGGTCACTTTGCCGAAATGGCGGTGGCGCAAGGCTTGGTATCCGTGCATTTTGTCAATGTCTTGTCTCGCCCTGTGGTGGCACCCTTTGGCGGAGGTGATGGTCGCTTTGGCACCAACCCTTGCTGCATTGGCGTACCGATGGGCAAGCGAAAACCCTTCGTGCTCGACTTTGCCACCAGCCGTGTGGCCCAAGGCAAAATGCGCGTGGCGCACAACAAAGGCGAACAAGTGCCCGACGGTTATTTGATCGATGAAAAAGGCCATCCCACCAACAACCCCGGTGTGGTGGTGGTGCCGCAATCGAATGGTTTGTTTGGCGCGCTCATGACTTTTGGCGACCACAAAGGCTTTGGCATGGCCATGGCCTGTGAATTGTTAGGCGGTGCGCTCACAGGGGGTGGCACTTGGCACCGCGAAGCCGATGACAAACGCGCCGTGCTCAATGGCATGCTCACCATGATCATCGATCCTGTGCGCCTAGGCACGCAAGACAGTTTTGAAAAAGAAGCTTTGGCCTTTGAAGATTGGTTGCGTCAAAGCCCCGATGCACCAGGCACCGAAGGTGTGATGTTGGCCGGTGAACCCGAGCGCACAGCACGCGCTGACCGCACGCAAAACGGCATTTGGATCGACGACGCCACATGGTCAGAAATTCAAGCCTCCGAAGCCAAACTGAAAAATCGACATGTCTGAACTTCAACTCTCTCGCGCCACGCTTGCGCACATTCCCGCGTCCGTTAAAACGCCAAGCGATGCACCTTGCCCGGCAGAAGCAGGGGTTGTGCATTTGGGCTTGGGCGCATTTCACCGCGCGCACCAAGCCATGGTGTTTGAGCAGCTGCTGCGCGAGGGCGATGCGCGTTGGGGCATCCATGGCGTCGGCATGACCCAACCTGGCTTGGTCAGCAAACTGCGCGCCCAAGATGGCTTGTATGCGGTGCGCATTGCCGGCGCCACGGGCATCGAATGGCAAGTGCCGGGTGCACTCTGGCAAACCAGTGTGGCGACAACCGAACGACCAAACGTATTGAACGCCATTGCAGCCAAAAGCACCCGCTGGATCACCCTCACCGTGACAGAAAAAGGCTACACGCCTGCTTTGGCCCAGCTGCTGATAGATGGCCTGCGTTTGCGCCAAGCTGCCGCACTGCCCGGCCTCACCATTGCCTCGTGCGACAACCTGCAAGGCAACGGCCACAAACTTCAAGCCCTGATTCACGCAACAGCCACAGCGCAAGACGTGGCGTTGATGCAGTGGATGGACACGCACTGCGCCTTCCCTTGCAGCATGGTCGATCGCATCGTGCCTGCCGCCACGGAGGAAGTGGCCGCTGCGGCCAAAGACACGTTGGGCTTGATCGACGACTGCGCGCTCAGCACCGAAACTTTTTGGGAATGGGTGATTGAAGACAAGTTTGTCGACCCCGCCGATGCGGCTTTGCTGACCAAGTGCGGTGTGCGCGTTACGTCGCAAGTGCACAGCTACGAGGAAGCGAAACTTCGCATGCTCAACGGCAGTCACTCGGCCATGGCCCTGATGGGCGCCATCACGGGCCGTCCCTACATTGCCACTTGCATTGGTGCAGACCACATCCGTGAGTTTGTTGATCGTTTGATGAGCCACGAAGTGGCGCCGCACTTAAGCCGCGCCGACTGGGCCGACTACCGCGACGCACTCATCCAACGTTTTGGCAACCCTTATTTGAAGCACAGCGTGCATCAAATTGCCACCGACAGTTCACAAAAAATTCCGCAACGCTGGCCGCCCTCTGTCTTGGGGCAAATGGCCCAAGGCCAGTCTTTTGAACACCATGCTTTGGCGGCCGCTATTTTCTTGCGCTACACGTTGGCTGTGGATGAACAAGGAAATGCCTACACATTGAACGATCCGCAAGCGGAGAGCTTATTGGCCGTCGGTAAAAACCAAGTAGCAGACGCAGCTGGCAGCTTAAAAGCTTTGTTGTCTCGGCAAGACTTGTGGGGCACTGACTTGCCTCAGAACGCGCAATGGGCTGAACGCGTGGCCTATTGGCACGATCAAGTGATCCATCAAGGCGTGGATGCCACGGTGAGATTTGCCATCACCTTAGACGCCTAAACCGCAACCTTCATCAATAGCCTCTTTATGAAAATCACCGCTGCTCGCGTCATTGTTTGCTGCCCCGGCCGCAATTTCGTCACGCTCAAAATTGAAACCGACGAAGGCCTGACAGGCATTGGCGACGCCACGCTCAATGGCCGCGAATTGTCCGTGGTGAGTTACTTAGAAGAGCACGTCATCCCTTGCTTGATAGGCCGTGACCCTCAGCAAATTGAAGACATTTGGCAGTACCTTTACAAGGGCGCTTACTGGCGCAGAGGCCCTGTGACGATGACCGCCATTGCCGCCGTGGACACGGCGCTGTGGGACATCAAAGCCAAAATTGCAGGGCAACCGCTTTACCAATTGTTGGGGGGCAGAAGCCGTACCGGCATCATGTCATATGCCCACGCCACGGGCCGCGACACCGCAGAAACAGTGGACGAAGTCTTGCGCCACAAAGAAATGGGCTATTTGGCCATTCGCGCACAAAGCGGCATTCCAGGCCTGAACAAAGTTTATGGCGTGAGTGGCAACGGCCGCATGTACGAACCTGCCGACGGTCCCTTGCCTGGCGAGCACGACTGGAGCACCGAAAAGTATTTGCGTCACACACCTGGCTTGTTCCAAGCTGTGCGCGAAGCCGTAGGACCCGACACGCATTTATTGCACGACGCCCATCACCGCCTCACACCCATTGAGGCGGGCCGCTTGGGCAAAGAACTGGAGCCCTTCCACTTGTTCTGGCTAGAAGACCCCACACCCGCCGAGAACCAAGAAGCCTTCAAGCTCATTCGCCACCACACCACCACACCTTTGGCGGTCGGCGAGATTTTCAACACAGTGTGGGATTGCAAAGATTTGCTCGAGCAGCAACTCATCGATTACATCCGCACCACCGTCACGCACGCGGGCGGCATCACGCATTTGCGCGTCATTGCCAACTTGGCCAGCTTGTACCAAGTGCGCACCGGCTGCCACGGCGCCACCGACATGTCGCCCGTTTGCATGGGCGCTGCTTTGCACTTTGACACCTGGGTGCCCAACTTTGGCATTCAAGAACACATGGCGCACAGCGAAGAAATGCTGTCGGTGTTTCCGCACGATTGGCGCTTTGAGAAGGGCATGCTGTATTGCGGCGAGTCACCTGGCCACGGCGTGGACATTGATGAAAAACTGGCGGCCAAGTATCCGTATCAGCGCGCCTATTTGCCAGTGAACCGCCTACAACACGACGGCACTTTGTGGAGTTGGTAATTCAAACAATGTCCGGCACAAAAAAGGCACCTTGCGGTGCCTTTTTTTCTTGGGCGCTTGGGTTTACAAAATGCGCGCCAAAGAGGCCTGCAAATTCTCTGAAGGCAAACGCTTAAAGCCTGAACGGGCAAAGCGTTGCATGCGACCCATCATGAAAGCGACCAACAACGAGGCCGTGACTTGCGCGTCCACGGTGGGCGTATCGCTTTGAATGCCGCCATCACGCAAAGACTGCTTGAAAGTGCTTTCGAGTTTGTCGAACAGCAAATTCATGCGCTCTTGCAAGCGCTCGTTTTCAAACACCAGCGCATCACCCGTCATGACGCGCGCCATGCCGGGGTTCTTTTCGGCAAATTGCAAAATGAGCGCCACGGTACGTGCCACTTGCGCAGGACCTGCAGGCTCGCGATCGGCAATTTGGCGCACAAACGCAAACACCGACTGCTCCACAAAATCAATCAGGCCTTCAAACATTTGCGCTTTGCTGGCAAAGTGACGGTACAAGGCCGCTTCACTCACACCCAACTTGGCTGACAAAGCAGCCGTGGTAATGCGCTCTGCGCCGGGCTGCTCTAGCATGCCCGCCAAGGTTTGCAAAATTTGCAAACGGCGCTCGCCGGGCTTGGGGCGCTTGCGTGTGGGCGCAGTGCCAGCGCCCTCTTGCTCGGGCAAGTTGTCTTGGGATGATGTCTCTGTGGTCATGAAGGGTCCCTTGCTCAATGGCTGCGAATCATGGTGCCGAATGCTTGATCGGTCAGAATCTCTAACAACATGGCGTGGGGCACGCGGCCATCGATGATGTGCACGGCGTTCACACCACTCTTGGCGGCATCCAATGCGCCACTGATCTTGGGCAACATGCCGCCACTGATGGTGCCATCGGCAAACAACTCGTCAATGCGACGTGCTGTCAGATCGATTAACAAGTTGCCTGCTTTGTCCAACACGCCTGGCGTGTTGGTGAGCAGCACCAACTTCTCGGCTCTCAAAACACTGGCCAATTTACCTGCAACCACATCGGCGTTGATGTTGTAACTTTCGTTGTTCTCGCCAAAACCAATCGGACTGATGACGGGAATGAAGGCGTCATCTTGCAAGGCTTTGACCACACTGGGATCGATCGATTCAATGTCCCCCACTTGGCCCACGTCGTATTCTTTGTTGGGGTCGGTGTTGTCAACCATTTTGAGTTTTTTGGCGCGAATCAAACCGCCGTCACGTCCGGTCAAACCCACGGCTTTACCGCCAGCTTGGTTGATCAAACCCACGATGTCTTGCTGCACTTCCCCGGCCAAAACCCACTCCACCACCTCCATGGTTTCAGCATCGGTCACGCGCATGCCTTGAATGAACTCGCCTTTTTTGCCCAAACGGTTCAAAGCTGTTTCAATTTGAGGGCCACCACCGTGAACCACCACGGGGTTCATGCCCACCAATTTCAACAGCACCACATCTTCGGCAAAGTCGGCTTGCAAAGCAGGATCGGTCATGGCGTTGCCGCCGTATTTGATCACCAAGGTTTTGCCATGAAACTGGCGAATGTAAGGCAGGGCTTGCGCCAAGATCTCTGCTTTGTCGCGCGGCGAAATGTGAGCCAAAGAATTGTTGTCAGTCATGATGGGCCGTCAAAGTGGAAACATGCAAGTCAGTACTTGCTCATTGGATGGAAGGCATTCAGGGCCGTATTGTGAACACTTTTGAGGCCACTCAACCCCACCTGAACCCTCAATTCACAAAATTTTTGCCAAGAGCTGATCCACCCCCGTTTGCCACACAGGCAACTTGATCTGCAAGGCCTGTTCCAAACGGTGGCAATTGAGCCTGGAGTTCAGGGGTCGCATGGCCGGCGTGGGGAAGTCTGAAGTGGGCACAGGCAGAACTTCTTGGACCCTCAAGTTCAAATGGGGCTTCAACACTTTGGCCTGTCTCAACACGTAGTTCGCATAGTCGAACCACGTTGTTTCGCCGGCAGCCGCCACATGGTAAATGCCGGAAAGAGGTTCCGAGGCTTGCAAGGCCAAGGCGGTGACATCGGCCAACAGGGCGGCACCGGTGGGGGCGCCAAATTGATCGTTGATGACAGTCATCTTCTCGCGCTCTTGCGCCAGACGCAGCATGGTTTTGGCAAAATTGCCGCCCTCTGTGCCATACACCCAACTTGTTCTGAAAATGACATGCTTTGCACCTTGCTTGGCGAGACCCAGCTCTCCTGCCAATTTGCTTTGTCCATAGACATTGACGGGGCCCGTCGGATCGGACTCGGTCCAGGGCGCATGGCCACGGCCATCAAATACGTAATCGGTTGAAAAGTGGACCAACCGTGCGCCGATGGCCGCGCAAGCGCTAGACAACACTTCGGGTGCGAGCGCATTGACCACATGTGCGGTCTGGGCATCGGACTCTGCTTTGTCTACAGCGGTGTAAGCCGCCGCATTGACCACCACATCGGGACGGAACTCCCGTACCGTGTTGGCCAGTTCTTCTAAATGGGTCAAGTCGCCACAATGAGAGGTGCTGTGACGGTCGAGCGCCAGCAACTCCCCCAAAGGCGCCAAGCTGCGCTGCAACTCCCAGCCCACCTGGCCATTTTTTCCAAGCAATAAAATTTTCATGCGCAGCTCAGGCCGTGTATTGCTTGGAAACCCATTCTCGATAGGCGCCACTTTGCACATGGGCCACCCACTCGGCATTGTCCAAATACCAAGCCACCGTTTTGCCAATACCGGTTTCAAAGGTTTCCGCGGGCCGCCAGCCCAACTCTTTTTCAAGTTTGCGGGCATCGATGGCGTAGCGACGGTCGTGACCGGGGCGGTCTTTCACGTAAGTGATTTGCGACGCATACGACTGGCCATCGGCGCGGGGTCGCATCTCATCCAACAGCGTGCACACCGTGTTCACAATGTCAATGTTGGGCTTCTCGTTCCAGCCGCCCACGTTGTAGGTTTCGCCCAAACGGCCGCCTTCTAAAACGCGGCGAATGGCGCTGCAATGATCTTTCACATAGAGCCAATCGCGCACCTGCATGCCGTCGCCGTACACAGGGAGCGGCTTGCCTGCCAAGGCGTTCACGATCATCAAAGGAATGAGTTTTTCAGGGAAGTGCAAGGGGCCGTAGTTGTTGCTGCAGTTGGTGGTGAGCACGGGCAGGCCATAGGTGTGGTGCCAAGCGCGCACCAAGTGGTCGCTGGCCGCCTTGCTGGCACTGTAGGGGCTGTTGGGTTCGTACTTGTTGTTTTCGCTGAATGCAGGATCTTGCGGCGTTAAGCTGCCATACACCTCGTCCGTGGACACATGCAAAAACCGAAACTGCTGCTGCGCCTCGGCAGACAAACTCTGCCAATAACCACGCACCGACTCCAACAAACGGAAGGTGCCCACAATGTTGGTTTCAATGAAATCGCCGGGGCCATGAATAGAGCGGTCGACATGACTTTCTGCGGCAAAGTTCAACACCGCACGAGGTTGATGTTCATCGAGAAGCTTGGGCAACAACTTGTCATCGCCAATGTCGCCTTGCACAAACACATGCTGCGGATTGCGCGAAAGCGATGCCAACGACTCCAAATTGCCCGCGTAGGTTAGCTTGTCGAGGTTGATGATTTTTTCATCGGTATTGGCCACCCAGTCCAACACAAAGTTGGCTCCGATGAAGCCCGCGCCGCCGGTAATCAGAACAGACATGCTTTTTCTTTCTAAAACTGTATTTTAGAAGCCTTGGCAACCATGCGCCACAGCGGTTAAAGTGGGGTTTTGCTGAAGCAACCTAGAAGTACGGAGTTTCCATGGCCACCCAACCGACCCCGAAGTCACGCGCCAAGCCTGCAGCCAAGCCTGCTTCCAAGGCCGCGCAAACCAAAAGCACAGCCAAAGAACCTCAACAGCGCAACGCACCCAAGGACATCTGGATGGCCGGGCTAGGTGCCATGGCGCAAGCACAAGCTGTTGCACAAGAAAAACTGCACGAAGCCACCGCGCATTTCAACCAATTGGCCCAAGGGCTCAGCGCGGGCATTCACACCGGCATGGTGCAACCCGCCGGCGTCAAAGTAGACCGCCTGGAACACCTGTTTGAAGACCGCGTGGCCCGCGCTTTGAAAAGCCTGGGATTGCCAACTGCACAAGAAGTCGCCGCGCTGCAAGCGCGTGTCAGCGCCTTAGAAGCTGCACTGAAATCGCATGCGGTCAAACCGGCACCGCGCAAACGCGCCAGCGTTAAAACCAGCAAAGCCAGCCGATAAAAGGCGACACCTCACGCTGCATTGCACAAAACGGCATGGCCAAAAAAGCACCTCGACGCACCGCAGAGCGCATCGCCACAGCGGCATTGGACTTGTTCAACCGCTATGGTGAGCCCAATGTCTCGACCACACTCATTGCCTCGGAACTGAACATCAGCCCGGGCAATTTGTACTATCACTTTCCAGCCAAAGACCAATTGGTCAGCCATCTTTTTGACGACTACAAAACGCACATCCTTGGCTTGCTAGACGCCAGCCAAGATGTGAAGGATGTGGAAGACGCATGGTTCTTTTTGCACTCGTTGTTCGAGCTCATTTGGGAACATCGTTTTTTATACCGTGACTTGAACGACTTGCTGTCCAAGAATCGACACCTAGAAACGCATTTCAAAATCATCTTGGATGCCAAAACAGCCTCGCTCAATCAACTGCTGATCGCGCTGGCCAGACAAGGGCACATTCAAAACAATCCGGCAACCTTCAGCACCTTGTCGGCCAGCATGTCGGTGGTGGTGACCTATTGGCTCAGTTATGAATATGTGCGCAATCCGCGCCATGCCATGGAGCCCGAAAGTGCCGGTGAAGCTTTGGCGCGCGGCGCAAAGCACGTCCTTTTATTGTTGGCACCCTATTTGGAAAACACCGATGAGCGTGCACACTTGATGCAACTCACCCAAGCGTACTGAGTCACGCGAAACGCGTTTGTGCCAGCTTCAGCAAGCCGTCAAAAATAAGACTGTCGACCAACTCAAATTGAATGGCCATGCTGGGCGCCATTTTCCAACCCGCACCACCCGTCATGACACAGGCGGGCGCCATGCCCGTGTGATCTTTCAGATGCTGCACCATGCGTTCGCAAGCACCCGCAATGGCGTAAGTGCCGCCGCTGGTGAGTGCGTCGCTGGTGTTGGTGGGAAAAGGCCGGACTTCACCTGTGGGCACGTGCAAGCCCGCAGTTCCAGACTCCAATGCGCGCAGCATGATGCCGTGCCCGGGCAAAATAAAGCCGCCTAAAAACTTGCCATGTTGGTCCAAGGCTTCCACCGTGACAGCAGTGCCCACCATCACGACCACCAAGGGCTTGGCTTCGCCTTTGGACAACAAGCGATGCCGCGCACCGATCATGGCCACCCAACGGTCAGAGCCCAAGCGGGTGGGATGGTCATAACCATTGGACACACCCGCCTCCTCGGAGGATGAGACCACCCACTGCGGCGTGATGTCCCAAATTTCCAATTGTTCTTGCACGCGGCGCTTGACGGCTTCACCAGCCACCACGCATCCGAGCATGCGCTCAGGTGCCGGCAATGCGGCCCACGGGCCTTCGGCCAAGGTTTCAATGTTTTCGAGAAACTCTGCGCCCTGTGCCAGCACATTGGCCTGGGTATGGGGACGATCGTACAGGGCCCACTTTAAGCGGGTGTTGCCGACATCGATGGCCAAAAAAGTCATAGACGGGATGATAATGACTTTTTAGACGCGCAAGGGCCGGCATCGGCAAATCTTTGGCCTTGAGTGGTCCATCATGGCTGTCGCCTCGTCAGCGGACTGAGTTTTTTCCAAGGCAAATCAGCAGGATCGGCTGCCATGGGGCCAGGGGCTTTGGCGATCAACACCTCTGAAGCAATAGGGGTGAAGTCCGCCCGGAAATGGTTAGAACTTTTCACCACCACGATCTTCATTTGCTCTGCATGAATGCCCACAGTTCGCAGCAACTCACGGTCGAGCAACTGCACTTTGCCGCTCACCACGGCAATCAAAATACCCTCTATTTCTAAGCAAGCGCTGGGGCCCATTTGAGCGGTGACGCCCGTCATCATGGGGCCCTTCAAAACGCAGCGCCCATCACTGATGGCCTTGACGGTAAAACGTCCTTGCAAAGGTGGATCGCTCAGCTGACCTGTGAAGATGGGAACAGCTTTGCCTAAACTGCAATTGATTTGCGCCCCCACACCAGCCTCACACGCCATCTGCGCAACGTCCGGATCAAACATCAGGCCCAGTGCAATCTGCCCCGGAAAGGCTTTGCCCGCGCCTTGCTGCAACAAGGCATGCAACATGCCCGTGGTGTTGCTGTCGCCCCCCGCGCCAGGATTGTCTTGCGTGTCTGCAATGACCACGGGCGCCGCCGCAAGGCCCGCGGTGGCCAAGGCGTGCACCACCGCTTCGCGCGCGGGAAGCCAATGGGGTCGCCACACCAAAGGTTCGCTGATGGCCTTGAAAAGTTGCTCGACCACCTCTTCTGCGCGCGGGCCATGACCCCACACCACCGGTCCGCACTCGTCAAAATCGGAGGCGGGAAAGCCCATGCAAAAACTCAGCATGACGCCGGATTCATGATCGCGTGCCAACAGCTGTTCGTAGGCTGACTTGGCAGGTTCCATCCAGGTTGACTGCGCATTGAGTGAGATCAAAAAAGGAAATCTGCGCGCAAACACGGGCTCTTTTCGGCCCAGCTTTAAACGGCGCTGCATCAGTTGCGCGGCCAGTTCACCTGTGTCGGCCATGTCGATGTGCGGGTAGGTGCGGTACGACACCAAAGCATCGCTTTGCGCTAGCATGCGCTGCGTCACATTGGCATGCAAGTCCAAGCTGGCCACGATGGGCAGTTCGGGTCCCACCAACTGTCGAATGCGCCAAAGCAATTCACCTTCACTGTCGTCCGCATGCTCAGCAACTGCTGCACCATGCAAGTCCAAGTAGATGCCATCGAGGCCTTGGGGCAATGCATTGCGAATGTCCTCCAAGATGGCCGATGCAATTTTTTCAAAGGCATCTTGCGTGACATAGGACGAGGGCGTTGCACCGGCCCACACTGACGGTATCAAATCCCATTGCCAACGTTTGGCCGCATCCATGAAGCCCGAGATGGGCATGTTGATGCCGGTCATTTGGTCAATGACGGTTTGTCCTCGCATGTAAGCAGGGAACGATTCACCCGCGTTAAAAGCCACCCAATCGGCCAAACTGGGGGCAAAGGTGTTGGTTTCGTGCTGGTAGCCCGCGATCAAAATTCTGGTCATGACAATTTCAGCGTATGTGAACTGGGCATGAATTCAAGTTCACAATGGCGCTAATCAAAGAGTTCACATTTAAGCGTTCACTATAGACCGCTAAAGGACAAAGCATCTCATGGTCATCCCGAATATGTCTGCCCTCGATTTGTCTAACGCCATTCACAGCAAGGCCGTGTCTTGTCGTGAAGTGACACTGGCTTTTTTGACACACATCGAAACTCACAACCCTGCCAGCAATGCGATCGTCAGTCTGGCCTCGCCTGAAGTCGTTTTGCAGCAGGCCGATGAAAGAGATGCGCAATTGGCGCGTGGCGAATCGATGGGCTGGCTGCACGGCGTGCCACAAGCCGTCAAGGACTTGGTCGATGTGGCGGGCTTTCGCACCAGCCATGGCTCCCGCCTGAGCAACCCCTTACCCGCCACCACAGACAACCTCATGGCGGCACGCATGCGCACGGCCGGATGCATCTTCATTGGCAAAACCAACACACCCGAATTTGGATTGGGTTCGCACACGTTCAACGAAGTGTTTGGCGCCACCTACAACGCGTGGAACCCCTCCAAAAGTGCTGGCGGCAGCAGTGGTGGTGCCGCCGTCGCTTTGGCGCAGCGCATGTTGCCTGTTGCAGATGGCTCCGACTTCATGGGCAGTTTGCGCAACCCTGCAGGATGGAACCATGTGTTTGGCATGCGTCCCTCACAAGGCAGATTGCCCCGATACCCTGTGGCCGACACGTTCATTTCACAACTGGGCACAGAAGGCCCGATGGCCAGAACTGTCCGTGA
Source organism: Limnohabitans sp. (assembly GCA_030158125.1). GTDB lineage: Bacteria > Pseudomonadota > Gammaproteobacteria > Burkholderiales > Burkholderiaceae_C > Limnohabitans_A. The sequence continues at coordinate 111,534 of JAOATL010000024.1, read as the reverse complement.
CTTGGCCATGCTTTTGTCGACGCAAGCGGGGTATGACGCCCGCTCACCTTTGTCGATTGCCGAATCGGGTCAAGTCTTTACACAAAGCTTAGAAGCGTCGATGACACATCGCCGTGTGGGTTGGTTGGGCAATCTCAATGCCTACTTGCCCATGGAAGATGGCGTTTTGTCGGTCTGTGAAAGCGCCTTGAAAACACTGGGAACCACGGGCTGCGATGTGTCTGCCGCGCAACTGGGCATGCATCCTGAAGAAATTTGGGAGGCGTGGTTGGTTTGGCGCAAGGCCTTGGCAGGGCGCAACATCGAAACGTCTACACATCACGCGAACTGGCGCGACCTCGTCAAACCCGAAGCGCAGTGGGAGTACGACCAATCGCTAGGGCTCACCGGCAGTCAATTGATGCAAGCCAGCGCGACGCGTTCACGCTACTACCAAAGCATGTTGACCTTGTTTGAATCCTTTGATGTGTTGGCCTTGCCTACAGCACAAGTCTGGCCTTTTGAGGTCACCGAACGTTGGCCGCAACACATCAAGGGGCAAGCGATGGACACCTACCACCGCTGGATGGAAGTGGTGATCTACGCCACTTTTGCAGGCTTGCCCGCCATCAGCATTCCCGCAGGATTCAATGCGCAAGGTCTGCCCATGGGTTTGCAATTGATTGGCAAACCGCAAGGTGATTTTGAGCTGTTACAAGTGGCCTATGCCTATGAGCAAGCCGCACAAGAACTGATTCAAAAGCGGCCGCCTGGCATTTGAGACATGCCGACGGCGTGCCTGCACGCATGTGGCCTACAAAAGAGGCGCACGCTCTGATCAGCGCATGGCACCCGTCAAAGTGAGGCTGGCCAAAGCCATCACTTTGGCCGAGTCCACCAACTCTTGAATGCCCACATATTCATTGGGCTGGTGCGCCAAATCGAGAATGCCTGGGCCATAGGCAATGCAGTCCTTCAGCTTGCCAGTTCGCACAATGTGTTTTTGATCGTAGGTCCCGGGGCTGGCAATGTACGAGGGCTCGCGACCCAACACGCGGGCAATGGCGCGGGCGGTGGCATCGACAACGGGTGCATCACGCGGTGTAGCCGTGGGCACAAAGCTCATGATCTCGCGAATGCCGTAATCAAAGCCCGGACGCGTGCGCTTGAGTTCATCGAGCATGTCGATGATTTCTTGCTTCACGGCTTCTAAATTTTCTTCGGCAATGAAGCGCCTGTCGAGCACCGTACGGCAACTGTGCGCCACCACGGGCGACGGCGTATCGGCCGTGGGCCAACCACGTTCGTCGTTGGCGTAACGCTGCTCTACTTGGCCACCATGGATGCTGTTGATGTTCAAAGTGCTGACGCGCGCACCGGGTGGTTCAACAGGTTCGGCAGTGCGGCGCTGATTCAAGCGAGGTTGTAGCTGCGTTTCTAGCAAATGAATGAACGCACTCATGTGATTGATGGCGCTGTCGCCTAAAAAAGGCATCGAACCGTGCGCAATACGGCCTTTGGTTTCCACCTCGCCCCACCACACACCGCGGTGACCCAAACAAATGCGGTCCACACCCAAGGGTTCTGGAATGATCACATGGTGTACACGGGGTTTGCTGAAGTAACCGCGCTCGGCCAAATAGCCCACGCCGGCAAAGCCGCCAGATTCTTCGTCGACTGTGCCGCTGATTTCAAGCGCACCGGGAATGGGCATGCCCGATTCAATCAAGGCCTCACAGGCAATGATGCTGGCGGCCAAACCGCCCTTCATGTCGCAGGTGCCACGACCATAAATTTTGCCGTCGCGAATTTCGGCGCCAAAGGGATCAGAAGTCCAACCACTGCCCGCTTCCACCACATCGATGTGGCTGTTGAAGTGAACACATTCACCTGCGCTTGCACCTTGCCAACGGGCCACCACATTGACGCGAGGTTTGGCATCGGAGTCGCCTGGCGCACCATGCGCGCGAACATATTCAACGGCAAAACCGCGAGGCTTGAGACGCTCACCAATGAAACGTGCACACGCTTCATAGGCATCACCCGGCGGGTTGACAGTGGGAATGCGGACCAGGTCTTGCGTCAACGCAACCACCTCGTCTTGCTTGGCCTCGATGCGCGCCAACAAGGCTTGAACTTGGGGGCTGAGGTCTGGCGGGGTGGTTTTTGAATTCATCAGTTTTGTCTCCAAGGCAAGCCTCGTTTGCGCCAGCCACCGAGCAAGCCGCGGTGGGCATGGGCATCGGGGTCGCCCTCAAAGCCTTCCAAAATGTTGTAGGCCTCAAGGCCCAATTGGGTGGCGCGTTGGGCTGCCGCCACAGAGCGAACGCCACTGCGGCACAACAGCACTATTTTTTTGCCTTCGGCTGCAATGGCTTTGAGGTTGGCATCAAATTCAGGATTCACTTCCACCACGGGCCACTGCTTCCAAGCCAAGGCTTTGGCCTCGGGCACAAAACCCACCCACGCGCGTTCGGCATCCGAACGCACATCGACCAACACGGCTTCACCCGCTTGCACCCATTGCCAAGCCAGCTCGGGCAAGACATCGCCTGCATAGCCAGCCGCAGGTCTGACACTCAATACGTCACTGGACACGGCATCTCCTCCTGCGTCATGGCGCAAGCCCGACGTTAAATTGGCAGGAACCGCTTCATCGATTCGCCTTGGTTTGGGTAAATTCAATTGCGCCATGATGGCCTCAAACTGCGCCAGCGTTTTGCCCGCCACGCGCGCGTTGTGCTGCATTTCATGGCCAATGCTGGAATATGTGCGGCCTTGGTAGTCATGGCCTGGCCACACCGTGGTGCCAACGGGTAACTTGAACAAAATGTCGGCCAGGCTTTGAAACATGTCTTTGGCACTGCCCGACTGAAAATCAGTGCGGCCACAGCCGCCAATCAACAGCGTGTCGCCAGAGAACACATGACTGGCTTGATCAGCGCTCACATAAAAACACATGCTGCCAGCTGTGTGACCTGGCGTGTGAAGCGCCTTGAGTGCAAAGGCACCAAAGGGAATCAATTGACCATTAACCAACTGCACTGCGGCTGTGCCGATGTGACAGCCTTCGGGGGCCGCCGTTTGTGCACCCAAGTGCTCGGCCAACAAGCCCGCACTTGTAATGTGATCAGCGTGGGCATGCGTTTCAAGGGCCCATCGCAGATTCAAGCCCAGGCTTTGAATGGTTTTTTGATCGCGCTGAAGTTGCGTGTCGACGGGGTCAATGATCACGGCCTCCAAGCTTTGAGGGTCGTACACCACATAGGTGTAGGTGCTGGACTCTGGGTCAAACAGCTGAACGATTTGCGGGTTGTTGGCTGACATGTCAGGACCTGACGGCTCAAGCAAACTTGGTCAGCATGTCGGCCACATGTTCAGCCGATTGGTCGCCCTGCTCAATCATGCAGCCCACCATGGAAAAGAAGGTTTTGTCCAAGGCTTTGCGCGATGCCGCCATTTGTTGTGCAATTTTTTCACAATCGGCATCGGTGTCGATCAACTTCTGCAAGCCCCTCAATTGGCCTTCAATTCGGGCCAAACGGGCACACAGGGCTTTCTTTTTTTCTGGGTCGGCAATACGGCTCATTCGAATCTTTCTAGTGGATTGCAAATTATGATAACTTTTGCCACCTTTTGAGAACATATTTCAGGAACTCTGTTTGATGCTTGCGAATTTGCACCCTTATTTCATTGCCGCGATCGGCGGCATCCTCATTGGCTTGGCCAGTTGGCTACTGTGGTGGGGCCTAGGCCGCATTGCCGGCGTCAGCAGCATCACGGCGGAAGTCTTGTCTGCACCGGGCAACCCAGACACCTGGCGCTGGGCCTTTTTGGCGGGCTTGATTGTGGGCGGCTGCTTGCTGGGACAAGGCCTGGAGATTCCCAGTTTGCCCACTCGGCCCTTAAGCCTGCTCATTCCAGCAGGCTTGCTGGTGGGCTTTGGCACCGTTTGGGGCAGTGGCTGCACCAGCGGACACGGGGTGTGCGGCTTAGGACGCATGTCCTTGCGATCTTTGGTGGCGGTGCTGACTTTCATGGCCGCGGGCATGATCACCGTGACCTTGATGCGAGGTGCGGCATGAGTACCTCGCCCTTAGCCAACGCCAACCTCAGCCCAAGCCCTCATCGCGCGGGCCGTCTGGGCTTGGCTTTTTCCGCCGGTCTGGTTTTTGCAGCAGGCTTGGTGCTGTCTGGCATGACCCAACCCCTCAAGGTTCTGGGGTTCTTGGACATCACGGCCGTCACCCAAGGCCCTTTTCCAGGCTTGTGGGACCCCACCCTGGCGTTTGTCATGGGCGGCGCTGTGTGCGTCACCCTGCTGGCCTTCGCTTGGACCCAAAGAATGACCCAGACGCCCGTCTTTGCCAATGCGTTTCATGCGCCCGCCGTGAGCCAGATCGATTGGCCCTTGGTGGGCGGTGCCGCCTTGTTTGGGGTGGGTTGGGGCTTGGCGGGTTATTGCCCAGGCCCGGCCCTGGCCGCCGCCCTGCTCAGTGTCGACGCCCTGATTTTCACGGCCGCCATGCTGGTGGGCATGCTGATTTGTAAGTCTTTCTTAAGGCAAAACTGAGGTCAGGCCATCAAATGGCCAGTTGACGTTGACGTAAACGTCAATTAGACTGAGCCGCTTTTACACGCGGCCTTTTTAGCCTTGCCTGGAACCTTGCCATGACCGACCTGTCTGCCGAATTCAAAGCCCTTGCCGAATACCGTCCCACGCACAAAGTGCGCTTTGTGACGGCTGCCAGTTTGTTCGATGGGCACGATGCCGCCATCAACATCATGCGCCGCATCTTGCAAAGCATGGGCGCCGAAGTGATTCACTTGGGCCACAACCGTTCGGTCGATGAAGTGGTGACTGCGGCTTTGCAAGAAGACGCGCAAGGCATTGCGATCAGCTCTTACCAAGGCGGCCACGTAGAGTATTTCAAATACATGGTCGACTTGCTGCGCCAGCGCGGCGGCGAACACATTCAGGTGTTTGGCGGCGGCGGTGGTGTGATTGTTCCGGCAGAAATTCGCGAGTTGCATGCCTATGGCGTGGGCCGCATTTACTCGCCAGAAGACGGCCAGCGCATGGGCTTGGCTGGCATGATTGGTGAGATGGTGATGCGCTGCGACAAAGACATCAGCGCTTACGCTCCTAAAGATTTAAAAGCCATTCAAGGTGGCACAGAGGCCAACTGGCGTTCGTTGTCACAACTCATCACGGTGTTGGAAAACGGCAATGCTTCTGCCGACATGATGGCCGCATTGCGCACCGAAGCCGCCAAGCACAAAGTGCCCGTGTTGGGCATCACTGGCACCGGCGGTGCGGGCAAGTCATCACTGACCGACGAACTGATTCGTCGTTTGCGCTTGGACCAAGGCGACGACTTGCGCATTGCGGTGGTGTCGATCGATCCTTCACGCCGCAAGAGCGGTGGCGCCTTGCTGGGCGATCGCATTCGCATGAACGCCATCAACCCTTGGCGCAATGGCGCGCGTGTGTTCATGCGCAGTTTGGCCACGCGCGATTTTGGCAGCGAAATTTCTGCGGCTTTGCCCGATGTGGTGGCCGCTTGCAAGGTGGCGGGCTTTGATGTGGTGGTGGTGGAAACGTCTGGCATTGGCCAAGGCGATGCCGCCATCGTGCCGCACGTGGATGTGCCCATGTACGTCATGACGCCCGAGTTTGGCGCCGCCAGCCAGTTGGAAAAAATTGACATGCTCGACTTTGCCGAGTTTGTGGCCATCAACAAGTTTGACCGCAAAGGTGCCAGCGACGCCCTGCGCGATGTGGCCAAACAAGTGCAACGCAACAAAGAAGCCTGGACAGTGCCTACCGAGCAGATGCCAGTGTTCGGCACCATGGCTGCGCGCTTCAACGACGATGGCGTAACGGCTTTGTATCAAGCGCTCAAAGTGCGTTTGGGTGAGCTTGGTTTGAAGTTGAAAGAGGGCTTGTTGCCCGCAGTCGATGTGCGTCACAGCACCAACCAAACCCCTGTTGTGCCTGCCGCACGCACCCGCTACTTGGCCGAAATTACCGACACCGTGCGCGGCTACAAAAAGCAAGCCCGAGCCCAAGCCAAACTGGCACGTGAAATTCAACAACTGCGCGCAGCCGCAGTGATGTTGGAAGTAGACAAGCCCGGCCGGGCTAAAGCATCTGAAGCCGCCATCGACCTAGCCGTTCGCCGCGAAGAAACGCAAGACCCTTCTGCCAAAAAACTTTTAGGCCAGTGGCCCGAAATGCAAAAGGCCTACGCTGGTGATGAATATGTTGTGAAGATTCGCGACAAGGAAATTCGCACAGCACTCACCTCCAAGACTTTGTCTGGCACCACCATTCGCAAAGTGTCTTTGCCCACCTACGAAGACCATGGCGAAATTTTGAAATGGTTGATGTTGGACAACGTGCCCGGCAGCTTCCCTTACACGGCGGGCACCTTTGCCTTCAAACGCGAAGGCGAAGACCCCACACGCATGTTTGCGGGTGAAGGCGATGCCTTCCGCACCAACACGCGCTTCAAGCTCTTGAGCGAAGGCATGCCTGCCAAGCGTTTGTCCACCGCCTTTGACTCCGTTACTTTGTACGGCAACGACCCCGATCCGCGTCCCGACATCTACGGCAAAGTGGGCAACTCAGGCGTGAGCATTGCCACGCTGGACGACATGAAAGTCTTGTACGGCGGCTTTGACTTGTGCAACCCCAGCACCAGCGTGTCCATGACCATCAACGGGCCCGCACCGTCCATTTTGGCCATGTTCATGAACACCGCCATCGATCAAAACTTGGAAAAATTCAAAGCCGACAACGGCCGCGACCCCACCGACACCGAAGCTGCCAAAATTCGCGAATGGGTGTTGGCCAATGTGCGCGGTACTGTGCAAGCCGACATCTTGAAAGAAGACCAAGGCCAAAACACTTGCATCTTCAGCACCGAGTTCAGCCTGAAGGTGATGGGCGACATTGCACAGTACTTTGTGCACCACGACGTGCGCAACTTCTACTCTGTGTCCATTAGCGGTTATCACATTGCTGAAGCGGGCGCCAACCCCATCAGCCAGTTGGCCTTCACGCTGTCCAATGGCTTTACGTTTGTTGAAGCCTACTTGGCGCGCGGGATGCACATTGATGACTTTGCGCCCAACCTCAGCTTCTTCTTCAGCAACGGCATGGACCCCGAGTACACCGTGCTGGGCCGTGTGGCGCGCCGCATCTGGGCCGTGGCCATGAAGAACAAATACGGTGCCAACGAACGCAGCCAGAAATTGAAGTACCACATTCAAACTTCAGGCCGTTCACTGCACGCGCAAGAAATTCAGTTCAACGACATTCGCACCACACTGCAAGCGCTGATTGCCATTTACGACAATTGCAACTCACTGCACACCAATGCGTTTGACGAAGCCATCACCACGCCCACCGAAGACAGTGTGCGCCGTGCCATGGCTATTCAGCTCATCATCAACCGCGAGTGGGGCTTGGCCAAAAACGAAAACCCCAACCAAGGCGCTTTCATCATTGAAGAGCTTACTGAGTTGGTGGAAGAAGCCGTGCTCACTGAGTTTGAAAAAATTGCAGACCGCGGCGGTGTGTTGGGTGCCATGGAAACCGGCTATCAGCGCGGCAAGATTCAAGACGAATCGATGCACTACGAAATGCTCAAGCACACCGGCGAGTACCCCATCATTGGTGTCAACACCTTCCGCAACCCCAAAGGCGACGAAGTGCTCGAGAAGCTGGAATTGGCACGCTCAACGGAAGACGAGAAAAAATCTCAACTCGATCGTTTGCATGCCTTCCACGCCAAACACGCCAAAGAATCGCCTGCCATGTTGGCCCGCTTGCAACAGGCCGTGATTCACAACGACAACGTGTTTGAAGTCTTGATGGATGCCGTGCGTGTTTGCTCATTGGGTCAAATTACCAACGCCCTGTTTGAGGTGGGTGGTCAATACCGCAGAAACATGTAATTCGTGTGAATGCCTTTTCAATGTGACATCAGCAGGGCGAAAGTCCTGCTGATTTACTTTGTTTTGCGCTTTGTGCGACATTACGCGCATGAACATCCTTTTCATTGTCGACCCCCTCGCCTCCTTCAAGATCAAGAAGGACACCAGCTTTGCCATGATGCGCGAAGCGCAAAAGCGAGGCCACCAAGTGAGCGCCTGCGAAGTGCCGCACATTCAATGGCAGCGCGGCGAATGCGTCAAAGCGCAAGTGCAAGACCTGCATTTAACCGGCGACGCCAACACTTGGTACGAGGTCACGGCATCGCGCGAAGCATGGCTCAAGGACTTTGACGCCATCATCATGCGCAAAGACCCGCCCTTTGACAGCGAATATTTCTACGCCACGCATTTGCTCAGCCAAGCCGAGCGCGAAGGCGCCAAAGTGTTCAACAAAGCATCTGCTTTGCGCGATCACCCCGAAAAACTGGCCATCATGGAGTTTCCCCAATTCATTGGGCCCACCTTGGTCACACGTTCAGCCGACGCCATCAAAGCCTTTCATGCAGAACACCAAGACATCATCTTGAAGCCACTGGATGGCATGGGCGGCATGGGCATTTTCCGCGTGGGCGCTGACGGTTTGAATTTGGGCTCGATCATCGAGACCTTGAATTTGGATGGCGCGCAGTCGGTCATGGTGCAAAAGTTTTTGCCCGCCATTGCGCAAGGCGACAAGCGCGTCTTGATCATTGGCGGCAAGCCTGTGCCTTTCTGTTTGGCACGCATTCCGCAAGGCGGTGAAGTGCGTGGCAACTTGGCCGCTGGTGGTAAAGGCGTGGCGCAACCCATCACCGACAACGACCGTTCTATTGCGGAAGCCATTGGCCCCATCTTGGCGGCGCGTGGTTTGCTATTGATTGGCCTCGATGTAATCGGCACCAGCGTGACCGAAATCAACGTGACCAGCCCCACTTGCTTCCAAGAGATATTTGATCAAACAGGTTGTGATGTGGCGGCCATTTTCATCGACGCACTTGAAGCGGCAGTGAAGCAGGCGTGAAGGCGGCGGCTTAAAGCAACGCCCCGTCTCTAAACACCATCACCTCACCGGGCACAAAAGCCGTCCATGGCTCGTCCAAGGTGAGGGGGGCTGTGACCACCACCGCCACACGATCGGTGGGGTTGGTTTTTTCGGCAAAGTTCACCTGCACATCTTCGTCTTTGAGTGTGGCCGTTTTGAACGGGTATTGCCGCAGCACATAGTGCAAATGGGTGGACGCATGTGCCCACAGCGCTTGGCCATTGGACAGCAAAAAATTGAAAGTGCCGTGCTTGGCAATGGCGGGCACCAACTCACGCAACGTGAGTGTGAGTTCTTCCACACTGGGCACCGAAGCATGCGACTTGGACAGCTCTTGCATGATCCAACAAAACGCGCGCTCACTGTCGGTTTGACCTACCGGCTGAAAATGCCCGTGCAATCGAGGGTTGAAGTTTTCTAAGTTGCCATTGTGCGCAAAGACCCAATAGCGCCCCCACAACTCACGCACAAACGGATGGCAGTTTTCCAGCGACACCTTGCCTTGCGTGGCTTTGCGAATGTGCGCAATGACATTCTGACTTTTGATCGGATAGCGCCTGATCAGTTCGGCCACAGGCGACTTGCTGGCCTCTTGGTGGTCCACAAAGTGTCGCACCCCCACCCCTTCGAAAAAGGCGATGCCCCAACCATCTGAATGATGGTCGGTGATACCGCCCCGTTGCGAAAAGCCACTGAAACTGAAGGTGGCGTCGGTGGGCGTGTTGCAATTCATGCCCAAGAGTTGGCACATGTCTAAACCTTGTTCAAGGGCGGCCAACAGTTGGCCGCCTTGAAAGAGTTTAGCCTGCCTTCACCTTCAAACGCCAGGCGTGCAACAACGGCTCGGTGTAACCGCTCGGTTGCTCTTTGCCTTTGAACACCAAGTCGCAAGCGGCTTGGTAAGCCTTGGAAGTTTTGAAATTGCCGGCCATCTTTTGGTACAAAGCATCGCCTGCATTTTGTTGGTCCACCACGGCCGCCATGCGCTCCATCGTGGCCTTCACTTGCGCCTGCGTCACCACACCATGTGCCAACCAGTTGGCAATGTGTTGGCTGCTGATGCGCAAAGTGGCACGGTCTTCCATCAAGCCCACACCGTGGATGTCGGGCACTTTGGAGCAACCCACACCTTGGTCGACCCAGCGCACCACGTAGCCCAAGATACCTTGTGCGTTGTTGTCGAGTTCGTCTTGCTTGTCCTTCGCGGTCCACTCTGCCGCTTGTGCCTTGGTGACCACTGGGAACTGCAACAACTTGTTCAAAGTCTCTTCGCGCAGGTTTTTGGCACTTTGCTTGGCTATGGTTTTTTCCATCTGCTTTTGCAAGGCGGGCACGTTCACTTGGTGATAGTGCATGGCGTGCAGTGTGGCCGCTGTGGGGCTGGGTACCCAAGCGGTATTGGCGCCCGCATTGGGATGCGCAATTTTTTGTTTCAACATGTCGGCCATCAAATCGGGCATGGCCCACATGCCTTTGCCAATTTGCGCACGACCGCGCAGACCGGCTTGCAAGCCCACGGCCACGTTGGCTTTTTCGTAAGCGCCCAACCAAGTGCTGCCCTTGATGTCGCCCTTGCGCATCACAGGGCCGGCCAACATGCAGGTGTGCATTTCGTCGCCGGTGCGGTCCAAGAAACCGGTGTTGATGAACGCCACGCGTGATTTGGCAGCAGCAATACAGGCGGCCAAGTTGGCGCTGGTGCGGCGCTCTTCGTCCATGATGCCCAGCTTGACCGTAGAAGGCTTCAAGCCCAAGACTTTTTCCACGCGGCCAAACAAGGTGTCGGCAAAGCCCACTTCTTTGGGACCGTGCATTTTGGGTTTCACGATGTACACGCTGCCTGTGCGGCTGTTCCGGAAATTCGCACTTTTCTTTTTCTGCAAGTCCACCATGGCGCAGGTGGTGGTGATCATGGCGTCCATGATGCCTTCAGGAATTTCTTTTTGCGTGCCGTCTGCCGCGTTGTACAAAATGGCAGGGTTGGTCATGAGGTGACCCACATTGCGCACAAACAACAAAGAACGGCCATGCAGCACTTCAGTGCCTTTGCCGCTGGGCTTGGTGTACACGCGGTCTGCATTCAAGGTGCGCTTGAATGTTTGGCCACCCTTTTGCACTTCTTCGGCCAAGGTGCCTTGCAAGATGCCTAGCCAATTGCTGTAGGCCAACACTTTGTCTTCTGCATCCACTGCGGCCACAGAGTCTTCCAAGTCCAGAATGGTTGACAGTGCAGACTCGGCCACCAAATCGGACACGCCTGCAGGGTCTGTTTTGCCAATGGGGTGTGACTTGTTGATTTGCAAATCGAGGTGCAAACCGTTGTGCTTGAACAGCAAGGATGTGGGCGCTTTGGCATCGCCTTGAAAGCCCACAAATTGTTTGGCATCGGCCAAAGTGGTGGTGCCCGACTTCAGGCTGACCACCAACTTGCCACCCTTCACGCTGTAGCCAGTGCTGTCAATGTGCGAACCCTTTTTCAAAGGCGCGCAACGGTCGAGCACATAGCGGCAGTACTCAATCACTTTGGCGCCGCGCTTGGGGTTGTAACCCGTGCCTTTTTCGCAACCATTGGCTTCGCTCAATGCATCGGTGCCATACAAAGCGTCGTACAAAGAACCCCAACGTGCGTTGGCGGCGTTCAAGGCATAACGCGCATTCAAAATAGGCACTACTAACTGAGGGCCGGCCAACACGGCCAACTCAGCGTCCACATTTTGCGTGGTGGCTTTGGGGCTCTTAGGTTCTGGCACCAAGTAACCAATGGCAGACAGATGTTTGCGATAAGCCTTCATGGCTTTGGCGTCAAGCAGTGGGCCGGGGTTGGCCGTGTGCCACTTGTCCATTTCCAATTGAATGCGATCGCGCTCGGCCAGCAAGGCGATGTTTTGCGGCGCCAAATCTTTGACGATGCCATCAAAGCCCGCCCAGAAGGCCTTGCTCTTCACGCCCACTGCCGGCAAGACCTGGTCTTCAATGAATCGGTACAAAGGGGTGGCCACGTGCAGGCCGTGAATGCTGGTGCGTTGGGACATGAGAGCCTCTTAAAAGTAAAAAATGAATGTGTTTGGGAGTTGCCAACAAAGGGCTTTTTCTCCAATGGCTTCCACTGTATTCGATGTTTCAAGGTTTATAAATTGTCAAAATAGCTTTTGACTTGTGACTTTTTTGCAAAGATTGGGCAAGAAAGCACTGAAATTTGCGAAAATAGCGCCAACAGTCCTTCTTCAGTTTCCTGCCCCCTTGAACACGCACCACATGGCCAAAGAACGCATCCTGATCAGCGAAGTGGGTCCGCGCGATGGCCTGCAGTCGGTCAAGCAAACCATGCCCACCGCCCACAAACTGCGCTGGATCGATGCGTTGGTGGCGTCAGGCCTTCAAGAAATTGAAGTGGCCTCATTTGTGCCGGCGCACTTGCTGCCGCAAATGGCCGATGCCGCCCAGGTGGTGCAGCATGCACTTCAGCACAAACACATCACCGTGATGGCCTTGGTACCTAACCGAAAAGGCGCCGAGGCCGCCTTGAAAGCAGGCGCACAAAAACTCACCATTCCTGTGTCGGCCAGCGAAGCGCACTCCTTGGCCAATGTGCGCAAAACACGCGAGGCCATGGTGTCGGAAGTTCGCGCCATCGTTCAAATTCGCAACGAATTGGCACCGCATGTCAAAGTGGAGGCGGGCATTTCCACCGCCTTTGGTTGCACGCTACAAGGCCATGTGGCCGAAGACGATGTGGTCAAACTGGCCGCCGACGTGATTGAAGCGGGTGCCGACGAGTCGGGCTTGTCAGACACCACCGGCATGGCCAATCCCGCACAAGTGCGCCGTATTTTTCAACGGGTTTTTGCAGAAATTGGCAGCAAAACTGGCGCCGCACACATGCACAACACACGCGGCCTGGGCTTGGCCAACTGCTTGGCCGCCTACGACGTGGGGGTTCGCACCTTTGACAGTTCCATGGCCGGTTTGGGCGGCTGCCCTTATGCGCCCGGCGCATCGGGCAACGTGGTCACCGAAGACTTGGTCTTTATGTTTGAGGCCATGGGCATTGACACTGGCGTCGACATTCTCAAACTCATTGCGGCCCGTCAGGCTTTGAGCGATGGTCTACCCGGCGAGCCACTCTACGGCATGACGCCCGATGCAGGCTTGCCCAAAGGCTGGGCCCTCGATTTCATTTAATTCCACAACATGACCACTTCCACCCCCCTGCCCTACGAAGGCATTCGCGTCGTTGAATTTACCCACATGGTGATGGGCCCCACCTGCGGCCTGGTACTGGCCGACTTGGGCGCCGAAGTCATCAAGGTCGAGCCGATTGGCCACGGCCATGAAGGCGATAGCACGCGCAAGCTGCTTGGCTCTGGCGCCGGCTTTTACCCGCTGTTCAATCGCAACAAAAAAAGCCTGGCCTTGGATTTGAAGACGCCAGAGGGCAAAGAGGCTGTGTTGCGGTTGATTGCCACCGCCGACATCGTCAGTGAAAACTTCAAACCCGGCACCATGAAAAAGCTGGGCCTCGATTACGAGACCTTGAAAAAAATCAACCCGCGTCTCATTTACGTGTCGCTCAAGGGCTTTTTGCCAGGTCCATACGACCACCGCACAGCGCTCGATGAAGTGGTGCAAATGATGGGTGGCTTGGCCTACATGACGGGCCGCCGCGGCGATCCCTTGCGCGCCGGCACCAGCGTCAACGACATCATGGGCGGCATGTTTGGCGCCATCGGGGCCATGGCCGCGCTGGCCCAACGCGCGCAAACCGGTGAAGGCCAAGAAGTGCAAAGCGCGCTCTTTGAAAACAACGTGTTCTTGGTGGCACAGCACATGCTGCAATACCAAGTGACAGGCAAACCAGCGGCCCCTATGCCCGAGCGCATCTCTGCCTGGGGGGTGTACGACGTGTTTGTGGTGAAAGATGGCGAGCAGATTTTCTTGGCCGTGGTGAGTGACACGTCGTGGAAAATTTTCTGCGATGTCTTCCAGTACCAAGACCTGTTTGACGACCCGCGCCTGCGCAACAACAACGAACGGGTGCTGGCGCGCGACTGGCTCATTCCATTGCTGCGGGAACGACTGAAAGATTTTTCAGCCCAGCACCTGAGCGAAGTCTTTGAGAAGAATGCCTTGCCCTACGCCCCCATCACCGCGCCGCACGACTTGCTGGACGATCCGCATTTGAATGCCACAGGTGGCTTGGCGCCGGTTGAGTTGAACGACGGCCGCAGCATCAACACCGTGCTGCTGCCTCTGAGTCTGAACAATGAACGCTTGAAAGTGCGGCAATCCGCACCGCGTTTGGGTGAACACAACGACAGTTTGCTTGGCAGCCTGGGCTACACCGCCGAACAAATCAAGCACCTGAGCCATCCCACAGACTGATCCCCCACCAAGCGAGCAAGGCCATGGACAAACTCAAAGTTTTTGAATCCTTTGTATCTGTGGCCACCCGTGGCAGCCTCAGTGCGGCGGCACGCGCTGAAGGTGTGGCGCCCGCCATCATTGGCCGTCGTTTGGATGCTTTAGAGTCCCACTTGGGTGTGAAGTTGTTGCTGCGCACCACGCGGCGCATCAGCCTCACCCACGAGGGCAGCGCATTTTTAGAAAACTGCCAACGCCTCTTAAGCGATGTGGCCAATGCCGAAGACAGCGTGTCGGCAGGCGGTCTGAAAGCCAGTGGCCATTTGCGCATCACAGCACCCGCCGGTTTTGGCAGGCGACATGTGGCGCCCTTGGCACCTTTGTTCCACGCCCAAAATCCCGACGTCAAAATTTCCTTGAACCTGAGCGATCGGGTGATTGACCTGGCGGCCGAAGGTTTTGACTTTGCCGTGCGCGTGGGCGACTTGCCCGACTCCTCCTTGGTCAGCGTTCGCCTGGCCGACAACCGCCGCTTGTGTGTGGCGACACCGGCCTATTTGGCACAGCACGGCACCCCACAGCACCCTTCAGAGTTGTTGCAACACAGCTGCCTCACCCTGTCCAGCGACGCCTCCCAAACCCGCGGCTGGGCCTTCAAAGTCCCCCCCAGCGACAACGCAGACGGCCCTGACGTGGTCCATTTACGGCCCCATGGCCCCTTGGATTGCTCGGACGGCCAGGTATTGCACAGTTGGTGCTTGGCCGGCATGGGCATTGCGTGGCGCAGTACCTGGGAGGTGGAAAACGACATCCAATCGGGCCAATTGGTTGAGGTTTTGGGCAGTTTTGCAGCCCCTCCCAATGGCATTTACGGCGTTTTCCCCCAGCGCAAGCACCTGCCCCTGCGTTTGCGGCTTTGGATCGACTTTTTGAAGCATCACTACAGCTTGCCCACAACATGGCAAAGCGCCCCGTAAAATCGGGGGATGCTTCAAGCCAAACAAGAATTACTCTCGGCCCTCGCCGCCGAACTCGAACGCCTGCACGCTGGTGCCGGCGCCAAAGCCGCATTTGAATCGCCCAAGGTGGCTGCCCATGGCGATTTGGCCTGCACGGCCGCCATGCACTTGGCCAAACCTTTGGGTCAAAACCCCAGACAAGTGGGCGAAGCTTTGCGGACTGCGCTCATGGCCACACCGGCCTTCAGCCAATGGGTTGAGAGCATCGACATTGCGGGCCCTGGCTTTTTGAACCTCAAGCTCAAGCCCAGCGCCAAACAAGCGGTGGTCAAAGAAGTGCTGCATGCAGCCAGTTGCTTTGGCCAGCAAACCGAGCGCAATGAAAAAGTTTTGGTGGAATTTGTGTCCGCCAACCCCACCGGCCCATTGCACGTGGGCCACGGCCGACAAGCCGCTTTGGGCGATGCCATTTGCAATTTGTTTGCCACGCAAGGTTGGAACGTTTACCGCGAGTTCTATTACAACGATGCGGGCGTGCAAATCAACACCTTGGCCACGTCCACGCAATTGCGTGCACAAGGTTTCAAGCCCGGTGATGCACAGTGGCCCAGCGGCGAAAACGCCCCCGCCTACAACGGCGACTACATTCAAGACATTGCGCAAGATTTCTTGGCCCAAAAAACGGTCAAATCCGACGACCGCGAATTTACCGGCAGTGGCGACCTCAACGATTTGGACGGCATGCGCGAATTTGCCGTGGCCTATTTGCGCCACGAACAAGACCTCGACTTGAAAGCCTTCGACGTCAAGTTTGACAACTACTACCTCGAGTCCAGCCTCTACACCAGCGGCCGTGTCGACAGCGCTGTTAAGAAATTACAAGAAGCCGGCAAGACCTACGAGCAAGACGGCGCGCTGTGGCTCAAGTCCACCGACTACGGCGACGACAAAGACCGCGTGATGCGCAAAGGCGACGGCACTTACACCTACTTTGTACCCGATGTGGCGTACCACATCACCAAGTGGGAACGCGGATTTACCAAGGTGGTCAACATCCAAGGTACCGACCACCACGGCACCATCGCGCGCGTGCGCGCAGGTTTGCAAGCCGCTGGCGCGGGCATTCCACAAGGTTACCCCGACTACGTCTTGCACACCATGGTGCGTGTGATGCGCGGCGGCGAAGAAGTGAAAATTTCAAAGCGTGCCGGCAGCTACGTCACCTTGCGCGACCTCATTGAGTGGACCAGCAAAGACGCCGTGCGCTTCTTCTTGCTCAGCCGCAAGCCCGACACCGAGTACGTGTTTGACATCGATTTGGCCTTGGCCAAAAACAATGACAACCCGGTGTACTACGTGCAATATGCGCACGCACGCATTCACTCCATCTTGCGCACGTGGGGTGGCGATGTGGCCAGTTTGGCCAAGGCCGACTTGTCGAGTTTGGAGAACCCCAAAGCGCAAGCCCTCATGTTGCTCTTGGCCAAATACCCCGAGATGCTCACGGCGGCTGCGCAAGATTTTGCGCCGCACGATGTCACCTTCTACTTGCGCGATTTGGCCGCCAGTTACCACAGCTACTACGATGCCGAGCGCATTTTGGTCGACGACGAAACTCAAAAACTGGCACGTTTGGCCTTGGTTGCAGCCTGCGCCCAAGTCTTGCAAAATGGCCTGAAGATTTTGGGTGTGTCTGCGCCCGAGCAGATGTAAACGGCCGCAGGGGCCTTCCTTTGAAAAACCACTACAGCATGTCTACTACCAAATTTCAACGCCAACGCGGCAGCACCTTGCTCGGATTCATTCTGGGCCTGGTCATTGGCCTCACGGTGGCCCTGGGTGTGGCCATGTACGTCACCAAAGTGCCCATGCCTTTCAGCAACAAGAACCAAACGCGTTCGGCTGAACAAGATGCTGTCGAGTCGCAAAAAAACAAAGACTGGAATCCCAACGGCGCCTTGCAAAGCAAGCCTGCTGCGGCAGAAGTGCCCACCGAAAGCAATGCCAACCCCGCCGCGGGCGCCGCTGCACCCGCGGTCTCGGCCGACCCTCTGGCCGATTTGATGAAGAAATCGGGCACCAGCACGGCGCCGGCCGTGGCCCCGCCACCGGCCGCCATGCCCCAACCCGCGCCATCGGCAGGCAACAAAGCAGCAGCCAACGACCCCTTCACTTATTTTGTACAAGCCGGCGCCTTCAAGTCAGCCGGTGATGCTGACGCACAAAAAGCCAAGCTCTCCATGATGGGGGTTGAAGCCAAAGTCAGCGAGCGCGATCAAGCGGGCCGCACCATTTTCAGGGTTCGCAGCGGCCCGTTTGACGACAAAGATCAGGCCGAAAAAATCAAAGCCCGCTTGGATGCCAACGGCATTGACGCCGCTTTGGTTCGCGTTCAACGCTAAGCCATAGACACGTCCAGTTTTTTCTCATTGACAGGAGTCACCATGAAACGCCGTGATTTTTCCATTGCCACTTTGGGCACCGTTGCCGCCGCAGGTCAGTTGGGCTGGAGTCCTTCCGCCATGGCCCAAGGGCCTGCCAAATTTGTTGCGGGCAAAGACTATCTCAAGCTAGACCGCACGGTCCCTTCCGAAACAGAAGCCGGCAAGATTCAATTGATCGAGTTCTTTTGGTACAGCTGCTCGCACTGCAATGCTTTTGAGCCAGCCTTTGCACAATGGATCAAAAGCGCGCCCAAAGACGTGGTGATTCAGCGAATTCCCGTTGCATTCCGCGACGACTTTGCGCCTCAGCAACGCCTGTATTTCACTTTGGAAGCCATGGGACTGCTTGAAAAACTGCACGTCAAAGTGTTCCAAGCCATTCACGTCGAACGCCTGACCCTGAACACCGATGCCAGCATCTTGGCGTGGATCGAGAAGCAAGGCGTCGACAAAACCAAATTTGCCGACATCGCCAAGTCTTTTGGCGTGGCCAGCAAACTCAAGCGCGCGGTGCAATTGCAAAACGATTTCAAAATTGAAGGCGTGCCGTCTTTGGGCATTGCTGGCAAATACTACATCGATGGCACATTGGCAGGCAGCATGCCGAGGGCCTTGCAAGTGGCCGACTCTTTGTTGGCGCAGGTTCGCCAAGGCCGCGCCTGATCCTTTTCAAGGTGTTGCACATCAGCCCGCTTCGGCGGGCTTTTTTGTGCGATTTTTCTCTCAAAGCGGCTTGACTCTCGATTGACCACCTACAATCAAGCAAGATTCGCGCCTTTATGAAAATTCACTTTATCCTCTTGCTCAGCAGTTTGGCCGCCGTCTTCACGGCGACAGGCGCGCTTGCCGAAAAAGCAGACCGCGACAAACCCATGAACATCGAGGCCGACTCGCTCAAGCACGACGACCAGCAGCAACTCACCATCTTCACGGGCAAAGTGCAAATGACCAAAGGCAGTTTGGTTCTCAAAGCGCATCGCATGGAAGTCAAACAAGACGGCCAAGGCCATCAGGTGGCCACCTTGTGGGCCGAAGCAGGCGATCGAATTTTCTTCCGCCAAAAACGTGAAGGCTTGGAAGAGTACACAGAAGGCGAGGCCGAAACAGCGGTCTACAACAGCCAAGCCGACACACTCACCCTCGCCACGCGTGCAGAACTGCGTTTACTGCGCGGCACAGTGGTGGCCGATCGCATTCAAGGTCAACAAATTTTGGTCAACAACACCACCGAGGTGTTCACGGTCGATGGCAAGCCCAACACCGCCACCGGCCCTCAACGCGTCAAAGCCACCATCACGCCAAGAGCCAAAACACCAGAGCCCGCCGCAGCAACGGGCACCGTCTTGAAATCCAGCACGCGCATCGGCAGCGACAAACCATGAGCCACGACCCCGCTCTCAGCGGCCTAGAAGCACGCCATTTGCAAAAATCGTATGGCAGCCGCCAAGTGGTGTTTGACGTTTCCGTCAAAGTGCAAAAAGGGGAAGTGGTGGGCCTGCTCGGCCCCAACGGCGCCGGCAAGACCACCTCTTTCTACATGATCGTGGGCTTGGTGCGCAACGATGGCGGTCAAATTTTGATCGATGGCGAAGACGTCACGCGCATGCCCATTCACAGGCGCTCGCGCATGGGTCTGTCGTACTTGCCGCAAGAAGCCTCTATTTTCAGAAAGCTCACCGTGGCGGAAAACGTCCGCGCGGTGTTGGAGTTACAACTCAATGCGCAAGGCAAACCCCTGGCGGAAGATGAGATCCAAGAACGCCTGCAGGCACTCTTGAAAGATTTGCGTGTCGACCACTTGCACGACTCTCCCTCCCTGGCTTTGTCCGGTGGTGAGCGCAGGCGCGTTGAAATTGCACGCGCGTTGGCCACCGGGCCGCGGTTTATTTTGCTCGACGAACCCTTTGCGGGCATCGACCCCATTGCGGTCATCGAGATTCAACGCATCATTGCATTCCTGAAAGAGCGTGGCATTGGCGTGCTCATCACCGATCACAATGTGCGCGAAACATTGGGCATCTGTGACCACGCTTACATCATCAGCGAAGGCCGCGTTCTGGCGCAAGGCACACCGCAAGACATCGTCAACAATGCCGACGTACGCCGCGTGTACTTGGGCGAACACTTCCGAATGTGATGGCTGACACTTTATGAAGCAAAGCCTCTCCCTTCGGATGTCTCAGCACTTGGCGCTGACGCCACAGTTGCAACAATCCATTCGCCTGCTTCAACTCTCCACGCTAGAGCTCAGCCAAGAGGTTGAGCAAATGCTCGACGAGAACCCCTTCTTAGAGCGCAGCACCGACGATGCGCCGGCAGAAGACTTTGGCCTGCCAGAAGCCGATGCACGCGTCAGCTTGGGCGATCGTGTCTCGGAAGCTGCCAGCGATGCCAGCTCAGACTCGCGCGATGCCGCCAGCGAGTCCAGCGCCTCGGTGTCCAACGACGAAGCCGTCACGGATGTGGCCGACAGTTGGGATGGCGATGGCAGCGTCGAGATTGCCCCTGACGACAGCGAATGGGGCACCGATGCCGGTGCGCGCAAGAACAACACCAACAACGACTCTGAAGGCGCGGATGCCATTGAACTGGCGCGCGGATTGGGTTCGCTCACCGAAGCATTGCACCGACAGGCTTTGTCCATGCGCTTGTCAGAGATTGACCGTGCGGCGCTGCGCTTCCTCATTGAGTCTTTGAACGACGATGGCTATTTAGAAGACAGCCTGGAGTCTTTGGCACAAGGCCTGGCTGGCACCGACGACATCGAGCAACTTGAAGAACTGGTGCACCGATTCACGGTGGCCCTGAGCTTGCTGCAATCACTCGAGCCTGTGGGCATTGGCGCCCGCAACTTGGGCGAATGCCTGCGCATCCAACTCAAAGCCATTTTGAACGACGAGCCCGACAACGAAGTGGCTGCGGTGGGCTTGAAAATTTGTGCGCTGCCGCTTGAGTTGTTGGCCAAACGCGATTTCAAACGCTTGGCTGTGCAGTGCGGCGAAGACGAGGCCATTGTCAAACAGGCACTGACCTACATCACACGCCTAGAACCCAAACCCGGCCGCCCATTTGCCAATGCCGAGCAGCACGTCATCGTGCCCGATGTGTTGGTCATTGGCACTCGCAAAGGCGGCGAGCCGCACTTCAGGGTGCAGCTCAATCCCGACGTGATGCCCAAGCTTCGCGTGCACGACATTTATGCCAATGCACTTCGCGGCGGCAAGGGCGAAGGTCATTTAGGCTTGCAACAAAGGCTGCAAGAAGCACGCTGGTTCATCAAAAACATTCAGCAACGCTTTGACACCATCTTGCGCGTGTCCACCGCCATTGTTGAACGCCAACGCAATTTTTTCATCCATGGCGAGCTGGCCATGCGGCCGTTGGTGCTGCGTGAAATTGCCGATGAACTGGGTCTGCACGAATCCACCATCAGCCGCGTCACCACGGCCAAATACATGACCACCCCCATGGGCACCTTCGAGTTGAAGTTTTTCTTTGGCTCGGGCCTGGGCACCGACAGCGGCAGCGCTGCGTCCAGCACCGCCGTGCGTGCCCTCATCAAACAACTGGTGGCGGCCGAAAACCCCAACAAGCCCTTGTCAGACAACCAACTGTCTGAGATGCTCAAAGAACAAGGCATCGATTGCGCCCGTCGCACCGTAGCCAAATACCGCGAGGCGCTCAAAATTGCGCCCGCCAACTTGCGTAAAACACTGTGAACTCGCTACAACTTTTCATGCCTTGCGCCGCCGGCGTTGAAGGCTTACTGGCCGACGAGGTGCACCACCTCACCGGCCTCACGGGCAACGATTTGCTCACCGGCCGAGGCGGCGTGATGGCCAACGCGTCGTGGCGCGATGCGCTGCGACTGAACCTGCACAGCCGCCTCACGCAGCGTGTGCTGATTCAACTCTCACAAACTTTTTACCGCAACGAAAAAGATTTGTACGACGCCGCCAGCGCCGTGGCCTGGGAAATTTGGTTCACCACCAAGCAAACCTTCAAGATTGAAATCACGGCGCAGCACAGCCCGCTCACCAGCCTCAATTTTGCGGCGCTCAAAATCAAAGACGCCGTGGCCGACCGCTTTCGGGCCAAGCGCGGCGAGCGCCCCGACGTCAACACCCAGTGGCCCGACGTGCGAATTTATGTGCACCTCACCACCGACAGCTGTACCTTGTACATGGACACCTCGGGTGAACCGTTGTTCAAGCGTGGCTGGCGTGAAGACAAAGGTGATGCGCCTTTGAAAGAAACTTTGGCAGCGGCCATGCTGGCCGCCAGCGGCTGGGATGCGCACACCCCGTTGTACGACCCCTGCTGCGGCAGCGGCACCATTGCCATTGAAGCCGCGCAAATTGCCTGCGGCATTGCGCCGGGCATCATGCGCCGTTTTGCCTTTGAAAAATTGCTGCCGTTTCAACCGCACGTTTGGCAAGCCCTGCAAGACGATGCGCGCGCGCAAGAGCACGCGCCCACCGCCGAAATTCACGCCTCCGATGTGGCCTTCCGCATGGTCGACTTCACACAGCGCAATGCCGAGCGCGCAGGCGTTGGCCAAGTGGTGCAAGCCCGTGGTGGCGATGCATTGCAGCGCATGCCGCCTTGCGAAACACCCGGCATCATGCTGCTCAACCCACCGTATGGTGAGCGTATTGCAGCGGCGGGTGTGGCCGGCGTTTCAAGCCGCGACAGAAACCGCGATGGCGGCGACTTTGGCCGCGCACACGATGGCGTTGACTTAAGCCGTGCACGTGAAATTGCCGAAGGCGACGATGGCGGCGAGTTCTTCTCACAACTGGCCTCGCACTGGAAAAAGAATTACAGCGGCTGGACCGCTTGGATGCTGACGCCCGATTTGAAGCTCCCCTCCAAAATGCGCCTCAAAGAAACACGCCGCGTGCCGATGTGGAACGGCCCCATTGAATGCCGCATGTTCCGCTTTGACCTCATGAAGGGCTCGGTGCGTGACAAGCTCTGAGCCGCATTTGCGCAAGCCCCCGCCTCCGCTTGGCCATTCTCAGCCTTGGGTCATTGACACCAACATCGTGCTCGACCTGTGGTTGTTTGAAGACCCCGCCACGGTGCCTTTGCGGGCCGCTTTGCAAAGCGGCCGCATTTCACATCTGGCCACCAGCAGCATGCGCGATGAGCTTGCGCGCGTGCTCACTTACCCCCACATCGTGAAGCGCATGGCCAAGGCCAAGCGTCAAGCACAAGACATCCTGAACCGCTTTGACGAACACCATGTGGCTGCAGAACCTGCCATCAAAGCGCCGTGCACTTGCAAAGACCCTGACGACCAAAAATTCATCGACTTGGCAGTGGCGCACGCTGTGCCTTTGCTGAGCAAAGACGCGGCTATTTTGTGCATGAAGAAACGTTTGTTTCAATCGGGCGTGATGCTGAATCCGACCCTAATGCCATCGCAGTGAGTGCGCAAGCTTCACCCACAACACCCCACATTCATCACAGGAACAATCCATGACCGGCCTGCAACCCGAAGACTTCGACGCCCTTGACGACATCTTGGACGACTTGCGCACACGCTACGAAGAAACCCCACAGTGGGAATTTTGTGAAGGTTTCTTGGTGGCTCTCATTTGCTGCCGACGTGCCATCCCAGAAGCCGAGTGGTTGCCGGTGTTGTTGGGCCTAGACGATGATGGCGCAGGCTTTTCCGACGAGGCACAAAAAGTCAAATTCTTAAGTCTTTGGCAACAGCGTTATGACGAAGTCAAACTGTCACTGGACACCGAAATCAAAGCCCTGGATGAAGACAGTGCCTATGCACCCGAAGTGATGGATGTGCGCGGCGCCATTGCCAGCTTGTCTGCGGAAGAACGCGCCGAAATTGACAGCGAAGAAATTCCTGCCTTCGCCCAAGTGTGGGCCTTGGGCTTCATGTTTGCAGTCGAAAACTGGCCCGATGAATGGACAGCCCCCAAAGACAAGGATGCCTCACAGTGGCACGACACGGCGCTTGAAGCCATTGTGGCCCTGACAGAAGATGACACCGACGAGCCCACGCTGTCCGCCCTCAGCGAAGACGGTCCCTTGAGCGTCAGCGAATCTCGCTTGAACGCGTATGGCGAAGCCTTGTGGGCGGTGTACGACTTGCGTGAAATTTGGCGCAGCATTGGCCCGCGTGTAACGCAAGTGATCAAAGAAGCCACGCCCGGCCGCAATGACGCGTGCAGTTGTGGCAGTGGCAAAAAATACAAAAAGTGTTGCGGCGCCAATTGACGGCGACTCGGCCCCTCAGCAACAAGGGCACACATCTCAAAGGGCACTTTCAACGTGCCCTTTTTTGTCACACCATGAAGGTGCGAAGGCTTTCAATGGTGCGGTGTGGCAACTCTTCTGGAATGAAATGCCCGGATGGCACCACATGGCCCGAGACGTGCGCAGCGCATTGCGCCTGCCAAAGTTCCAGCGGCTTGAACATTTTGTGCACCACACCGCGGTCACCCCACAAGACCAGCAAGTCGCACTGAATTTTCTGGCCTTGTGCGCGGCTTTCTTGATCGTGCGCTAAATCGATGCCAGCACTGGCGCGGTAGTCTTCACACGCCGTGTGCACCGCAGGCAAGATGTCACCGGCTTGCTCCGGCGCCAAGGTGAGGCTGCGTTCGTACTCGGCCATGGCCTCGGGCTCAATGAACGACGTCGTCCCTGACCCCCAACCGCCCAACTTGGCATGCAAGTAATGCAACACATTGCCGCCAATCATGCGTTCGGGCAAGGGGCAGGGTTGAATGAGATGGAACCAGTGATAGTAGGCGCGTGCAAAGTCCATGTCGGTGCGCTTGTACATGTCTAGAGTTGGCGCAATATCGAGCACACACAGACGACGCACACGCGCAGCATAGTCCACAGCCAATCGATGCGCGACACGACCGCCGCGGTCGTGACCGCACAAAAAGAAATTGTCCACATTCAATTGGTCTAGCAAACCCACCACGTCTTGCGCCATGGCACGCTTGCTGTAGTTGCTGTGATCGGGCAAGCCCGGGGCATGCGACGAATCGCCATAGCCGCGCAAATCGGGCAACACCAATCGGTAGTCGTTTTTGAGCGCCTGCGCCACACGATGCCACATCACATGCGTTTGCGGAAAGCCATGCAACAACACCAGCACAGGCTTGTCCATTTGATTCAACCAGTGGGCAGAGATGCGTGCGCACACCACCACGCCATTGACGTTGAACTGACGTTTTTCAAAGCCATCAAACCATGTGCCGGGGGCGTCCAGGGTTTGGGCCGTCGAAGAATCTGTTGGCGGTGTGTGCATGGCCAGATTTTCGGGTTATTCGAAACGCTTGGCAATCCGGGATAGCCGCATCGCGCAAGTTGCCAAGACTTATTTATGCAGATGTCTCGGGCATGGATGCCAATTGCTGTTGGAGCACGGCCTTTTGCACTTTGCCCAAAGCACTTTTGGGCAGCTGCTCAAGCAACACCACCCGCCGTGGCAACTTAAAGCGGGCAATCTGCGCCTGCAGATGCGCCATCACTGCTTGGGTTTGCAAGGTCTGGCCCGTGGCCTTCACCAGCACCAACACCGGCACCTCACCCCAGCGCTCATCTGGCAAACCCACAACCGCACATTCCGCCACCCCTGCAAAAGACGCCAAAGCATTTTCAATTTCAGCAGGGTAAATATTTTCCCCGCCCGAAATAATCATGTCCTTGTTGCGCCCCACAATTTGCAAGCAGCCTTGTGCATCCAAGTAACCCATGTCACCGGCGTGAAACCAGCCATTGTGTAAACCCGTCAAGTCTTTGGGATTGCGCGCATTCCAATACCCGCGCATCACATTGGGTGCTTTCACACAAACCTCACCCGTCTCACCTTGTGGCACGTCTTGGCCTTGCGCATCGACCAGTTTCAATGACAAGTTGGCATGTGGCCAACCCGCAAAACCAATGCGGGCCACAGCATCTTGAAATTTCAAAATGACACTGACAGGACCGGTTTCGGTGGCGCCATAAATTTGCCCCACCGGAATGCCGCGCGCATGAAACATTTTCAAATACGACACCGGCAAGGTGGAAGACCCTGCCATGATGCCGCGCAAACTCTGCAGATCTGCCGAAGGCCAGTCGGGGTGGTCCAGCACCGCCCTTAAAGTGGCGGGCACCAACAAGGACAAGGTGGGCCGCTGCGACATGTCGCCCTGCGTGACCGCTGTCAGCCACTCGGCGGCATCAAACCGGGGATGCAAATGAACGGAGACACCGGACAACAATGCAGGCAAGGTCTGAATGCAAAGTCCGCCGACATGAAACATGGGCAAAGTCGACAGCACGATGTCTTGCGGCTTGAACGCGTGCGCCTCTTGGCTGGCTTGGGCGTTGGCCAGCAGACCCGCCTGGGTATGCACAGCGCCTTTGGGCAACCCGGTTGTACCCGAGGTGTAAACCAAGAGCACATCGGCGTCGTCTGACACCTCTGGCAAGTTGAGGTTTTTGGGCGACGATGTCGAAATCAAATCGTCTAAGCCGCACGCCTTGAGCACGAAGACGTGGCCATCTTGCATCAAGGCCTTGGCCGCCACGGCGTGCATGTCGTCATAGACCAACACACTGGGCTGCGCATCTTGCAACACCATGTGGAGCTCGGCCACCGCCAATCGAAAATTGAGCGGCATGAAAATCAAACCCAGGCGCGCGCAGGCGACCAAGGTGACACATTGCAACTCATGGTTCAAACCAAGCCACGCCACGCGTTGGCCCGCCTGCAAACCCAAGGTGGCCTGCAGATGGCCTGTGACGCGTTCAACCCGTCGCCAAAATTTGGCAAAGTCAATGTCTTGCGTCTGCCCTGGCATGCCAAAGCGAATGGCCAGGTGCTGCGGCTGACCTTGCGCAAGCGCTTTAAAGGCTTGCGCTAATTTTGAACTTTCGTTCATTCGTCTTTCTCACCTGCTTCGTACAAAGTTTCGCGGCCCAATCGGTCGAGGCACAACTCGGCAGTCCACGGCAGCATGAGAGAACCACATCGCGCATCACGGTACAAACGTTCTAGCGGCAAAGACTTGAGCATCGACTGACCACCACAGGTGCGAATGGCCAAGCGCGCGATGTCTTGTGCGTTTTCCATGATGGTGTACTGCGCCGCATAGGCACGCAGGCGCGAAGATTTGGGCGGGTCAATTTTGGCATCTTCGATGGCGCGCAAAAACAAATTGCGGGTTTGCTCCAGCTTCACAAACATTTCTGCCACGGCAATTTGTTTGGTGGCAAACTGACGGCGCTTGACGGGGCCTGTGCCCGGAATTTCGCCGCGCAAATACGCCACAGTGAAATCGTAGGCGGCCTGCGCAATGCCCATGTAAGTGGGTGACAAGGTCATGAACATGTGCGGCCAGCGGCTGGCCGCTTGGAAATACACACCTTGCGGCATGAGTGCCGCGTCGTCTGGCACAAACACATCTTTGAACACCAAATTGCGCGACACCGTGGCACGCATGCCCAAGGGATCCCAGTCACCTTCTACCGTGAGTCCTGGCGCTGTGCGCGGCACCGCCAAGTAGAGGGTGTCGCGGCGCGACAAATCGGCATCGGGTTTTTTCTCAGTGCACAGCACGCCAAAATAATCTGCCGCATCTGACAAGGACGCAAAAATCTTTTTGCCATTGATGCGCCAACCGCCGTCCACTTTGACGGCTTGCGTGCCAAATGGTTGTGCGCCTGCAGCGGCAGCGCCGCCTTCAGAAAACGGTTGTGCATAAATGGCCCCATCGTTGACCACACGTGCAAAGTGCGCCTTTTGATGCACGCGGTGCAAGGCGCGCTGCTCGGGCGTCATGTCCAAGTCTTCAGACAGCAAACCACTCCACATCATGGTGCAGACGTGCATGTTGAACGTGAGGGCGGTGGCGCCACACCAGCGGCCAATTTCTGCAGACACCATGGCATAGGTGGCGTAGTCGGCACCCAAGCCGCCATGTGCTTCGGGCACACACAAAGCCAGCAAACCGCTGTCTTTCATGTCTTTGTAATTTTCAAAGGGAAACTGTGCGTCGCGATCAAGTTGCGCTGCACGAGGTGCAAATTTGTTTTTGCCCAAATCGTAGGCCAAGGCCATCAGCTTTTTTTGCTTGTCGGTCAGGGGATAGTCTTCACCACTGATGGGCATGTAGTTGGCTGTGCTGTTGTAGGCGGGGAGGGTTGTGCTGTTGCTCATGAAGGTTTCCTTCAACTCAAAAATAATGACGGACAAATTTCAAGACGGCTTGATGAAATGGTGCTTCTTGCTCGAAGCCCATCAAATGACCGACGCCAGGCAGGCATTCGTACTGCGCGCCTGGGATCTTTTGCGCCATGCGCCGCAGCACCTCGGGGGGCGCTGTTTTGTCGTGCTCACCGGCCAAGCACAGGGTGGGCACGGCAATGCTGGGCAATGCAGCGCGCTGCTCAAAAGTAACCAAGGCTTGCAAGGACGCACGGTAAGTGTCGGGTGGCACAGCCGACATGCATGCGTGCGCCAAGGCCAAGCCCGCGGGATAGTCTTTCAAGCTTGCACCGGCAGGCAGCGCATCAGGCGCCACCATGCTGGGCACCAATCGATCGGCCACTTGCGCCATGGTTTTGCCAGCATTCAAAGGTGCCAAACGCTGGGCCACGAACTGCTGCTGAAAATCGCCATCTTGTTGCCCAAAGGCGGGGCTGCTAGCGGCAATGATCAAGCCTTCAATGCGTTGCGGGCAACGAGTCCACGCTTGCAAGGCCACCATGCCGCCCATGCTGTGCCCCACCAGCACCGCCTTTTTAACGTGGGCGCTGTCTAGCAGCTGCTCAAGGGATTGCGCCAAACTGGCAAAGCTGAGTGTGCCCGTGAGAGGGCTGTCACCATAACCCGGCATGTCCCACGCCAAGGCGCGGCATCCCAAGCTGGCAAAGTAGTCGACGGCAGATTGGAATCCTTTTTTGCCACCACCAATGCCGTGCAAAAACACCAGTGTGGTTTTGGCATCAGCAGGGCCAGCCTCGATCCAAGCAGGTGTGTCGACCATCATGCTGCAGGACTTTCAAACACACCCGCTACCAACACACCTTCGTTCACCACGCACTGGCCATCCAACGCAATGGTGCAGCCCCGCATGGGCAAATCAAAATGTCCCAGCGTGTGACGCCCCGCCACCTCATTGGCGCCGGTGGAGTACAAAAAGTTGCCGGCAAATGCACGCAGCTCGGTGCCGTTGCAATCGCGCTTGTCGTAAAAAGTCATGGCATCCCAACGCGCAGCAGGATTCAAACCAAAGCCCACATGCGACACCGCACAGGCATCGCGATGGCCTTCTTTGTCAATCCAGGTTTGGTAGTACGAACGCATCATGTCAACGTCCACGCCCTCGCCGTCAATTTGAGTGATGGTGTCGTTTTCAATGGTGAGGCGAATGGTGTCGCGCAAATAACGCTTAAAGGTGAGGTTGACATCGCCAGGCGCCATCACCAAGGTGCCGTTGACACTGCCAGCGGCGGGAAAGGCCAAAGCCAAGCCCCCGGGCCAGTGTGACACCATGCCAGGCTTGCTGCAAAAACCCCAGACGCCGCCCACCACGGCCGACTTCAACTGAATGTTCAAATCGGTACCCGCTTTGGAAGTCACATGCATGTGCTGTGTGCCGCGCAACTTTTTCATGGCATTGCGCACCACCGACTCCAGCGCAGGATGGGGCACGGTGCGCTCCAATATTTCGGGGTGCTCGTTGGAAATCATGAACAAGCGCGGCACCACGCCGTCGGCGCCCTTCAAAATGGCCGGCAGCTCTGGCGCATGCAACATGCCTTCTACCGTGCAATCGATCACGACATTGGCGCGCTGCAGGGCTGCCACCACGGGCACCAGCTGTTGAATGACATCGGTGGCGCCCGTTGAGCGAACCGGCGCAGGGGCCGACAAGGCCGGCGTGGGCAAACACACCTCAAAGATTTTGGTGCCCATGCGCTGCAAAGTGATGCGTGCCAAATCAACATTGACGCGGCGCGACTGGCTTTCGGTGAGCAAGGCCACCACATCGCCCTCTTGAATTTTGCAAAGGGCAAATGTGCGCTCAAAAGCGTCTAACCATCGATGTTCAATTTGCTCAATCAGCATGACCACTCCTTGGGATGCCACTCATGTGAAAAGTGGTTTTTAAATAGTTCAACCAGTTTATATGAAATTTCATACAATGGCCTCATGAATTCCCCTAGCACCCCCATCGACACCCCCCAATTCAAGCAAGCTTTGTCGCGCTTTCCCACCGGTGTGTCGGTCATCACCACTCACCAAGGTGGCGACGCCAATCCCGCAGAATGGGGTCACTCATTTGTGGGTCTAACGGCCAGCTCATTCAACAGCGTCTCGCTCACGCCGCCCTTGGTGGTTTGGAGTTTGGGACTGAACTCACGCACTGTGCCCTCGTTTCAAAAAGCATCGCACTATGTCATCAATGTCCTGAGTGACCAGCAGTTGCCGGCTTGCCAGCAATTTGCATTTGGACAAGGCGATCGGTTCAATGGCATTGACTACGAATTGGGCGTCGCCGGCTTGCCCATCCTGAAGGGGGCATTGGCCTGGTTTGAATGCCGCAACCGCAGCCAGTACCCTGAAGGTGATCACATCATTTTTGTGGGTGAAGTTGAGCGCTGCGGCTTTGCCGATGGCTCGCCTTTGGTGTACCAGCAGGGCGGCTTTTCTAGCGTCCAAAAGCTAGCAGGTTGAGCCGCGTGCAAACGGTCGAATTCGTTGACAGTTATTTGCCCTACCTGCTGGCACGGGCCAGCTTCAGCATCTCGTCAGAGTTTCATGCCCAAGTAGAAGCAGCTGGCTTTACAGTGTCAGAGTGGCGTATCTTGGCTGCATTGTCGGGTGTGAAGCAACGCACCGTGGGCGAACTGGTCGACATTGTGCTGGCCAAGCAACCCACTGTCACCAAAATGTTGCTGCGCATGGAAGCCGATGGATTGCTGATTCGCACGGCCTGCACACAAGACAAGCGTCAAGCCTGGGTAAGCCTTACCGTGCAAGGCAAAAAACGCGTCACACCACTTTTAAAAAAAGCAGCGCTGCATGAGCAGCAAGTGCTTCAATTATTGGGCAACGCACACAGTGCGTCGCTCAAAACCATTTTGCAAAAGCTGGTTGTCAAGGCTTAACGGCCGTCACTTCAATCTCTACCAAAGCACGGTCTTCCACCAAGTCGGCCACCTGAACCAAGGTCATGGCAGGATAGTTTTTGCCCATCACCTCTTGGTACACCTTGCCCAGTTCGCGGCCACGCGCCACGTACTCTTTTTTGTCTTTTACATACCACGTCATGCGGGCCATGTGCTCAGGCCCGGCGCCGGCACACGCCAGTGTGGCCACAATGTTTTGCAGCGCTTGTTTGCACTGTGCCACGAAGTCATCGGTTTCAAATTGGCACTGGCCATTCCAGCCAATCATGCCGGCGACAAAAATCATTTCACCTCGTGCGGCAATGCCATTGGCATAGCCTTTGGCGGGCGCCCAGCCATCTGGTTGAAGTACTCGCAACATGCCTTGTGACATTTTTCGTTCCTTATTTTTCTGAATTGAAGGCAGGCGCTTGCTGCCGTAATTTAAAGCGCTGCAACTTGCCTGTTTCGGTGCGCGGCAGGGTGTCGCAAAACACCACACGCCTTGGATACTTGAAGGGTGCAATGGTTTGCTTCACAAACTCTTGAATTTCTTTTTCCAGTGCAGGCGAACCGGCATGCCCTGGCTTGAGCACCACAAAGGCCATCACCACTTGGCCGCGCTCAATGTCACTTGCGCCCACCACGCCACATTCCGCCACAGCGGGGTGTTGCATCAAGGCGCCCTCCACCTCGGGGCCAGCAATGTTGTAACCCGCTGAAATGATCATGTCGTCGTTGCGCGCTTGGTAACTGAAGTAGCCATCAGCGTCCATCATGAAGGTGTCGCCGGGCAAGTTCCAGCCGTTTTTGACGTAATCCTTTTGGCGCGGATCGTCCAAGTAACGGCAACCTGTTGGGCCCCGCACAGCCAAGCGCCCCACCACACCCGGCGGTACGGGTTGCATGTCTTCGTCCACGATTTGGGCTTGATAACCTGGCACCACTTTGCCAATGCTGCCGGCACGCACATCGTGTCCCGCGCTAGAGATGTAGATGTGAATCACTTCGGTGCCACCAATGCCATCGGTCATTTCCAAGCCTGTGGCTTTTTTCCACAACTGACGGGTGGCATCTGGCAAGGCTTCGCCGGCGGAGACCGTGTGCTTCAAAGACTTCAAATTGAAGCCTTCGGGTTTGTCTGTCACCAACATGGCCATTTGTCGGTACATGGTGGGCGCCGTGTAACACTGCGTGGCAGCGTACTGCCCCACGGCATGTAACAAAGATTCGGGCGTGTACTTTTCAAGCAGCACAGCACAAGCGCCAAAACGCAATGGAAATGCAAGCAAGCCGCCCAGACCAAAAGTGAAAGCGATGGGCGGTGTGCCACACACAATGTCGTTGGCGTCCATTTTCAAAACATGGCGTGGGAACAAGTCGCACATCGCCAGTATGTCGCGGTGAAAATGCATCGTGCCTTTGGGTTGGCCTGTGGTGCCACTGGTAAAGGCGATCAAACACACATCGTCACGACTGGTAGGGTGCGCTTCAAAAGTTGCCGCATGCTTGGCCATGCTTGCTTCCACGCCTGCGGCCTCTTCAGACCTGAACCGCCGCACTTGCTTTAACGCAGCCGCATGGTGCGGATGTTCGGCATTTGTGCAATGGCTGAGTTCTTCTGCCAACAAACTGTCGCACAGTGCCGCACTCACCTGGGCTTTGTCAATGATCTGCTTGAGCTCGGCTGCGCGCAGCAAGGGCATGGTGGGCACCACCACCAAGCCCGCCTTGAGCGCCGCCAAAAAACAAGCCGCCATCATGGGGCTGTTGCCGCCGCGCAGCAGCAAACGCTGCCCAGACGTCATGCCCATGTCGGTGACCAGCACCTGTGCAATTTGGTTGACCTTGGCTTGCAGTTGGGCATACGTCCAGCAGATGTCACCAGCGGCATCCATGCCGCGCACCGCCACGCGGTCACCCAAGCCATTGGCCACATGCGCATCCAACAAGCCTTGAACACAATTGAGTTGTTCAGGGTACTGAACTTCGGGACGATCAAAGACAAACTCAGGCCACTGGTCTTGCGGCGGTAAGTTATCGCGCGTGAAAGTGTCCACGTGCGAGGAGGGTGCCAAAGAAGTTGAAAGAGATGGCGTCATGTGTGACCTCACTTGAGCAAATCGCGGCCAATGATCAGTTGCTGAACCTCGGTGGCACCTTCGTAAATGCGCAAGGCCCGAATCTCTCGGTACAAAGACTCGACGATGCAACCTTTCTTAACGCCCATGCCGCCGTGCATTTGCACGGCCATGTCGATGATTTTCTGGGCGTTTTCGGTGGCGGTCATTTTGGCCATGGCCGCCTCTTGCGTGATGCGTTGGCCTTGATCGCGCAGCCAGGCCGCACGGTAGGTTAGCAAGGTAGCTGCATCGAGCAGCGTGGCCATTTGCGCCAGCTTGCTTTGTGTAATTTGAAAATCACCCAAGGCTTGGCCAAACATCTTGCGTTGCTTGGCCCATGCAATCGACTCGTCCAGTGCGCGGCGTGCAAAGCCGAGCGATGCGGCCGCCACTGAAGTTCTGAACACATCCAAAGTGGCCATGGCCACTTTGAAGCCTTCACCGGCTGCGCCAATGCGCTTGGCATGTGGCACCAGCACGTTGTTGAAATGCAATTTGGCCAAGGGGTGCGGCGCCACCACATCGATGCGCTCGGCGATCTCCAAACCTGGTGAGTTGGCATCCACAATGAAAGCGCTGATGCCACGCGCACCTGGCGCTTCACCCGTGCGTGCAAACACCACGTAAAAATCGGCAATGCCACCATTGGAAATCCAAGTCTTGAAACCATTCAAGCGATAACCTTCAGCCGTTTCAACAGCGCTGCACTGCATCGCCGCCACATCCGAGCCTGCATCGGGTTCGCTCAAAGCAAACGCAGCCAAGGCCTCGCCTTTGGCCACGCGGGGCAAGTATTCTGCTTGTTGTTCTGGTGTGCCCTTCAAACTGATGGCCCCCGAACCCAAACCCTGCATGGCAAACGCAAAATCAGCCAAGCCGTGGTGCCAAGCCAATTCTTCGCGCAACATGCAGATGGTGCGTGTGTCGATCACATCGGCAGCGCCGCCGTGGGCCTTGCCGGCAATGGCAGGCTTGAGCCACCCGCCTTGCCCCAAGGCCTTGACCAAGCTCACGCATTCGCGGTCAATCGCCTCGCGTGATTCATCGTGTCCGTGCAGGCCTGCAAACTGTTTGTTTGTCCAAGTCTGCAGATTGGTTTTAAAACTGCGGTGGTGTTCATCAAAAAACGGCCACGCCAAATGTGCACTTGAATTCATGTTCAGTTTCCTTCAAACACCGGCGTTTGTTTGGCCACAAAGGCGTGATACGCCCGGTGGAAATCGTTGGTGGCCATGCAGATGGCTTGCGCTTGGGCTTCTGCTTCAATGGCTTCGTCGACGCCCATGTTCCACTCTTGTTGCAGCATCTTTTTGGTCATGCCGTTGGCAAATGTGGGGCCACTGACCAGAACATTCGCCATGGCTTGCGCTTCGGCCAACACGGTCTCGGGGGTGCACACGCGATTGTAAAAACCCCAGCGCTCTGCTTCCTCGCCAGGCAGGCCACGGCCGGTGTACAACAACTCCGATGCGCGGCCCTGCCCAATCACACGCGGCAACAAGGCGCAGGCACCCATGTCGCAACCTGCCAAGCCCACTTTGTTAAACAAGAAATACGTTTTGCTGCGTGCTGTGCCATAACGCATGTCAGACGCGAGTGCCAGCAATGCGCCAGCACCGGCACAAATGCCATCAATGGCCGAAATGATGGGCTGCGGGCATGCGCGCATGGCCTTGACCAAGTCACCCGTCATGCGTGTGAAAGTCAGCAAGCCAGGCATGTCCAGTTTGGTGAGCGGGCCAATGATTTCATGCACATCACCACCCGAGCAAAAATTGCCCCCAGCGCCTGTGACCACCACGGCATGCACATCATCGGCATACGACAAAGCGCGGAACAAGTCTCGCATCTCCGCATACGATTCAAACGACAAAGGATTTTTGCGCTCAGGACGGTTGAGCGTGAGTGTGGCCACGCCATCCTTCACTTCAAACAGCACATGCTCGGCTTTGTAGTTGGCCAGTTTGTTGCCATGACGCGGCAATTGGTGCGGTACACCCGGTAAGTAGGTTTGGCTCATACGGTCTCCTCTTGTTTTTGTAAATTCTTTTTCAGTGCGCCCAGCAAGGTATAAAGCTGACTTTGTTGGTTCTCTGACAGGCCAGTGAACAGGTCGGCCACCCAAGCTTCATGGGCAATGGCCATGCCTGCAAATGCATCACGACCAGCCTTGGTCAACTTGACCGTGAAGGACCTGCGGTCGTTCGCGCCCACTTGCCGCTGCACCAAGCTCTCTTTTTCCAACTGGTCCACAATGGTGGTGATGTTGCCACCCGTGACCATCATGCGGCGCGACAATTCCCCCATGGTGAGCCCATCGGGGTGACGCTCGAGTTGCGCCATCAAATCGAAGCGCGGCAAGGTGATGTCAAAGGTCTCGCGCAACTTTTGCCGAATCTTGTCTTCTACGCGCGTGGTGCACGACAACAAGCGCAGCCACAGGCGCAAAGAGGCGTGCTGATCTGCATGCGCTCTGAACTCATGATCGGCATTGATTTTCAAACTCTCATAGTGCGCCATCACATCGTCTCCCCGCCGTCTACGGCGATTGATTGACCATTCACCGAGGCGGCTGCATCGCTGCACAACCACATCACCGCTTGCGCCACCTCATCGGGCTGAATCATTTTTTTCTGCGGGTTGTGCGCCACCAACGCATCGCGCGCTTGCGCTTCGCTTTGGCCTGTTTTGGCCACAATGTTGGCAATGGCGTCGCGCACGATGTCGGTCTCTGTAAAACCTGGGCAGACCGCGTTGACCGTCACACCTTTGTGTGCCAACTCCAAAGCCAAGCTGCGCGTCAAGCCAATCACGCCGTGTTTGGCCGCTGCATAAGCGGACACATACGCATAACCCTTCAAGCCTGCTGTGCTGGCAATGTTCACAATCCGTGCAACTTGTCCTGCAGCGGCTTGCGCCAACAAATCTGGCAGCGCAGATTGAATGCACAAATAGGTGCCCGTGAGATTCACACTCAACATCTGCTGCCAAAGCTGCAAATCGGTTTTGGCAAATGGCTGACTGAGCGCTTGCCCCGCGTTGTTCACCAACACCGTGACAGGGCCTAAAGCGGTTTGGTTGGCGCGATGTGCCGCGGCAACGGATTCAGGATCGCCCAAGTCCATGGCGCTCAGGTGCAGCTTGACATCCGGGTAGGCCTTGCGCAATTCAAGCGCTTGCGCGGCCAAGGTCTGCATGTTGCGCCCCGACAAACTCAGTGCCGCGCCTTCTCTTGCAAAGGCATGTGCCACGGCCGCACCAATGCCTCGGCCTGCGCCCGTAATCCACACATGACGCATCAATTTTCTCCTTTGGCGGCTGCTGGTGAAGCACTCATGGCGGCCATGGCGGCTGCACGATCGAAGTTGGTTTCCATCTGGCGCTTGCCCGACACATAGGCCTTGTGCCAGTTCAAATCGGTGTACCCAATGCGCGCGGCCTCTTGCATCGTCCATGAGGGATTGGCCAAATGCGGCCGCGCCACCGCACACAAGTCGGCACGGCCCGCTGCAATGATGCTGTTCACATGGTCTGCTTCCGAGATGGCACCCACCGCAATGGTGCGCACGCCCGCTTCGTTGCGAATGCGGTCGGCAAATGGCGTTTGGAACATGCGGCCATACACGGGCTTCTCACGCTTGTCCACCTGGCCTGATGAGCAGTCCACAAAATCGACACCGGCGGCTTTGAATTGTTTGGCAATCTCGATGGCATCGTCTGGCGTGATGCCGCCTTCCACCCAGTCGTGCGCCGAAATGCGCACAGACATCGGCTTGTCTTGCGGCCACACTTTGCGCAGGGCCACAAACACCGCCAAGGGAAAGCGCAATCGATTTTCCAAGGATCCGCCAAATTCATCTGTGCGGTGATTGGTGAGTGGCGAAATAAAACCAGACAACACATAGCCGTGGGCGCAATGCAGCTCTAACCAATCGAATCCAGCTTTGGCGCCCCGCTCAGCCGCGGCCACAAACGCCGCCAACATGTTGTCCATGTCGGCACGCGTCATTTCATGCGGCACCTGGCTCACACCTGCCATGTAGGGCAACGCAGAAGGTGCCATCAAAGGCCAGTTGCTGCCATCGCGCGCGACATCGTTCAAAGGCATGTCAATGCCATCCCATGCGCGGCGCGTTGAACCTTTGCGCCCGGCATGGCCCAGCTGCAAGGCCATCTTGGCATCGGACTGCGCATGTACAAAACTCACAATGCGTGCCCAGGCTTGTTGCTGCTCGTCATTCCACAAGCCAGGACAACCGGGCGTGATGCGCCCCTCCGGTGTGACGCAAGTCATTTCTGTAAACACAATGGCGGCCCCGCCTACAGCACGCGCGCCGTAATGCATCAAGTGAAAGTCGCCAGGCAAGCCATCGACGGCCGAGTACGTGGCCATGGGTGACACCATCACGCGATTCTTCAAGGTAATGCCGCGCGCTTGCAAGGGCAAGAACATGGGCGGCGTTGACTTGGCGCGGGTACTGTCGTCAAAGTTGACCAAGGACGCCATGAAGCGCTCGTAGGCGGCAACAAATTGATCGTCGCGCAGACGCAAGTTTTCATGAGAAATGCGCTGACTGCGCGTGAGCAATGAATAGGCAAATTGCTGCGGCGGCAAGTTGACATAGCGCGCCACGTTTTCAAACCACTCGGTGGAATTGCGCGCGGCATTTTGAATCTTCAGCACCTCGACAGAGCGTGTGGCTTGGTAAGCCGTCATCACCTCTTTCATGCCCTTCACATCGTGGCCCACGCGCTCAAAGGTATCGGCCAATTCGATGGCATCTTCCAGGGCCAGCTTGGTGCCAGAGCCAATGGAGAAATGCGCGGTGTGCGCGGCATCGCCCATCAGCACATAGGGCACCTCACGACCATCGGCCGAGGTGTCCCAATGCACCCACTGGTCGCAAATCACACGGGGGAATTTGATCCAATGCGCAGAACCTCGCAAATGCTTGGCGTTGGTCATCAGGGCATTGCCGTCCAAGTACTTGGCAAACAACTTTTCACAAAAAGCGACCGACTCTTCTTGCGTCATGGTTTCAAACCCTGCTGCTTTCCAAACGGACTCGGGCGTTTCCACAATGAAGGTGGAGGTGTCGCCATCAAACTGATAGGCGTGCGCCTGAAACCAGCCGTGCTCGGTTTCTTCAATGGCAAAAGTGAACGCGTCAAACAACTTGCGCGTACCCAGCCACACAAAGCGGCATTTGCGTTCGTCGATGTCTGGTTTGTAGGTCTTTTCAAACCGGGTGCGCACTTTGGAGTTGATGCCGTCGCATGCAATCACCAGGTCGGCGTTGTAGCGTGCACCGATGTCAGCATTGGCATCCACCTCGCTCTCAAACACCAACTCAACGTCCAGTTGCTCGCAACGCTTTTGCAAAATATTGAGCAAGCGCTTGCGGCCAATGCCGCAAAAACCATGACCACTGGAGCGCATGGTTTCGCCCTTGAAATGCACCGCAATGTCATCCCAATGGTTGAACGCGCCCAAAATTTCGGACGCTGTCACTGGATCGGCCACTTGCAGCTTGGACATGGTGGCATCGGAAAACACCACCCCCCAACCAAAGGTGTCGTAGGGTTTGTTGCGCTCTAACACCGTGATCTTGTGTTCTGGATGACGCAGTTTCATCAACAGGCCGAAGTACAAACCGGCGGGGCCGCCCCCTAGGCAGACGATGTTCATGACGATGCTCCTTGTCCCTGATGGTCAATTGTTTTAACTTCAATAGTTGAAGCTTAAAATAATTATGTCCAATCCAAGCAAAGGCGTCAAGACATCAAAAAAGCAGCTTCGAAAAGCTGCTTTTGGGAGGTGTTACTGGTTCATCACCGTGATGCCGATCCGTCGATTTCGAGGATCTTTGGGATCGTTCGGGTTGTAAGGCGCGGTATCGGCCACACCCTCAATCTTGGCAAACCGGCTGTTGGGAATGCCCTTTTTCTCAATGATCTTGCGCGTTTCTTCCGCCCGCTCGGCGGACAAAGACCAGTTGTTGCGGTCGTCAGTGTTGGCAAACTGAATGCTGTCGGTGTGCCCTCGAATGGCCACTTTGTTGGGAATGCCCTGCAATGTTTTGGCCACTTCGTTCAACAAGGCTTGCGCCTTGGGCGTCATGTTGGTGGTGCCCAAGCCAAACATGGCGAAGTCGGCTTTGTCGAGGATCTCGATGCGCAAGCCATCTTTGTCTCTGGCAAATGAAACCTGGTCTTTCATTTTTTCCAGCTTCGGATTCTTGGCCATGGCCTCTTTGATTTCTTTTTCCAACTTGTCAAAGTTGGCTTTGTCGGCAGCCTCTGCCGCTTTCTTGCCTGGATCGCCGTCTTGACCCGACTCTTTGCTGTCGGCGCCTTTGGGTGAGGGGTCGTTTTCGGTAGGGCCGCCTTCAGAGCGCGGCGTCACCATGTTCAAAGCGCTGGTTTGTTTGGCCGAGAAAGGGAAACCATCTGGGTCAATGACCGAGCGGCCGCCCAGCATGCCGTCTGAGCCGGCCAATTTGCCCATGGTCACATTGCTGTGTGAGGTGGGCTTGAAATAGTCGGCAATGCTTTTGCGTTGGTCGGCGTTGGACGCCCCCAACAGCCACATCAACAAGAAGAAGGCCATCATGGCGGTCATCATGTCGGCCAGGGCAATTTTCCAAGCACCCCCGTGAGCACCCCCGTGCCCATCGTCCATGATCTTTTTGATGGTGATGGACGGTGCCACCACCACAGGCGCATCGGTATCGGCCTCTTCTGGAATGAGCGGCGCCTCGTCGGCGCCGGCCTCTGCAGGCACAGCCGCTGCCATGGCTTCGGCTTCGGCCTGGGCTTCGAGAGGCGCTTCTACAACTGCTTCTGCTTCAGCCATGGTGTTTAGCCTCGTAACCCATCAAACACCTCAGCAAAGCTAGGTTGATTGTGGTGACTGATGCCGGCTCTCGCAGCCTCGATGATCAAGGGCATGGGGTGACCGTGCAGAGTGCCAATGATGATTTGTTTGACCACTTTGTAAATTTGACCTTCATCGTCAATGATCTGGGCCAAGCGCGATGCCATCGGTTCAATGAAGCCATAGGCCATGAACACGCCCAAGAAAGTTCCCACCAACGCGCCACCAATCATGGCACCCAAAACGGCAGGTGGTTGGTCAATCGCGTCCATGGTTTTCACCACACCCAACACACAGGCCACAATACCCAAAGCGGGCAGCGCACCGGCCAAGGTGGCCAACGCAGCCTGCGCCTTCAGGGCATCGTGGTGGTGGGTTTTGATAGACAGGTCCATCACGTCTTCCACGGCATAGGGACTGAGAGGGCTGGTAGACACCACCATCAAGCGCACCGTGTTGCACACCAAATCTAACAACGCGTGGTCGTGCAGAATTTTGGGGTACTCGCCAAAAATGGCGCTGGAGTCCGGGTTTTCAATGTGCGCCTCAAGGGCCACGGGGCCCTCGGTCTTGAGCGTTTTCATGATCTTGGACACCACAAAAATGGTGCTCAAATAATCTTCTTTTTTATAGGCTGGGCCCTTGAACACTTTGCCCATGCCGCCCAGGGCACCTTTGAAAATGTCCATGCTGTTGCCGATCAGCATGCCGCCAATGCCAGCGCCCAAAATAATGAAGGTCTCAATCGGCGCGGATTTGATAATCGGCTTCATGCTTCCGCCGGCCATGATGAAACCGCCGAACACGCAAACCATCAAAACAACGATACCAATAATCGCATTCATATTTCTCTCCAAAAACGACCAAACGGGCGGCTGGCTTCCCAGCTGCGCCCGTCATTGCACCCTCAAAGCCACGCCTTCTGAGGCGAAGGCTCAATGCATTGCAGACATTGCAACGCCTGACGCAGGCGCTGTTTTGGGTAACAAGTTAGGAACATCACGCCAAGCTTGGCGAATTTCATTCAACAAGGTGTGAACTTCTTGCAATGCATCGAGGTCATTGCGTGCATTCACATGCACCAGACGGCGAGTCACGTAGCTGTACAACTCGTACAGATTGCGCGCCAAATCGCCACCTTTGTCTAAATCCAAAGCGCCTTGCAAGCCCAAGACAATGCGTCCTGCACGAACCAAGCTCTTATTTTTGTCTTCAATCGAGCCACGCTGAATATGGCCTTTGGCTGTGACCAAGCTGTCGATCAGGCCGTCAAACAGCATTTGAATGAGCTCGACCTTGTCGGCCACCATGGCTTGTGATGCATGATTGCCTTCGCCGTAGCTCTCCATCGCTTTGAAATGTACTCGCATGATGTCTTGTTCCTTTTGATCCTGACACAGCAGGAATCGGAGGGACATCGGGAAACTTGAGCCTTCAGCCGTAAAAGAAGGCATAAAAGTGGGCTGAACCACACGAAGCCCAGAAAAAGCGACAGCCATGCTCATGCCGCGCCCTTTCCAGCTTTGGGTTTGGCCACTTGCGCAGGCTCGACCTTGAGTGTGCCGCGCAGTTTTTTAACCACCGCCGACAGCAATTGGCTAACGCGTGACTCGGTCACGCCCAAGACTTCGCCAATTTCTTTGAGGTTGAGCTCTTCAACGTAATACAAATTCATTAACAATTGGTCGCGCTCGGGCAAGTCGGCAATGGCGTCGGTCAGGGCGCCCATGAATTGCTCGTGCTCCACAATGGCCTCAGGCTGTTGTGAGGTGTCAGTGGCAATGTTCATCACCTCTTCCGTCACCACCTCCATGGAGTAGGTTTCAAAGCGGCGCGCCTGGGTGCGCTCTTTGTGAAACAGCTCAATGTCCTTGCCCATGTGATCGGCCAATTCGGCCTGCGTGGGCGTGCGGCCCAGCTCAGCGGCCAACTCGTGGGTGGCTTCGCTGTGCGATTTGTTGATGGCCACGGCCGAGCGTGGCAAAAACGACAGCCTGCGCACCTCGTCCAAAATGGCGCCGCGCACACGGCTGTGTGCAAAATTCTCAAACTCAATGCCCTTGCCCGGGTTGTAGGCACGGGCCGCTTCCAAGAGGCCAATCATGCCCACTTGAATGAGCTCGTCGAGCTCCATGAAAGGCGGCAGTCTCACCTTCAGGTGCAAAGCGACACGCTTGACCATGCCCAAATGAGCCATGACCAGCGCTTCGCTGTTGTTTTGAACCTGTTCGTAAAGGCGAGTGGAGGTGGCCATGTGCTTAGGTGCTGGTTTTCACCAGGCGCTCCACAAAAAACTGCAAGCCACCCGAGGCCTCATCGATGGGCTCGAGCTGGCGAATGGCCTCGGCCAAACGTCGGAAATCTCGGGCACCACTGCTGCCTGGCGCAAACTCAGCCACGGGCTGGTATTTTTTGAGCGCGGCCAAAATGAGCTCGTCGTTTTCAATCGAGCCCAAATAGCGAATGGTGCGATTTAAAAAGCGCGCACACACATGGTTGATGCGCTCAAACAATTGATAGCCTTCTTGGGCACTGCCCACCCCATTGGGAATGAGGTAAATCTCATCGAGCCCATGGTCTTGAATCAGCACCTTGATGGTGGCGTAGGCGTCGGCAATGGACGACGGATCATCGCGCACCACCACAAAGCGACGCGAGCAAGCCGACATGAAGGACAAGACTTCGGGCGAAATGCCCGCGGCCATGTCGACAATCAAATAGTCGATGTCGTCGGTGAGGGCACTGAAGGCGCGCACGATGTTGGCCGCCTGAATGTCGCCCAAGGCCGCCATCTCTTGAATACCAGATGCCCCCGGCACCAGCTTGATGCCCTGGCGGGTGGTGACAATGATTTCTTGCAGTGTTTTCTCGCCACTGATGAAGTGGCTGAGGTTGTAGGGGCAACGGCAGCCCAATGCAATTTGGGCATTGGCCAAACTCATGTCGGCGTCAAACAACATGACGCGGTGACCCATGGCCTGCAGTGCAACGGCCAGGTTCACAGAGACCGTGGTTTTACCCACGCCTCCTTTGCCACTGGCTATGCCAATGACTTGGGTACTTTTTGCTTTATCCATGAAGCTCACTTTGAGGAATTTCAAGCGACCAATGTGGACGGCTCAAACCCAGCGTATGGGTGAGCGGTTCATTGGCAGCCTCTACCTCGTTAACCTGATGGTCTAGTGTCGCAGGTTTTGCGGCAGCTTCAAGCAAAACATCCCCCAAAGTCTCTGGGCTGGGGGTTAATTGGGCCATGGCAATGTGGATGAGTTTTTGCAAACCGGACGATT
Source organism: Limnohabitans sp. (assembly GCA_030158125.1). GTDB lineage: Bacteria > Pseudomonadota > Gammaproteobacteria > Burkholderiales > Burkholderiaceae_C > Limnohabitans_A. The sequence goes on along the minus strand of JAOATL010000024.1, from coordinate 68,327 downwards.
TCAGGCCATCGGCAACCCGGTCCGAACTGCCGCCAGCCGAGACCACGCACTGGGCGCCTTCGGCAATCAAAAATTGAATCAAGGGCCAGGGCGAGTGAGACTCGTCCAACTTGCTGATCATGAGGCTTTGCCAGTTCAGGCCCGACTTCATCATGATGCTGGACAAGCTCACGCCAGACGAATCGGCGGGCACCACCGCATGCAAGCCCGCTTCGGGGCAAACCTGCAAAATTTCAGCCAAGCGCTCGTTCATTTGAACGCCGGGGGTGTCGATCAAAATGAGGCGACGGGGTGAGAGCTCGTTCAACAACAGGTCCAATGTCTCGGCATTGGCCGCGCGGAAACAATCCACGCCCAACTGTGCGCACAGCATTTGGGTTTGCGCCCAAGCGCCAGCACGCATGTCGTGGTAGCTCACCACTGCCACATATTCCACACCGTAATGCAGAGCCACTTGCTGGGCCGCCTTGGCCACCATCAAACTTTTGCCTGCGCCCGACAAGCCGGCCATCACGTGCACGCCGCGATTGGGAAAGCCTTCTTGTGGACGCTCTAAATTGTGGGTCAATTGCGAACGAATGCTGGCAAGGGCGCTGTCCAACGTAGGCTGCTCGCGCAAACCTTCTTGCAGCAAAGCACGCAACGCCGTTGGCACGGCCGCATCGGTCATGGCCTCCACCAGTGGCTGAATGTGGGCCGGCCAGTATTGGTTCATCTGCCAGCTGGCAGTTTGCTGGCTTAAGCGAAACTCTTGGCGCAAAGCGGCCAATTCTTCACGCACCAAAGACACAATCTCTTGGCTGCGGACTTGCTCACGGCCTTGTGTCAACAATTGTTCAATGGGCGAGGCCTCTTTGGCAGACACGTCCAACTTGGCATCCTGCTTGGTGCCCGGCTGCATCAAGTGATGCAAATGGTCGCTGAAGGGACTGCTCACAGAAGAGGGCGTGCTCGAGATGCGCTTTTCAGATGGCATTGCCACCTGAACTGTGGCCGATGTGGTTTCTTCTTCATCCATCAAAACGTCAGCGCTGGCTTCTGCCACTTCCAACGCCACGATCAATTCGGTCTGACCGTCCACCCGTTGATTCGAGATGATCAACACATCGGGACCGTACAAAGCCATGGCCTTTTCGGTGGCGCTGCGCGTGTCGCGGGCTAGGATGCGTTTGAGTTCCATGGTGCTATCTCTTCATCAATCTAAGGGTTGAATCTGGTTTTATTTGTGTGTGTGTGTCAGTCGTGTATCAACGCGTTTCGGCGTGCACGGTGTGAACCACTTTGACGGTCTGATCGTCTGGAATTTCGCTGTACGACAACAAGGTCAAATCGTTCACGCGATAGCGCACAGCCTTTGACAACCACGGACGAATCACAGGCGAGACCACCAATACGGCGGGATGACCCATTTCTTCGACGGCACGTGCGCCATCGCGCAAAGCACCAAACAAACGCTCAGCCAAACCGGGCTCCATGGCAATGCTTTGGCCAGGCGCGGTTTGCTGCAAGATGTTGTGAATCAATTGCTCAAGGCTAGGGTCCAAGGTCATGACCGACAAGCCATTGGTTTCATCGACCAAACTTTGCACAATCATGCGGCCCAACTTAGGACGCACCAGCGCCGTCAATTGCTCTGGCTCTTGTGTACGGCTGGCCACTTCTGACAGGGTCTCGGCAATGGTGCGCATGTCACGAATCGACACCGACTCGTTCAGCAGGTTTTGCAAGGTCCGTGTCACCACGCCCAAAGACAACTTGCCTGGCACCAAATCTTCTACCAACTTGGGTGACTTGGCGGCCAACTTGTCGAGCAGTTGTTGCACTTCGTCGTGGCTGAGCAAATCGGACGCGTTGTCGCGCAAGACTTTGTTCAAGTGCGTGGCCACAGCCGTGCTGGCATCGACCACGGTGTAACCCAAGGTACGCGCCAGATCGCGCTGTGAGGGATCAATCCAAACCGCCTCCAAACCAAAGGCTGGCTCTTGGGTGGCTTGGCCTTCCAAGGGGCCATACACCTGACCTGGATTGATGGCCAACTCTTTGCCCACCTTGATTTGTCCCTTGCCGCGAACCACGCCCTTCAACACGATGTGATACGCATCAGGGTCAATGGTCAGGGCATCGCGAATGCGTACTGGCTGCACCAAGAAGCCCAATTCAGCAGACAACTTTTTGCGCACACCTTTCACACGGTTCATCAACTGACCGCCCGTTTCGGGGTTCACCAAGGGGATCAAACCGTAACCAATTTCAAGGCCGATCAAGTCCACTTGGTCGACATCGTCCCAGTCCAATTCTTTGGGCTCTTCCAGGGCGGCTTGCGCCGCTTGCTCTGCCGGCGTACTCACCGGTACGTCTTGTTTTTGGGTGATGCGATACGCCAAGCCCGCGCTGGCCAAAGCCAAAGTGATGAACACCAAGTGCGGCATGCCAGGCACCAAGCCCAACACGGCCAAAATACCGGCACTCATATAGAGAGCCGTCGGATTGGACAACTGGGTCGTTGCCTGCTCGGTCATTGACTCGGAGGTGGTCACACGGGTCACGATGATGGCGGTGGCCAGTGACAAAAACAAAGACGGGATCTGCGCCACCAAACCATCACCGATGGTCAGCAGTGTGTAGATGCGGCCAGCTTCAGACAATGACAGGTCGTGTTGACCGACCCCGATCGTCAAACCGCCAATCAAGTTGATCACCAAAATCAGCAAGCCGGCCACGGCGTCGCCCGACACAAACTTAGAGGCACCGTCCATGGAGCCGAAGAAGTCAGATTCTTGCGAGAGTTCTTCACGGCGTTTTTTGGCCGTGTCTTGGTCAATCACGCCAGCGTTCAAGTCGGCGTCAATCGACATTTGTTTGCCTGGCATCGCGTCCAAGGTAAATCGAGCATTCACTTCAGACACACGGCCAGCACCTTTGGTCACCACAATGAAGTTGATGATCATCAGAATCGCGAAGATGATGAAACCGACCACATAGTTGCCGCCGATCACAAACTCACCGAAAGCCGCCACCACTTTGCCGGCGGCCTCATGGCCTTCATGGCCATTGACCAAAATGACACGGGTGGACGCCACGTTCAAGCCCAAACGGAGCATGGTGGCAAACAACAAAACAGAGGGGAAAGACGAAAACTCAAGCGGCTTGCGTGTGCCAATGGCAATCATGATGATCAGCAAACTGCAGGCAATGTTGAACGTGAACAAGATGTCCAAGAGCAAGGCCGGCAGTGGCACCACCAGCATGGCCATGATCAACAACACCAACGCGGGCAAGCCGAGTCCGGTGTAATCAAATTTGGACAGGTTCTGTCGAACCGTTGACAGGGTCAAGGTGCTCATGGGTGGCCTAAGTGGCTGTTCACAGGGTTAAAACGTTCAAACGGCATGGTTTTCTTCCATAGTCCAGCAGGTTGAGCAAAGACCATGCCACCAGAAATCCCGACACCTGCCCCATTTCTCAACAGGCGCCCAAAGCGGCAAGGCCTGACCTGTCACGGTTTTTGCTAATACAAGGCGTACCCGGCTTCAAAACCGGGGTTGAAACATCAAACTGAAGATGGAAATACCATGGACGCCAATCTCAATTTTTTGACCGCACCTGTCTCGAACCCCACGTCAGTCGGGGCTTCCAGCGGATCGGGGGGGCTCGACCCCAACCTCGCCAAGCCCATGAATGGGCAGGAATTTGCGGGGGTCATGCGCGACCTGATGGCCAAGGGCGAGCGGCAAGAGCTTGCCGGAACGGCCCCAGGCGAGGCCACGGATGCCACTGCGGCAGCCTTGCAAACGCTCAATTTGGGCAACCAGTTTTCAGTCATCACGGCGGCTTCACCCCTGCCCGACCCCAACAGCTTGGCGCAATTTGCGCGGGCACAAGGCTTGAGTGAATCGGCGGTTCAGGCCTTGTTTGGTGATTTAAGTGCCATGGCGGGCGCCGATGGCCTGGCCGCCGGCTTGGACGCACAAGCGACTTTGGCCGCAGACGCCAGCACTTTGGGCTCGGCCAATTTGGGCATGATGGGATTTCCCGCCAACCCTTTGTTGGCCACACCACTCAGCGCAGCAGGCAGTGCGCCCAGTGGCGACAGCAGCACCCTCACCTTGTTGCCCAGCGCGGCCACGCTGGGTTGGATTCAAGCACACCCCCAAGGTTTGGCCATTTCCGATGCAGTCACCCCACCCCTTTGGGCGCAAGCCCCTCACCTGTCCACCAGCGCCCCCAAAGCGTCTGATGTGACGAGCCTCTTACAAGCCGCAGGCGCCACAGGCATGCTGCAAGCCCTTGGCGGCGCAGCGGCGGCGCCCTCACAAGCCCTGGGCAGTGCCGACAATGTGGCCGAACTTGCGCCAGAAATGGGCCCCTTGGATGCCATGCGCATGCGCATGGTCCCCGCCTGGGAGAGCATGACCCGCCAACTGGCCAAACTCAATGGCACCGACCAAGCCGCCGCCTGGGGGCAACTGAGCGCCGACCTGCTGAACAGCAAAGGTCAGAGCGGCGATGCCACCCAAGTACTGCTGGACTTGGGCAACATCGATGCGGGCTTGTTGTCTAGCCTGGACGCCCTTGTCGATGGCAACAACGGCATGCTGAGTCTCGACTCGGCGCGCAACACCGCCAGCACAGGCGCCCTGGGGGCCGCCGCCACCAGCGCCGCCTTGGCCAGCCCAGAGATGACCGACCGTGCCGCCCAAATTCAAGACTTGGCCGACAAGCTGGGCAAAGCCATGGGCGAGAGACTCCAAGACCAAATGGAACGCGGCGAGTGGAAGCTTCAGCTGAAACTCAACCCCGCCCACTTGGGCAAAATTGACGTCGAGCTGGACATGAACGCCAGCGGATTGGACGCCATCTTCAAAACCGACAACCAGCTGACCCGCGAACTGATTGCCCAAGGCATGCCCAAGCTCAAAGACAGCTTGTCGCAATCAGGCATGACAGTTGCTAATGTCTGGGTGAACAGTGAAAACCAACGAGAATCTGGCGGAAACTCGACACCACGTCAAAACACAGCGTCCGACAACACAGTCAGCGCTTCAGTGACGGAAGTGGCAACCACAGAAACTCGCATCAAAGATCTTCGATCGAAAGATGCCTGGGACACACTGGCTTGATCAGTTAACTGAATCTCTGCCGAATGCAGAGTGAATTTGTTTATATATAGAGGTGACCTATGGCCACAGCAGCTCCAGAAGAAGAAGTCGTCGCGGAAGAGCCGAAAAAGAAAAAACCCATCGTCTTGATCATTGGCGGTGTGGTCGGTTTGATCGTCCTCATTGTGGGCATTGTGTTGGGTACGCTGTTTTTTACAGGCTACTTCAACCCCAAGCCTGTGATTGACCCTGAGCATGCAGAAGCTGCCGGCGATGGCCATGGTGCACCCGGTGCGCATGGCGACAAAAAAGGCGACGGCAAGCCCAGCAAAAAATCCAAGGACTCACCCGAGCTCACACGCTTTGAATACACCTACATGCAAATTGAGCGTGAATTTTTGGTGAACGTCAGCGGCTCCAAAAAAGTGATGTCTGTGCAAATTGCCGTCATGACGCATTACGACGATCGCGTGTTTGAAAACGTGAAGAAGCACGACTTTGCCATCCGCTCTGCGGTCATGGACACCATGCGTCTCACCACCGATGCCGACTTGGTCAAGCCGGACTTCCGCAAAGAGCTGGCCGTCAAAATTCGCGACAGCATCAACACCTTGCTGGAAAAGTACGAAGACTTTGGTGGCATTGAAGAAATTCATTTCACCAACTTCATCGTGCAATAAGTTGCGCAAGCCTCGTTCGCATCAACTTATTTAATTGTTAGAGTTTCATGGCCACTTCTTTATTAACGCCCGACGAACTCTCTGCCTTGGCAGAGGGCGTGATGGATGGTTCGATTCCAGTCGACACTGGTTTCAACACCACCGCACGGGTGAAGAAACACGACCTGGCCAGCGAAGACAGCAGCTTGGGGGTGAACATCACCTCGATCGACATGATCAACGAGCGCTTCATTCGCACCTTCCGCTTGGGCTTGGTCGAAATGTTGCGAACCAGCCCCAAGGTCAATCCCAATCAAGTTGAAATTGTTCGGTTTGGCGATTACCTCAAAAGTCTGAAAGCACCGTTGTCGGTCAACGTGGTTCGCATGAACCCCTTGCGCGGCAACGCCATTGTGGTGATTGACCCCACTGTGGTGTTCAGCTCGCTGGACAGTTTCTTTGGTGGCTTTGGCAAAGGCGTTGGCAATTTGCCACCCGGCCGTTTGTTCACGCCCACCGAGTCACGCATCATTCACATGATTTTGGAAGTTTTCTTCCGCTCACTGAAAGATGCATGGTCCGCCGTCATGCCTGTTGACTTTGAATTGGTCAGCTCCGAAATCAACCCGCAGTTTGCACAAATCGCAGACGAAAATGACTTGGTCATCCTCACGCGATTTGAAGCCGAGGGCAACTTAGACGCCCAAGGCTTCATTGACCTCGTCTACCCTTACGCCTCCCTCAAACCCATCCGTGAGTTGCTGCGCAGCCGTGTTCAGTCGGGCGACGGCAACGACGAGTCCGACAAACAATGGCGCGAAGAGCTGGAAGAAGCGGTCGACAGCGCCAGCTTGGAAGCCCGCGTGTTGCTGGGCAGCGTAGAGTCTTCTTTTGGTGAAATTGAAGCCATGAAAGAAGGCGATGTGCTCTTCTTCAAAAAACCAGAATTGGCCCGACTGCTCGTCAACGGTTTACCCGCTTTCGATGTGCAAGTCGGCAGCATTGGCGCGCAAACCGCGGTGCAAATTGAGCGGGCCTGCATTCCCGGTATGCAATAAATTTTCAGGAAAACGACATGACCGATACCACCACTGACGCCGCCATCGAAAACGAAGCGGCCCAACGCCAAATCAATCCTGAAGTGCTGCAAAACATCAGCGTGACGCTGTCCATTGAAGTGGGCCGCGCCATGATCAAGATCCGCGACCTGATGCGCCTCACACAAGGCAGCGTGGTCGAGCTCGACCGCATTGCGGGCGAACCACTAGACCTGCTGGTCAACAACACCGTGGTGGCCCAAGGTGAAATTGTGTTGGTCAACGACCGCTACGGCGTCCGCCTCACGCGAGTGGCGCCCGCGTCAGAACGCATGAAAAATCTTTAAAGAGAATAGACCATGGCACCCGGATTTGCAGGCGCCGACCTGTTTCGAATGTTCGGCAGCTTTGCCTTGGTGCTGGCCTTGATGGCCGCACTGTTGTGGGCTTTGCGACGCTTGCAGTCCCGCATGAACGGCCACAACCCTGGCCGCCGATTGCAAATTGTGGAATCGATCAGTGTCGGGCCGCGTCAAAAAATAGCGCTGCTCCGCGTGGGCGATCACGAAGTCATGGTGGGCATCACCGCTTCGCAAATCAATGCCCTGGCCCAATGGTCAGATGGCGCAGCAACACCCCCTTCATCCCTGCAGAATGAACTGAGTGAACTCAGTGCCAGCTTGTCTGCCAACGGAGACGCTCATGTTGCGTAAATTGTTCAAACAGCCCGTGGTGTTGGCCAGTGCCCTCATCGCCTTGGCCATGCTTGCGTTTCCATTTGCGGCTGCCGCGCAGGGCATCCCCATGCTCAACGTGACGGGCGGCCCCAAAGGCCAACAACAGTACAGCTTGTCGCTGCAACTGTTGGCCTTGATGACATCGCTCACGTTGCTGCCCTCGTTCTTGCTCATGATGACCGCGTTTGTGCGCATCATCATTGTGTTGTCCATCTTGCGCCAAGCCTTGGGCACGGGCCAAACACCGCCCAACACCGTGTTGGTGGGGTTGTCTTTGTTCTTGACACTGTTCATCATGTCGCCCATCTTGAACGACATTTACACCAATGCCTTGGTGCCCTACATGCAAAAAGGCATGGCCTTTGACAAAGCCTTGGCTTTGGCCGAAGAGCCCTTGCGCAATTTCATGATGAAGCAAACGCGCGAAGACGACATTGGCCTCTTCATGCAAATGGCCAACAAAGGCGAGCCCGTCAATGCGGCGGCCGTGCCCTTCTCCACCTTGGTGCCCGCGTTCATCACCTCCGAGTTGAAAAGTGCGTTCACCATTGGTTTCTTGATTTACATCCCGTTTGTGGTCATTGACCTGATTGTGGCCAGTGTGCTCATGTCCATGGGCATGATGATGCTGTCGCCCATGATGATTTCCATGCCCTTCAAACTCATGTTGTTTGTGTTGGTTGACGGTTGGAGCCTGATCTTGGGCTCGCTTGCCGCCAGCTTTGCCACCTGAACCTGGAGCCATCACATGGACACCGCTACCGTTGTGGACCTGGGTCGCCAAGCGCTTTGGATGACCGTCTTAATTTCAGCCCCCTTGTTGGGTGTGGCCTTGTTTGTGGGCTTGGCGATTGGTATTTTGCAAGCCGCCACGTCCATCAATGAAGCCACCCTGAGCTTTATCCCCAAGCTGGCCGCATTGGCCATCACCTTGGCCGTGGTGGGCGGCTGGCAGCTGACCACCTTGGTCGATTACACGCGCAGCATTTTCCAGCGCATTCCCGGATTGTTCACCTGATGGACATTGCAGTCACCGAACTGATGGAGCGCTTTTATGGGCTCCTCTGGCCGATGCTGCGAATCTCGGCCCTGCTTGTGGCCGCTCCCATTTTTTCTTTGCGCGCCCTGAATTTGCGCATTCGCATTGTGCTGGCCATGGCGCTGACCTGGTTGGTGTACCCACTGCACGAATGGCCTGTCATTGACCCCCTGTCACCCGGCGGTCTGATGGAAATTTGCAATCAGCTCATGATTGGTTTGCTCATGGGCTTGATGCTGCAAGTGGTCACTGCGGCCATTGTGGTGGCAGGCCAGTCCATTGCCAACGCCATTGGTTTGTCAATGGCCACCATGATCGACCCCAACATGGGCAACGTGCCCGTCATCTCACAGTTTTTGTTGGTCATGGCCACCTTGATTTTTGTCGGCTTGGGTGGCCACGCCTTGCTGCTCAACCTCGTGGTAGAGAGCTTCAACACCCTGCCCATCGGCAGCAACCTGATGAGTGCGCAGGCCATGAAGCAAGTCATCGCTTGGAGTTCCATGCTGTTTTTGGGCGCACTGCTGACCGCACTGCCAGTGATGGTGGCCCTGTTGTTCATCAACATTGGCTTGGGTGTGGCCACGCGTGCGGCGCCCAGCTTGAATATTTTTTCGGTCGGTTTTCCAGCCATGGTGCTGGCCGGTTACGGCGTGCTCATTCTGGCCTTGCCCAGCATTGGCGCGCGCATTCAATGGCTGTGGATGCAGGGCTTTTTTCAAGTCCGCGCCTTGGTCGGCATCACTTAAAGGATGTGACGCATGGCTGAGAATTCCAGCGCTGAACAAACCGAAGAGCCGACGGCGCGAAAGCTTCGCAACGCCCGCGATGAAGGCCAAGTTGCGCGCTCAGTAGAGTTGCCTGCAGCAGCGGTCACCATTGGTGCCATCTTGGTGATGGTCATGATGGGTGGCTACTGGCTCAAGCAGATGGCCGAAATTTTTGCCTCGGGCTTCAAGTTTGATCGCAAAACTTTAGACAACCCCGACCTCATGGTCACCTCTTTTGCGCATCAATTGGGTGAAAGCTTTTTGCTGATCGTGCCCGTGCTGATGGTGACCGCCGTCTTGGCCGTGCTGTCCAGCGGCGCCACGGGTGGTTATTTGTTTTCCTTGAAAAGCATCATGCCCAATTTTGGCAAGCTCAGCCTCATGTCGGGTTTTGGCCGCATGTTTGGCGCACGTGCGGCGGTGGAATTGATCAAAGCCATTTTGAAATTCACCTTGGTGGCCACCGTGTTATGGGCCTTGGTCAGCCGTCAAATGGACGCCATGATGCAACTGGGTCAAATGGCATTAGAGCCGGCCTTGGCCTCTGCCGGCTGGATGATTGGTGAGTCGGCGCTGTGGTTGTCTTTGAGTTTGCTGGTGATCGCCCTGATCGATGCGCCCTACCAGCGTTACTCGTTCATCAAGCGCATGCGCATGACCAAGCAAGAGGTCAAAGACGAGATGAAAGACATGGAAGGTCGGCCGGAGGTCAAACAACAAATTCGCCGCCGCCAGCGCGAGATGGCCAACAACCGCATGGTTCAAAAGGTCAAAGACGCGGACGTGGTGATCACCAATCCCGAACACTTTGCCGTGGCTTTGTCCTACGACCCCACCGGCGATGGTGCCCCTGTGGTGCTGGCCAAAGGCTCCGACCACATGGCCGCTCGCATTCGCGAAGAGGCTCAGAAACACGGCGTTGAAATGTTTGCAGCACCGCCGCTGGCCCGTGCGCTGTACTTCAGCACAGACGTTGACCATCCCGTGCCCGAGACTTTGTATTTGGCCGTGGCGCAAGTCATTGCGTATGTCTTCAGCTTGGCCGACATCCGCCCGGGCGTGCCGCCTATGCCCAAGCCGCAACCCAAAGTACCGGCCTCCATGCAGTTTGATGCCAGCGGCAAATTGATGACAACTTAAAGTCAGGAACACCTATGAGCGATACCCCACAGTCCAACGAGCCACTGATCATCAAAAGTGATCGCCCCCACGAAGTCACCATGCCGGAAGGCACCAACGTGGCCGTGGGCAAAAAAGGGGAAGAAGGTGCGCCAGCCGTGCGCAAAGTCTTGGCCGATCCCGACCAACATGCTGTCGAGCACATGGTGATGGATGGCGGCGTCAGCCAATCGGCCGATCAAAATTTGAGCGTCAACGCCCAAGACCCCAACTACAAGGGACATCAGAGTGCCGCCGACCTGCCCGATCGCTTTGTGGCCAACGAAACCGAGGTCAAAATTCCACCGGCTGCGCGCAAAACCATCGATGTCAGCAAGTTGGACAGCATCCTCAAGCCTCAAGAGAAAGCAACTGGTGCCGATGCTATTGAGAGTAAAGCTGCGTCCACAGTGGCGGCAGTCGACCTTCAAGAGCCGGTTTTCGAAGCAGCGCCAGAGATGGACTTTCCGGCTCGCGTTATCAATCTCAAAATCGAGAATGACCAGTTGCGTGCGCGACTGGACAAGCTTGAGTAAAGGAATTCGCCATGAGCAATCACCCCACCACCGGCGGGCACGATCACCACGAAGATCATGCGGCGCCCGCGCCTGTGATGGCCGACACCGATGAACTGGAGGGCATCAAGATGGTGGCCCTCGAGTCGGCCGAACTGGCCACGCGTTCGGCCAACTTGGCCGTGGGTGCTGGCGAGAACATGAAAAAGGCCACTCAGAATCTTGAAGCCTTGATGCAAGACAACAAGAAAAAGACACAACTCTTGTTGGGAATTTCTGGCGGCTTGATGGTCTTGGTGGCCATCATTTTCGCAACGGTGGTGTTCAGCCTCAAATCGCGCATCACCCAAATGGACGCCATGCTGGCGGCCTTGAGCAAACACGTGGTCGAACTGAACGACTCGATGGAGTTGGTGGGCTCGGTCAATGAAGGCCTGCAAGCCATGGTGTCAAAACAAGACGACATCACCAAAATGCAAGGCACCTTGGAAACGCGTCTGAACGAAGCCATTAAAAACGCCGAAAGCGTGCCCGAAAAAACCGCCCAGCAAGTGGGCGAAAAAGGCCAGATATTGGCCGCACAGGTCAAATCTTTGGAAGGCCGTTTCATTCAGCAATCCAGAGCCTTGAATGCGCTGGCGGGTCAGGTCAATGGCCTGCAAGGTGCCGTGGGCGAAACCGGCACCTTCAAAAAGGAAATGGAAGCCTTGGCGCGTTTGCAAAAAGAGCGTCAAGCCGTTGACAACTCGGCTGCAGCAAAAGCCGCCGCCAACACCAACGCCGCCAATGCAGCCGCGCTGGCGGCCGCCAAACAACGCGAACGCATGGTGCAATATCCACGGGCACAACAAGACACCAGTCCGGCAGGTGCCAGCGGCGTATTGAGCACCAAGCCTTGATGCAACCCAGGCAAAGAACGCGCTTAGGCGGCGTCTTTGTCTGAATCCGAACTGGCCACAGGCAGTGTGCCTTGTCGCAAGTCGTACTTGTTGAGTTTTTCAATCAGGGTGGTGCGCTGCAAATTCAGCAAGCGCGCAGTTTGCGACACATTGCCATCGGTGCGGTTGAGGGCTTGCACAATGAGGTCACGCTCAATGTCGGCCAGGCGGTCTTTCAACGACAGGCCTTCAGGTGGCAAACTGGGCAAGCCTTGCGCCAGCATGATGATGTCTTCTACTTCGTTGTGCAAATCCATGGCCAGAGGGGGCGCAGGATTGGCAAAGGGGTTCATCACGTCGGCGTTGGCACTGTGATGCAACTCTTTGGCACTCAAAGGCGCAACCACTTCGAGCGAATCGGCAATGGGCGTGCTGACACGTTCGGCCTGCAAAATACGCAAACCCTTGGGCAACAAAGACGACGGCACCGACGCCAAACTGAGCAGCTGGCCACTGAACAAGGTGTTGAAGCGGTCGACCAAATTGGACAACTCCCGCACATTGCCAGGCCACGCATAGTCTTTCAGGGCTTCCAGAAAGTCTGTGGCAAAGGTCACGGGTGTCTGGCCCTTGACGGCAAAGTGTTGGGCAAAATGTGTCAACAAGGCGGGCACGTCTTGTGCGCGTTGGCGCAAAGAAGGCGTGTTCAGCGGCAACACATTGAGGCGGTAATACAAATCTTCGCGAAACCGGCCCGCTTCGATTTCGGCTTCCAAGTCGCGGTGCGTCGCGGCCACCACCCGCACATCGACTTCCACCGACTTGAGACCGCCCACCGGGTCGACGCTGCGTTCTTGCAAAACACGCAGCAGCTTGACCTGCATGTCCAAAGACAAATCGCCAATCTCGTCCAAGAAAATGGTGCCGCCATGGGCCAGCTCGAAGCGTCCGATGCGATCGGCCATGGCGCCCGTGAAAGCGCCTTTGCGGTGACCAAACAATTCACTTTCGAGCAGATCTTTGGGAATGGCGGCGCAATTGATGGGGACAAAATTTCCGCCACATCGGTCGGATTGGTCGTGCAGTGCACGCGCCACCAACTCTTTGCCCGTACCGCTTTCGCCAGTGATCAAGACCGTGGCGTTGGACGAAGCAACCCGTTCGATCAAGTGCCGAATGGCTTCGGCGCCAGCGCTGGCGCCAATGAAAGCTTTGGCAAGACTCTTTTTAGCCATGAAGGGGCGACGGGGTGGTCTGAAAATTTTTCAAGACACCACTGTATTGCAATTTGGCCGCAAAAACACAGAAATGTCGGAAAACCGTCACACCGCCATCGCCTTTTTGCAACAAGCCGCATGGCCAGCCCTCAAGCTTCTCAAGTTGATGCCGAATCAGAGGGAGACGGACTTCGAGTCCCACCTCTAACAAGGAACTGAACATGAAACGCGTGACCTCCCTCTGCTTGGTAATTGGCTTGGCCGCCCTCACAGGCTGCAAGTCCATCAATTTGGCAATGCCCACCACCTCGGCCAAGGATGCCACCGCCATGTCCGCCCCCTTGGTGGACAAGCGCGAAACCATCACGGCCACAGGCTACGCTGTGGTGGCGGTTCAAAATCACCGCAATCCTGCGCAACAACGTTTGATGGCCATTCGCGCCTCCAAACTGGACGCCTATCGCAACTTGACCGAACAGGTCTACGGTCAACAACTGGACGCCAGCTCCACGGTGGCCGACATGGTGGTGACCAATGACACCTTTCGCGCCAAAGTAGAGGGCGTCATTTATGGTGCCCGTTTGGTCAGCATCGCCCCAGTGGGCGAAGACACCTACGAAACCACTTTGTCACTGGACCGCGATGTGGTGCAAGATTTGCGCATCTTGTACATGGGTCAGTTGGCTGCACGAGGCCGTTGATCATGCGCACGCCTGCCTCCCGCATGAACACGTTGGCACTGGCCCTGGTGGCCGGGGCGCTGAGCTTGCAAGCCCACGCGCAATCGCAGCCCGTCAACCGATCGGTTCAAGCCGCGCAGGCGCCCCTGACTGCGCAAGAACGCCTAGATGCCATTCGACAAAGTTTGGTCGATGCGTCTTTGCAAACCCCCACACGCGTCGCCACCACCACCTGGCTTGACGCGCAAGGCAGTCTGCGTGAGAACAGCACCTTCAAAAACAGCTTGAACGTGCCAGCCGTGCGCGTGGCAGGCTTTGACCGCGACGAAACCGGTCAGGCCAAAGCCCGTTTGCAGTACCCCTCTGCCGCGACGGCCAAAACCAGCACCAGTGCAGCCGTCAAGGAAACCGGCTTCAAAGGCGCCGTGCAGAAGTTTCAAAAGTTAATGGACACCGCGGCCAACTACGCCAAAGACCTCACGCCTCAAAGCGAGGCGGTGATGGCCAGTGCATGCACACCTCAAATGAGCGAGCGCATGCATCACCTGATTGACTTTGGCATGGCCATCGAGCCCTCAGCCCATCCGGTGGTGTTGCAGTCTTTGTTGCCACAATTGCAAACCCAATGGGTGCAGCAAGCGGGTGCCGCTGGCGAGGCACGGGCTTGGCGTGCCGTCAACAACTTGCCGGCGGCTTCCATGTCCAACCACATGAGCGCCTACGAGCGCGCCCTGATTGGCAATCGCCCAACCACATTGCCTTGGCAAGCCCATTTGAAAATTCGCACAGAAGCCCTGCCAGCCAATGGCCTCGAAGGCTTGCTGGGCAACACGGGCAATGCGCTGGTACTGAGCTTGGATTTTCAATTGAGCCGCCACGATGGCCAAGCCGAAACATTTGAAGAAAGCACCAGCCTTCAAATTGAAGTTGACCGTCCTGCTTGGTCTGCCCCCCGCTTATCGAATGCCAGCATGGCCTTGATTCAGTCCCAACTTCAAACTTGGCGCGCATCGGCCGAACAATGGCTCAGCTGCCACGCCATCCATCCGGTGGTGACCGCCGTTGTGTCGGATCAAATTCAAATCAATGCCGGCGCGATGGCGGGTGTCCGCAAAGGCGACGAATGGCTGGTGGCCAATCCCGCACGCTTTCCAGCCGAGCTGCTTGGCAAAGAGGGTGCACCGCAAACCTTGCTGGCCCGCGTCCAAGCCGTCACGCCCTACAACTCACAGCTGGTGGTGCTGGCCGGCCCCGCCCAAGCGGCGCAAGCCGAGTGGCGTGCATGGCCAACCGACACCTGGGTCAAAGAGCCCAGCATCACACCGCAGCGTTCTGCAACAAACCACAAACGCACAGTCAAAACAGCGGCCAACACTCAAGCCAGTTTTGTCATGACGCCCTATTAAAACCGCCGACATTGAAACCTACGAGCTTGCCATGACCTCTTCATCACGCACTGTTTCATCCGTTACCAGGCCTGTGGCTGCAGCATGGTTTGCGACAAGCCTGACAGCCTTGACATGCCTGTCAGGCCTGATGACCACTGCCGCCATGGCCGCAGCCCCCGATGCGCCAGCCCCTGCGGTCGCGTCTTACACCGTGAGCCAAAGCACCCCCATCGACAAAGTGATCCAAAAGGTCTACGCCAACAGCCCCTTGAACGCACAAGTGCTGCGCAAGGCGCTGGTCGACGCCAACCCCAAAGTGATGACTGGCAATCCGCAGCAACGCATCAAAGCTGGCACGGTTCTGCAAGTGCCAGACCACGCCCACGTGGTGCGGACGGCTTTGCAACCCTTTTCGGCATCTCCCGATACATATGACTCCGGCCCCTCCGCTCGCGACCCTTCCGCTCGCAAGCACTGGGTCCGGTTCCCGTGATCTCGGGGGCCGAGGCGCTGATAGCGCCCGGCCGCATCCATCCCATTTTTCTGGAAGGCAAATTGCTGCCTTTACAGGGCAGCCCAGCGGCAGAATTGGGATTGAAAGATGGCCAAGTGATTCAGGCTGCCGTCAAGTCACAACATGGCCAACCCATGTTGGTGTTGCAGGGCAAAAGCTTGCCATTGCCAGGCTTGCAAGCGTCACAAGTGGGCGAATCGATTTGGCTGCGCGCGCAAGGTGGCGCTTTGGTGCCCCTCAACACGCAACCCTTGGTCTCGCGCATTGCCACCTTGCTGTACAGGCCCAGCGTCAACACAGCCTTGCCACAGTTGTTTCAACCTGGCACCTTGGACGCGTTGCTCAGCTCGGTGCAGCGCCCCGACCTTCAGGCGCAATGGCGCGGCTTGCAACTGTCCATGTCGCAACTCACCCCAGGTGCATTGCGGCAAGCCATGATGGGCGCGATGGGCGCCGAAGTTTGGTTGGCCCGCGGCATGCAAGCGCCGGTCCAAGACCCCAAACAATTGCTGCGCAAACTCATTGGTGAATTGAGCCTGACTGCGGCCAGCGAAGACAGTGCCGACAGCGGGTTGGTGGAAAAACTCACACAAGCCGTCGATGACATTGAAGCCAGCCAAGTGCAGGCCGTGCAAGCACAAGCACAACAAGAAGTCTTGTTCAGCATGACATTGCCGTTTGCAGACGCCAATCCCGTTGAGCTCACAGTGCGCCGGGGCCCGCGCCAAGAAGGCGAGCAGCCGGTGCTGACCGTCAACGTGCATTCCAAAACCGAAGATCTCGGGCCGGTATGGCTCAAAACGCAGCTGATGAATGCCCAGCACATCGAGTTGACGATGTGGGCCGAGCACGCCAACGTGGTCACACAAGCTAGAACACGCTCGCATTTGTTGGGCGATGAACTGCGCGCTGCAGGTCTGACCTTGCGCACCTTTCAAGTGGTGCACGGCGCACGACCTGCAGAGGTCAGCGACTGGACGCCCTCAGGCCGTGGCTTGGTGGTGGATGTGTCCGCATGAGCCGTTACATGCGTCAAGCTGTGGCCCTTGCCTATGGCAAAAATCCTGTGCCCGTGGTCACCGCCAAAGGCGACGACGATTTGGCCTGGCGCATGATTGACGAGGCGCGCAAACAAGGCGTGTTCATTTCAGAAGACCCCCAACTGCTGGCCCTCTTAAGCCGACTCGATGTGGACCAAGAGATTCCGCAAGAGCTCTATACCGCCGTGGCGGTGGTCTTGTCTTGGGTGTATTGGCTCAAGGGCATGCGCCCTGGGGATGAAAATCAAACTTCTTGATAACCGCGGCCGCGACTGAAACGGGCCACCTGACCTAAGCGGTCATAGACTTCCACCGGACTGCCAGATTCGCCAGCACGCAAGCTGTGAAGGGCGCTGCGAATGGTGTCGAGTTTGCGCTCAATCAAGACCGCGTTGCGGCGGTGCAAGTCTCGGCACTCAATGAGGCGCTCGCGCAGCGCATCCCATTGGGGAAGTTTTTGAAGATCGTCTGCGGGGGGACACAGCTGGGCCAATTCGGCCAGCAAGTCGTTTTTGCCGGGTTGCAAAGATTCGAACCGGTCCAGGTCTTGGCTCTTCAGAGCTTCAAACTCCAAAGCCAACAACTGGACCAGCTGGTCAGAAACAGTCAGTGCTTGCTCACTCACGAATCATTTGCTCAATGGCGTGGAAACTTTCAGCGATTTTGCGGGGGTTCAATGGGTATTGACCGTCCTGAATCGCTTGCTTGATGGACTCCACCTTGGCGCGGTCAAAGTCGGGCTCGGCCATGGCACGCGCGGCCACGTTGGTCAAATGCAGCTCATCGGCACCTGGCGACTTGGCGCTGGGTGCGGCAGCGGCACTGGGGTCGCTGGGGGGCGCGCTGCTTTTGCGGTTGGCTTTGTCCAATGCGCTGCGCAACGACGCGTCCGATTGGGCGCGCTGTCCATAGTTTGAAATTGCATCGGTCATACCAGGCTCACTTTCTAATTTCTTCTCACATCAACCTTCAAAAAGAGGGTTGGACATGCTCAGTATCGACAGTAGATTCTAGAACTTGAATCATTTTTTGAAAATATTCAGGGTTTGAGGGCAAAAACATTGGATTTTGGCCATCTCAAAGGCCTTTTGCCATGTTCGGTCCTGTGACCACACCCGAAACTTGCCGACCCGACTCTGGGTTTTTAAGCTTGACCTGGTCGCCTAAACGACCGTCTTGCATGGCTTCCATGCGAATCGTGATCTGGAAATCTGTCTTGTTGCCAATGGAAAGCATCACCACTTGGCCCTGTTTCACCATGACCGCACGACGGATGTCCGACACCCGCAGCGGCTGACCCGCCGCGATGTCCCGGGTCAACTCCGCAAACTGGGCATCTTTCAAAGTACTCAGTACTTGGGTATCGGCATTTCCCGGGGAAGCTTGAACCTCTTCCAGCATGTCGGGCTGCAAAATTGCGCCGCGCTGCAACAAGCGCCTGGCCACCACCATGGTTTTGCCACCGATGCTGGGCGTTGCGGCTGTTGCGACCGTTGCGCCAGCGGGTGCTGCTGGAGACGAATAGCCCCCCTGCGGCACGCTGACTTGTAAATAGAGTTGCCACACAGGCTCTGGGCAACGGACACGCAAGGTTTCTTTGGACGCAAACGGATGGTCCATGGCCAAGGGTTTTTGACAGCCCTGAATTTTCAAGCGCTCGTCCAGTGGGGCAATCACAACATCTTTGGGGCTGCCTCCATGGCTTTGGGCCATCCATTGGCGCACTTGGGTGGCCATCGATTCGGCGGCCGCACTGGCCTGCACTTTGGCATTGGCGGCCGCGCCGGGCTGGGCCTGCGCGGGCAAGGTCAGTGTCCACAGCCAAAAAACCGTCAGGCACAGGATTTGCATCAAGGCTGAGGCAGGTGTAGAGGTTTTGACACTTGGATTGAACATACCGGAGTTCATGCAATAAAGATGCCACGATCATGAGAATTGAGTCCAACTTACCCAAGACCCCTGTGGGCAGCACCAGCGCCACCTCGGTGGCTGTGTCGCGTCCTGGCTTTTCAACGGCCATGTCGCAGATGCAATCGCCCCATGTCAAAGTCATTCAAGCTGGCGACACCCTGACCAGCATTGTGAGAGACCAAGCCCAACGCCAAGGGGTCAAACTCAGCCCCGCCGAAGAATTCCGCTGGACGCAGGCCTTGGCCGCAGACAGTGGCATTCAAAACCCCAATGCCATTTTTCCCGGTCAAAAGCTTCAGCTGCAAAACATGCTGAACCAATGGCAAGCGGGTCAAACGCAGCCCAACCCCCAAGCAGCCAACACCGCGGCGCAGCCTCTCAGTCACACTGCAGCGCAGCCCCTCAGCACCACGGCGGCTTTGAGCAAAGCCAATGTGATCAACGCGGTGGCGCATCCGGTGCTCAGCCAGACGCTGGACCGCGCCGTTGCCCGCGGCTTCATTCCGAAGGTCGAAAAGCAAGACGTTTACAACAAAGTTTTGCAAGTGGCCAACAAACACAAATTCTCGCCCGATGACTTTGCGCGCCTGACCTTGATGGAGAGCGATGGCATGAACCCACAGGCCTCCAATACGCGCTGCCACGGCATCATTCAGTTTTGCGACGGCCCCGATCGCGGCGCTGCTGAAGTGGGCTTTGGCAAAGCGCCCAAGTCCATTTTGGGTTTGAGCGTTTACCAACAACTCCATTTGGTCGACACCTATTTTGACAAAGTGGGTTTGAAAAAAGAAGGTGCGGTGCCTTTGGACGAGCTGTACTTGGCGGTCTTGCAACCTGCCGCTCGCAGCGAAAAGCGCCCCGAAGAACCCCTGGGCATTCCGGGCAAGCAAGCCAAGTATTTGTACGAAGGCCGCGACCCCCAAGGCCCCATGACCCGCGCATCCATTTCGCAGGGCTTGATGCAAAACGCCTCCGACCGACTGAGCTTTAAAAACTACCGCAGCAACTCAGCGGGCAACAACGTTGCCAACGCCATCCACAATGCGTTGAACCCTGCAACAGACAACAACCCCAGCTCGGCCGCTCGCATTCGCTTGCAAGTTCAAAAGGCCGCCGACTATGACGCGGTTGAAGCCCCCAAAGTTTGGCTGCGCTAAGCGCGCGCCTGCTCTGACCCGCCCAAAGCGGCAAGAGATTGCCGTTTTGAGACGCAAAAAGCATGGCACGGCTCTTGCAATCGAACCCATTGCAAAGAACTTTAATGCTTTGAGCTGTCGGTTTACCGGCAATGTGAACAACGTGAAAGGAAGCACATCATGAACATGATTGACAACGCACTGGGCGTCCACGCGCAGGCCTTGGGCTTGCGCAGCAAGCGCATGGAAGTGCTCTCACGCAACATTGCCAATGCTGACACGCCTCACTTCAAAGCCAAAGACGTTGACTTTGCGTCGGTGTTGAAACAATCGCGTGAAGCCTCGCTCAACACCACCAACAATTTGCACTTGAGCATCCCCATGGATGAGAACCCAGGGGGCGAGAAATACCGCGTGCCTTTCAATGCATCTTTTGACGGCAACACCGTTGAGATGAACGTTGAGCAGGCCAAGTTTGGTCAAGTTGCAGCCGACTACCAAGCCACTTTGAACATCCTCGAAAACCGTGTCAGCGGTATTCGCCGAGCATTGCGGGGAGATTAAGCATGTCACTTGATCGCATCTTCAACATTGCAGGTTCTGCGCTCAATGCACAGACCACCCGCATGAACACCACCGCGTCCAACTTGGCCAATGCAGGCACGGTGTCGGGCAATGAGGGCGAAGCCTTCCGCGCCAAACGCGCCATGTTCAAAACCATTTTGGAACAACAGCAAAAACCGCATGAGCAAGGTTATGCCGGCGGTGTGCGCATTGAAAAACTGACCGACGACCCTGCGCCCATTCGAAAAATGTCCGACCCTGGCAACCCCATGGCCGACAAAGATGGCTACGTGTACTTGGCCAACGTGAACGAGATGACCGAGATGGTCGAGATGATGGCTGCGGCCCGCTCGTACCAAAACAACATCGAAGTGGTCAACACCACACGTCAGATGTTGATGCGCACCATCGACATCATCAAGACTTAAAACACACGTGCCCCACAGCCACTAGGAACACTGCACCATGATGACCTTGTCTACCAACAACAGCTTGAACGCTGCCGCGGCAACCGCCAACGCCAGCGCCAAGATCAATGCACCGGCAGGCATCAAGACAACGCTCGATGCCGCCAACGAAGCGCTGACGGCCAAGTCGGGCACATCGGCCAGCATGGGCCAAAAAGATTTCTTGACGCTGTTCACCACCCAATTGAAATGCCAAGATCCACTGGACCCCGTCAAGAATGAAGCCTTCGTGGCGCAGCTTGCGCAGTTCTCACAACTGGAAGCCACCACCGGCATGTCGGAAACGCTGAAGGCCTATGTCGACAGCATGGCCGGCGAGCGCATGATGAGCAGCACCAGCATGATTGGCAAAACAGTGGCCGTGGCCGATGCGCCCGCCCTCATCACGGAAGGCGGCAAAGCCGCACAAGGCTTTGTGAGCTTGCCCACGGGTGCTGAAGGCGTGAAGCTGGAAGTGTTCAACGACAAGGGTCAATTGGTGGCCAACCAAATCATGGGCGCGCAAAGCATTGGCGACATGCCTTGGGTGTGGGACGGCACCAGCGATGCTGGCAGCCAAGTGCCCGCCGGCAACTACACCTTCAAAGCGACGGTGATCAGCCAAGGCAAAACCACCAAGCCCTCGGTGCACGTGCTGTCCACCGTGACAGGCGTGAACCAACAAGCCGACAAAACCATTTTGCTCGAAGTCGCGGGCGGCAAGTCCGTCAAGCTGACCGATGTGCAGCGGATTGGGACTTAAGTCACTTAAGCCATTCAAGCCACTGAACGAAATTCTCAGAATCTTTTAAACAAGACTCAACTCAAACCTAGGAGTTATTCACCATGTCTTTCTATACCTCGCTGACCGGATTGAATGCGGCCACCGCCATGTTGGGCGTGACCAGCAACAACATCTCCAACGTGGGCACCACAGGCTTCAAGCGTTCACGCGCTGACTTCGGTGACATTTTTGCAACCTCGCCTTTGCAAAAAGCTTCTTCAACAGTGGGTCAGGGTGTGTCTCTGAAACAAGTGTCGCAAGAATTTTCGCAGGGCAATATTTCGTTCTCGTCCAACGCGCTTGACTTGGCCGTGACCGGTGACGGTTTCTTCCCCATGCGCTCGGCCGATGGTTTGCAAGAGCTGTTCACGCGTAACGGTTCATTCTTGTTGAACGAACAATTTAACGTGGTGAACTCTTCCGGCCAACGTTTGATGGCGGCAACCGTGGACTCCACCGGATCTGCCAACATCAACGAGCGCGTGGTCTTGACCATTCCCCAAAAAACATCGGGCGATGCCAAGCAAACTTCTTTGGTGTCTTTGGGTTTGAACTTCCCAGCCGACGCGGAAGTCATTACCGACACCTTCAACCGCAGCAACCCCTCAACGTACAACAAGTCAACCGCCTTCACGGTGTACGACAACGGTGGCAACGGTTATTTGGCCACCATTTATTACGTCAAAACAGCCAATGCCAACCAGGATGTGCCGTTCAACAAATGGCAAACACACGTGTTCGTGGGCGAAGACCAAGTGGACGCTTCATTGGTTCAGGCCACCGATGCCAACAATGAAAAAATTTATGTGAACCAATACGGCCAGACCAAGCCTTACAGCTTGATCAAAGACGAATTGACCACCGCCAAAACACAACTGTTTTCTTTGGATGAATTGACCGCCAAGAAAATTTCACAAGCGGCCGAAGTGACAGGCGCTGCCGTGCCTGAAACCAGCTACAACTGGATTGAAGGTAAAGCACGCGCCAGCTTGTCCAGCCTGCTGGTTGCCAATGCATTTTCAGTCGATGTGGACGGCAGCGGTGTGCCCGTTTCGGTTGACTTGTCAAATCTCAACTCGGTGGTTCCCTCTACCAAATTGATCACTGGCGACATGATTGCAGAAGAGGCCACCAACCAATTGATCAAGGGTTTTGGCGTGCCACGCACTTCTGGCTCGGTCACGGGCGGCGAACGCTACGGCATGAAGGTCTTGTTTGATGCTGTGAACAAAAAGTTTGTGGTTCAGTCTGGCACCACCGGCGATGCCTCCAGTGTGGCCATTACCGCTGTCAATGCAAATGTCACCACGGCACTGGGGCTGACTGTCGACTCCAAACTCACAGAAACTGTGGCCACCCGCGGTATTGAGTCAACGCCTGCTGTGGCCTATGGCTCTACGCCCACCGTGAACACCGCCACCAACTTTAAAGTGGAAGACATCAACAACGACTTCATCGTGACGGTTGACGGTATCAAAGCCACCGTCACCGTCGATGTTGGCGAGTATTCATTGGCCGAGTTCACAGCCGCCTTGCAAACCAAAATCAATGGCATGGTTGAAGTGCGCACCGACGGTCTCACGCCCAAAGAAATTAATGGCGTGAAAGTTGAATTTGACCCCGTTAAAAAGGCTTTCAAATTCACCAGTGGCACCACCGGCTCTGACTCATTCATCAAAATTTCTGGCGAACCTATTTGGGGCTTGTCTGCGGTTGAAGCCGGTCGCGGCACCACCTCCACATGGATTCAACCCACCCAGCACATTGACTATGTCAACGGCACGCCTCAGCCCAAGTACATCGACGGCGAAGGCAATGAAACCACCAGCAGCGATGGCTACATTGGTCTGCCCGCATGGTCGCCCGTTTACTTGGACAAAGGCGAGCTGACCTTTGACACCGGTGGCAACTTGGTCTCCCCCGTCGAAGGCACACAGTTGGAAACGGTGTACCTGGCAGGTGGTAAAGGTGCTTTGACCATCAACATTGACTACTCTGCTTCAACGCAGTTCTCTTCTGCGTTTGCGGTCTTGTCTCAATCACAAGACGGCGCACCTGAAGGTGACTTGGTGGGCGTGACCATCGGCAACGATGGCTTGGTCAGCGCTTCGTTCTCCAACGGCTCCCAAAAATCACTGGCCAAAATTTTGCTGGCCAACTTCTCAAGCCCTGTGGGTTTGCGTCAGATTGGTGACTCTAGCTTCTTGACCTCTGCGGCTTCTGGCAAACCCATTTTGGGCACGCCAGGTTCTGCTGGTTTTGGAACATTGCGCGCAGGCGCCACTGAACGCGCCAACGTGGACTTGACACAAGAGCTGGTCGATTTGATTACTGCGCAACGTAACTTCCAAGCCAACGCCAAAGCCATTGAGACCTCTAGCACGATGACCTCGGCCATCATTAACTTGCGCTCATAAGCAGCACACGCTCTGACCTAACACCAGGAATTCAACATGGACCGTTTAGCCTTTAACGCTGCAGCCGCCATCAATGAAGGGCGCACTGCCCGCCAAATGACGACCAACGAATTGTCCAACGTTGCCACGCCTGGTTTTAAGCGAAGCTTTGAAGCCGCCATGCTGACCTTGAAGGTGCAAGGTGCGGGTTTTGAGTCGCGTTTGCAACCGCAATCATTTGCCACCGACAACATCAACATGAAGCCCGGTGTGATCATTAAAACAGGCCGCGACTTGGATGTGGCCATGGACGAGCAAGCCGTGATGGGCGTGACCGCCTCCAACGGCGAGCTGGCCTTCACACGCCGTGGTGATTTAAGACTCAACGGCAATGGCGTGCTGGAAATGAGCACAGGCGCATTGGTGCGCGGCCAAGGGGGGGGTGCCATCACCATTCCGCCAGGCTTCTTGGTCAACATCAACAAAGACGGCTCGGTGTATGCCACCGATCCCGCGCAAGTGGGTGTGGCCGCACCGGTCTTGATCGACCGCATCTTGCTGCGTGACGCCAGCCAAACCTCATTGGAGCGCCGCGAAGATGGCTTGTACCGCGTGGTGGGCAAATCCAACGAAGACATTCCTGTCACTGGCAAGTTAACCACCCTGACACCGCAAACCTTGGAAGGCTCCAACGTCAATGCCATGGAAGTGATGGTGAAGTTGATGGACCAAAGCCGTTCATTTGAGATGCAAGTGAACGTGATCAAACAAAGCAAAGACGTTGACGAAGCAGGCGGCAGCATGATGCGCGCCTCGGGTTAAGACAGCGCTGAACTTCAAGTAACGAACTAACAAATTAAAGGAGCTCGCCATGGATGCAAGCATGTGGGTCGCCAAAACGGGCCTTGATGCGCAACAAACGCGCATGAACGTCATTTCCAATAACTTGGCCAACGTCAACACCACGGGCTTCAAACGCGATCGCGCGGTTTTTGAAGACTTGTTGTATCAAAACATTCGCCAAGCCGGTGGCCAAACTGGCGCCAACACCCAAAACCCAACCGGCCTGATGCTGGGTACCGGTGTGCGCGTGGTCGCGACCGAAAAGCAGCACGCACAGGGCAACATGGTCAACACCCAAAACCCCTTGGACGTGGCCATCACGGGCGAAGGTTTTTTCCAAATTGCACAGCCCGACGGCACCATTGCCTACACCCGCGACGGCAATTTCAAACTGTCCAACTCCGGCCAAATCGTCACAGCCGCTGGTGCTTTGCTCCAGCCGGCCATCACCATTCCCAACACCGCCTCCACTGTCACGGTGGGCCGCGATGGCACGGTGTCGGTGGAATTGACCGCCGGTGGCTCGCAAGTCATTGGACAAATTCAAGTGGCACGTTTTGTCAATCCAAGCGGTTTGGAATCTAAAGGCCAAAA
The DNA here is from genome assembly GCA_030158125.1 of Limnohabitans sp. GTDB lineage: Bacteria > Pseudomonadota > Gammaproteobacteria > Burkholderiales > Burkholderiaceae_C > Limnohabitans_A. The sequence goes on along the minus strand of JAOATL010000024.1, from coordinate 42,922 downwards.
CCTGCTGAAAGAAACATCGGCATCCGGCGCGCCCCAAATTTTGCAACCCGGCACCACCGGTGCGGGCAGCCTCATGCAAGGCACGCTGGAAGCGTCCAACGTGAACGTGGTGGAAGAGATGGTCAACATGATCGAAACCCAACGCGCCTACGAAATCAACTCCAAAGCCATCTCCGCTGTGGACGGCATGTTGAAGTTCATCAACAACAACCTGTAAGGCCAAGCACCATGAGCTTGCTCACCCCATCCACCTGGCGCATTGGCGCATCTTGGGGCCGCCGCCTGGCGTGCCTCAGCAGTGCGCTGCTGGCCGTGAGCATGAGTGCTTGCACCAGCGTCATGCCGCCCCAGGCCATGACCCATTCCCCTCAATTCGAGCCCGTGTACCCCGCTCAAAACACGCGCGAAACCATGGCCACCGGCGCCATCTACGTGGGCCGTCAAAGCGACAGCTGGTTTGGCAAAGGTCGCAACTTTCAAGTGGGCGATGTGATCACGGTCTTGTTGAACGAGTCGACCCAAGCGGCCCGCACACAAAACGGCACCATCACCCGCGATTCTTCCAACACCTTGGTGCCCACAGGTTTGCAAAACTACGGCGCAGGTTTGGGTGGCTTCATGAAAGGCATCAACTTGACGGGTGGCTCTATTTCCAACAAAGGCACGGGCGCAGCCGACCAACAAGCCAGCTTGAGCGGCTCGGTGGCCGTGGCCGTGGTGGAAGTGATGCCCAATGGCAACTTGGTGTTGCGCGGTGAAAAACAACTGGCACTGACCGAAGGCACTGAAGTGATTCAGGTGGCCGGCATCATTCGCCCAGACGACGTGGCGCCCAACAACACCGTGCAATCACGCCGCCTGGCCAACGCCCAAATTGCTTACCGCGGCACCGGCGATTTGGCCAATGCCACACGCGCAGGCTGGGGCACCAGTGCCCTGCTGAAACTTTGGCCCTTCTGAACATTGAGCCCCTCATGACACGCAACTCACACAAATGGACGGCGCCTTGGATGGCACTGGCCTTGGCGCTCTCACTCAGCTGCACCAGCGCATTGGCCGATCGCATCAAAGACCTGACCACCTTGGCCGCCATGCGCTCCAACCAGCTCATTGGCTATGGCTTGGTGGTGGGCTTGCAAGGCACAGGTGACGGCGCCGATGTGTCCTTCACCGCACAAAGCATGAAAACCTTGCTCAACCGTTTAGGGGTGAGCATGGAAGGCCCTTTGTCTGACTTTGAAACTGCCACCAGCTCGGGCAAGCTCGACATCAAAAACGTGGCTGCTGTGATGGTGACGGCCGAGTTGCCCGGCTTTGCCAAGCCTGGCCAAAAAATTGACATCAACGTGTCGGCCATCGGCAAGGCCAGCAACTTGCGCGGCGGCACCTTGCTGCTCAGCAGCTTGCGCGGTGTGGATGGCGAAATTTATGCCTTGGCCCAAGGCGCTTTAACGGCCACCGGCATCGACGCCGCAGCGGCAGGTTCTAAAGTTGCAGTGGGTGTGCCCACTGCGGCCCGCATTCCCTCGGGCGCCACCGTCGAGCGCATTGTTGACAACCCTTTTGACAAAGCCGACCGCATTGTGCTGAACGTGCGCGAAAGCGACTTCACCACCACCAACGCCATTGTGAACGCCATCAACGGCCGCTTTGGCAACGATGTGGCGCGCGCCTTGGACGGTGTGTCCATTACCTTGCAAGCGCCGCAAGATTTAACCCAGCGCGTGGCCTTCATGAGCATGATTGAAAACATGGACGTGATGCCGGGCGAGCCCACCGCGCGCGTGGTGGTCAATGCCAAAACAGGCACCGTGGTCATCAGCCGCAATGTGCGTGTGACGGCTGCTGCCGTGACGCACGGCACCATCTCGGTCTCGATTGCGGCCACCAACGAAGTGTCACAACCCGGACCGTTTAGCCAAGGGCAAACCACCGCGGTGCAAAACGCCGAGGTCAAAGTGACCGAGCCCAACAAACCCATGTTCTTGTTCCAACCCGGCGTCGACTTGCGTCAAATTGTGGACGCTGTGAACCAGGTGGGCGCATCGCCATCCTCCTTGATTGCCATTTTGGAAGCGCTCAAAAGCTCAGGCAGCTTGCGCGCCGAATTGATCGTGATCTAAAGCCAAAAGAACGACACCCACACTGGCACAAGACTTGCTGACTCTTTGACAAGCACAGATTCAGCCAAGACACACAAACACCATGGACGCCCCTAACATTTCTGCCCCCAACTCCTACCTCGACTTTGATGGTCTGGGTCAGTTGAAGGGACAGGCACGTCAAGACGCCAAGAGTGCCATCAAGGAAACCGCCCAGCAATTTGAGGCGCTGTTCCTGCAGATGATGATGAAATCCATGCGCGAATCCATTGTCAAAAGCGAGATGTCCGAGTCGAGCACCATGGAAACCTTTGAGGGCATGTTTGACAAAGAGGTGTCGGTGCAGCTGGCCAAAAAGAACAGCATGGGCCTGGCCGACATGTTGGTCAAAAACCTAGAACAACAACAAGCCAACATTGCCACAACGGCAGAAATTCTCAAACAGCGGCAAGATCCTGCCGCTTTCAATGCCACCGCCAAAGGCATGTCGCTCCATCCCAAAACCATGGGCATTGCCATGGACAAATTGAGTGACAAACCCGCCGGCATGGCTTTGCCCAAAACGCAAATATTGCCCTTGAACTTGCCCCCCAGACCTCTTAGCGGGAGCGGCACATGACCGACTTAGTCAGCGTCGCCTCCAATGCGGTTCAGTCGTACCAACGTGCGCTGGGCACCGTGTCCAACAACATTGCCAACGTCTCGACCGAGGGCTACTCACGCCAAGAAGTGGTCATGGTGGCCAACCCGGTGGCCAAAGTGGGCACCGTGTATTTGGGCACCGGCGTGACCGTGGACACCGTCAAGCGCCAATACGACACCTTCGTTGAATCGAACCTGCGCAACAGCAACAGCGATTTAAGCAGCCAAGAACCCATGGTGAATTACGCCAACCGCGTGATCGACATCATGGGCAGCACTTCCATGGGCCTGAGTGGCGCCTTGGACCAATTCTTCAATGGCGCACGCGACTTGTCGTCAGACCCCGCCTCTACCGTGATGCGCGGCAGTTTTTTGCGCGACGCAGAAAACTTGGCCGCTCGCTTTGGTGAACTGTCTGGCCAACTGGACCTGGTGCAAAGCGAAACTGACGAGGCCGTGAAGGGTTACGTCAATTCGATGAACACCATCTTCAAGCAATTGGCCCAGGTCAACACCCAACTCACCAAGCAAAAATCGGCCGGCTTGCAACCTGCCGACTTGCTAGACCAGCGCGATGTGCTGCTGAAAGATTTGTCCAGCTACGCGCACATCAAAACCTTCTTTTCAGAAAACGGTTCTGTCAGCGTTAGCTTAGGCCCCTCCATGTCACGCGATGTGGTGGTGGACGGTGTGAACTCCTTCATGCTGGGCACCAACTTCAATTCGGCCGCGCCAGAAAAAGTCAGCTTGGTGCTCAATCCTTATGGTGAGGCCACGCCCCTCACGGGTTTGAGTGGTGGCAAATTGGCCGGCATCATGAGCTTCAGAGAACAAGTGCTGGGCAGCAGCCGCAGTGCGCTGGACACACTGGCCAACAACTTTGTCAAAGAAGTGAACGCCGTTCACACAGCGGGCATTGACGCGTATGGCAACACAGGCACCGACCTGTTCAGCATCGACAAAAGCAGCGTGGGCGCGGCAGGCACTGTCAAAGTTAACTTCAGCGATGGCTTGAAAGTTTCGGCGGCCGCGCAGTTTCGCGTCATTGAAGCGCCCAACAACACAGGTAGCGCAGATGCCAGCCTGTTGTATGTAGGCGACCCCAGCACAGGCCCTGCAGACCTCACCAGCACCATTGCCAACAATGCCAGTGCGTCGGCCGCCATCACGGTCAAAGCCACTGCGTCCAAACCTGTGGTGGCCGTTGCCACCATTCAAAATGGTTTGCAAGACATCGGCATTTTCATGGGCGAGGCCGATGCCGGTCAGCAGTTGCAAATTTTTACGCGCGATGGCCGTCAACTGGCGGGCACCGCCATCGACACCGCCCTGCAAGGCATGGTGCTCACCGAAGCCAATGGCTTTGCCACCAACGCCAGCTACAGCGATGCCTATTTGAATTTAAACGGCAGCAACAGCTACAAAGACATTGCCGTTTTTTACGGCGCACGCGCCACAGTGGGAACGCAACTGCAAGCGGACCCTTTGGAAACAGACGTTACCAAACACACCACTGTGGCCGAAACACGTGTGGCGGCCTCGCTTACCAGCGACCGCATACAAACCGGCTTGTCGTCTATTGCCGCAGGCATGTTCACACTCAATGGCGTGAGCTTGGGCAGCTTTACGCCAAGCAGCGGCACTTTGCAAGCCACCGACATTGCCTTCACCATTTCGACTGCGGGCATTTCTGGCGTAACAGCCAGCGCCAAAAACGAAATCAGCATACCCGTAAGCCAAATCAAATTGGACTTGCCCCTGTCACTCAAAAGTGGCAGCTCAGGCGGCTACACCGTCATCAAGGCAGTGCCCACTGGCTTGACCAGCGTGCAAGATTTGGTCAATGCCATCAACAGCCAAAGCGGCTCTACCGCTGTGCGCGCCTACATTGGCGACAGCGGCTCTTTGATCTTGACCAACACGGCAGGCAACGAAGGCAAAGACATTGCCATAGACAGCTCAGCCTCACCCAACGCATTGGGCTTGGCGGCTGGCAACTACGGCGGCAAGGTGAACATTACCCGCGCATTGGTTGATGGCACCGACACCCCCATCGAACTTGGCTTTGCCAAAGGCACACCCGCCGACTTGGCCAAGTTGGGCTTCAAAACAGGCACCTACATTTCTGGCACCCCCAGCGAAGACCTCTTGGTGTTTGTCACGGGCGCCGGCGAGGCCAAAATTTCGGCAAGCTACGCAGGTACACCCGTGAGTGCCAAGCAGGCCATGCGCTCGCAAGCACTGCAAGTGCGCTTTGACACAGCCACCCACTTCACCATTGTGGACGTGAGCACCGACACCGTGGTGGCCTCACGCAACTTCGACCCCAACTTGTTAGAGCCTGCCTTTACATACCAAGGCATTCAAGTGTCCTTGTCTAGCGCGCCCAAAGCGGGTGACGTGTTCACAATTGACGGCAACAAAGACGGCACCGGCAACAACGAAAACATGTTGCAACTGATCGACTTGGAATCTGAGCCTGTGATGGGTGGCGGCAAAACCTTTGCGGCGTCGTACATCGACAACGTGAACGACATGGGCAACATTGCCCGCCAAGCCACCATTGCCCAATCGGCCTTGCAAGTGGTGTACGACCAAGCCGTAACCGCCCGCGACCAAGTGTCGGGTGTGAGCTTGGACGAAGAAGCCGCCGACCTGGTGCGCTACCAACAAGCCTACCAAGCCGCCGCCAAAATTTTGCAAGTGGCCAGCCAGCTGTTTGACAGCGTGCTGCAAGTTCGTTGAAGTGCGTGAAAGCTAAAACATCATGAAAATTTCAACCCACCTTTTATTTGACCGCGGCTCTGCGCAAATGAGCAACGTGCAAACCCAGCTGGCCAAATCGCAAGCGCAATTGGCACAAGGCAAACAAATCATCAACGCCAGCGACGCGCCCAACCAGGCCGCCACCATTCAGCGCTTGAAATCCATTCTGAACAAACAAGACAGCTACCAAAGCTCCTTGGACACCATCAAAGCACGCCTTCAAGGCGAAGACAGCACCCTGCAAAACGTGAGCGACCTGCTGGTGCGCGCCAAAGAAGTGGCCGTGCAAGGCGGCAACGACACCCTGAACGCTGGCGACCGCAAAGCCTTGGGCACCGAAATGCAAGCCCTGCGCGACCAATTGCTCAGCTTGGCCAACACCAAAGACAGCAACGGCAACTACCTGTTTTCAGGCAGCCGCGTCAAGCAACCCGCGTTTGCAGAAACTGCCAACGGCAGCCCAGAGTACAGAGGCGACCAAACTCGAATGAACGTGCGGGTGGGCGATCAGCGCAGCATTCCAATTAATAGAACTGGCACCGATGCGTTTGTGCCCGTGGCCCGAATGGATGCCGATGGCAAAGCCGTGGGCGTAGGATTTTTCCAAGTCATGGACAACCTGATTACGGGTTTGAACACCAACAAAGCGACCGACATCCGCAGAGGTGTGGGCGAACTAGACGACTTGATGCAGGGTGTCAGTTTGGCCCGTGCCAATGTGGGCACCAACTTGAATGTGGTGGACCAGCAAACTGCTGTGATTGAAGACACCGCACTCAATTTGAAGACCACGTTGTCGTCCATTGAAGATTTGGACTACGCCAGTGCTATTACCAAAATGAACCAACAGATGATGAGCTTGGAAGCGGCGCAAGCTAGCTTTGCCAAGGTGAGTCAGTTGAATTTGTTCAACTACATCAAATAAGCAGTGACGGCATAAATCATGGTCACAGCAACGACGTCAACCACTACGGCAGCAACAGCTGCCAGTGGCACACCCACTGGCAATGCAGCCGCTAAATCAGCAGCAGCAAAACTGATCAGTTCTTTAGGTTCTGGCTCGGGTGTTGATGTCAATACACTGGCCAACAGTTTGGTGGAAGCAGAAAAAGCACCTCGCCAAACAGAGATCAATACAAAGGTTGCAAAAGCAGAGGGTGGCATCTCTGGCTATGCCGCTATCAAGTATGTGCTGGGCGATTTACAAACTGCTTTCAGCAACTTGAAGAACCAAAGTTCATTCAATACCCTGGTGCCACAAAACAGCCAGCCTTCGGCCATCAATGTCACGACAACGGCATCTGCCACCACTGGCAGTCATACTGTTTCTGTAACGCAACTGGCACAGCAGCAAAGAAGCATTTCGGCAGACAACGTACCTGGCTTTGCAACACCGCTTTCTCAGGTGAATGATGGCGCAGCTTTTAGCTTGGTACTTAAAAACAGCGTTGATCCAACGCCGACCAAAGTTTTCAGTCTTGGCAACAACGCGCCTTCTACGTCAACCGTTACGTTCAAAGCCATGAACAAAGGCGATACGGTGACTGTAAATGGCTTAACCCTCACAGCTAACAAATCACTCAGTGCCTCTGAAGTCGGTGAAATGTTTGACCAGCTGGACACTACCACTGTGGCAGCTGTTGCAGCAGGCGGCGTAGATGCCAGTGCAATTAACAGTGATGCCTTGGGCACTTACGGCACCTTCTCTGGAAAATTTGTAACAGGTTATTCCTCTAGCGTTAATAACAACGGTGTTCTGACACTGACCTCAACTGCCAACAATGCTGCGGACATCGCTACGCCGACAGGCACCCAGTTTTCAAACACTATTGCGATTGGCGCCGATGCCACCACCCCAGCCGGCATTGTGGCAGCCATCAACTCAGCCAACTTAGGCGTCACTGCGCAATTGATCAACACGGGCAATATCGCCACGCCCTATCGTATTTTAGTCACAGGCTCATCGGGTGCTAGCAATGCATTTTCTTTGACCAGTTTGAAGCAAGGCGGTGGTGAAGTGACAGGCGTCAGCTTTGGTAAAAAGTTGCAATCAGCTCAAGATGCCACCTTCAACGTTGACGGCATGGACATGACGTCCAGCAAAAATACAGTGACAGATGCCATTGCGGGTACAACACTGAACTTAACAGCCACCACCACGCCAGGGGTTCCGGCCAACTTGGTTTTTTCTAGAGACACCACGTCCATTACCAGCAAAATGGACGCTTTGGTCACTGCCTACAACGATGCCAATACCATGCTAGGCGTTGTGTCCGACCCCAAATCCACTGTCGAGACGTACGGCGCCACCTTGGTGGGAAACAACATTGTTAGTACTGTGCGCAGTCAAATTCGCCAAATGATCACGGGCAACTCCACCACACCAGGTGGCAGCTTGACGGCTTTGCGCGACATTGGCTTCAACATTGACCAAACCGGTGTGCTGTCTATCGACAAAACCAAATTGGACGGCGCACTCCAAAAGAATTTTGACAATGTGGTCACTTTGGTCACTGGTAACCGAGAAAACCAAAGCAAATTCAGTGTGTTGCCTTCCGGCACGGCCGGCGAAGCGGTTAAAAAGTTGACCGATTTGCTTGATCCGTCTTCTGCCCTAACCACGCAAAGCAGTAACCTGACCACCAAAATTGCCGACTACAAGAAACAGTTGGCCGACTTGGACACCCGCATGACAGCACTTTTGGCAAGGTACAACAAACAATTTGCCACCATGGACTCCTTGGTGGGCCAATCGAAGAGCCTGCAAACCAGCCTTAAGAGTACGTTTGACGGCATGATGGCCACCTACACCAACAAATAATTAGCCTCCTTTCTCCTCTGGGGGAGCCCTTTTCTTTCATAAAACTTGAAATTTATCCTCAAGTTTGTCTTTGGCCTGCCGATTCACCAACCACTGAACTTCTCTTGACACCTTCTGGGTGCAGGAGACCGGTTGTATTCGGCATGTTCAGCATGCTTATGAAGAAAAGGACGGACAGCTATGGTTTCCGAAATCGGCAATATTGCTAGAGGGGGTGCAGGCGTAGCAGCAGCCATGCCCAATGTCCCCACGCCTGCAAGTTCACAAGCACCTGGCAGTTCGGCCATTCAACTTCCTGAAACACCCAAAGTTCAAGCCCCTAAACCAGTGGCCATTAAGTTTGATGCTTCAGAAGTAAGGCAGAACCTGCAAGAAGCTGTGAGCATGCTCAATCAACAAATGGCATCCACCAAGCGTGGTCTGGGTTTCCAGATTGACGAGGCCGTAGGCGGTCCCGTGGTCACTGTGCGCAGCGCAGAGACCGGTGAAGTGGTTCGGCAAATTCCCAATGAAGTGGTGGTACGTGTAGCGCACAACATTGAGAAGGTCAAAGGCCTGTTACTGAATGCACGAGCTTGATGTGAATACAAAAAGACTTTGCATTATTTCACTTAACACACTCAAGTAATTTCTACAGAAACCGAATCAGCAAGTAACAAGATTTCAAATTGGATTTCTTGTAACTTCGTTTTAAACCCCTGAAGGAGAAAATCCATGTCAACATCTATTAACACAAACATCAGTGCATTGGCAGCTCAAAGTTCCTTGCGTAAAACTGGCTTGACCCAAGATACCGCAATGGAGCGCTTGTCTACCGGCATCCGCATCAACAACGCCAAAGACGACGCTGCTGGCCTGGCCATCAGCACACGTATGACTGCCAACATCCGCGGCATTTCCGCAGCTATTCGCAATGCGAACGATGGCATCTCATTAACGCAAACGGCTGAGGGCAGCTTGACTGCAATTGGTGACAATCTTCAACGCATTCGTGAGTTGGCCGTTCAATCTTCCAACACCGGCAACAACATTTCTGATCGCGCAGCACTCAATGCTGAAGCAGTTCAATTGATTGCTGAAATTGACCGCGTTGCAAGCAACTCTAAGTTCAACGGTATCAACTTACTTGACGGCACCTTCCAGAATCAAACATTGCAAGTTGGCGCTGGCAATGACAGCAACGATCGAATTTCTCTTTCGATTGGCAATGCAAAAGCTAGTGCATTGGGTGTTAGTGCTGGCACAAGTTATTTGACCACAGCAGGCAATACTGGCGTAGTTTCTGGTGGTGAACTTGCACTAGGTGATTTGACAATCAATGGTTTTCAAGTCGGTGCGAGTTTAAATGACGGCGTTTCATCAGCTACTGCCACAAGTAGCGGCATTGCAAAAACCAACGCAATCAATGCAATTTCAAGCTCAACTGGCGTAGTTGCATCTGTGAGCTCCACTTCTGTGACTGGTGGAGCAGCCGCTGGATCAACTAGTGCGGCAGCAAACGATATCAAGATTAATGGTGTGGATATTGGTGTGATTACCAATAACGGTACTGCGTTAGATAATTCAGCTCAGATTGCTGCTGCAATCAATGCAAAGGCTGCTCAAACTGGCGTAACAGCTACTTTCAACACTACTGATAACAAGATTTCTCTAACTGCAGTTGATGGCAGGAACATTGACGTAGTTGCCACAACTGCGGGAACATCTGCTTCTGGTTTATCAACTGGAACAACAAGGTCCACCATTACCCTCACATCAACATCTAGTGCTGGCATAACAATTGCCGGACCTGCTACAGGTCTTGCAAAAGTTAACTTCACGAAGGGATTTACTGCTGCTGCTGCTGCTGCTGGTGTAGACTTAACTTCAGCAAACAGTGCGCAGTCATCTTTGACGACACTCGATAGAGCAATCAACACTATTACAGACTCCCGTGCAGCTATGGGTGCTTATCAGAATCGATTGACTGCTTCAATTGCCAACCTGGAAACCACATCGATGAATTTGCAAGCCTCTAGAAGCCGTATTCTGGATACAGACTACGCGAAAGAGACTACCAATTTGGCTAAGTCACAGATCATTACGCAAGCTGCTACAGCGATGTTGGCGCAAGCTAATCAGTCTGCTCAGTCAGTATTGGCTCTTTTGAAGTAAACCTGAAAATGTAAACTTTGTTTACATTCAACTCAAAAGCCGAATTGTAATTTCAATTCGGCTTTTTTCCTTTAATTTCTTTTCAGATTTAATTCTTCATCGATAAAATATCCTCTGCTACAAATGGGCCCCATGACTTTACCTTCTGAATTCGACAATGTGAATTTTGTTAAATCAAGAGAATTCATTGACTCAACGCGACAATTCTTGATTGATAATTACTTGAAGTCTGGCGATGTAATTTGCGACATTGGCAATCAAGGCAAAAACATCCCTGCATTAAGTAACTTCAACTGTTTTACACTTGATATTACAGAGTCTAGTAACCCAGATTTTGTTGCAGATATTACAAAATTTAATCATCAAATCAAAGATGAATATTTTGATGTCATCATGTGTACAGAAGTGCTCGAACATGTGGTCGACCCATTCTCAGCTATACGTGAACTACGCCGAATAGTAAAACCAGGCGGGTATATTTTATTTACTACCCCATTAAATGCCAGAATTCATGGCCCCGTACCGGACTGCTGGAGATTTACTGAGTTTGGCCTAAAAATTCTATTCAGAGATTTTGAAATAGTTAATTTCGAAAAATTAGATACTCAAGATAGGAATCTATTTCCATTACATTATGCCGCCATTGTAAGAAAAAACAGCCGTGATTTAGACGAATCGGATCCACGAAGCATGCAATTTACCAAAGTTGATTAATTTTAAACAAGTGCTTTTAAATGTCTATTAATAAAAATAAAAAAATAATTATTCTCGGCGGAAACGTCGAAACGGGCGCTATTGTTGACATTGCAAATATGATGGGACTTTACACCATCGTAATCGATCCAAATCCAAATTCTCCCTCAAAAAGAAATTCATCAAAATATTATGATTTGGATGTTACCAACTTGTCAGAAGTCGACTCAATTATAAATAAGGAAAATGCTGATGGTGTTTTAGTAGGTGTAGCCGACCCTCTTGTCCCTTATTATCAAAATACTTGTAATCGCAATAATTTGTTTTGCTATGCTAATGAAAAATCCATTAAATATTTAACTTCAAAATCTAATTTTTCTGAGATTTGCAATGCTTTTGGCATATCGGTTACACCTAGTTATACAGTCGACATTTCCAATCAAGGTGAAATTGAAAATGTTGAATATCCTGTCGTAGTTAAACCAGTAGATGCTGGTGCAGGTGTAGGCATTTCAATTTGTCGAAATCCATCACAACTGCTTTTAGGCATCAAAACAGCCCTTGCCAATTCTATTCGTAAAGAGTTAATTATTGAAAAGTATATGCAATGCGACGATATGTTCGTTTACTATACCTTTATTGATGGCGAAGCACATCTTTCAGCTCTAGCCGATAGATTTAAAACTGATAAACAAGGTGAATTCAGTTCTGTTTGTATCGCTGCTGAATATCCTAGTCGCTACACCAGCCGTTTTGTAAAAGAAGTTCATCCTAAGTTATCAAAGATGTTTAAAGACTTAAACATTATTAATGGTGTTTTATCAATTCAGTTCTTTGTTGATTCATCTAATTTTTATGCTTACGATCCTGGCTTTCGATTACAAGGTGAAGCTCCTCATTTATACTTGAAACATTTTAATAATTTTGATCACAGAGAGATGCTCTTAAATTTTTCCATTTCTGGAAAAATGTTTGATCTAAATTTCAAATCGTTCAATGACTTCAAATTCAATAACAAATATGCTACAACAATCTGGATTCTACTCAAAGCAGGTAAAATTTCTCACATTAGAGGTGTTAATATCATTAAATCTCAACCCAATTTAATTTACTTTTTACAAAGATTTGAAATTGGCGATTATATTACAAATGAGATGATTGGTAATGAGCGTCAAGTTTTTGCTAGAATTTACACTGTTTCCGAGAACCAAAATGATTCCGTCAATTTGATTAAATTCATTCATCAAAATCTATCTATAATTGACGAATTTGGAAATGAAATGATTCTTGATAATTATCAAAAGTCTCAAACTTAATTTTATATAAAATATTCTTATTTCTGTGCTCAATGCACACTACGGATAATATCGATTACTTGAGCTTGTTCTTCATCAAGTATATTTGGATAAATAGGAAGACATAATACTTGATTAGAAGCAATCCGTGCATGAATCAAGTTAACATGTTTTGCAGATGCTAAGCCACTGTACATCGGAAAATCTGAGATTAATGGAAAAAAATAACGACGAGCATAAACTTCATGTTCTTGAAGCTTTTGATAGAGTGAATCACGATTTATTGGATAATCGGAATCAATCATAATTGGAAAGTAAGCGTAGTTGGATTTTTCACTTTTAGACTTATTCACGCATGTTATTCCCTTAATATCCTTAAGTCCATTTCTATAATTACGATCTATTTCTTCTCTTCTTGAAATCACCTGATCAACATATTTAAGTTGTAGCAGTCCCAGGGCCGCATTTATTTCACTCATCTTCCCGTTGATGCCAGGCGTCACTACGGTAATTTCATCGATAAATCCGAAATTTTTTAACTGATCAATTTGTTGCTTGATTTTCGCATCTGGGCTAACAATTGCACCACCTTCAAAGGTATTAAATACCTTCGTTGCATGGAAGCTAAGTATTGATAAATTTCCGTGATTTAATATGCTTCCGCAGTGACACTGAACTGCAAAAGCATGTGCAGCATCGTAGATGACCTTGAGATTAAACTTGTCAGCGATATTCTGAATGGCATCGACTTCACAAGGGTTACCATAACAATGAACTGGCAAGATAGCCGTTGTTTGTGGTGTAATGGCCGCCTCAATTTTTTTCGGGTCTATGTTGAGAGTTAGAGGGTCAATATCAACGAATACTGGCTTGAGACCGTTCCATAGCAATGAATGAGCGGTAGCAACAAATGAATAAGGCGTTGTGATGACCTCGCCAGTAATTTTCAAAGCCTGCAAAGCAGTAATCAGCGCAATGGTTCCGTTGGTAAATAGGCTGATGTACTTTACACCCAAATAATCGCACAATTCCTTTTCCAGTTGTTGATGAAAAGGACCGCCATTGGTCAGAATTTTATTTTTCCAAATTTGCTCTAGATAAGGTGTGAATTCTTCCAAAGGAGGCAGGTATGGCTGAGTCACATAAATGGGTTTTGTTGCCATTTTAAATCCTTGTTAGATCAACTGGATCCATAGAGAGATAACTAATTTTTTCAAAAAATTCTTCGATCATTCGCGGATCATTGATAGATCTTGCAACATTAAGTTTCAATTGCCAAGTACTTAATTTATATGGATTGAGCTTCAAAGAAGAGTCCAGATAAGCGATTGCCTTATCGTTCATTCTCATTAAATTGAAAATTAACCCTAATTTTTCATAAACGTTTGCATGCTTATTCTCATTGATTAACTCCAACAATTCCTTTAATGCATCATTAAATTTCCGTAATAGCAGATAAATATCGACTCTCAATAGTTTAAATTCAAAATTATTATCAATATTATTCGAATAAATGTCTGTAAATTCTTTTGCGGAATTTAAATCATTCTTATAAATACAATATTCAATCAAAGCTTTTCCTAAATGTGGATGAAGATAATTGAGCGACGATAGATTTGAAAATAAATCATTCATTCCATCTTCATCATGAGTCTTTATTTTATAAAGAAGAAGTGCTATATTTTTATAAATGCTTTCTTCATGTATTTTATTGATTGCTTCCAAAGCCTCATCATATTTGGCTATTCTAAAAAGCAAAATAGTATGCCGGTAATAGTCAAAATCTACAAATAACTGAAAATCCTCAGCTTTTTTAAATAGGGCATTGGCATATAAATCAGATCTAAATGAATCATATTGATACAAGCGTTCGTATAAAATTCTGAATTGGTCTAAATTTTTAATTAGGTTTAAAGTTTCACTCAAGGGATAGAAATCCATCTCCTCCAAATCAACCAACCCAAGATAAGTCATTTTTAAATTTGAAAAATCAACATTCTGGCTTATAGTTTTTCGCAACAGTTTTTTTGCTACATCATTCAACCCCATCTTTTGAAAGCCAACTATTAAATTATTAATGGCTTCTTCATCTAAGAAGTCTATTGATGCAGACAAAATCGAAGTTCCTTTTTCATAGTCCCCATGATATAAAGCTATAGAACCTTTAAGCTTAAGGGCTGTCAAGTTATGGCTTTCATATTCCAATATTTTATCTGCCGTTCTTATACACGCGTTTAAATTGCCCGATCTGTATTGAGCAAACATTAAACGTTTTAAGTTATTGACTTTATAAATTGATTTTGCTTCTGCAACATCAACTACCAGCTCCTTTTCATTATTTGAATGAAATTCGGTCGAAGCTTTTCTAAATAAACTTACCAATGAAGCTGCTGCTAATTTTGGCTTTGATACATTTGAACTATTGAAATTAGAGCGTAAATTTAATCTAATATGATTCAATTTCTCCAAGTCTTTTTCGATTGCAGTTGCAATTAAATAATATTCATCCTCACTTAACGCAATGTACTCCTCAAGGTTTAACCATTTAAGAATGGATGCACCTTGTCTAGAGACTGGCAATTTTCCCTGAAGTGTAATTGTTGGCACCCCTGCAGTTAACATAAGCCAACTAGTAGTACCACCGCCATAGGGGAAACTATCAAGGCAAATATCGACTTCATTATTTATCAATTCCATTAATTCTCTTAATGGCATTACTGAATGATAGTCAATTAAGGCATTGTCTACGCCCTCCTCTTCAAACCACTGCTTAATTTGATTTATTTTTAATTTAGGAGGTAAGCCACCAATTACAAATCTTGATTTTGAATTTTTTAAAATTTTCGCCCATAAATTAACGCAATCACGACTTATTTTATTCGTTCTATTAAAACTTCCAAAAGTTACATAGCCTTTTTCTAATGCTGGTAATTTTTTGATAATAGGGAGGTTTGCTGGCGGCTCAAAATTCACATATGGAATTTTTACGATCGCCTCAGTAAATTGATCTGCACAAGAACTATTTGGGAAAAAGTTTTCATCTGCAATGTAGTAATCAATACTACTTAAGCCAGTTGAACCAGGAAAACCAGCCCAAGACATCTGAATAGGTGCAGCCTTCATGGCAAATACAGCCAATCTTTCTCCAGATGTATGGCCCGATAAATCAATAAGTATGTCTATTTCATCTTTTACAATCAAGTGCTTAACTGATACATCATCCAATGTCTCAATTTCTCGCCAAGCTTTGAAATAACTCATCAACCTCATTGTTGCAAAGTCATTGATTGAATTATTGTAATAGCCGTATAACTCTAAATCATCATAATTGGAAAGCGCTTCAATAATTCCTCGTATGAAAAACATGATTGCATGATTCCAAAAATCAGCAGAAACAAATCCAATCTTCAGCTTATGCTTAACCCCATTAGTTCTATTATGTCGATGTATTTCATGACTGAATTTAATTTTTAAAAGTTCATCGTAACGTTTATAGTACTGCTTTAAAATATTAGGATGAATATTGTCATTATGATTAATTCCAAAAATTAAGCCCGACAATATTTTCAAATTTTCAGGCTCTTTTGCTAAAGCCTTTTTATAATTTTCAAATGCCAAATCATGCTGTCCTTTATGTTGATAGGTCGTTGCCAATCCAACATATAAGCCACTTACATCCAGTCCATCATTTTTGCATTTCTCATAAAATTTAACGGCCTCATCATAATCACCCATGTCTTGCAAGACATTTGCCTTATTAAAGTTAACAATTATGTTCTTTGCATCTATCTTTAATACTTTTTCATAATAATTCAAAGCCTCTACTGGATTTCTTTTTCTATTAATACTTCCCAAATTATTTAAAACTTCAATGTTCTTGGATTCTATCAAAAGTGCTTTTTTATAAGTGGCTTCTGCCAATTCGTATTGACCTATATGATCAAGTATTGCCGCTTTATTGTTAATCGCCCTTACAAATCTAGGTGAGTTTTCTATGGCTTTATCATATAGATTTAAAGCTTCTTGGAATCTTTTTAAATGCTGAAGCAATACACCCTTGTTTAGTAAAATGTTGGCATTTTTTGGATGAATGTTTAAAGCCTTTTCATAATATTCTTCAGCTTGCAAATACTCATCTATATCAAAGTAGATACCTGCAATATTCGACTTTATTTCTGAGTCTTGTTGATTCAAACTCTCTGCTAGTAGGTATCTTTTAAGAGCTTCCTTTTTTTGTCCAGTGGCGTTGAAACTGGCCGCTATCAATTTATGAAACAGTGAACTAATATTTGCATTTATCCCTTTGCTCTCGAAATCAATTGCAGAGTACTTATTGATGACCTCAATATGCCGTTCTGAATGTAGCAATTTTTCAATTGTCTTCAATGTATCTTGATTGATCTTCATTAGTCTTCACCTTAAATTTTTACAAGCTAAGAGTTTGTTTACTCTTTAGTTCGTCATAGCAAGATCAATGCCCAAGAAGTACCGACTTTTTTTGACTTTCTCATTGCTACTCAACATTGAAGTGCTAGTTCAAGCCAAATGCGCTCAATTCTTGCCGTTTTTGCCGTTTTCCCTTCATTTCCGGCAACCACCTGCCACTTTCAGTCAATCTTCCGACACAAAGTGGCAATTTAAAGCTGGCACACCTCTTGCTAAATACCCTGCATTCGCATCAGCAGCGTTGATTTCATTCACTTTGCTGGTGTTCATTCACTAAAGGAGCTCGACATGCACATTGAATTACAACAGGCCATGCAACACTTGGTCGCAGAACAATCTTTGAACCTCAAAGAAGTTTCACGCTTTACACCAGTGGATTTTCGCCTGGGCATTCAATACCTTGTGGCACAAGACCAACCCGACCTGGCACAAGCCTTAGCAGAAGCTGGTTTGGCTTTGTATCCCTTAAGTGAAGACATTCTGGCAATTTCTGGCCTCTTGGCCATTACGCGAGAAGACTGGCCACTTGCTGTCGAAATTTTGCAAGACCTGGTGGCCGTCCAAGTTGATCGTGTTCAACCCATGACTTACCAGATGTTGGCACGTGCATTGGCATGCAACCTGGATGTGGCCGAAGCACACCAAGTGCTTGAGACTGCTCTTCAAAAGTGGCCTAACGATGTCACCTTGATTCAAGAACGCAATGCAATGGCCGCAGTTCAAGATGCCATGCCTGCATCCACCTTAACCAACTAATTTATTAGTAATTGAACTAACGGCAATCAAAGCGGCAACGTGTTGCCACCAAGCAAACCAACGCAATACCTTGCCACTCGCCCCATTAGGAGATTCTCATGACCGTCATTAACACCAACGTTAAAGCCTTGTATACACAAGCCGCCCTTAAAAACTCGAATCGCGCGAGTGAAGTGGCCATGCAACAGCTTTCAACTGGCAAGCGCATCAACTCCTCTAAAGATGATGCCGCTGGATTGGCCATTGCCGCTCGGATGACTCAAAACATCCAAGGCTTGAACCAGTCTATTCGAAATGCCGGTGATGCGATCTCCATGATTCAAACGGCTGAGGGTGCCACGCAAGAGATCACCAACATGCTGCAACGCATGAGTGAATTGGCTGTGCAATCTGCCAACTCCACATACTCCAGCGATCAGCGTAGCTACTTGGACCAAGAGTTCCAACAGCTCAAGCAAGAGATTGTGCGTGTGTCTGAAATGCACGAGTGGAATGGCTTTCCAATTTTGAACGGCAAGGCAGGTTTGCCGGTCGGTTCACCTAAGGTTGAAACCACTGATCGTGCAGCAGTATTGCCAGCAGGTACCGGTAAGGTTTTGGCTGAGGGTGATATGAAGTTATTGATTGGTGCCAATGAATATGAAATCAATGCATCTTCTGCAGTTGACGACACCAAGAGCAATTTAGTAGCCGCCTCAAGCAACGCTGCAGGTAGTGCCATTGCCATTGCAGCAGCAATCAATAAAAAATTGGCACAAACTGGTGTTTCAGCAACAGCAAATGGTGCTGAGATCAAAGGTGCAAAAACCACCATTTCAACCAACTCAATTCAGACAGATTTATTCATCAACGGCACAAAAGTTAGCCTGAGTTTGACATCTGGACAGACAGAAGCAGAACGACGTGCTTATGTGATGAACTCCATCAATGCTAAAACAGCACAACATGGCGTCATTGCGGGCGATCCAGGCAACGGTGGTTTGACATTGACAACGACAGATGGTCGAAATTTATCGGTCTGGTATGACGGTAGCGTGGCGGTTGGTTCTGACTTTGGCTTGGGAATGAATACTGCCACCACTTCAGATCCTGCTGGTGTAACGGGTATGTCAAGTGCAGCAGCTGCCAGTGCGACTGGAACCGGTTCAGTGAAAGCATCAACAGTATATGGCTCAGTGACTTTAAATTCCGACAAAGAATTTACGATCAATCCTGGCGTTAATTCTTATCCTACTGAAATCGTTACGTCTACTCACAACCAATATACTTTCCCGATCAGTGCAGCAACGCCTGCGCCTACAGTTGGTTTTACATTTGCCGGGAAAAATTCAACCTATACAGTTGGAGCAACAGCAGCACTTTCTGCTACAGCTTTTAAGGATGCCATCAATGGTTTAGCAAACTCCACTGTTGCTTTTACAGCCACAGACCATGCCAACAAAGCTGTGACCAACGTAAGCGGTGCAGCCACGCTGACATTGAGTACAGCTGATGTTGTCGGTTTGGTACCTGGCATGGCTATTACGGGTGCAGGCATCCCGGCAACCACAACAATTCTCAGCATTTCTGGGACAACAGTCACAATGAGTGCTAACTCAACTGCAGCTGTTACTGCTTTGACAACGGCTACGTATCCAGGAGGTGCGGATGCAGTTTACGTATTGCCTTCAAGTGACACTTCATTAACGTTTACATCTCCCACCGCTGCATTGAAGCCAACCGGCTCTTTGGTAACTGGTACAACAGGATTTAGGTCTACAGTTCAGCTGGCTGCCAAAGATCCAACGTATACAAACCTAAGTGCGTTAGGATTTATGCCAGGCGCAGTGATGGCAAAAAACATTGGTCGCTTAAACTTCCAAGTAGGCCCTGCAGCCAACCAACTTATTTCAATTGACTTGGCTGACTTTGGTAAAAACGGTGACATCACAGGTCCCATTACCAGCGACAAAGCACCAACCAATTTGTTGACTGTGCAATCGGCCAATGACGTGATCATGAACGTGAACAAGTCTTTGGATCGCATTGCCGCTACACGCGCCACCATGGGTGCGGTGATGAACCGTTTGACACACGTGATCGACAACTTGACCAACGTGGTCATGAACTCTGAATCATCACGCAGTCAAATTGAAGATGCAGATTACGCCAAGGCCTCTACCGAGTTGGCCCGTACACAAATCATGCAGCAAGCCGCTACTGCGGTGTTGGCACAAGCCAATACGTCGCAACAGACAGTGCTCAAACTGTTGCAAGGCTAAGACCTATCTTCCTACTAGCGGAGACGCTGGCGTTTGAAACCCTGAGTTTCAAGCGCTGGCGGTTTCACGCCAACTTGCTCGCAGACTGTGTCTTGCGTGCTTTGGCGTGTGGCTTGGGTTTGCCCAAAGCCCTGTATTACTGTCGGTAAATTGACGAAAATCCTTGTTTTCATACTTCATAAGTATTCAATTTAACATGGCACGGCCATTGCTACTACTCATGCATTCCTATGCACATGAGGCACCAGAAAGCAATGAGCTCTTTACATACTGCGCAACAAGTTCTGTGGCTGGACCCCGTCCAGCCTCTCGACGCGCCTGAGCACGCCCAGTTAACCGACGCGGGTTTGGCAATCCGCTGCATTAACACGCTTGACGAACTTCAATCGGCTTTAAGCCATGGTCAAACGATGGCCCTGGTCATTCGGCACGACACCACTTTGGATTTGCTCAAAAGCTGCCAAACGCTGATGCTGCGTGCTGGCTTTTCTGTGCCCATGGTCTGCCGCGTCGATCGCCGCCACTTAGAACTGGCCGTACAAGCCATGCGCCAAGGTGCTGCCCATGTGTTGGCCACCGACGATTGGTCTGCGGGTTCATGGCAAATGGCGCATCAAGCCATTCAGGCTTTGCGTTTGTCTTCTTCTGCCGCCTCGATGGTTGCACGCATGGCGCCTCCTACAGAAGTGGTTGCAGCGGCTACTCCCCAAAAGAGCGTGGTGTACGTGGACCCTGCCAGCCGTCACTTATTGGCCTTGGCCCAACGTGTGGCACAAGCCAACGTCACGGCCCTCATCGAAGGCCCCACAGGTGCTGGTAAAGAAATTTTGGCGCGTGTGTTGCACGAGTCTTCTAAACGCGCACGTGGCCCCTTCGTTGGTTTGAACTGTGCAGCCTTGCCAGAGCAACTGATTGACGACATGTTGTTCGGCCACGAAAAAGGCGCGTTCACTGGCGCACAAAAAGAATTCAAGGGTTTGTTTGAACAAGCCCAAGGCGGCACTTTGTTTTTGGATGAAATTGGCGAGATGCCTTTGCACTTGCAAGCCAAGTTGCTGCGGGTGTTGCAAGAGCGTTTGCTGACACGTTTGGGTTCTGAGCGCCAAGTGGCTTTGGATGTGCGCGTGATTGCCGCCACCAACAAGGACCTGCGCGTGGCCATTGCCGAGCGCCAGTTCCGAGAAGATTTGTATTTCCGCATCAGCACCTTCAAACTGCGCGTGCCACCCTTGCGCGAGCGCCAAGGCGACATCTTGCCTTTGGTGGCCAGCTTGTTGTTGCGCCATGCACCCAATGCACAAGAGTTCACCTTGAGTGACGAAGCACAAGCGCAGCTCTTGGCCTATCCATGGCCAGGCAATGTGCGCGAACTAGAAAACGTGGTGCAACGCGCTGTGGTGCTGTGCGCCGACCAGCACATTGAAGCGCATCATTTGATGTTTGACGATGCGGCCGACATGCAACTGCATTTGTCGCAAGAGTTGGTGGCAACACCTGTTGCACCGCCTGCACCTGTGGCCAGCTTCCACATGCCCACCGAGGCTTTGCGCTACCCCGACACCAGCGCCACTGAAGACAGTGCGGTCATTGCCTCCAATTTGCAAGAGGCTGTCAAAACCAGCGAGCACCAAATGATTTTGGCTGCCATTCAAACCACCGAGAGCCGCATGGAAGCGGCTGCCAAGTTGGGCATCAGCCCACGCACCTTGCGCTACAAGCTGGCCAAGCTCAAAGCTGAAAACAGCGCCATGGCTTGGGCGGCTTAAGGGGAACACACATGATCGACAAAATCAATTCACAAAGCAACATTCAATCGATGTTGCAAACCCTGCGCTCTTATCAGTCACAAGCCGCTGGCGGCATGGACGACGATGGCAACAAGGTGGGCGGCCTCCAAGGTTTGAGCGGTTCGCAAAGTACACACGGCCCTTCTGGCTTTGGCGACTTGGTGCGCCAAACGGTTGAGAAGGTCAACACGGCGCAAATGGATGCCACCAAGATTGCGGCCTCGTACGAGCGCGGCGATGGCGTGCCACTGACCGATGTGGTGCTGAGCATGCAGAAATCGTCATTGAGTTTTGAAGCCACTTTGCAGGTGCGCAACAAAGTGCTCAAGGCCTACGAAGACATTTTGAACATGCCGGTTTAAGGCGAATTTAAAGATACGACAGAGAGATTCCCAACATGGCCACTACATTAGCTCCCTTTCAGCCCGGACTCGCCTCCGCGGGCTCGAGCAGCACCGCGCTTGCCACCACCGGCAGCGGCAACGCCAACGCGGGCGGTGCTTTGGCAACCTTCACGCCAGGCATGGACATTCATGGCAGTCAGGGCCAAGGTGGCGCCGTGGCCTCGGGTCCGTTGGCGGGCATGCAACAAATGATGCAGCAGCCAGGTGTCAAAAAAGCCATGCCCCTCATCTTGATGGGTTTGGCTGTGCTGCTGTTTGCCCTTTTGTATGCATGGATCAACATGCCCAACTACCGCCCTCTCATGGTCAACATGAGCGAGGCCGATCAGCAAACCGCCATGGAGGTATTGAAGGCCAGCGAGTTCAAACCGGTGATGGACCCCGCATCGGGTCAAATCACGGTGCCTTCCAACAAGTACCACGAAGCGCGCATTTTCTTGGCCTCTAAAGGCATTCCCAAAACTGGCAACTTGGGCATGGAGTCTTTGAAAGACCAATCGGCCATGACCACCAGCCAGTTCATGGAGCAAGTGCGTTACACCTCGGCCATGGAGCAAGAGTTGGCGCGCACCATCATGCAAATTGACAGCATTCAACAAGCGCGTGTGCACTTGGCCATGCCCAAGCAGTCGGTGTTTGTGCGTGACCGCACGCCGCCCAAAGCGTCGGTCATCATCACGCCTTACGCAGGCCGCTCTGTGTCGCCCAACCAGGTTCAAGCCTTGGTGCATTTGGTGGCCTCTAGCGTGCCCCTCATGACGCCCGACAACGTGGCCGTGGTAGACAACCAAGGCAAGTTGATCACCGACTCCAGCACTGCAGCAGCCTTGGGCCTGACCTCGGCACAAAGCACGCACAAACAAAAAATGGAAGATGTGTATCGCCAACGCGTGATGCAAATCTTGTCACCCATTGTGGGTGACAACAATGTTCGCTCGCAAGTGAACATGGCCATGGACTTTACGCAAACCGAAGTCACCACCGAAGACTTTGACACCCGCGAAAAAGGTCCCAAAACACGATCAGAAGCGGTCAGTGAAGACAAGAACTCTGCGCAAGAAGCGGCAGGCGTACCGGGCACCTTGTCCAACACGCCACCGCCTGCGCCGTCGGCCACCACCAACTCAGCAGCTGCTACGGCAGCAGGTGCCGGCGGCGGTGCCAGCAGCACCACCGCACGCAGCACACGCAACTACGAACTCGACCGCTCGGTGCGCCATGTCAAAAATGCCACAGGGACCGTGGACCGCCTGAGCGTGGCGGTGCTGATCAATGAGCGCGCGCCAACACCAGGCGCCAAAGATGACAAAGGCGTGGCAGGTCCCTCGACACCCAACCCCTATACCGAAGAAGAAATTACCCGCATGCAAGACTTGGTGCGAGGTGTGGTGGGTTACGACGAAAAACGCGGCGACGTGGTCACTGTGGTGCAAGCCAAGTTTGAACCCGAAGCGGTGTACGAC
This sequence comes from Limnohabitans sp., assembly GCA_030158125.1. GTDB lineage: Bacteria > Pseudomonadota > Gammaproteobacteria > Burkholderiales > Burkholderiaceae_C > Limnohabitans_A. The sequence continues at coordinate 19,332 of JAOATL010000024.1, read as the reverse complement.
CTCAGCATTCCTTGGTACAAAGACGAATCTTTGCAAACCTACATCAAGAGTGGTTTGCTGGGCGTGATGTTCTTGGCCTTCCTCATGATGGTGATCCGTCCTGCTGTGCTGCGCATGTTGGGCTTGCTCAAAACGCCAGCCGAGTTGGAAGCCGAAGCCGCTGCGGCGGAAGCTGCGGCAGCGGCAGCCAAGGTGGCGCTGTCCGATGGCGAGTTGTCACCCGAAGACATGAGCGCCATTCAGTTGGGCGAAGGCGAAACTTTGGAAGACATCAAGGCCAAGCTCAAGCCCAAGAAATCAAGCATCTCCATGGAGATGTTGGACACGGCCAACACGTACGACGACAAGGTGGCTTTGGTGCGCATGATTGTGGCGGAAGACACCTCGCGTGTGGCCAGCGTGCTGAAGAAGATGATCAAAGTAGCCTAAGGAATTACCATGGCAGAAAAAGAAGTTCAACTCTCGGCTGCAGAAGCCGAAGCCGCAGAAAAACTGCGCGCCGAGATGTCCAACATCAGTGGCGCACAACGCGCCGCCGTCTTGATGTTGTTGCTGGGTGAACAGCAAGCGTCCGAGATCATCAAGTTTTTGAATCCAGGTGAAGTGCAAGCATTGGGCGGCGCCATGGTGGCCGTGTCTGATGTGTCGCAAGAAGCCGTGAACGAAATCTTGGACGACTTTGTGTCCACCATCAAGAAACAATCGAGCTTGGGCTTGGGCACCACCGACTATGTGGAAAAAGTTTTCAAACGCGCCCTGGGCGACGACAAAGCCGCTTCTGTGTTGGGCCGCATCTTGCCGGGCCAAAGCACCAAGGGTTTGGAAATTTTGCAGTGGATGGATGCCCGCTCTATTGCCGACATGATCAAAACCGAACACCCCCAGGTGACGGCCATTATTTTGTCGGTGCTCGACCACCAAGTGGCCGCCGATGTGTTGAACTTCTTGCCAGACGACACGCGCGCAGAAATTATTCAACGTGTGGCCAGTTTGGAAACCGTTCAACCTTCGGCCATGCAAGAGCTTGAGTCGATCATGAAGTTGCAGTTCTCTACCAACACCAGCTCCAAGTCTTCCAGCTTCGGCGGCATCAAAGCGGCGGCGCAGATCATGAACTCTACGAAGACCGCGCTGGAAGCGTCCATCATGAAGGGCCTAGAAAAAATCGATGCCGATTTGATGATGCGCATTCAAGACAACATGTTCACTTTCGAAAACCTCAGCGCGGTGGACAACAAAGGCATTCAGGTGCTCATGCGTGCAGTTGACAACAACCAGTTGATGATTGCCATGAAGGGCGCCAGCGAAGACGTCAAAGCACGCTTCTTCGACAACATGTCTGAACGTGCCCGCGGCATGTTCAAAGACGAGATGGATGCCAAAGGCCTCATGCGCTTGTCCGATGTGGAAGAGGCACAAAAACAAATCATGCGTTCTGCCCGCAAGCTATCTGACTCGGGTGAGTTGGTCTTAGGCGGAGGCGACTTTGTATAACCCCCTCCCCCCGGGCAAAGCAGCCAACAGCGGCGCAGGCCGGGCCGCGCCCAAGTGGCAGCCCTTGCAACCGCTCAAGCCCATTGAGTTGCAAAACGCAGGCTTTGTGCAAGAAAATTACTTGCGCAAAAAGAGCAACACCTTTGCACTTTGGACTGTCGAAGAACAACAAGCCGCCAACCAAATGGCTGAAGAGGCCTTGGCTGATGAAAGTGGCGTAGCAGACATCAATGCAAAAGACCCTGCGGAAGCTTCTACGGCCGCCGCAACTGAGGCACCCGCTGTGTCTGGCTTGGATGCAGAAGCCATCGAAAAAATCAAACAAGAAGCCTATGAACGCGGCTTGGTGGATGGCCAAAAGATGCAACTCGCCTCAGAGCAAGCAGCGGCTGAGCAAAACGAAGCGCAGTCCCTCACAGCGCTGGCCGACAAAGCCAACCAACTCTTGGTCAACATTGAACAAGGTGTGGTGGCCTTGCAAGAAAATCCTGCCGCATGGAACGAACCTCTCAAGCGATTGGCTTTGCATTTGGCAGAGCAACTCGCCTTGACCGAACTGAGCATTTCTTCAGGTGGCATTCAAAACCTGATCGACCGATGCATCGAAACGCTTGACGTGCAAACCGCGTCCAGTGTGGTGGTAGAACTCAACCCCAATGACATGGCCTTGTTGCAAAACCACAAAGCGGTGCCCGGTGAATCAGCGCCTGTGTGGCGCATGGTGGCCGACACACACTTGCTACCCGGCAGTGTGCGCGTGCGCGCCGACGATGCGGTGGTCAGCGACCTGATTGAACACCGCCTTGAAACCTTGGCACACGCATTGTTGGAAAACCCCAAAGCCTGGCAAGCGCAAACCGCATTCCAACCTGAGCGTTTGTCTGCACGCCGCGGCAAGGCTGAAACCGTAGAAGATGCGTTACCACGTGAAGCCAGTACTGAACCCTTGAATTTGTCTTCATTGGATTTACCCGATTTAGATTTGACAGACGACAAGCCCGCGTCAGACAACGCTGCGGAAGGTGAATCACATGACTAACTTTGCAGCCGAAGTAGCCCGCTCGATGTCCGTGGCCCGCGCCTCGAGTCCCGAGCGCTGCGGCACCTTGGTGCGCTTGGTGGGTCTGCGAATGGAAGCGCGCGGCATCATGGCGCCCGTGGGTTCTAGCTGCGAAGTGATTGGCCAAGATGGCCACAAGATTGAAGCCGAAGTGGTGGGCTTCAACGACAAAACTTTGTACCTCATGCCCCTCACAGAGCCTGTGGGCATTGGCCCCGGTGCCTCCGTGCGCATGGCCTACGACCTTGGCACGGCGTGCTTAGGCCCCGAGCTGCTAGGCCGCGTGATCGATGGCCGCGGTGAACCTTTAGACGGCAAACCCAAGCCTGCTTGCAAAGCACGTTTGAGTTTGCTGGGCTTGCCCATCAACCCGATGGAGCGCGGCCCCATCGACAGCGTGCTCGATGTGGGTGTGAAAGCCATCAACGGCTTGTTGACACTGGGCCGCGGACAACGCGTGGGCTTGGTGGCTGGCTCTGGCGTAGGCAAGAGTGTGCTCTTGGGCATGATGACCCGCTTCACCAAAGCCGATGTGGTGGTGATCGGTTTGGTGGGCGAACGTGGCCGCGAAGTGCAAGCCTTCATTCAAGAATCTTTGGGTGAAGAAGGTTTGGCCAAATCGGTGGTGGTGGCAGCCCCCGCCAATGTGTCGCCTGTGCTGCGTTTAAAAGCCGCGCACATGACCCACGTCATTGCGGAATACTTTAGAGACCAAGGCCTCAATGTGTTGATGCTGGTCGACAGCCTCACGCGCGTGGCCCATGCGCAACGCGAAATTGGCTTGGCCATTGGCGAACCGCCCACGGCCAAAGGCTATCCCCCATCGGTGTTTGCCTTGTTGCCCAATTTGATTGAGCGCGCCGGCGTAGGCCGTCATGGTCATGGCTCTATCACGGCCATTTACACCGTGCTGGCCGAAGGCGACGACGCCAACGACCCGATTGTGGACATTGCCCGCGCCTCCTTAGATGGCCAAGTGATGTTGTCGCGCAAACTGGCCGATGCCGCGCATTACCCGGCCATCGATTTGAACGGCTCTATTTCTCGCGTGATGCAAAGTTTGCTCTCGCCCGACGATTTGAAAATGGCCAACAAATTCAGGCGCCTGTGGTCTTTGTACCAACAAAACATGGACCTGATTCAAGTGGGCGCCTACGAGATGGGCAGCAACCCCACCTTGGACGAAGCCATTCGCTTGCGTGAATCGATGGAGCAGTACCTGCGCCAAGACATGCACGAAGGCAAAGACGAGGCCAGCACCCGACAAGACATTCGCAACATGATGGCGGTGCCCGCATGAACGACACCGTGGTTGCCCGCCCCTGCTGGACTGTCTTGACGCAAAAGGCCGAAGACAAAATTGCGCTCATTCAAAATGAATTGGTGCAGGCGCGCGTGCGCCTAGACAGCCTGCGCACCAGCGAGCAGCGCGTACAAAAAATGTACGACGAATACCGCGAAGGCTTGAACCGCGCCGATGCGCAAAGCCTGGGCATGCGCGAGGCCATGAACCAGCGCCAATTCATGTCGCAATTGCTCAACCTCATGGCGCGCGTGAAAACCGACATTCAATACACCGACAATGCCATTGTGGGCATCAAAGAGCGCTTGATGGTGGCCGAGCGAGAACGCATCAAAATGCAAACCTTGGCCGATCAGAACGCATTGGCTGTGCAGCGCGAAGAAAACAAAAAAGACCAGCGCCGCATGGACGCTTTGGGCGTGATGCAATTCAACCTCAAACCTCAAACATGAACCTCACCGGCGGCATCACTTGGCATTGGACGGCATGGCGCTCGCAAGCGCGCTGGGCACCCACGTCACGCGCCATTGAACAATGGTTGATGCAGCAGGCGCAAGCCTTCAAGCCAGACAATGTAGAAGGTCAACCCAGCTTGTTGTTGATTGGCGCCAGCGCCGGCTGGATGATGTCCAGCACATGGCTTGGCCAATTTGCGCGCGTCGACACCTTTGACATCGATCCTTTGGCCGGCATGCTGTTTAAGTGGCGCCATGGCGCGGCACTCAAAGCCGCAGGCACTGAACTGCATTGCCACACCCAAGATGCCATGCAAAACTTGCCGGGCTTGTTGTCTACTTTTCCCAAGGCCTGTGTGTTTTTTGACAACGTGTTGGGACAAGTGCGCTTTCAACACCTGGCCAACGATTGGCAACTGGTTGAGAAAAAACTGCAGCAACTCAAAGTGCAACTCAAAGGCCGTGAGTGGGGCAGTGTGCACGACCGCATGTCGGGCCCGCTGACAGAAGCCGTGTTGCACGGCAGCCCGCTGCCAGTGCGTCACCCCGATTGGCACGACCAACATTGGCTGACGCAATTGCATGCGCAAAGCCCGTGGCTAGACCATTTAACGCACAGCGTGTTTCCGGCCGGCGTTCAGGTGCAAGATTTTGCGTGGAACTTTTCGCCACGCTACCGACATTGGCTACAAGCCGCTTGGGTGCGGCCATGAACTTGTATCAGATGTTATTTGCCGCAAACAAAGCGAAACAAATTGACCAAGGGCGTGTCGGGTGGAATGGTTTGCCATTCACGCATCACACCTTGCGAGTCGACAATTTCGCCGGTAAGCATGGGGCCACTGTGCATGGAGAATTGCAAAATGTGCACCATCTCTTTGCGGCAGTCCATTTCCATGTGCGTGCGGGTGGACACATAGAACGCACCGCGTTGCGCCTTTTGAGGGGCTCTGTAATCGAACAGGCTCCAAAACGAACGCACGGCGCCTGTGCGCTTGATGGTGCCGTCGTCGACGTAGATGATGCCCGAATCGGTGGACGTCACTTTTTGCCATTCTGCGTGCGCAGCATGCGGCGCCAGCAAGGCCATGGCGGTGGCAGCAAGCGCCACGCTGTGTTTCAAAGTTTGAAGGGTGGTGTGAATGACAGTCATGCGCCCTACTATAGATCAGCGCACCCTTCTTGAAAAGAGTCTCCCCATGTTCAAACACCTTCTCTTGCTGCTTCTCTCCTCGAGTGTGCTGCTCACCGCATGCGGCGGTGGTGGCAGCGATGCTGCAGCCGTTGACACCCCTGTGGCGCCCAGCACCTCGCCTCTGATTGCACCGGGCGCCTATGTGGCCAGCCTCAATGGCAAAGACTGGGTGGCCATGTTGCTGCCCACCACGCAGGGCTCTGGCGCCGTGACCAATTTTTATGGCATGCACTACAACGCCACCGACCCCGACCTTTTCAGTGGCTCGGGCTTGATCAGCGGCACCAACAGCGCCACCTTGTCGCGCGTGTTTGTGTACCCCAACATTTCAGCCGCCACCCGAACCGGCACAGGCACCATCAGCAACTTGGGCAACGGCGTGGTGCGCGCCAGCTTGAATTTTCCGGCCACAGGACTGGAACAAGGCAAAGACATCACGGTAGCGGCCAGCCCACCGAGCACTTACAAATACAACACCCCCGCCAACCTGGGCAACGTGCAAGGCGCATGGCAAGGCCGTTGGTCGTATGGTGTGGGCTTTGTCGACAACTTCAGCTTGAACATTTCAGGCCAAGGCGACATCACCACTTCCTTGGCATTTCAACAAGACTGCTTGCTGACGCAAGGCGCCTTGCTGCCCAACTTCGATGGCACCAACTTGTTCACCTTCACCCTGACCGTGCCCAATGCCACGCAGTGCTCTCTCAAAAACCAAACCCTGAACGGCGCCGCCTTTGTGACCAGCAGCCCGGTGGCGGGTAAAACACAACGCCTTTACATTGCAGGCGTGACCACCGACGGCCGAGGCATCAGCTTCAGGGCCGACCGCTAAATTCAAGTTTTCATGCGTGCTGTCGAATCTGCCTAAGCACGGAAATTAAATTCTGGAAAAGAACATGTTCAAAATCATTGCCATCATCTTGCTCACCCTCTCGACTGCGGGTGCGGGCTACTTTGGCTGGACGCAAAAGAAGTCCAACGCTGCTGTCACAGAGCAAGTGGCTGAGCTGACGCAAAAGGTCGAAGAGGCAGACAAAAAAGTAGAAGTCACAGAGGAAGAGTTGGCGGCCAGCCAAGAACTGCTGCCGCCCTTGATGACCAAGGCGCAAGAGTTGGAAGCGGTCAAAGCCGCGTTCTCTACCGGCACCGTGCTCAAAGACCTGGAAACGCTGTACGCCAAGGAGAAAAAAGGCCTCTCGACCGAGCGTCAATTGGGCTTGGCCGGCGTGCGCCTGCTGACCAACGGCACCAAAGATCCTGCCACGGTGGCCGCCTTCCAAAAAGCTTTGGAGATGACCGACTGGAAGGGCCAGAAAACCGTCATTTGCGCCGCACAAAACGCCTTGGCCGCAGCTGGCGAAAAAGTCAAAGTGATGTCGGAGTGCTTGCCCGATGCACCCGCCGGCAAGCCAGCTGGCAAACACGACGCCCATGATGCCCCGGCCGCCAAAGATGCCCACGGTGCACCAGCGGCCAAAGACGCCCACGGCAAAGACGATAAAAAAGGTGCCAAGAAAGATGCTCACGGCCCAGCCGATGTGCACGCAGTGCATTGGGATTACGAAGGCGTGATGGGCCCAGAGAACTGGGGCAAAGAATTCCCCACCTGCGGCAGAGGCAAATCACAGGCACCTTTGAACATCAAAGGGCCGTTTGAAAAAGTACGCTACAGCGTGGCGCCAGATTACAAACAAGGCCAGCTCAAAATTGTGAACAACGGCCACACCATTCAAGTGAACGTTGTGCCTGGCTCCAAAATTCGCATCGACGGCAAGCCTTATGACTTGTTGCAGTTTCACTTCCATCGCCCCAGCGAAGAACACATCGATGGCAAACCTTCGGCCATGGTGGTTCACTTTGTGCACAAAAATGCAGAAGGCGAATTGGCCGTGTTGGGCGTGATGCTGCGCGAAGGCAATGAAAACCCAGGCATCAAAACCTTGTGGTCACATGCGCCCAAAAAAGAAGGCCCAGAAGTGGTACCCGATGGCGTGATGTTCAACCCCACCAACTTGCTGCCCCGCGAAATGGATTTCTTCCACTACGACGGCTCGCTCACCACACCGCCGTGCACAGAAAAAGTGAAGTTCTTTATTTTGAAATCGCAAGTGAACATTGCCAAAGAGCAAGTGAGCGACTTCCCCTTCAAAATGAATGCGCGCCCGATTCAGCCCGCCAACGGCCGCCCCATTTACACCAACTGATTTCGTTTGAGAGTGCCATTAAGGCGTAACTCTAAGGAGTTACGCCTTTTTTTTAATGCAATGCATTGGGCGCGACAAGCCGCACTGTTGGGAAATATGTTTGGTAGCGATGCGTATCGCGCGTGAGAATGGGAACTTGAGTGACAGCGGCATGAGCGCCAATGAAAAAGTCTGCCAACACGTTGTGTTTGACGCCACCTCGCTGTCGGTACAAATGGAAAGCTTTGGCTGCTAAGAACAAAGCAGGTCTGGGTATTTGCGTCACTTTCAGCTCCATTGTTTTAATGGTATTTTCAAGATCTTCAATCTTTTTAAAAGCTGATGACAACTCTGCGTAAATAATAGGATTGATGCACAACACCTGAATTTTGGATTGCACTCTCAATTGATGAAGCGACCAATCGACCCATTGTGGCTCGTTGGTGAGGACATCGATCAGCACATTGGTATCGACCAACATCAATGCTCACCTCGCATGAGATTCATTAAATCTTGCGTTCGCCAATGAATGTCAGCTTTGCCACGGACTTGCTCAAAACGATCTTTTTTCTGTTTGCTTTTTGCTGCGGCGGTCTTGCTGGTTGTTGTGCCAGATCCTGACTTTTGCAATAGAACATCACCGTCATCGTTCACAGCAAAATTGAGCTTGCAACCAGGTTGCAAATCTAGGGCATCTCTGATTTTCTTGGGAATGGTGACTTGCCCTTTAACAGTCAAGGTCGTTGCCATGGTCGCTCTTTTCTTACTTTAAATTTAAAGTAATACTTTAGCGCCGCTTCAAGGCTAAGTCAACGCAATGAAAGCCGATGAAAGATGTCTGATTTGAATTATTTAGTCGAAGCTCGCAGCAATCTGCTGCGCCACAACAAAAACACAGCAATGCTGAGGTTCAAAGCATTCCAAAGCACGCCATTGATGAAGGCCGCGTGATACGAACCGGTTAAGTCAAACACCTTGCCCGACATCCACCCGCCCAGCGCCATGCCAATCATGGTGGCCATGATGACAGCGCCCACCAACACCCCCACCTTTTGCGCCGGAAAATATTCCCGCACGATGATGGCGTACGACGGCACGATGCCGCCTTGAAACAACCCAAACATGGCCGAGATGATGTACAGCGACACCATGCCATTGAACGGCAAGAACATCAGCAAGGCCACACCTTGCAACACCGAGCCCAGCACCAAGGTGCGCAGCCCGCCAATGCGATCGCAAATGGCGCCCGACACCAATCTGCTCACAATGCCACACGCCAACATGAGCGACAGCATCTCAGACCCACGCGCCGCACCAAATCCAAGGTCTGTGCAATACGCCACGATGTGAACCTGCGGCATGGCCATGGCCACACAACACGCTACGCCCGCCACACACAACAAAGCATGCGCCGTGTTGATCGACAAACCAAACGGTTTTTCGGAAGCCAATTGCTGAACACTGCCCGGCGCAGACGCGGCCATCATGGGCGGCCGCTGTCGCATGAAAAACGACAACACCAACATGCCCAAACCACACACCACCCCAATCCACACATACGTTTCGCGCCAGCCCAAAGTTTCAACACCGTGTTGCGCCAAGGCCGGCCAAACGCTGCCCGCCACATAATTGCCACTGGCACACACCGCCACCGCAATGCCGCGCCGCTTGTCCCACCACATCGAGGTATCGGCCAACAAAGGGGCAAACGTAGACGAGCTGCCAAACACCCCCATCAACACCCCATGCGCCAGCGCAAACCACCAAATGTTGGGCGACAAACCAGCCAACACAAAGCCACTGCCAACACCCACCGCGCCAATCCAAAGCGCCACATGCACCCCCCATTTGTCCGCCAACTTGCCCATGGCCAAACCACCAGCGCCAAAGCCCAGCATCATCAAGGTGTAGGGCAAAGACGCATCGGCACGCGAAATGCCAAACTCTTTTTGCACCTCTGGCAGGACAACCGACACCACATACATGCTGCTGCCTCCCAGCGTCATGAGCAGCAAGGTGATGAAGAGCCGGCGGGCGGCGTAAGAGGAGTCGATCAGGTCGACAGGGGCGGGGTGGGCAGAAGAAAGGTTCACGTTTCGACCTTATCACCCAGGGCTTCTGTCGATGCCCCCTAATTTCCCGTAAAAAGCCCCTTTTTCTGATGCTATAATCCCGCTTCTGTGAGGCCCGGTAGCTCAGTTGGTAGAGCAGCGGATTGAAAATCCGCGTGTCGATGGTTCGATTCCGTCCCAGGCCACCAAGATCAAGCGCCCAACTGTTCTCAGTTGGGCGCTTTCGTTTTGGCGACCGCAAGATGGTGCGGGGTGCGGCGCAATTCTACGTGTGCCATACCCTTCCTGCATCCGAGGCGGTACCGCTCCCCAAATCTCATACTCCGCTCTCTCTTCTCACAAAACTTCTGTGAACACTGACGAAGTGGCACACGCAGATCGCCTTTTGCGGCAATGACTTATGCGTGTGTCGCATACGAAGGTTTTGCGTTCTACCTGCTCAGGCAAACCATGTGGTTTGTGAGCTGTCGCACACAACGTTGTGAGAATTCGCGAGAAAAGCCCATATTTTTCCGTCCTTGAATGGTGCGGTAGGGGGGTAGATGTATGTGAACACTCGCTTTGTATTTTTATAGAGATGACCAGTTGCTACGGCTCATGTCGGCCAAAAGCCGATGTCCACGGGTGGCAGCTTTCGGGAACCCACCGCTCTGACCACCGTCCGCCAAGGCCTTTGTAATGAGGGTCTTGACTCTCCCATGGTGTCAAGCTGTATCCTTCGTTTCATGCAGAAACCAAGCCCACGAAACACGCCATGACCACCCTCATGAACATTGGCGAAGCCGCCAAGGCCGCAGGCGTGTCCGCCAAGATGATCCGCCATTACGAACAGATTGGCCTTATACCCCAAGCCGAGCGTACCGAATCAGGCTACCGTCTGTACGGCGAGCGAGAGGTCTCGGTGCTGAGATTCGTGCGCCAGTCGCGTCGGCTCGGCTTTTCTGTGGCGCAGATCGCCGAACTCATCGGTCTGTGGATCGATTCACAGCGCACCAGCCGCGAGGTGAAGGCTTTGGCGCAGCGCCACCTAGCCGACCTTGAAGAAAAGCGTCGCGAGATCGAACAGATGATGGATGGGCTCTCTGTATTGGTGAAAGCCTGCCATGGAAACGACCAACCCCACTGCGCCATTCTGGAGCAACTCTCGCGAGGCAGCCTGACCCAGCACCGGCCACAACACAAGCCGCAACTCAAGAAATCTCGCGCTCAGCCCGACGACTCTGGCACTTACGCATCCAGCCACATCGACCTCATGGCCTGGATGCGCGGCGTGCATTCGCACCAGGACCCGCGCTGAAAGTGCTGCGGCAGTGCTTAACTATGTTCGGCACACCGCTTATTTATGAAAGCAAGGACTGGCAGTAACTGAAGATGCAGCTGGGAGAAATGCAGAACATCAAGCTGCTCATGGGGAACAAACGCCTGACACCGAGTACCTACACACGGCTGTCCATTCTGTTCCAGCTCGTCCAAGTCTGGCTCCGCCCAGTATGAGATTTCCCGTCATTAAGTGACCAGCCCGTCGAAGATGACATTGTCCAACTCGATGAGCACTTGTATGGCGTGATCTTCATAGATCTGATCTTGGCGGACGCGCTGCCGAAGTGAAGAGGAGCATTGGCCAGAGCATCAATCTGGAGCCAACAGCATTTCGAACTTGCGCGTCGTGAAATAAATAACCCACAGGTCTTGACATTCCAATCGTGGGAAGCTTGAAACTTCCCTCAACCTAAACTTCAAGGGGTAATTCAATGGCTTCCGTTGCCCAACATGGCGATATGTCTTCAGTCAAACGTCTGAGTCTTCCTGTCGAAGGCATGACGTGTGCATCGTGTGTCGGCCGTGTCGAGCGTGCGTTGAAAGCGGTTCCCGGCGTGCAGACGGCTGTGGTTAATCTCGCCACCGAACGCGCCGACATGAGTTTCGCCGGCTTGCCCGACCCGCAGGCTGCTGTTCGCGCCATAGAGAGCGCCGGCTACAGTGTTCGCGAAGAGACCACCGAGCTTGCGATTGAGGACATGACCTGCGCGTCGTGTGTGGGCCGAGTTGAGAAGGCGCTTGCTCAAATCCCGGGCGTGCTCGAAGCCACGGTCAACTTGGCGACTGAGCGCGCACGGGTACGCCACCTTGCTGGGGTCGTCTCCACGGCTGACCTTGAAACGGCGGTCGAACAGGCGGGTTACAAGTCCCGCCGTTTGTCCATCGAAACGGCGACTACGGGCGATCAGGACGCCGAACGTCGTGAAAGCGAGGCGCGGGCGCTGCGACGCGTTTTGCTCATTGCATCCATCCTCACCTTGCCAGTCTTCATCCTCGAGATGGGCTCTCACCTCATTCCCGCCATGCACCATTGGGTGATGGGGGTCTTGGGTGAGCAGACGAGCTGGTATATCCAGTTCTCACTCGCCACCCTTGTACTGTTCGGCCCGGGGCTGCGCTTCTTTCGTAAGGGCATACCGGCGTTGCTGCGCGGTGCCCCCGACATGAACTCGCTGGTCTCGCTAGGCACGGCGGCGGCTTACGGCTATTCAGTGGTCGCAACCTTTGTCCCCGAAGCTCTTCCACCGGGCAGCGCCAACGTCTATTTCGAAGCAGCTGTGGTCATCGTGACCTTGATCCTGCTCGGGCGCACGCTGGAGGCGCGCGCCAAGGGGCGGACCTCGCAAGCGATCAAGCGGCTCGTCGGACTTCAGGCCAAGACTGCGCGCGTCGAGCGCAACGGCGAGACAGTTGAGATTGCACTCGATCAGGTGAAGACTGGTGACGTCGTGTTCGTTCGTCCAGGCGAGAAGATTCCGGTGGACGGCGAGGTCGTCGAGGGTGCCTCTTATGTTGACGAAAGCATGATCACCGGCGAGCCGGTGCCCGTGCCGAAGGGTGTGGGAGCCGAAGTCGTCGGCGGCACGATCAACAAGACGGGCGCTTTCAGTTTCAGCGTCACCAAGGTCGGCGCGAACACGGTGCTCGCGCAGATCGTCCGCCTTGTCGAAGAGGCGCAGGGTTCCAAGCTACCGATCCAAGCGCTGGTCGACAAGGTCACAATGTGGTTCGTCCCGGCGGTTATGGCAGCGGCAGCGCTGACCTTCCTGGTCTGGCTAGTCTTGGGTCCGGATCGAGCGCTGACCTTCGCGCTCGTGAATGCGGTCGCAGTTCTCATCATCGCCTGCCCGTGCGCCATGGGACTGGCCACGCCGACCTCGATCATGGTCGGTACGGGTCGCGCGGCCGAGCTCGGCATTCTCTTTCGCAAGGGCGAAGCCTTACAGGCGCTGCGTGATGTGAGCGTCATCGCGTTCGATAAAACCGGCACACTGACCAAAGGACGCCCTGAACTGACAGACCTCGTTCCCGCCGAAGGCTTCGAATACAACGAAGTTCTGGCTCTCGTTGCGGCGGTCGAGACCCGCTCCGAGCATCCGATTGCTGAAGCGATCGTCGCAGCTGCAAAGCAGCGGGGCATCACGCTTGCACCCATTGAGAGCTTCGACGCGACACCGGGCTTTGGCGTGTCGGCCAAGGTCGCCGGTCGGACCGTCTCCGTCGGCGCGGACCGGTTCATGACGCAGCTCGGTCTTGATATCGCAAGTTTCCTGCCGACCGCCCAGCGTCTCGGCGAACAAGGCAAGAGTCCGCTCTATGCCACGATCGACGGCCGCTTGGCGGCGGTGATCGCGGTCGCTGATCCGATCAAGGAGACGACGCCAGCGGCGATCAAGGCGCTGCACGCGCTCGGACTCAAAGTTGCAATGATCACCGGCGACAACGCAGCTACGGCTGCGGCGATCGCCAAGCAGCTCGGCATTGATGAGGTCGCGGCCGAGGTCTTGCCCGACGGAAAGGTTGCGGCGCTCAAGGTGTTCCGGACCCATCGCGCGCGGGTTGCCTTCGTGGGTGACGGCATTAACGACGCACCGGCTCTTGCCGAAGCGGACGTTGGGCTCGCCATCGGCACGGGAACCGATGTCGCGATCGAGGCCGCTGACGTGGTGCTGATGTCGGGCGATCTGCGTGGCGTGCCGAATGCCATCGCGCTCAGCAAGGCGACGATCAGCAACATCAAACAAAACCTGTTCTGGGCCTTCGCCTACAACGGCGTGCTGATCCCGGTCGCAGCGGGTGCGTTATACCCAGTGAACGGCACCTTACTTTCGCCGATCTTCGCAGCAGCCGCGATGGCGCTCTCCAGTGTCTTCGTGCTCGGCAACGCGCTCCGGCTCAAACGCTTCCGCGCACCGATGACGGTTGAAATCAGCACCGAGACGCTGGCAAGCGGGGCGTCATTGCCCCAGTCACGCCTGGTGAACGTGCATTGATCGCCCCCGCCTAACTGAAAACTAAAACCAGATTGAGGAGGCCACCATGGCTAGCGCATCTCAACCTTGTGGAATTCTTTAGTCAATCCGGTGAGCATCACTTGATGAATTTACCGGCCGGTCTCAGGCTGGTATTTTGATAAACCGAAATTCGGCTTTGGGTCGACTAGAGACGGCCACGGATGACCGTACCCTCAGTCGCCTGCTTCAACTCGAGTGGCGACTCTTCTTGATAAGTGAGTCACCCTTGCCGCGATTCACGGAAGAGTTCAGCGCTTGCAGGTTTTTGGTTGCATCAGAGCCACCCCGTGATTTCGGGGTGATGTGATCAACATCCCATCCCATTTCTGAGCTCTTGCCGTGCGAGTGGCGGTACATCGGATTCCCGTACGGATCCTTGCGGTACAGGTCCGGATCCTTGCCGCGCATTTTGTCTGCGTTGTCCCAAGCTTTGTTGATCTGATCTTTCGTTGCCATAGTTCAAGTCCTAGAGGTTATTGCCCTGAAGCGCAGGGCATCGCATAAAGACCTTGTCGGCGCTGTGTGACCACAAGCGCCCTGTAAGCCAGCAGGGGGCGATCGACACCAAGCTTGCCTTTGTCACGGGACTTCACCTTGAATACATCAATCGGCTTGTCGCTTTCAAGTCCTGCCTTGGCCATGATTCGTTCTCCACGAGTTGGCTCACCCTTGAATGACCAGAGAGAACCGAACACGGATGCTTGAGCATCTGTAAGTGCGATGTGGCCGAACTCTGGCAGTAGCACTGAGCGGAAGTCGTCAGCAAAGGGGCCGTAAACCGGTTTAGCGGGCTCACGTTGCGTTTCTGTGGGGCGTTGGCCCTGTGGGGCAATAAATGAGATTCCGCCGCCGTAAAAGGCGAACCGCTCCTGAAGCGGTAGCCAATCTATGTCAACGGCAAATGGGTGTGCGGTCTGGTCGATAGGTTTGGGCGTGATCACCCGCAACCGAGAGGCATTGACTCGCAGCGCATCAAGGGTCGCCGGTGCATGAACCAGGCCGGACAAGTTGCGAGCCAGAATGACTGGCCCTTGTCGTGCATCGCCTAGTCGCCAGACGTCAGGACCGACTTGATCGATTCCATCGCGGCTGTTAATCTCCAAGGCCAAGCGCAACTTCTGGCGCAGCCAATCCTCGTTGAGCACGACCGCTGCCAGATCCTGTGGCTCGATTTGGATTGGGCCGCATTCGGGGCATTGGCAAAGCCTGCCGCCCTTGCCATCACCGACGACTTGCCCACGGTGCAGGTTGCAATGTGGGCAAAGTACGTATTGCTGATTGACGGGCGCAGGCTTTATGGCAGAGCCGAGCAAGGTGCATGCAGCCACCTCGTGAGGGGACAACGCCCAGCGATGGACGTGCGTTCCCTCAGCGAACAAGCGACACACCAACGACCAAGCATGATGTGAGTTCATGCTCACTCTTGGTACGCGGGTTCAGCCTGGAAGGCGTCTTCACCGGGTTGCTGCTCGTTGGCGCTCAGCGTTTGATCGGCACCCAGAATGCCGAGGGCAACCAGGTAGCCTTCGAGCTGCGCCTGCATCTTGGCGTCGAACTTGTGAAGGTTCAGTCGGCCTTTGCGGGTGATCTCGATGGTGATGACCTTCGATCGCATCTTGCCTGGCTCGGGTGGGTAGTACAGGTTGATGTGCGCCGAGTTGATCTGCCAGTTACGCTTGAGCGGGTTTTCGTTGGGGAAGGACTCTGCGATCAGTTCGGTCACGCACTGCTGGTCGCTTGACGCGGTTGCTGTGCATTCGACCTTGAGGTCGCCGTGGGGGCTGAGCAGCGTGAGGGTTTTGACTTGCAGCGCCATGAACCCGTCGGTGGTCAGCGCCTGGGGCACATCGAAACCCAGCCGCAACGCAGACAAGTCAAGAGTGGGTGGTTTGATGCGGTGGGCATCGACCTTGGTGCCCAGCAGATGCTCTGCGAATGCCTCCAGCAGCATGGTGTGGTACTTGACCCCGCCCTTGACCAGGGTGCGGGCGACGCCGGTCTTGGCTGAATACTCCAGCACCATGTGAATGTTGGGATTGCCGACGCGACGGGTCAGGTTCGAGCCTTCAAACTCCAAGCGCAGCATCGCCAGGTCTTTGACGTGGACCGTCAGCAGATAGACATCGGGGGAGCGCTCCAGCACGTAGGCCACGCTGCCATCGCCGCATTGCAACTCCCGTTGATAGAACGCCGAGATGGACTGACGCATACCGAGCATGGCGGCTTCGGAGGTGTTTGGCTTGCGTTTGACGCCCAGATCGTTTTGTTGTGCCTGGGTGCCATGGCGCTCGAAAAAGTCCACATCCCCGGCAAGATCAAAGAGCTCGGGGTGGTTCACGTAAAGCCAGAACGAGCGATGGATGTCACTTTGGCTGGCGACCAACCCCATCAAGGCGGCACCGTCCTTTTGGGCCACCTGAAACATTGCCTGTTTGCCCGCCGCATCCCCGAGTCCAACGCTTGCCATGAGTTTGGCAATGAGTGCGTCTCGGGCAATTTCGTCGGGCCAAGACCGGATGGCCTCGATCACAGTCTGGGTGACATCTTGGCCATCCGACCAAGACAGATCGTCGGGCAACGGCAGACCGTTAGCTGCCAGGAAGTTTTGGAGAGTGGTGTCTACGGGCAGCTCCAGCAGCACATCGACAAAGGTTTTTTTCATTTTCTTGGTCCTTATGAAATGTCGGTGTTCTGCGTGCAGGGGATGCTGGCGCTGGCCGACGGGTGGTAAACAAATACCCCGTCAAAGTAAAGTGGCGAGATACAGCGTAATTGTGTCCCGCTTATTTCCGCTTGTCAAACAACGTAGAACATGGTGGTGGATGGTGTATCTTGGTGCTATACTTTTAGGCTGTTTTGATTCAGACAGGAGCTGTGCCATGGCATCGACCTTAGGAGCGCGATTGCGACGTCTGCGGGAGGCCAAGAAGCTGACATTGCAGCAAGTGGCCGACGCAGTTGGCTGCACCAAGGCATACATCTGGGAACTGGAAATGAAAGAGGGGCAGCGCCCTTCCGCCGAGCGGGTTCATCTGCTGGCCAAGGTTCTGGGGGTCACGATGGAAGACCTCATGAACGAGACCAATGAGCAGGTTCCCGAGGCCACGGTTGAAGATGTGGCTTTCTTTCGCCAGTACGCCACCATGTCGGACGATGAGAAAAATCGCGTTCAAGACATGATGAAGCTGATGTTCCCCGGCTCTGCACAAGAGGAACCCAAGCGTTGAGTGGCAGCTTAGAACTGACCCCAAGCAAAGCGGCGAACATGATCCTGCGTTGGATGCGTGTCGCCGATGAGGAGAAGGCTGCATACATCGATCTCGACAGGGTTCGGGAGGGGCTACCAGATACGCCCTACGGTGAAGGGGTAAAAATCATCAAGCCCCCTATGGCATCAACCGCGCGCAGTGTTGAAGGGATGCTGGTTTGCAATCCCAATGATCCTGCCGAGTGGGGGATCTTCTACAACCCAGAGGCCAGCCCTGAGCGCCAGCGATTCACCATCGCTCATGAGCTGGGGCACTTTGTTCTGCACAGGGCAAAGCGACGCACCTTCAACTGCGACAAGGCCGCAGTTCATTTCAGCCAAGACACAGCAGCCAACATTGAACGCGAGGCGGATGAATTCGCCAGCAATCTGTTGATGCCTGGCGATGTCCTGCGTGATCGCATCACAAGTCAGGACATTGACCTTTACTTGCTCAGTGGCTTGGCCAAAACATTCGGCGTGTCGTTCGAGGCCCTATGCATCCGCTTCATCAAGTTCACGGAGAAGCGTGCGATCTTGCTGCACTGGGACAACGGCTTTCTCAAGTACGAATGGCGCAGCCGCAGTGCTGTGTTGAGCAACACCCGCATTCGAAGGCTGAGTGATCCCGCTGAACCTCTGCGCGATACCGTAGCAGCAGATGAGTCCATCCCTCAGGAGTGGAATGGGATCGATATGTCCGCTGCTGTGTGGTGCGTCGGTGAGCAGCCATACATGAAGCTGCAGGAGTTCAAGCACAGCTATGGCGGACGTGACCGCGTGCTGACGTTGTTGATCCTTGAAGATGCCGAGCCGCGCAGGTGGGATAACTCCTGGCAAGATCAGGAGAGTTTCGACAGCTACGATCAGTTCACCTCAAACGGGCAATTGCCCGTTCGCAAATAAGTTTGAAGCGATGACTTTCCCCGTCTGCGACGTTTTGGAAGAGAACCCAGCCCGTTTCTGTGCTGCACTCGCAGTTGTCCCAACCGTAGACGACCAGTCTAGGATTCCGCAGTTCTCGCAGCCATCAGAAGCGCATCGAAGTGGAACTATGACCTTTGTCCGGTCAGGCGGTAGAAGTTTTGGTATCACTTGTTTGCATGTGGTCGAAACGCTTCGGAATGCCAACAAGTCAGGGCAGCACTATCTTCTTAGGACGATGCTGAACGGGTTCTATGTCGTGCATGATCGGTTTATCCAACCTTTGCAGCCGCTAGGTTCTCCCCCGCTTGACATCGCAATTCGCGAACTGCATCCGGACTTTGCAAAGTCCCTCGGAAAAGAGGAGCTACACATTGATGACATGTCGGAAGCTCCAGGAGACATCAGCTTTGGGTATGCGGTTGGATTTCCAGAGAACTTGAAGCGACGGCTAGAAGAGGATCATGGTTATCGAATCTCGATGCCTCAGTGCACAGTGCTTGCCGAAATCAATCGGCAACCAAATCAGCGATTCGCTTTGTACTCGCAGGTTCACCGTGAGTCTGTGGCATATGAGCAATTTAGTGGAATGAGTGGCGGACCGATTTTTTGGAGTGATGACCATAAATTCGGAATCTATGGCATCGTGTACGAAGGAGGTGTACAAGCTTCTACTGAAGACAAAGCGGACATCTATGTTTTCGGCGAGCTTGCCACCCCAGACACCATTCGTAGTTGGATCAAGGAAATCCCCGCTCTTAAGTTTTGATGGACATCTTTGCTCATCTACGAGCATGCTTGTCTAAACACGTTACGCGAAGTGACCTTGACCCATAGCATGACAAGCGTTTTCTACTGGAACGCTGACCATGCACAACAACGAACAAATCTCTAATTTAAGGGCTGGCGCTGGCCCTCGACACCCGCAACAAGAAGTCGTCGATCTAATCGCAGTGGCCCTACTGCGACTGCGAGAAGCTGAATCATCTGCGCAGAAACCTTCACCTATTCGCGACAGTAGGAAGGTTTCACTTGGCTTCGCTGGCCAGAAGAGCGTGAATGCAA
>JAOATL010000023.1 GCA_030158125.1 Limnohabitans sp. | reverse complement strand
ATGGCTCAATCTTCTCAGAGTTTGGAGCCTCCTCAAAACCCGGGGCGATTCAGTTTCCCCCTAAAATATGTCTCTTAGAGGGCTTCAATGCTTGGCTTAAGCAGTCTCAAGGCTTCCCAATGCTTTCCAAAAGCGAACATTGGTACTTTGAGACACCGCTTCCGCCAAATGCCCAAAAGCCGTTGATTTTTCAACGGCTTTTTTTTATGCTCAAAGCAATCAACGGAGACCCCCATGACATTAGCTTTCAATGGCAAACTTTTACTGAGCATCCTCTTGGGTATCAGCACTCAAGTAACGCTGGCACAGACCAGCGCCGCTTGGCCTTCCAAACCCTTGAAATTGATCGTCCCCTATGCTGCTGGTGGGCCAGCCGATCTGGTCGCACGTGAGTTGGCCTTGGTCATGACGGCCGACTTAAAACAAACCGTCACAGTCGAAAATCTCGGCGGCGGCATGGGCGTGCCAGCTCTGGGGGTTGTTGTACGGGCAGAACCCGATGGTCATACATTGCTCTTGGCAGCCTTTGGCAACATGGTGCTCCAGCCCATGCTCAGCAAAAAAGGCGGTGCCGACTTGGTCGCCAAATTGAAACCGGTTTCCACCATCTCGACAGGACCCCACGTGCTGGTTGTGTCTGCCAAGCTACCCGTGAAGAGCATTCCAGAATTGATTGACTACGCACGCGCAAACCCCGGCAAAGTCAGTTTTGCTTCAGCTGGTACGGGGGGTACAGCGCATTTGGGCATGGAGATGTTCAAAGCCCTTTCCAAAACCGATGTGATTCACGTGCCTTACAAAGGCAGTGCAGCGGCTGTCAATGATCTAATTTCTGGCGAAGTCAGTGCCATGTTCAGCAGCTTGCCTTCCCTGCAAGGCTTGGCCGACAAAGGACTGGTCAAAGTACTTGCCGCAACTGCGGCCAGCAAATCCAACGCCACCAAATCATTGCCCTTAATTGGCACGGCTCTGCCAGGTTTTGATTACACCACCTGGTATGCCATGTACGCACCACAGGCCACCCCCAAACCGGTGGTAGACGCCATCAATGCAGCACTTTCCAAGGCCTTGAAGGCACCTGCCTTAGTGGCCAAAATTGAAGCCGCTGGCACCGAACTGCAAGCGGGTACACCCGAAGAAGTGATGGCTTGGACCCAACGTGACACCGAAAAATGGGCCCGCGTGATTCGCGATGCCAAAATTGCCGTGGAGTAAGCGCTGGTGTTTCGGATGCCACAGAAAATCCATGCGCATTTATCCGCAAGTGCCAAGATGTCCGCAACTGGTGCAGTACTCACAACCATCTTTTTTAATCAGCGCGTGTGCGCCGCACTCAGGACATTTTTTACCCGCCATCATCCCTTGAAGCACATCATTTTGATGTGATGTTGCTGGATGCACATGCGCAGCGGTGGCGGCTTCGGTCACCTCATTGACCTCAGATGCACTGCTGCGTCTCTCCAAAATTTGCGCAATGGCATAGCCCACGGCGGCCACTTCGGAGTCGTGCCACATCGGCACTTCCACCCCACTGTCTTTGCGCAAAGTACCTAGGCGCACTGGGCCGCGGTCCCATGCCACTTTGCGCATGTCCTGCAAGGCTCTGGCCAAAAAACCACCCCGCGCTGCCAAGGACAACAATCGCATGCTGGACGTGATCCACTGCTGCGACTCACCGTTTTGCCCCACCGGCATGAAGAACTCAATGGCACGCTCCACCTGGCGAGTCTCGCCCTTAACCACGCCCGTCACAGGCATGAACGAGATGATGAGGTAAAGGGTCTTCAAGCCATCCTGCGTCCAGTAGTTGATTTTTTCGGCCACAGCGGGCAGCTCACCGTGAGGCCGGCGGTCAATGACACAACGGAATGGGTCCACGTCGGCCGTCACGTCCGAGCGCACACGCTTGGCCGCGACGCCCTCACCGGGTGTTGGTTGCACTTGAAGTACCGAGCCCAAAATTGCGTTGGGTCGGTAGGTGGCCAACCCTTTCAAGTGCGCAGCCCAAGCTTGCATGTACAAATGTGCAAAGTCTTCAAACGGACAGTCGGCAGGCACATTGACCGTTTTGGAAATAGCCGTATCCACAAATGGTTGAACAGCCGCCATCATGGCAATGTGATCTTGCGCAGACATCTCGAGCGCAGTGACAAACGCAGGCGGCAAATGATCGACATCGCCCCCCAGTTCACTGTAAACGCGCCAAGCATGGTCTTGCACGACGTACTCGCGGGTGCTGCCATCTACTTCACGTTTTTTGCGTGTGTAGGTCCAAGAGAATGCAGGCTCAATGCCATTGGAAGCATTGTCGGCAAAGGCCAAACTGACAGTACCTGTTGGCGCGATGGACAGTAAATGGCTATTGCGAATACCGTGCAGGGCAATGCCTTGACGAATGCCTTCTGGCAATCGACTGGCAAATCCTTCCCCACCCAAATAGGCTTCGGCATCAAACAGTGGAAAGCAGCCCCGTTCTTTGGCCAATTCGATCGAAGCCGCATAAGCTGTGTCGCGCATCACACGGGCAATGTCCGCTGCAAACAAACGTCCTACATCACTGTTGTAGGGCAAATTGAGCATGACCAATGCATCGCCCAAGCCCGTAAACCCCACCCCGATGCGACGCTTTGCCTCCGCTTCCATGGCCTGCTCTGGTAAGGGCCAGTGTGTGAGATCGAGCACGTTGTCCAGCACACGTACTTGCGTAAAGACCGCTTGCATGAACGCTTCAAAATCAAAACTGGGGGCAGTGCCATCCAAACCAAATGGATGACGCACAAACTTGGGCAAGATCACAGGACCCAAATCGCAACACCCATAAGGCGGCAATGGCTGTTCTCCACAGGGATTGGTCGCCTCTAAAGTCTCGCAATATGCCAGGTTGTTGTCACGGTTGATGTTGTCTAAAAACAAAATGCCAGGTTCTGCAAAATCGTACGCTGACTGCATCACGGTCTGCCAGATCGCACGGGCAGGCATCTCTGCATAAATCCATTGACCATCTGGGCGCTGCGTCAATTTTTGCGCCATCAACACATCACCTGGCTGCGCCTTGTGAACCAACTGCCAAGGCAAATCATGTTGAACGGCATGCATGAAGGCGTCACTCACAGCCACAGACACATTGAAATTATTCCATCGGCCGGGCGTGCGTTTGGCTGTGATGAACTCCAGCACGTCCGGATGGTCAATGCGGAGTACGCCCATTTGCGCACCACGGCGCGCCCCTGCACTTTCAACCGTTGAACACGATTGGTCAAACACATTGATGTAGCTGCAAGGCCCAGAAGCCAAGGAGGCTGTGCCCTTGACGCGCGCACCGCGCGGACGAACACGCGAAAAGTCATACCCCACGCCACCGCCTCGACGCATGGTTTCGGCCGCCTGCTTCAGGGCTTCGTAAATGCCAGGAAAACCATCGTCGTCTACACCTTGAATGCAGTCACCCACAGGTTGCACAAAGCAATTGATCAAGGTCGATTGGATATCGGTCCCCGCAGCACTCATGATGCGGCCCGCGCCAATGGCACCCGCATGCATATTGGCCAGAAACACTTGCTCAAAATGCGAACGCAGTTCAGGCTGCTCCACAGAGGCCAGGCCTTTGGCCACACGGGCATAAACATCGTCGATCGATTGCTCACCCTCTTTGGCGTACTTTTCCAGAAGGATGTCGACAGAAATTTCTTGGGGAAAAATGACAAGTGCGCTAGCAGCAAGCGCTTGCGGAGGAACAGTCTCGAAGGTCATGGGGGTCTCAAATTTCCAGTTAAACACTGGATTTGAGACTACGCCCTTCAGGGTTCCAAACTCTTGCTTTGAATCAAGGAACTTGATCCTTGATTTCCAAATTCAAGCCTTTGGCCCCCACCTTGACAGGCCCCAAGGCGCCCAACAAATCGCCTGACTGCGGCATGGCATTGCCCGACTTGGAGACGCGAACTTTGATGAACACCTCCCCCGCACCCGACAACTTGCGCTCGGGGCTCATGGCCGTGCTGTCGTCGAGTGTGAAGTTCAAGGGCAATTGCGCCACCGTCGATTTGAAAATGGCCAATGGCATGCGTTCACCATTGGCTGGCGTGGCATACACAAACACCACATCTGTGGGGTTTGCCTTGGATTTCAGAGCAGCAGACAAGCTCACCTGACCCGACACAGCGAGAGGCGAGATTTTGGGCTTGATGCCCAATTTGTCTTGCGCAGAAGCAATGGCATTTTCAAGCCCCGGAATGTCTGGATTCTGTGGCTCTAAAGTCTTGCGGGCAGCCTGCCAATATTGCAGTGCCTCAACATACTTTTCGTGAGCATAGGAAGCACTGCCCGCCATCAACAAAGCACCATAGTGTTGCGGGTCGCGTTGCAGAATCTCACGAATGACACGCCATGGTTCACCCTCAAAATTTCCTTGCGAGCGCATGGCCATCACTTCTACACGCTCAAGCCTCAGATCGTCGTCAGCCAACATCGTCAGTGCGCGGTCATAAGCTTGAATGGACGCATCAAATTGTTCTAAAGACCGGTAGCTGCGTCCCAGCATGACCCAAGCCTCTAAATTGTCAGGCTTGTCTTTGAGTTTTTGCGCCAAGTTCTCGACCATCTTCTGCAAATCGACTGGACTGTTTTTGTCGAGTGCTTTGGCCGCCATGGGATCGAGCGCATCCGGTGTGCCCAACCATGTGTAAAGGCCCATGGCAGACAAAGGCATCAAGACAGCCACCAGCATGGCCGTCCACTTGGCTGGCTTTTGTGCTTTGGCTTCAGGATCGTCTTGCGCAGCGGTGTCCTCCAGCAAACGTAAACTGAGCTCGTCCCTCGACTGCTGCCATTCCGCATCACTGATGTGGCCACTGTCGTGCTCACGGTCCAGGTCTAAAATTTGATCGCGATACACCTTGGCATTGGCCTTGGCTTGACTGGCATGTGTGACCACGGGGCCTTGCCTTAACAAGACCCAAAGCAAAACAGCTGCGACACACAGCACCAGCCCAAAGGCCATCAAGTTGAACAATGTGCCGGCGTTCATGCTGCATCTCCCGACTTCAAAATTTCCTGAACCTTGCGGCGGTCTTCATCGCTCAGGCTGGCACTTTGTGCTTGTGCTGTTTGGCGTTGACGCAAATACACGCTCATGCCCCAAACACCCAGCACCAACAACAAAAAGGGACCAAACCACAAGACCCACGTCAATGGTTTAACTTCTGGACGGTAAAGCACAAAATCACCATAGCGGGTGACAAGGTACTCTTTGATTTGCGTGTCACTCTTGTCTTGACGAATCAACTTGCGCACTTCTTCTCGCAAATCATTGGCCAACTCGGCCCTGGACGAAGCCAAGGATTCATTTTGACAAACCAAGCATCTCAACTCTTCCGAGATGTGGATCAGGCGCTTCTCAATGACGGGGTCTTCGGCCATTGGCGCAGCATCTTTGGCGTGAACCGATGTGAAGGCAGTCAACAGTGCAATGGCCACAATGACCCAACACGTCGACCAAGGTGAGTTCAATTTCATGGAATCTTTCGCAGCGCCTTAAGAGGCATTCAATTTCTGCACCAAGGGCAAGATGGTGGATTGCAGCAAGTCCGGTGTGACAACACCAACACGTTTGTAGCGAATGATGCCCGCCTTATCAATGACATACGTTTCGGGCACGCCATACACACCGTAGTCAATGCCCACTCGGCCATCCAAGTCCATCACCGACAAGGTGTAAGGGTTGCCATGTCGCTTGAGCCACATCTCGCTTCGCTCACGGGCCAATTGAAGTTTTTCAGCGGGCGTGAATTTGCGGCCAGCAGGCTCATCTTGTGGTTGCACCTCTTTGTAACTCAAGCCCACAATGGGCAATTGTTGTGTGCGCGCAAACGCGACCAACACGGGGTGCTCCTCTCGGCAGGCTACACACCAAGTGGCCCACACGTTCAACATCCACACTTTGCCCATCATGTCCTGCGGGCCAAACTTGGGCGCATTGGCATCCAAGGTGTCAAGGGAAAATGACGGCGCAGGTTTGCCCACCAAGGGCGACGGAATTTCGTGCGGATTGCGATTCAGGCCCACCGCCAGAAAAACCAAGAGTCCCAGAAACAACGCCAGTGGAATTAAAAATTTCTTCACAAGATTTCTCCGAAGGACTTAGCCCAGACTGGCTGCAGATTTGCGATAGCGTCTGTCACTGACTGCCAACAAACCACCCAAGACCATCAAAATTGCGCCATACCAAAGCCACGAAACAAACGGCTTGTAAAACACCCGAACGCTCCACTGAGGCTTGTCGCCTTCAATGGCCTCGCCCAGCGACACATACAAATCACGGAACAAGCCAGAATCAATGGCGGCTTCTGTCATGGGCATGGCCGATGAAAAATATTTGCGCTTCTCTGGATGCAATGTTTCTAAAAATTGGCCTTTTTGCATGACCTTCACTTCTGCACGCAAGGCTTTGTAGTTGGGGCCATCGACATCTGACACGCCCATCAATTCAAAGGTGTATTCCCCAATGCTGACCGTGTCTTGAAGGCCCATGCGCACATCGCGCTCTACCTCATAGCCCTTGACAAAGGTGATGCCCACCACCACCACGGCAATGCCCAAATGGGCCAAGTGCATGCCCCAAAATGAGGGTGGAATGCGGCCAGGCTTTTTCATGCGCGCCACAATTTGCATCAGCAAACCGACCACCACCCAAACAGCCAAGCCCAAGCCCATGGCCACCAGCCATGTGCCGCGTTCAGACAAGATCCAAATGCCAAGTGCCGACAACACGGCCACCAGCGCTGGAATTTGAAGTTCACGACCCAAGGATTTCCAACGCGCTTCGCGCCAGTGTGCAATTCCGCCTGGCACCATCAAAAACACCACGGGCACCATCAAGGGCACAAACACCGCGTTGAAATATGGCGCACCAACAGACAACTTGCCCAAGTTCAATGCATCGACAATGAGCGGGTACACCGTGCCCAACAACACAGCGCCTGTGGCCACCACCAGCAACACGCTGTTGACCAACAGCATGGACTCGCGGGACACCAAACCAATTTTGCCGCCCAAAGTGGCCTTGGGTGCACGCCATGCAAACAGTGTCAATGACACGCCCACCACCACGGCCAAGAAAATCAAAATGAAGACACCACGCTTGGGATCAGCGGCGAAGGCGTGCACTGACGTTAGGACGCCAGATCGAACCAAGAAGGTGCCCAGCAAGGACAAGGAAAAAGCGCCAATGGCCAGCAACACAGACCACGCCTTAAAGCCGCCCCGCTTGTCAGTCACCATCAAGGCATGGATGAGCGCGGTACCAAACAACCATGGCATGAGCGATGCATTTTCAACAGGATCCCAAAACCACCAGCCGCCCCATCCCAATTCGTAATAAGCCCACCATGAGCCCAAGGCAATGCCTGCGGTCATGAAAATCCAGGCGACCACAGTCCACGGCCGTGACCAGCGCGCCCAGGCCGCATCCATGCGACCGGACAACAAAGCAGACACTGAAAATGCAAACGCCACAGAAAATCCGACGTAGCCCATGTAGAGCATGGGCGGATGAATCACCAACCCAGGATCTTGTAACAAGGGGTTCAAATCGCGGCCGTCCGCTGGCGCTGGCAACAAGCGCTCAAAAGGGCTGGAGGTGGTCAAGATGAACATCAAGAAGCCGGTTGAGACCAAGCCCAAAATGCCAATGACGCGGGCCACCATGGCCAATGGCAAAGTGCGAGAGAAGAGTGCCACCGCCACCGTCCAACCCGACAACATGAGAACCCACAAGAGCAAAGAGCCCTCATGCCCCCCCCAAACAGAAGCCAACTTGTACTGCGATGGCAGCAAAGAATTGGAGTGCGCCGCGATGTACTTGACGGAAAAATCATCGGTCAGGGCTGCATGGGCCAATACGACAAACGACAAAGCAATCAAGGCAAATTGCAAGAGTGCCGTGGGTTTGGCCAGCGCTTGCCAGCGTTGGTTCTGATTCACGGTACCTGCCAGTGGTAAAACACCTTGCAGCAACGCCACACAAGCGGCCAGGATCAAGGCAAAGTGGCCAATTTCAACAATCATTCCAGACTCTTTTCTATAGGTGCCATCAAGGCTTCGCAGATTGGGCGGCTTTTGCGGCCTCAGCTTGGTCTAAGGCATGTTTTGCCTCTGGTGGCATGTAGTTTTCATCGTGTTTGGCCAATACTTCCGAAGCGGAGAATTGCTTGTCAGCCGACAGTTTGCCTTGGGCCACAACGCCTTTACCTTCTTTGAACAAATCGGGCAGCATGCCTTTGTAAGACACAGGTACATCGTGCGCAAAGTCAGTCACCACAAATTGAACGTTCTCGCCATCCTTTTGCAAGCTCCCCTCTTTGACCATGCCACCCACCCTGAATGCGCGGCCCTGGGGTGCTTCACCTTTGGACACTTGCGTGGGCGTAAAAAAGAAAACCAGATTGCTTTGAAAAGCGTTCAAAACAAACATGCCCGCAATGGCCAGTACGGCCACGCCAGCAGTGATCAGTAAAAATCGTTGGTGTCTAGGCTTCATGCGCGCCAATCCTTTTCCTGCGTTTCTGCAACAGCCAACGCGCTTGACACCTGGGTTAAAGCAAGTTGACGTGCACGTTTGAGCCAAAAAATTTCCAAGGCCATCAGCCCAGCAGTCACGCCAAAACTGCCCCATACATAAAGACCATAGCCACCCATGGCCCAAAAATCGGTCCAATTGTTCCAGATCATGACGGCTCCTTCAAAGCGTGCGCTTTCACTTCCGGCAAATCAGCCACCCATTGCGCATGCCGCTCTCTGACCAGAATGATGTTTCGCACGCGGTACAAGGCGATCGCAATGGCATGCATCCAAAATGCAACCCCCATGATCAGCATGGCTTCCAGCATGGTTTTGGCCATGCTCGAGCCCTGCGTCATGGAAACAGATGCGCCTTGGTGAAGCGTATTCCACCACTTCACAGAAAAATAGATCACCGGCACGTTAAGAGCCCCTACCAAAGCCAAGATTCCGCCAGCCTTGTCTGAACGCCGGGAATCGTCAATGGCACTGCTCAATGCGATGTAGCCCAAATACAAGAAAAACAAAATAAGCTCGGAGGTGAGTCGGGCATCCCAAACCCACCAGGCACCCCACATGGGCTTGCCCCATAAAGCACCTGTCCAGAGTGACAAGAAAGCAAAAATAGCACCGGTAGGCGCCAGCGCGCGGGTCATCATGCCCGACAAGCGCGTGTTGAAAGTCAGCCCCAAAAGAGCCCAGAATGCCATGGCCAAATAAATGACCATGGACATCCATGATGCGGGCACATGCACAAAGATGATGCGATAGCCCTCGCCTTGCTGAAAATCTGCAGGCGCTACAAACAAGCCCAACCACAAGCCCCAAACCGTCAAAGCGGTGGCCAATGCGGCAAACACGGGCCACAACTTGCCAGCCAGTGGATAGAAATTTTGGGGGGAAGCGTAATGAAAGAGTTTTTGCATCATTGGGTTAACCCACTTTTAGGATTCAAGTGCAATTCGAAGGGATGCCGCGCTGGCCCACGGACTGAACACGGCGGCCACCAAGGCCATGGCAGCCAAAATGGACAAATGCGCAGAAGCGCCCAACCCACTGATTTCGGCTTGTACGGCACCAGCGCCAAACACCAAGGCTGGCACATACAAAGGCAGTACCAGCAAAGAAAGCAACACATCGCCGCCTCGCACACCCAAGGTCAGGGCTGCGCCAACAGCGCCAATCAAGGACAAAATAGGCGTCCCCAACAACAAGCTCAGGGTCAAGGTCCAAAGCGCACTGGCAGACAAGTCAAATTGCAATCCCAAGACGGGGGCAAGCAACACCAACGGTAAACCTGACAACAGCCAATGCGCCAAAATTTTGGCCGCCACCAAAAGCGACAAACTGCTGGGTGACAACGCCATTTGTTCTAGGGTGCCATCGGCGTGGTCCGCCGCAAACATACGCCCCAAAGACAACATGCTGGCAAGCAAAGCGCCGACCCACAAAATACCCGGCGCCACCAAGCGCAAAGTGTTCATTTCGGGGCCAATGCCCAGGGGAAACAAGGCCGCCACCACGACAAAGAAAAAAACCGCCGTGATGACTTCGTTTTTGCGTCGCATGGCCAATACCAAATCGCGCTGAACGATGGCAAAGAAAGCACTCATGCGGTTAACCTGTAAGTCAATCCCTGTCCACCCAGCTTAACGGCTTGGTGACTGGTCAGCAAAACCAGGCCTTGTCGGGACAAATGTTCGTTGATGACCATGGCCAGTGCGTTTTGCGCAGTGGCGTCCAGGGCGACGAAAGGTTCGTCCAAGACCCACAGCTTGGCCCTGCTCAGTTGTAAACGTGCCAAGGCTGTGCGCCGTTTTTGGCCTTGCGACAAAACACGAACAGGCAAATGCTCACGACCTCGCAAGCCCAGTTGTGCCAACGCGGCCATCGCTTGTGGTGCCGATAAATGAACGCCGGAAACGGCGGCATCGACACGCAGGTTTTCGAGCGGTGTTAAATCGTCTTTCAGGGCCAGTTGGTGCCCCAGGTAGGCCAAATCTGCCCGAAATTCATCAGCGCATTGATGCACTGGCTGACCTTGCCAGGTAATTTGCCCTTCGTCCAGTTCGCTCAGGCCACAAATCAGGCGCAAAAGGCTGGTCTTGCCGACGCCGTTGTCACCCTCAAGGTGCAGCCATTGGCCAGGCTGAAGGCTGAAAGAAACGCCAGAAAAAAGACGTCGATCACCTCGAGAGCAAGAAAGATTGGATACGCAGAGCATGGGGCTGAATCATCGCAGAACATGCCCATTCAGAATTGATTCAGGTCAAAAATAAAGGGCCAATTGAGGAAGCCTGCTGATTTTAGCTTTGGGAAGCGTCTGAGGCTTCTTTTGCCAGTTCTCGGGCTTGTTTGTCGGCCTCGGCTTTTCGGTACAAGGCCAGGACATTGGGCAAACGGTCCAGCATCTCAACCCACTCATGCTCAAAGGGCAGTCCAATCCAATCGCCATTGGCTTTCAATCCCGCAATGCTGGCCTTGATTTTGTGTCGCGCCACATCAAAAGTCTGCAACTCTGGCTCAGTCAAGAATTCTCGTTGACTCTTTGAGATTTCAGCTTCCAACAAAACCAAAACATCGTACTGCACGGCCAATTCATGTTTCAGACTTTCAGACGACCGAACACCTGTGTGTGGATGCTGAATTTCATTCAACTTGTCTGCCAAGTCTTTGAAATTTTGCTGTGTTTGAAAGTAAAAAATGAGAAATCCTGCCAACAGGAGGAACAAAACGCTGATCACCAGCAAATAAAAATTGTCCATCAAGGACCTCTCTTTTTGAAATATGCCTGATCCTACTCAAGTGTCTCCCCTGCAGCAACTCGTAAGCCGCAAATGCACGTTGCAGTGACATTCAAGCGCCTACAAAGTTACACTGCGCAGCAAGGAGAACCCGTCAGTGAACACCCCTCAAGTTAAACCCTCGCCTGTTGACGCACAAGACCTGGCCCGATTTGGCAGTGGCCAGTCTGTCAAACGATTGGAAGATCAGCAACTTTTAAAGGGGACTGGCATCTATGCCAATGACGTCAGCCTGCCAGGCCAGTCACATTTGGTATTTTTACGCTCACCTTACCCTCATGCGAAGCTCTTGCGCATAGAGACACAGGCCGCCAAAGCAATGCCGGGTGTTTTGGCCATTTTCAGTGGCAATGATTTGCTGGCAGCCGGTGTCAAACCCATGGCTCGCCCCTTGAATTTCAAGCGCGCAGATGGCACCCCCTTGTCGGCCACCACGCGACACATTTTGGCCACCGACACCGTGCGCTTTGTAGGCGAACCTATTGCAGCAGTGGTTGCAAGCTCTGAAGAGCAGGCCCGAAATGCCATTGAAGCCATTGAGGTTGAATTTGAAGCATTGCCCAGCGCCACCACCCTGACCGATTCGCTGGCGCCCAACGCCCCCCAATTTACCGAAGCGCCCGACAACCGTGTGGCTGAAACACGCTACGGCGATGTCCAGGCCACACAGGCCGCATTTGCACAGGCTGCGCACGTGGTGCAGCTGGACATTGTGAATCAACGTGTGGCCGCATTGTCCATCGAGCCACGCAGCGTATTGGCCTATCCCGAGCAAGGCCGATTGCACATCCGCATGAGCAGCCAAATGCCCACTGGCGTTCGTGCCACGGTGTCCGATTTGCTGGGCCTAGACAAAGACAACATTCGCGTCATTGTGGGCGATGTGGGCGGTGGTTTTGGCATGAAAACCGGCGCCTACGCAGAGGATGTGGTGACCGCCTATTGCGCCCACACTTTGCAACGCCCCGTCAAATGGATTGCCGACCGCAGTGAAGAATTTTTGAGCAGCTCACACGGTCGTGACATTCAAACCCAAGCCTCTTTGGCCCTGGCCTCAGACGGTAAGATTTTGGGCTTGCGCATCGAAACATTGGCCAACGTGGGCGCCTACCCCACCATGACGGGCCTGGCCATTCAAATGCTGATTGGCCCATGGGTACAAAGCAGCGTTTACGACATTCAAACCATTGACTACCACTTTACTGGCGTCATGACCCACACGGCCAGCACCGGCGCATACCGTGGTGCCGGTCGGCCTGAAGCCATTTACAACATGGAACGCCTGATGGACGAGGCGGCTCGGGTCAGCGGCATTGACCGCGTGCAATTGCGCCGTCGCAACTTCATTCAGCCCACTCAAATGCCCTACAAAAACCCGATGGGACAGGTCTATGACACGGGCGCATTTGAAATGATCATGGACCAAGCATTGGCAAAAGCCGACTGGCATGGCTTTGCGCAGCGTGAAGCGGCCTCCAAAGCCAGCGGCCTGTGGCGTGGTTTGGGCATTGCCACCTTCTTGGAATGGACTGGTGGCAACGCCCTTGAAGAAAACGTACACGTCCAAATTTTGGCGGACGGCACCATTGAAGTGGCTTCTGCCGTGAATGCCATGGGTCAAGGCATTGCAACGTCATTGGCGCAGCTGGTGGTCGATGTGTTTGGCGTTGACATCGCCCAAGTTCGGGTGATCTTGGGCGACACCGACCGCGCCAATGGCTTTGGCAGTGCGGGATCGCGCTCTCTTTTTACGGGCGGTTCAGCCATGCGTGTTGGCGCTGAAAAAACTTTGCACAAGGCCCGCGAATTGGCTGGGCAAGCCTTGGAGGCATCGCCCACTGATTTAACCTATGAATGCGGCAGTTTCAGTGTCAAAGGTACCGATTTGAAAATCAGTTTGGCCGATCTGGCTCAACGCCAACCCGAGGCCAAAATTGAAATGCAATCGAGCACCACTGCCAGCGGACCGACATGGCCCAATGGCTGCCACATTTGCGAGGTTGAAATCGATCCTTCAACTGGCGAAACCCGCGTGGTGTCCTACACGTCCATGAACGATGTGGGCCGCATTGTGAATCCTATGATTGTGGAAGGCCAGTTAGATGGTGGCGCTGTGCAAGGCATGGGACAGGCCTTGCTGGAAGCCTTGGTTTACGACCAAGAAAGCGGCCAATTGGTCACCGGCAGTTTGATGGACTACGCCGCACCTCGCGCAGACATCATGCCTCAAATGTTCCATACATTTACCAACCAATCGGTCCCCAGCACCAACAATGTGTTGGGTGTGAAAGGTGTGGGGGAATTGGGCACCATTGGCGCGACCCCTTGCGTCATCAATGCCATGGCAGACGCCTTGGCAAGAAATGGCAACGGCCACAAATCACATTTGCTACAGATGCCCTTAACGCCATTTAGATTGTGGGAATTACTTAACGTTGCGTGAACTAAATTCACAAACAATGGATACTTTGCTACTATTTATTTACATGGCGCATTAGAATCAAAGTATGACAACAAAAAGCAACTCACCTGCGGCCAATGCTTACCTGCGTTTTTTGCAGTTGGCCAGGGGCGTTCAGCAATTGCCCGACGCGCCGCTGTTAGACGCCAACGAAAAAGCATTGCTGGAAGAAGTTGCGCTGCGTTGGTTTGAAAATCGCACCATGACTGTGCGCGAAGCCATTGGCCTGACCCAACTTGGATCTCCCGCCACTTTGCACAAACGCATCACACGCTTGCGTCACAAAGACCTGCTCATGACCTTCAGCCAACCTGAAGACAAGCGCGCCAAGTACCTCATCCCTACCGAAAAAACCATCGACATGTTTGGCGACTTCGGCAAAAAAATGAACACTGTGGTCGCAGCTGCTTAACAGCGCACAACTTCGCTTCGGGCGTCTACTGATCGCTTAAAAACAAAGCCTGCAAGTCGCTTAAAAAATCAAAGCCCCGTTCTGTGGGCCACACTCGGTTGAGATCTCTCGCAATCAATTGTTTGACTTCCGCATTGGCCAAACCTTTTTGAATGGACGTCATGGCCAACCCTGTTCGCGCCATGTAATCTGTCAAGCTAAAGCCTTCTTTCAAGCGCAAGGCATTCAACATGTATTCAAACGGCAAGTCTTCACGCGACACTTCTTCGTACTGCGTCACGGGCTCGCCCTTCAGTGCTTGTGCAAGGTACAACTGCGGTTCTCTGTAACGCACTTGACGCGTGATGCGGTGCGCAAAACTCAGCTTGCTGTGCGCGCCCGCTCCAATGCCAAGATAGTCGCCAAACTGCCAATAGTTGAGGTTGTGCCAGCACCGGTGACCAGGCTTGGCATAGGCTGACACTTCATAGCGCTGCAAGCCTTCAGCCCCAGTCATTTCTGTGATCAAGTCCATCATGGCGTAGGCATCATCCTCCTCAGGCAACACCGGCGGGTGCTTGGCAAACATCGTATTGGGCTCGATGGTGAGGTGGTAGATGGAAATGTGAGGCGGCTTGAAACTCAAGGCCGTTTGTATGTCTTGTGCCAGATCGGTCAAGGTTTGACTTGGCAAGGCATACATCACATCCAAGTTGAATGTGTCAAACGCACTTTGTGCTTCTTCGACAGCCGCCATGGCTTGCTCACTGCTGTGCACGCGGCCCAGTGCTTTCAAATGCCTGTCGTTGAAACTTTGTACACCGATCGACAAGCGCGTCACACCCGCTGCACGAAAAGCTTTAAAACGATCTTTTTCAAAGGTACCAGGATTGGCCTCCATGGTAATTTCTGCTTCAGCCTCCAAA
The DNA here is from genome assembly GCA_030158125.1 of Limnohabitans sp. Taxonomy (GTDB): domain Bacteria; phylum Pseudomonadota; class Gammaproteobacteria; order Burkholderiales; family Burkholderiaceae_C; genus Limnohabitans_A. The sequence continues at coordinate 6,845 of JAOATL010000023.1, read as the reverse complement.
GGCAAGCGTGCGCGAATGCCACTGATCAAGCGATCGATGCTGGCAGGCTCAAACAAACTGGGCGTACCGCCGCCAATGAAAACACTGTGCACTGGTCGCCCCCAAATCAAGGGCAAGCTGGCTTCTAAGTCGGCCAGCAGCGCATCGATGTAGCGCTGCTCTGGCATGCCTTGCGAGTTGTCACGCCATTCATGGGAATTGAAATCGCAGTAAGGACATTTTTGAATGCACCACGGCAAATGAACATACAGCGACAGCGGTGGCAATGACTGCAATTGCAACAAGCCAGGACGCATGGCATGAACGACATCAAAAGGATTGCCCATGCTTCAAAGCCCCCAACGCTCGCGCATCAAAGAGACCATGGCTTGCGAGGATCGGCCGCGATGGCTGTTGGCATTTTTCACTTCTTCAGGCAGTTGTGCAAAGGTTTTGCCAAACGCTGGCAACCACAAAATTGGGTCAAAGCCAAAGCCGTTGTCGCCAATGGGTGCACGTGCAATTTCAACCACCACACGACCCACGGCAATCAGTGGTTCGGGATCGTCTGCACTGCGAAGTGCCACCAAGGTACTGACCATGGCCGCACGACGGTTGTCGTGCTTTGCCATTTGCTCAAGCACCGCGCGCACATTGTTGGCGTCAGATTTTTCATAACCAAATTGTGTGCAGTAGTAAGCGGTGTCAACACCGGGTAAGCCACCAAACGCATCGATGCACAGACCTGCATCGTCTGCCACGGCGGGCAAACCACTTTGCGCAGATGCATGGCGAGCTTTGGTCAATGCATTTTCTACGAAGGTTTTGTAGGGTTCTGGCGCTTCTGAAATGTTCAGTTCAGATTGCTTGATCAAATGCACATTCAGCACGCTGAACATACTTTGCAACTCGGCCAACTTGCCTGCATTGTTGGAAGCCAACACCACTTTCATGACATCAAGCGCCAGCGTGCACGTGCGTTTGACGTGATTGAGTTTGCAGCTGGACCAACTCGGCAATGCCTTTTTCAGCCAATGCCAACAAGCTGTCCATTTCTTTTCGCGTAAAGGCCACGCCTTCGGCGGTGCCCTGCACTTCCACGAAATTGCCCGCGCCGGTCATCACCACATTCATGTCGGTGTCGCACGACGAGTCTTCGGTGTAGTCCAAGTCGAGTAAAGCGTTTCCATTTTGAAGACCCACTGAAATGGCCGCCACGGAATCGATGATGGGCGATGCCGTCAGCTTACCTTGGTGCATAAGCCAATCCACGGCATCTTGTGCAGCCACAAAAGCACCGGTGATGCTGGCTGTGCGTGTACCGCCATCGGCTTGCAACACATCGCAGTCGAGGTGAATGGTGCGCTCGCCCAGCTTTTTCAAATCAAACACCGCACGCATGGAACGGCCAATGAGGCGTTGAATTTCTTGGGTGCGGCCGCTTTGCTTGCCACGCGCTGCCTCGCGGTCGCCGCGCGTATGGGTTGCCCGGGGCAGCATGCCGTATTCGGCTGTCACCCAGCCTTCGCCACTGCCCTTTTTATGACCTGGCACTTTCTCCTCCACAGAAGCCGTGCACAACACACGCGTGTCGCCAAATTCAATCAAGACAGAACCCTCAGCGTGGACGGTGTACCCGCGGGTAATGCGAACACTGCGTAACTGGTTTTGCTGGCGGCCGTGTGCACGGTCAAGGGGGCCCTGATGAGATGTGGTCATGTGACGTTCTTGATAAGTGGGTTGATGAATGAACGCGTTGGAGCGGGATAAATCTAAATCAAGATTAGTTTGAGATAATTCGGGGTGGGCTTCAGGCATTTGCAAAGCCCCCGACCCAATCGCAGCCCATTGCCTGCCGCATCCTAGAAAGAATACATGCCAGTTTACAGTATGACCGGGTACGCCAGCGTGCAGTCCAACACCCCTGCCGCCGAGGGCAACGCCGACACATCGGCTACGCCCGCACTGCGTTTTGGCCTTGAAATTCGATCCGTCAACAGCCGCTTTCTAGACCTCAGTTTCCGCTTGCCAGACGAGCTACGCCATACCGAGCCCGCCCTGCGAGAGCACATCACGCAGCACATCAAGCGCGGCAAGGTTGAAGTACGCGCGGTCTACCACAGCGCCCAAGACAACGACTTGGCCGATCCATCCATTGGCACCCTTCAAAAACTGGTGGGGCTTCAAAACAAAATTCAATGCTGGCTGCCTCAAGCACGGGACTTGAGTGTTTCCGATGTCATCAAATTGGCCAGCCACGAAAAGTCGGGCGCCGGCTTGCAAGATGCCGATCTAATGCCCTTGGCCACCCAAGCTGTCAAAGCCCTGAAAGATGCCCGAGCCCGTGAAGGTGCACGTTTGGCCGAGATGCTGCAAGACCGAATCGGACAACTGCGCACCTTGGCTGAACAAGCAGCCCCTTTGCTGCCCCAATTGGTCGAGCAACAGCGCCAGCGCTTCATTGACCGCTGGAATGAAGCCATGGCTTTGTCAGACGGCAACGTGTCGTCCGATGTGGCCAAAGACCGTGCGCTGACAGAGGCCACCGCCTTTGCCATCCGCATTGACGTGGCCGAGGAACTGACCCGCTTGGCGTCGCATTTAGACGAAATCAGCCGCCTGGTCAAAAAAGGCGGCGACATCGGCAAACGCCTTGACTTCCTCATTCAAGAACTGCACCGCGAAGCCAACACCTTGGGCTCTAAATCTGCAGCTCTAGAGCTGACCAAGATATCGGTCGACATGAAGGTCTTGATTGAGCAAATGCGCGAGCAGGTACAAAACATCGAATAAGCGGCACTTGGCCCGCACATCCCACCCCAGACAGCCCTTACACTCTTTGCCATGGAATATCCTGGAAATCTCTACGTTGTAGCCGCCCCCAGTGGTGCGGGCAAATCCAGCTTGGTCAAGGCCCTGATGGAACTGGACACCCGCGTTTTGCCATCGGTGTCCCACACCACCCGGGCCCCCCGCGGCCAAGAAAAGCATGGCCGTGAGTACTTTTTTGTGTCACAGCAAGAGTTTGACGCCATGGTCACCGCCGATGCCTTCGTGGAATGGGCCAATGTGCACAGCCACCGCTACGGTACCTCCAAACGCATGCTGGAAGAGCGCATGGCGCAAGGCTCCGACGTCATTTTGGAAATTGACTACCAAGGTGCCATCCAAATTCAACGGATGTACGCCAACGCCATCCTCATCTTCATTTTGCCCCCCAGCTGGGAAGAGTTGCGCAGCCGCCTAGAGCGCCGGGGTGAGGACAGCACCGAAACCATCGAATTGCGGCTGCAAAATGCGGCCATCGAGCTGGCCCAAGTCAAAGAATTTGACTTCGTTATAATCAACGAAGTTTTCGATCGCGCCCTGTTTGACCTCAAGGCCATCGTGCACGCTCAGCGCCTCAAGTACATTGCCCAGCGCCGAGACCGTGCCGAAACTTTCGAATCCCTCCACATCACCTGAATTTTTTACCGGAGACCGTCATGGCCCGCATCACTGTTGAAGATTGCTTGGAACAGATCCCTAACCGTTTCCAATTGGTATTGGCGGCCACTTACCGTGCCCGCATGCTGAGCCAAGGCCACACACCCCGTGTCGAAAGCAAAAACAAGCCCGGCGTCACCGCCCTGCGTGAAATTGCAGCCGGCAAAGTGGGCTTGGAAATGCTCAAAAAAGTAAACTAATCTCTACACACGGCCAAGTACTTTTGTACTGGGCACCCTCAGCCCCAAAGTGTTCAAACTTGGGGCTTTTTCACGTCTGAAAGTCGCAATTTTCAGGGGTCTTGTTCAGAAGCTTTCTGAAGTCCTTGCTCTGGCGTTACATTTGAGCCATGCGCGCAGCTTTTTCTTCTATTTTTCACAAATCCGGTAGTACTTCAATACCCGGAAAGCGCGACAACGCACACAACATCCAAGCAGGCACGCCCTCCACCAGTGCGGCCAATGCAGCTGCGGCCAGTTTTGCAGCTTTGGTGGCGCAGTTGGACTACCTGTCGCCCGCCGACATTGAATTGGTGCGCAAAGCCTATCGATTTGCAGATGAAGGCCATTTAGGCCAATTGCGCAAAAATGGCGAACCTTACATCACGCACCCTATTGCGGTTGCCACCCAATGCACCGAATGGAAGTTGGATGCGCAAGCCCTGATGGCAGCCTTGATGCACGACGTCATGGAAGACTGCGGCGTGACCAAGTCAGACCTGATCGAAAAGTTTGGCTCGTCCGTGGCAGATTTGGTCGATGGCCTGACCAAACTCGACAAGCTCGAATTCAACACCCGCGAAGAAAACCAAGCAGAGTCTTTTCGAAAAATGCTGCTGGCCATGGCACGCGATGTTCGCGTCATTTTGATCAAGCTGGCAGACCGCACGCACAACATGCGCACCATGTCCGACATGCCGCGCGAAAAATGGGGCCGAATTTCTTCTGAAACACTCGAAATTTATGCCCCCATCGCGCACCGCTTGGGCCTGAACCAAACCTACCGCGAACTACAAGATTTGTCGTTTCGCTATTCCATGCCATGGCGATACAACGTTTTGGCCAAAGCGGTTGCAAAAGCCCGCAACCGAAGACGTGATTTGATTCAAAAGGTTCAAGGTGAACTGGAATCGACATTTTCAAAAGCGGGCATGAATGTTCAAATATCGGGCCGTGAGAAAGCGCTCTATTCCATTTACAAAAAAATGGACGGCAAACATTTAAGTTTTGCCCAAGTCACCGACATCTATGGCTTCCGTCTAATCGTGCCATCGGTCATCGACTGCTACACCGCCTTGGGCATCTTGCACCAGATGTACAAGCCTGTACCGGGCCGATTCAAAGATCACATTGCCATTGGCAAGGTCAACGGTTATCAGTCTTTGCACACCACCTTGGTTGGACCTTCTGGTGTCAACGTCGAGTTTCAAATGCGCACCGAGGCCATGAACGTGGTGGCCGAGTCAGGTGTAGCGGCACACTGGCTTTACAAAGACAAAGGCTCGCACGACGTGTCCTCCGAAAGGCTGGGCACGCAATGGCTGCAGTCCTTGTTGGACATTCAAAAAGAAACACACGATGCGTCCGAGTTTTGGGACCATGTCAAAGTCGATCTGTTCCCAGATGCCGTGTACGTGTTCACACCCAAGAGCCAAATCATGTCCTTGCCGCGGGGTGCTACCGTGGTCGATTTTGCATACATGATTCACAGCAACATTGGCGATCATTTGGTCGCGGCCAAAATCAACAACCAGCAGGTGCCATTGCGCACTGAGTTAAAAAATGGCGATGTTGTCGAAGTCATGACTGCACCCGTCTCGTCCCCCAATCCTTCTTGGTTGGGTTTTGTTCGAACAGGCCGTGCACGCTCCAGAATCAGGCACCACCTCAAGACCATGGCCAACAACGAGTCAATGGACTTGGGCTTGAAATTGCTCACACAAGCCTTGCGTGCTGAAGGCATTGAGAAAATGCCCGATGACCCTTCCCGCTATCAAGCACTGTGGGAAAAGTTGTTGCGCTTTACTGGCAACAAAAACCGCAGCGATTTGTTGGTTGACGTGGGCTTGGGCAAGCGCATTGCCAGCATTGTGGCCAAGCGCATGTCCGCCTTGTTGTCAGAAATGGGCGAAAAACCAGATCCATTGCTCATGACACGCGAGCGCTTTATGGCACACGAAAGTGTGTCGCAAGGCGCCATCATGCTAGACGGTACAGAGAACGCATCCGTGGTTTATTCTCGCTGCTGCCATCCACTGCCAGGCGACAAAATCATTGGTTATTTGGGTCGCGGCGAAGGCTTGGCCGTGCACACAGCAGATTGCAGCGTGGGTCTGAAACTTCAGCAAAAAGACAGCGAACGCTTCATTGGCGTTGAGTGGTCAGATGAACCACTGCGCAGTTTTGAAACCAGCATCAGCGTCACGGTGGTCAACACCAAAGGTGTGTTGGCCCGAGTGGCAGGCACCTTGGCCAACTCCGAGGTCGACATCATTCACGTGGAAATGGGGCAAGCCAGTGCGCAAGATGCAGCAGAAAACACATTTGTCATTTCAGTTCGTGATCTGAACCATCTTGAAACAGTGCTGAAGAATTTGAAACGTACACCTGCTGTTTTGAACGCCGAGCGCATCACGCATCGCGTCAGAGGCCAAAGCACGTCGTCAGAATAACCCGTCAGTGAGGCTTGGGGTACGTCACAGCCAGTACCTCAATCTCACGCCAGCCTTGAGGCGTGACCAGCTTCAAAACATCACCCGTGCTTGACTTCAACAAGGTGCGCGCAATGGGTGAGACCCAACTCACCTCGCCCTTAAGGCTGTCTGCTTCGTCTATGCCGCGAATGGTGATGGTGCGTTCGTCACCATTTTCTTCAACATAGGTGACGGTTGCGCCAAAAAAGACTTGTTCTTTGCCATGGTGGGCGCTGGGGTCGGTTACTTCAGCAATTTCCAAACGCTTGGTGAGGAATCGGATACGGCGGTCTATTTCACGCAGACGCTTTTTGCCATACAAGTAATCGCCATTTTCAGACCGGTCACCGTTGCTGGCGGCCCAATGCACAATTTCCACAATTTTGGGACGCTCGTCGTCCATCAATGCGAACAGTTCGGCACGCAGAGCGGCGTATCCCTGAGGGGTCATGTAGTTGCGGGTGCCAGCCGGCAAGGGCGGCAGACTGGGGTCATCACCATCGTCTGGTTCCGCATCGGTTTCGCGCGTGAATGCTTTGCTCATGACTTACCCAATAGATCGCACAAAGAAAAACAGCCTAGAGGCGTAAGCCTCTAAGCTGTTTTCTAGAATTGCAAAATTTTTTCGAAATTCTGGTGCGGCTGGCAGGAATCGAACCCACGACCCCTTGGTTCGTAGCCAAGTACT
>JAOATL010000022.1 GCA_030158125.1 Limnohabitans sp. | reverse complement strand
TTTAGGACTTAGAGCGACTGTGCTGTTTCGCTAAGCCTCGCATTGTAGCAAAAAAAAAGCAGTTTTTCGAGGGATGAAAGTTTTTTTGGCATGAGCTCGGTTGGGCATTGAATAATCAAGAAGATAACGCCACTAAGACCATACAAAGCGTCCAGAAACTTGACGCTTGAGTTGCTCTGGACAGGTAAGGGGTGTCCAGAGTCTGGACGGTCATGGTGCTTTAGCCGCTTTGGACGGGTTGTGTGTATCCCGAGTAACTGCAACTTTGAAGGTATAGATTAGTTCGAGTCTTGGCGGGCTCACTAAATTGAAAGCCACTGATTTTTGAAGTCAGTGGCTTTTCTTTTAGCTGCTAGATCCTAAACCCAGGCTTGGAGCACGTAGTCGTAGGCGGCTTGGCCGTTGGTCATGTCCACGCGTTGCAATTTGATCTTTAAATCATTGCCTTGTTTGACCAAAGTGTGACGATAGCTACCACCAAAATGGCGAATATTGTCTCGACGCATTTCCATCATTTGAAAACGCGAGTAAACCTCGATACTTGTATTGCTGGCGGCCTCAATCACGATGTTGCCCACAATGTGATTGGTGCCCCACTGCGCAGCTTGTGACCAAGCATTGGGATGAAGCAGCCTGCTCATTCGAACTTCCATCAGCAAACGGTCTTCTGCAAAAATGGAAGCTTCACGTCGCCAATCGGTTTGAGTGGGTGTGGAGGGCATCCAATAAACGCCATCATCACTGAACAGATTGCTCCACTCACCCCAAGCTTTGTTGTCTAGCAAGGCGGCTTGGTGAAACAACAATTCTTCAACTTGACGCTGCAAAGCTGGGTCTACTTTGATGGCTTTGGGAATGTAACCCTGGCTGGGTACACGACCCCGGCCCATGTGATCGGGTTCAATGGAGTCGGCGCCTGACATCGATTGGATGCCTTCAATCACAACGCCCGTACCGAGTGCTTCTTTGACTTCGTTAGTTTTCATGAAAGTTAACTCCTGTTCAGGCTTTGGTCGAAGGTTGAATGGCGGCGCGGATGTAAGACTCCCAGGCCTTGAACTGATTGCGCATCACGACTTCGCTGGTGCCGTTGTTGGAATACAAAACGCCATCCTTTTCGGTATCGCCGCCGTAGTTCCGATGGAAGCTGACCCATTCGCCGCCTTTGGATTCCAGACCCAACTGTCCTTTGGTCCAGTTTTCCAAGTCATCGGCATTGATCATGGTAGCGGGTGAATTTACCAAGTTGAAATACCACAGTGATCTCTCGTAGATGGCCTCAGGCACACCTTTTAAACGGAAGTGCCAAATTTCAGACAAGGTTTTGTTGGGCGCAATGGGGCGCAAGCAACGCACTTGTTGCAGAGGGGATTGAACCGACAAGTAGGGGTAAATTAGCACGTGGTGAATGCTGCGTGCTAAATATTCCTCACCTTTTTCTTCGCCGTAAGCTTTCTTAATCAATGCTTCGTATTCCACAGTGTCAGGGTCGGTGGGGCGCAAGCCCATATAGGCTTTCAAAATGCCGTGACCGTATTTGAAGTTGACTGTTTGAACCGAGTCCCACTGATCAAAGCTAGAGGCAAAAGTGGACAGGTAATGGAAGAACAGCGGTGCATCGCCTTTTTCTTTTTTCAGACGCTGCTCCACTTTGCGTGCAGACACACCCGTCGATTGGTGTGTGACAGAGGGATGCAGGGCATCCAGTTGGTTCTCCATGAAAAACTTCCAATTGGAGTGCTGAATCACGCGGTGGCAAACAGGGACAGCTTCAACTTCACCCACGGGTGAGCGGTCGCACATATCGTCAAAGGCTACTTTGGCCTCGCCCAAGAACTCCACCAAGCCAGGACCTTCCTTGGACAAACTGGCAAATACAAAACCACGGTAACTTTCCACACGGGCGGCTGGCACCATGCTGCAGTCTGGGGTGTCGGGTGTCATGCGCGTGCCGTCATAACCTTTGACCAAGGGAATGGCTTTGATCTTTCCGTTTAAATGAAAACTCCATGCGTGGTAGGAGCACACAAAGCCTTTGCCTGTGTTGCCACTTTGATTGCCGCACAGTTCTACGCCGCGGTGAGGGCAGCGGTTGTAGAGGACTTTGACGCTCTTGTCATCGTCACGCACCATGACCATGGGTTGACGACCAATTTGCATGGTGAAGTAGTCGCCCACCTCTTTCACTTGAGACTCATGGCCGCAATAGACCCAAGCCTTTTCAAAGATGTGTTCCATTTCAAGATCAAACAATTGTTGATCGGTGTAGACGCTCTTGTGAACGCGGTCGGGTTGAACCAGTTGGTCTAAATCTATCGATGACATGAAAACTCCATTTCAGGGCTTGAGATGAACACAGGCCTCTAACTTAACGCAGGTCAAGCAATAGATCTACAACAATTCATGCTTTTTCTATTACCATAGGTTATGGATTACAGAAAAGTTCAACTCTTCCTTGCAGCCGCGCGCTATGGCAATCTCACCGAAGCAGCCGCCTCGATGGAAATATCGCAGCCTGCACTGTCAAAGAGCATCAAGGCCTTAGAAAAAACGCTAGGCGTTCGTCTGCTTGAACGCGGTCGCTTTGGGGTGAGCGTCACACCCTTTGGTCAGGCACTCATGGAGCACGGCCGGGTTATTGAGGCCGAAATGCGCAACGCCGTGGGCGAAATTCAGTCCATGCGAGGGGCACAAAGAGGTCACGTCATGATTGGCTGTGGCCCCACCGAAGCCACTCGGCTTTTGCCCATGGCGCTTAAGATGTTGGCCGAACAAAATCCTGAAGTTCACGTCACGGTGATGTACGGTTTGAATGAAGCTTTGATGCCTTGGGTGAAGCAAGGCGAAGTGGATTTTGCCTTGTCATCTGTACCTGCCAGATCAGCCGATCCCGAAATGGTGCATGACTATTTGTTCACAGAGAGCGCCACTGTGGTGGCTCGCGCAGAGCACCCCTTGTCCAAACACAAAGTAGTCACACCTAACATGCTGGTGAAGTTTCCCTGGATCTTGCCAAGGCAGCGCGAATTAGAGCGACTGGCGTTTGACGATTACTTTGCTTCGCACGACCTTGACCCTCCCAAAGCCCAAGTGGAAACGACCTCCACTGTTCTGATGAAAGCCATGGTGATGCAGAGCGATGCCTTGACCTTCATTCCCAAGGAGTTAATTTATTGGGAAGAGAAAGCGGGGCAGCTCAAATCGCTTGAAGCGACGGGCAATCAGTGGGAGCGCCGAGTGGGCATGACGCGACGTCGCAAAGGGACGCTTAGCCCGGCCAGTAAGTTGCTGATACAAGCCGTCAAAACAGTGGCGCAATCGTTTTAAAAACTTAAACGCCCAAGTAGCGAGTCCACAATTGACGATCGTGGCGAAGTGCATCAGAGTTGCCTTTCCAAGCCACTTGACCGCGCTCCATGATGAGGTGGTGGGATGCAATGTCGACCAATCGATTGACGTATTTGTCGACCACGATCAAGGTTTGCCCCTCACTGCACAGCAGTTTCAGACACTTCCAAATCTCTTCGCGAATGAGGGGTGCCAAGCCCTCCGTGGCTTCGTCCAAGATGATCAAGCGGGGGTTGGTGACCAAGGCGCGTCCAATGGCCAGCATTTGTTGCTCGCCCCCTGACAGTTGCGAGCCTAAGTTCTTTTTGCGTTCTGCCAGCCGCGGAAACAATTCGTAGACCCGCGCTGGTGTCCACAAGGTTTTGCTGTTGTGGCGATTGCTGACAAAGGCCGTGAGGTGCTCATCGACGGACAGATTGGGAAAAACCTGTCGGCCTTCGGGTACCACCGCAATTCCCATGCGCGCAATTTTGTCAGCAGGTACGTGGGTGATCTCTTGACCGTCAAAGATAACCTGGCCGCCTTGTACCGACTTGAGCCCTAGGATGCTTCGGATCAGGGTGGTTTTGCCCATGCCATTTCGGCCAAGCAATCCCATGGATTCGCCCGCTTCAAGTGTGAAGTCAATGCCAAACAGCACCTGACTTTCTTGGTAGGCCGATTGAACATTTTGAACTTGTAGCAAGCTCATGCGTTCTCCTCACCTAAGTAAGCCGCAATGACTTGGGGGTGATGACGGATTTCTTCAGGTGTGCCTGTGGCAATGACGGCACCGCTGACCAACACAGAAATTCTGTCGGCCAATCTGAACACCGCATCCATGTCGTGCTCAATGAGCAAGATGGCAGATTGTTGGCGCAGCTTCAAGATGAGATTCAGAATGCGTTCAGACTCAAGGGGGCCAGCACCGGCCATGGGTTCATCTAGCAAAAGCAGTTTGGGTTGGGTGGAAACGGCCAAGCCCAATTCCAAAATACGTTGCTCGCCATGGGAGAGCTCACTGGCCCTATCATGCGCACGAGGTGCTAAGCCCAGATCGTTGAGCAGGCTCATGGCTTTGTCTGTGAGCGCAAGCTCTTGACTGACTGGTTTCCAAAATGAAAAACTGTGGCCCATCTGGGCTTGCACCGACAAGGCCACATTTTCTAAGACGGTAAACGATTTGAAGAGGCGTGTGATTTGAAAAGAACGCGCCAAACCTAGATGGACGCGGTCATGGGTGGCCAAAGCAGTGATGTCTTGACCCTGAAACAAAATGTGCCCGCTGTCACTGGTCAGCAAGCCAGACAACTGGGCAACTAAACTGGTCTTGCCAGCGCCATTGGGCCCAATCAATGCATGAATTTCATTTGGAAAAACTTGGAGGCTGACATGGTCAGTGGCCAGCAAGGCGCCAAAGCGTTTGACCAAGTTTTGAATGTCGAGCAAGGGTGGCTGGCTCATGCATGCCCCTTGGTTTCAACTTTGGCTGGGCGGTTGAAGAAGCTTGACAAGCCCTTGGGCGCCAACAGCACCACGGCCAACAAGAACCATCCAATGTAGAACTGCCAATACACCGTGTGTTCGGCCACGACGTCTTCCAAAATGAGCAAGACCAGCGCACCCCATAAACCGCCAGACAGCGTACCGACGCCGCCCAGAATGACCATGACCATCAAAATGCCCGATTGCGTCCAATGCATCAGGTTGGGGCTGACATAGTTTTGATGGTTCACCATCAATGCGCCGGCCAAGCCACCCAAAGTGCCTGCAATGATAAACAGCACCCATTTGTAGGTGTAGGCTGGAAAGCCAATGGCGTCGACGCGAGTGTCATCGTCGCGAATGGCCAGAATGACACGGCCAAAACGCGACTTCATCATGCGCGAAATGATGATCAATGTGAGTACCAAAACCAAGAGCACCACAAAGTAGAAGGTGACATCGTTTTTCAAATCAAGGCCCATGCCAAAGTTAGACCTTGATTTGATGTTCAATCCCTCGTCACCGCCATAGGCTTTGATTGAATTGACCAGGTAGTAAATCATTTGCGCAAAGGCCAGCGTGATCATGATGAAGTACACGCCGCGGGTGCGCAAGGAAATGGCACCAATGATGGCGGCAGCTATGGCAGAGACGCCCATGGCCACACCAAAGTTGATCCAGCCGTTGGTGACACCTTCTGTGATCATGATGCCAACAGCGTAGGCACCAATGCCCACAAATGCGGCATGACCAAAAGAGACCAAGCCACCAAACCCCAAGATGAGATTCAGACTGCAGGCTGCTATGCCATAAATCATCATGCGGCTTAGCATGCTGATGTAAAAATCTTGACCGCGTGCATGTAAAACCAAAGGCAGTGCGATGGCCAGTGCCAACAGCAGGGTCCAAAGCCAAGGAGGTGTTTCGCGCTTCATGGGGACTTGGCTTTAAGAGCGACCTGAAAAAAGCCCTTGAGGGCGAACAAACAGCACCGCAGCCATCAAGACATAAACCAAGATGGATGCCACGGCAGGGCCAGCAGCGCTGGCAAATTGCGGCGAGAAAATTTCACGAAACAAATGCGGCAAGAGGGTGCGGCCTAGCGTGTCTACAAAGCCCACCAAAATGGCGCCCACAAAGGCCCCCCAAACGGAGCCAATGCCGCCAATCACAATGACCACAAAGGCCAGAATGAGGATGTTCTCGCCCATGCCAACTTGCACAGCCAACAGAGGGCCCAACATGGCGCCGGCCACAGCACACAGAGCTGCACCAATGCCAAAAACACCCGTGAAGAGAGCCTTGATGTTGATGCCCATGGCCATGGCCATTTCGCGATTCGATGCGCCTGCGCGAACCCAAGCGCCCATGCGAGTTTGCGTCACCATCAAAAACAAGAGCAACGCAATGGCCAAGCCCACCGCAATGATCACGAGTCGGTAGCTGGGATACAACAAACCGGGCAACAATTCAACAGGGCCGGATAGGGCTTGGGGCGCTGACAAGGCCAAGTCTGAACCCCAGATCATGCGAACCGATTCATTGATGATGAGAATGAGGGCAAATGTGGCCAACACTTGCGACAAGTGATCGCGGGCATAAAGTGTTCTAAGTAGGGTGGCTTCCAACACCATGCCCACCACAGCCGTGAGCCCCACGGCCAAGACAACGCCCAGCAAGAACGACTGAGTGAGTTGAACCAGCCAAGCTGCCAGAAAGGCGCCCACCATGTAGAGGGCGCCGTGGGCCAAGTTGATCATGTCCATGATGCCGAACACCAGCGTTAAGCCAGACGCTAGCAAGAACAACATCAATCCAAACTGCAGGCCATTCAAGGCCTGCTCCAACAACAAAATACTGCTCATGGGGAGATCTTAACCCCCCAATTACTTCATGGGGCAGTCTTTGACGTAGGCATCTCCGTGGTTGGTCATGATGGGCTGACCCACAATGCGATTGACCAAACGACCTTGTGCGTCTTTTTGAACTTCACGCAGATAGTAGTTTTGGATGGGGTACTGGTTGGTGTTGAAACGGAAGTCGCCACGAACAGAATTGAACTTCACCGTTTTCAAAGTTTTGATCATGGCCTCTTTGTCTTCAATCTTGCCATTGGCTGCACGCACAGCAGCATCAATCAGCAAAGCTGTGTCGTAACCTTGCGCTGCGTACAAAGTGGGGAGGCGTTTGTATTCTTTTTCAAATTCGGCCACAAACTTTTTATTGGCTTCGTTTGGCAAATCAAGACCCCAGTGAGCGGTGTCAAAAATGCCCAGCATGTCATTGCCCACAGCGCGAATCACATCTTGGTCAGCGCCAAAGCCTGGCTGAATCAGACGGGTGTCTTTGTTCAAACCAGCGGCCATGAACTGCTTGATGAAGTTGATGCCCATGCCGCCCGGTAAAAATGTGTACACCACTTCAGGTTTGGCAGCACGGATTTCAGCCAATTCAGCTGAGTAATCCAGCTGGCCCAACTTGGTGTAAACCTCGCCGGTCACATTGCCTTTGAAGAATCGTTTGAAGCCGGCCAAGGAATCTTTGCCCGCTTGATAATTGGGCGCCAGCAAGTAGGCAGACTTCACTTTTTGATTGGTGGCATGTTGACCAGCGGCTTCGTGGTAAGCGTCATTGGGCCAAGACACAGCAAAGAAGTACGGTGTGCACTGCGCACCTGCAATGGGTGAGGGCGCTGCATTGGGGCTCAGGTAGATGGTCTTGCTGTCGACCGCTTCAGGCAAACCTGCCAACATGATGTTGGAGAACACAACGCCTGTTAAGAAATCAACTTTGTCACGCTTGACATAGCGCTCGAACAATTGTTTGCCCACATCGGGTTTGAATTGGTCGTCGGAAATAGACACGTCGGCGGGTAAGCCGCCCAGCTTGCCGCCATTGAGTTTGACTGCCAGCATGAAGGCATCGCGAATGTCCACGCCAAGCGCTGCAGAAGGGCCCGACAGCGTGCTGACAAAGCCAACTTTTACTTTATCGGCCGCCAATGCAGGTTGCATAGCCAAGGTGGCTGCAGCAGCGAGGTTGACAAGACTTTTTACGAAGGGAAAAGACATAAAGTACTCCTTGTTAGACCGAAAAAAATGATTGACAAACGCTCTTTAGGCGACCCTGCATTCTTGGCTGAAAATGAAAGCCATCCTAGTCAGGGTTTTCCCGCTGAATGAATAAAAAGTCAGCCTATCCATTTAGGTAGCCAAGTAGCGATGCCTGGAATGAAAAAAACTGCCAGCAATAAAAACAAACTCATCAGCACATAAGGTCCGACAGCAATAAAAATATGAGCCATGGTGACTGAAGGTGGCGCTACACCGCGCATGGTCATGAGCAACAAACCATGGGGTGGCAGTAACAAGCCTAACTGCATGCAGATCAGGAACATGACGCCAAACCAAATAGGATCGACACCTAAAGCATTCACAATTGGCATGAATATGGGCAAGGTGATCATCATCATGCTGACTTGGTCGACAAAGATGCCTAAGAAAATAAGCATCAGCATCATGCCCACCACGATCCATTCCGTCGACAAACCTTGCCCGGTAATGAATTGCACCAAGCCCGTACTGGCTCCTGAGAACGACAGAATTTGGGCAAAGGTGGTGGCGCCCAAAATGATGAAAAGAATCATGCCTGAAATACCCGCCGTTCCCTTGAGTGATTTCAGAACGGCCTCCCATTTCAAAGATTTGTAAAGCGCTGCTAACACCATGGTGGCAAAAGCACCCAATGCCGCACATTCAGTGGGCGTGGCCCAACCTGCGGCCAAGGCACCCACCACCACCCCAAAGATAGAGAGTGTGGGTAAGACATAAGCAAAGAAAGGTTGCCAACGGTTCCAACCTTTGTGCATGACCGCATTGGTTTCTTCGGGCGCTAAATGGGGGCTAATGCGCACTCGAATGATGATCCATGCCACAAATGAAATGGACAACAAGATGCCGGGCAAGACACCGCCAATGAGCAATTTAGAGATGGAAATGCCTGACAAAGAACCCAGCAAGACGGTCAGTGCTGAGGGGGGAATCAACATGTCAACGGCGCCAATGGCCATGATGGGGCCTGTGGCAATGGTCGGGTGATAGCCCCTTTTCAACATGACAGGCAGCATCAGAGAGCCCAGCATGGCGGTGGTGGCAATGGTTGACCCAGAAATAGCAGAGAACACAGTGCCAGCCACCACGGCAACCACAGCCAAGCGGCCCGGCACGCGCAAGATCAGGCGTTCTACACCTTCAATCACTTTGAAGGCCAAGCCCGTGTGAAACAAGATCTCGCCCATGAGCACAAAGAGGGGAATTGGCGTTAAAGAAAAGGCCATGACAGAACTCACACTGCTGCGAGCCAGTTGAACCATGCCAGGTTCGCCTCCCATATAAAGCCAAGCACCCACAATGTTGATGCCAATGAACGTGAGGGCCACAGGCATGCCAATGAACAGCAAAACCGTGGAGCCACCCAGCATGAGGCATGCTGCAAATTGCCAAGTATTCATGCTGCACTCACCGCGTCATTGCGAGGGCCTCGTTCTGCCAGCCAAAGCCGGTGCATGCGAAAGATCATCTCAATGCTGAGCAACATGAAGACCACTGGCAAAGGTACCAATGACCACCATTCAGGCGTGACCAATGTTTTGATGCTGAGTGAGTTGGCACTGTAGCTGGCCCATGTGGCCTGAGCACCATACGTGCTCATCACTAGACAACATGCCAGGCCCAATAGGTCACCCACCCACTCAAGTGCCCAAGCTAATTTTTTAGGAATGGCTTGCAACAGAATATCCACTCGAATGTGTTGCCCTTGGCGCAGCAGCCAAGGGGCCACACTGAGCGTAATTAAGTACAACAAAAATTCTGAAACCTCATTGCTCCAGCCTAGGCCCTGTGGCCCACCACTGACTGCAAAATTGCGCAAGGCCACATCGGTCACGATGATGAGCATCATGGCCAACAGCAACAGGCACCCGAACAGTGCCAGTGCTGAAATGAAACGCCCGAAGGCTTCAGAAAGTTTGTGAATCATTTAGAGAACAAAGATTTGAATCTGGCGGCAATTTCTGGGCTTTGCTTTGCTGCAGACGTCCAAGCAATGTCATAAGCTTTGTCTTTGTAGGCTTTGCTTGTGGCCGCATCAAAAGAAATGGTTTGAATGCCAGCCTTGGCTTGACGCGCAGTTTCGTCGATGCCGTACTTCACCCAGAATGTGTTCTCAGCTTCTAAAGCCAGCAATTGTTTTTGCAAATAGTTGCGCTGTGCGTCAGTGAGCTTTTTGTAGGCGGGCAAGTTCATGACCAAGGACACTTCAGCATCGTAGAAACCGGGGTCAATGCGAAACTTGGTTTTTTCGTGCCAGTTCAAATCAAAGATGCCACCAATGGGCCAACCATAGCCATCTACAACACCACGTTCAAGTGCTGTGTAGACCTCGCCTGGCGGCGTTGTAATGACATTGGCGTTCAGTGATTGGAAAAAATCACGGTAGACCGGTGTGATGCGAATTTTCTGGCCACTTAAATCGGCCTTGTCTACTTTCTTGTTGGTGTAAATGTGGAAAGGTTGGCTCTCAACCGTACGCGCCAAATACTGCATATTGCCTTTTTCATTCCATACTTTGTTGATGGCATCGAAGGCGCCGTTTTTGCGTTGCTCCGCCACTGGAATTTGGGTGAGCTTCAGAAAATCAGCCTCTGGCATCACATTGGTATAAAAAGCGCCAGTGTTCAGGGCCATGTCAACCACACCTGTTTTCACTGCATTGCCAACCTCAAAAGTTGGAATGGCTTTGGGGCCGCCAATGAAATTGATTTGTAAAACACCTTTGCCCTCAGCGTTAACTTTGCTGATCCAGGGCAGCAGGTGTTGAACATAGATGCCGTTCTCAGCAAATGCACTGACCAAGCGCAGTGTGACTTCTTGTGCTGAAACGGTTGCGCTGCTAGCCGCTGCAATGGCCAGAACTAGCGCCGATTTGATGATTTTTGTCTTCATGGTGTTGTCTCCTGTGTGAGGGGGTCAGTCAAAAAAAATGGTGTTCGATATGGTGGCTATCCATTCGGTTGCAGTAAACCCTGCGCCCTTAAACTTGTCAACAGTTCTTGTTCTGAGTCGTCATTCAGTGCAATTTTTTGAAGCTGTTGAAGCTTATCTGCAGCGTCTGGTTCATTTTGAAACAAGGGCAGGGCCGTGATCAAACGTTGGAAATTGCGCCAACCACGGCTGTGTGTGTCGCCGTAGCCCTTCACCAATTGTTGGGCCTTGACCACTTGCAACGCCAATTTCGCATTGGTGTGAACCAGGTGGGTGATGCATGTCAACCAAGCGTTGATGCGTTCTTGTTCGTGAAAAAATCGCAAAGAGTAAGGGCGTGTCACGCGCAGAGAAGCGATGAAATAAAGGAGCAGATACCCTCGCAGGGATGTCGTTTTGACAATCCGTCCCTTTTGGGTAAAGCGCCCTAGCAGCTGGCGAGCCCAGGTGGTTTTAAGTAACCAATTTCCCAGAGAGACTGGCAATGTGTCTGCAATCTCTTCGACGCGCGGATGCAAAAATTCATTGATGTCTAAAAACTGATCGGTGCTTTGTTTGACTTCATGGCTCACTCGTTCAAATCGTGAACGGCGAATTTTTAAATCGGCAACGCGCACGGTATCTTCATAGCTCATCCACAAGGCCAAGTGTCTAGCAGCTTCGGACACCAGTTCATCACCTTCGTCGTTGCTAGGCGCCTGTTGGTTGATTGGTTTTAGCCTGTCTAAATACAGCGCGGCATAGGCTTCGCTTTGGTAGTCAGTCATGCGTTCAATGCCAGCTAGCAGATGGGCTTGCGCAGCAGGACGAAACTCTGACTGAATTCTTTGAGCCAATGCTTGTAATCGGGGCCCTACGGCAGGGAGACGCGAATGCTTGGCGCCTTGAGGTTCTGGGGTGGATGATGAGTCGCCGCTCAATTGGCGTTGCGCTTCATGGAAAGCTGCACCAAATGCTTGAAGACTGGACGCTACACCAATACCGCCCCGTTGAATGGTGGCTTCAAACTGCTCGCGATTGAAAGGGAGTTGGCCTGAAGCGGCCAAGGCGCCATACAAAGCGGGTCCAATCAAGCTGCCAAAACTTTCGGCCATGGTTGAAAAATCTGCGGCAATGAATTGGTGTGCTGCCGCTTTGGCGCCTGCCAACAGTTTTTCAGAGTCCATGCGCCCATCGCCCATTGCAATGCGTTCTGTCATGGCATAAACACGGTGCGAAGAAGTGATGAGGGTTGTGCGTTCCGAATTGACCAAGCCGCGTTGAAGGGCGCGGCCAGCTTCCATCAACTCAGAAGCCAACACAATGTCGACGTGGCCTGGGAAGGGGCTGAGTGCAAACACGGGCTCTCGACCTTCGGGAATCATGGCCTTGTCAAACATTTCAAGGTAATAAACTGTGGCCCCTGTGCGTTGTGCCACGCCAGGAACCGAGGTGGTTTGAGCCACAAAGCCATTGTGTTCAGCCAGATCGACCAGCCAATCGGCCAGAACGCCGCCACCTTCACCGCCCATGGCCAAAATGGCGATGGTAATGGCATGTGCTTGTGAGTTTGCAGGGGTCATTTTCGTATCCATCAAGCAGCAGAGATGCCCTGAAGGCGACGTTCAATGCGATTTTGCAATCGGTCAATGACCCACTTGCGCAATTTGACTTTGAAGCGATCCCAGCCAGTTGGATTGTTGATAATCTCGGCCCTGTAAAACGAAGGACATAAAACCGCCGCATGGGAAACTTCGCCGCACAAGCCACAGCCCACACAGCTGTCGGCCACGGCAACAACGGGATCGGTCCTTAAGGGGTCGGGATTGGTTTTGATGCTCAGGGAGGGGCAGCCCGACAAACGAATGCACGAGTGATCTCCTGTGCACGTGTCGGGATCCACGCCAAATTTTTCGCGGACTACGCGCTCGCCTTGTTTGATGCGTTGCCTAATTTGAGGCTTCACCCGTCGCTGACGGTTGAGCATGCACTCACTTTGCGCAATGACCACTTTGGGGCCTTTGGTTTGCGTGGTTAGAGCCTCTCGCAGGGCGCCTCGCATTTGATCTAGGCTGTAGGTGTGTGTGACGGTTTTGACCCAATCGACCCCCACACCCTTCACCGCTTTTTCAATGGGGTTGTTGGTGCTTCGAATGGGGTTGATGGCCTTGGAAGACAAAACGTCTTGACCGCCTGTTGCGGCTGAGTAGCCGTTGTCAACCACTAGCAAAACATTGTCTGTTTGATTGAAAACGGCGTTGCCTACGCCACTGGTGAGGCCGTTGTGCCAAAAGCCACCATCGCCCATGATGGCCATGGTGCGGTGTTCGGTTTCAGGGGTATTGAAAGCGGAAGCGCCGGCCCAACCTAAACCATAGCCCATGGTGGTTGCGCCAACATTGAAGGGGGGCAAGATAGAAAACAGGTGACAGCCGATGTCGCAGCTGATGTGACGCGGACCCAGTTCTTTTTCAAGCATCTTGATGGCTGTGAAGATGGGCCTCTCTGGACAGCCTGTGCAAAAGGATGGCGGCCGAGGAAGCACTTGGGCCGTAGCGTCGGCAATGACTTGGTTTATCAGGGCATTGCTTTGAATGGCTGGAACCTGGTGCCTGGCGTTATTCAACAGTTCAGGCGCATAAAGTTCAATGAACTTTTTGATGCCTTGCAACATGACGCCGCCCGTGTACTCGCCCGCCATGGGTAAGAAATCTTTGCCATGCACGCGCGTCTGTAAATCGGCTTTGCGCAAGATGGCATGAATGTTTTGTTCAATGAAGTCGGGTTGACCTTCTTCCACAATGAAGAGCCCACGCTTTCCGCTGCAGAAGGTTTTGAATTCATCGTCAACCAAAGGGTAAGTGACATTCAAAACATAAAGAGGAATTTGGGACTCACCAAACGCATTGGCCAAGCCGAGAATTTCCAGAGCTCGAAGCACGCCGTTGTACAGGCCGCCTTGCATCACAATGCCAAAGTCATTGGCATCGCTGGCAAAAAACTCATTGAGCTGGTGTTCTTGAATAAATTTGACGGCAGCTGGCCAGCGTTCTTTGACCTTCTCTTGCTCGTGCAAATAACTGGAAGGTGGAAGCACAATTCGATTGACATCTCGTTTGGGATGTTCAATGGCATCTTTCAGCGTGAAGGCCGGGCGCACATTGTCTTTGGTAGGGAAGTGGCCATGCACGTGGCAGGCACGAATCCGCAGTTCCAGCATGACAGGGGTATTGCTGGCCTCCGACAACTCAAAGCCTTGCTCCACAGCTTTGACAATGCTGGGCAAATTGGGCCGAGGGTCTATCAGCCACACCTGTGATTTCATGGCGAACGCATGCGAGCGCTCTTGCATGATGCTTGAGCCTTCGCCGTAGTCCTCGCCCACAATGAGCATGGCCCCGCCGATGACACCGCCCGATGCCAAATTGGCCAAAGCATCAGAGGCGACGTTGGTGCCAACGGTCGATTTGAAGGTGACTGCGCCTCGCAATGGGTAATTCACCGAAGCTGCCAAAGTGGCTGTGGCCGTGGCTTCAGAGGCACTGTGTTCAAAGTGAACCCCCAATTCAGCCAAGATGCCGTTGGCGTCTGTGAGTACATCCATTAAGTGAGAGATGGGTGCCCCTTGGTACCCCGCTACGTAGGACACACCTGACTGCAGCAAGGCTTTGGTGACAGCCAAAATACCTTCGCCGTGAAATTCTTCACCGGCGCCGAGCTTGAGTTTTTCAACCTCTGCAAGGAATGAACGTTCAGCCATTTGTGCAATGTCCTTATCAATGAACTCAGTTGTGAATTCAGTATTTCGCTCAATTTAGGGTAGATTTCTGCATTCGGCAAATGGATAAATCAAATATTGTTCATTAGTTTGATGAATAATTAGGCCTTACCCTTGGAAGGTGCATGGTATGAATTTTCGGCAGCTTGACCTGAATCTTTTGCGCGTTTTGGTGGCCATTCATCGAACTGGCTCTGTCACCTTGGCGGGAAAGTCCTTGGCCTTGTCTCAGCCAGCAACCAGCAATGCATTGGCGCGCTTACGAGACAATTTCGAGGATGAGCTCTTTGTACGCTCACCCACTGGCCTCAAGCCCACAAGATTGTGTGAGCAGTTGGCGCTCGACATGCATGAGCAATTGCTGCAGATGGAATCGATGTTGGTGGGGCGGCAAGAATTTGACCCCGTCAACAGTGAGGTACATTGGAAAATTTCATTATCCGACTTGGGCGAAATGATGTTTATTCCCAAGCTGGCTGCTGCTTTGCGGGTTGATGTACCACGCGCTCGCCTTTCCAACATTGCTGTGAATGCGGATCAGGTTACTGCAGCACTCGAATCGCGCGAAATTGACTTGGCCGTCGGTATTTTGGCCCCAGAGCATCGCGGCATTCGCTCGGAGCTGTTGTTTCATGAGCGTTATATGGCAGTGACTTCATTGGATTGGAAGCCTCCTAGCGGAAGAGCGGGTAAAACCTTGAGTTTGGAACAGCTGCAGCAGTCGAGCTTTGCAGTGGCATCGCCCACCGCCACATTTCACGGCAGTGTTGAAAAAATGCTCACTAGAATGAAGTTAGAGCAGCGCGTCGTGTTGCGATCCAGGCACTTCAGTGCGATGCCCGACATCGCACGTCAAACCGATTTGATTTGCATCATTCCAGAGATGTTTGTTCGTCAATTTCAGTCGCGACAAGACCTTCGCATTTGGGATATCAAAGATGCACCTGTCTATGAGGTCCGGATGATTTGGCATAAAAGCACCGACAATGATTCACGCCATAGATGGATGCGAAATTTGGTTTGCAGATTGTTTCAGCGCGTGAATAAAAACCAAAACAAAACAAACTCCAAACCACAGTAATTACACTCTTCAATGTTTTGCCAAGCAACGATAAATTCCACATTTATTATTAATTCTTTGCAGAAGTAAACAAGAATTGGCATGATCAACCTCGGTTTGGTGACCCGATGCATTGGAAGGACTTGAGTCAGGCAACATGGGCGTCCAGAGTCTGGACAGTAGCGAGGTGTCCAGAGCTGGACGGTAGTGGGGCGTACAGAGCACTTGTTGCATTAAAAATTAATCTATATTTCGATTAATTTTGATGTAAAAATTAATACCGAAAAGAGATTTAATTTCATTAATTAATAATCTGTTAATTGATAATGTTGGCAATCTAAATAATGAATAAAATTCAAAGCGTCCAGAGTAAATTAATGATTAATTCAAGCGACCTCTAAATAAAGCTGTGTAATATATGTGTAATTGAGATGTTGCATAAATAAAGCGATGCAAGCTTTTGTTTTTAAATGAAAAAAAGCCTCTTCAAATTTCTTGAAAAGGCTTTAATGTGGATTAACAGTCCGGCGCTCTACCGACTGAGCTATCGAGGAATATTCGGTTGCTAGCAAAAAGTACACAAAAATTCAGAGTCTTTAGGACTTAGAGCGACTGTGCTGTTTCGCTAAGCCTCGCATTGTAGCAAAAAATAATGGGAGTTTTCAAGAGTATTCAGATTTTTCGGGCAGAGACGAAAAAAAGAGTCAAGGTCATAGTGGGGCCTAAGTCCTTGCCTTAGGTTCGCTGGCCGACGCGACAAAACCGCTGTTCCAGAATATCGGTTCCCCATTGATTCCCTAAGTTCTCTTCAACTAAATTGAAGCCACTAGTTTCGTACAAATGTCGTGCGGCAACGAGTCCCTTGAAGGTCCATAGATGCGTCTCTTCAAATTTCTGTAGATCCACAAATAGAAGGGCTTTAGTCAGCAATTGACGGCCAACCCCCGTGCCTCTCACCTTGTCATCCATGATGAACCACCGTAGGTGCGCCGTGTTGTTTCCCAAATCTTCACCATCAATGGCAACGGAGCCCACTATTTGCTGGTCTTGGATGGCCAGCCATATCTGATTGTTGGGGTGATGAAGTCGATCACAAAAGGATGCCAAACCACCCGCAACGACCGACTCAAAGCGTTGTCCAAAACCTGCAAAGGGTGCGTAATACGCCATGTGCATGTGGGTGATACGTCCAATGAGGCTAGGGCGATAGCCTGGTGCAATTTGTATTTCACTCATGCCGATCGGTTCTCATAGCGTTTTTTTTCACGCAGCATGAACAAATAAAGACCTTCGACTTTTTCTCGGGCCCACGGGGTTTTGCGCAAAAACTTCAAACTTGAATTGACGCTGGGGTCATGGGTGAAGCACCTCACAGGGATTCGCTCACCAAGTTCCGTCCAGCCGTAATACGTTTCAAGCTCACGAACGATGTCCTCCAAGGTGAGGCCATGCAGAGGATTTCTGGGCTGTTCTTTTGGGGGGCTTGCATCATTCATGTCTAGATTTTCGCTCAATTTGAAGGACTGACTCTAGTATGCAGTGGGATGATTTGAAGGCATTCTTTACTTGATCTTCACCAAAAAGACACGCAGAGTGCAAGGCTGTCTGGAAGAATTGCCACCATGAATCCATCCGCCATTGCACACCATCGCTTTGGGCTTGGGGCGCAACCCAATGCCGAAGTGCTCGCTGACCCCCAGCGCTGGTTACTGTCCCAATTCTCAACCTATGAGCCTTTGCCGGCCATATGGAAAGCCCATTCCTCAACGCATGCGCAACTTCGTATCTGGAATGAGATGCAACGTGGCGTTAGGCAAGCGCCAGAGGGGCAACGCAGTGGCATTCGCGAGGCTTATCTGAGAGAGGGCAGTCGCATTTACCAAGCGGCTGCCGGTGCTCGAATCGCCAGTGCACTTCAGACCCAAACACCATTTGTGGAGCGCTTGGTGCATTTTTGGGCCAACCACTTTGCTGTTTCTGTTGATAAATTATTGATGGTTGGTTTTGCAGGCTGTTTTGAAGCTGAGGCAATCAGGCCACATGTACTCGGTCGCTTCGAAGACATGATGGTGGCGGTGGCTCAACATCCTGCCATGCTGCTTTATTTGGATCAAGCCCAATCTGTTGGCCCTAACAGCGCTGTTGGTGCACGGGGTCGAGGCTTGAATGAAAATTTAGCGCGAGAAATTTTAGAGCTGCATACGATGGGGGTGCGAAGCGGCTATACGCAAGAAGATATCAAGGAATTTGCACGGGCCTTGACTGGCTGGACTTTGCCTGGCAACGAAGGGATTGAGCAAAGTGTCTCAAACTTTAGATTTGTACCCGCATTGCACGAGCCAGGCGCTAGGACGATTCTTGGCAAAACATACAGTGACACGGGGGAGGGGCAAGCTCGCGCTGTGATTCGTGATTTAGCAGCTTCTCCAGTAACGGCCAGACACATTGCGACCAAACTGGTACGTCACTTTGTGTCCGACAGTCCACCGCCGGCTTTGATCCAGAGGTTGGCGGATACTTTTCTGCAAAATGGTGGCAATTTGGTGAGCGTATATCGCGAGTTGATTGGCGCGTCTGAGGCCTGGCAGCCAGTTGCCCAAAAATTCAAGTCACCCTGGGATTGGCTGATTTCAAGTTTGCGAGCCCTGAATCGAGGCTCAGTTGAAGCATCCCAAGTCACATCATTGCTCAATCAGTTGGGGCAACCCGTTTGGCGTCCAGGTTCGCCTGCAGGTTTTCAAGATACCGATGCCGCATGGGCCGCACCCGACGCCTTAATTCGACGGGTAGAAATAGCGCAAAGGCTTGCAGAGTCGTCCGACGCTGTTGTGGATGCTCGCAAACTAGGACCACTTGTATTGCAAGGTGCGCTGAGCGAAAGAACATCGCGCGCCATAGCACTTGCAGAAAGTGGCAGCTCAGCCATTGCATTGTTGCTGGTGTCGCCTGAATTTTTACGGAGATAGTCCCACATGATTGACCGCCGAAATTTTCTGGGGGCTGCTACTTTGTTGAGTGTGCCCAAAATACTTTTTGCACAGGCCAACACAGATCGTCGTTTTGTGTTCATTATTCAGCGCGGTGCTGCTGATGGTTTAAATACCCTGGTGCCTTACGCTGACCCGCAGTACGCCAAGTTACGCGGCGCATTGGCCATCGATCCTGCAGTTGGCTTGAAGTTAGATGGCATGTTTGCTTTACATCCCTCACTGAAGCAAATGAACGACATGTTCCAACGCAAGGAGGCAACGTTTTTTCATGCAGTGGCATCGCCTTATCGCGATCGCTCACATTTTGATGGTCAAAACGTTCTAGAAACCGGAGGGATCTTGCCTTATGTCCTGAAGGATGGTTGGATGAATCGATTGATGAGCGTCTTGCCACGCCATGGAAAAGAGGCGGTTGCATTTTCCCCCGCCATTCCATTGGCCCTGCAAGGTTCTGTAGAGGTCACCACTTTTGCGCCTTCCAATTTACCCCAGGCCAAAGAAGATCTGCTGCTGCGCGTTCAGCAGCTTTACGCTTCAGACAAGCAATTGAAACCTTTGTGGGAATCTGCCTTGGAAGCACGCGGAATGGCCGGTGGAAAAATGGAAGCAGGTGTCGGCAAACAGGATGCTTCTTCCGTGGGTCGAGTGGCTGCCGGATTTCTGTCACGAGCTGATGGTCCGCGTGTTGCCATGATCGAAACCAGTGGTTGGGATACGCACAGTGGCCAAGATAAACGTCTCGAGAGGCAACTGCGAGGCTTGGATGGCCTGGTGAGTGGATTACGAGATGGAATGGGCAGCGCGTGGTCTCAAACGGTGGTCTTGATTGCGACTGAATTTGGCCGAACTGTGGCGGCAAATGGCACGGGTGGCACAGACCACGGCACGGCCGCTGCTGCAATGTTGTTGGGTGGCGCTGTGCGTGGTGGAAGTGTCATTGCGGACTGGCCTGGCTTGTCGCCTGCTAATCTTTTGGAGGGGCGAGACCTGAAACCAACCCTAGCACTGGACAGTCTGATTGCGTCGATTTGCTGCGAGACTTTTGGGTTAGAGCTCGATCGTGTTGGAAGTGTTTTATTTCCGGGCATACGGAATCAAACAGTAAAATCACAATTTTTGCGAGCTTGAAATTCAAACTTCTTTCATAGGGCCCGCCTTCCTTCAAGGCTTGGCCATCAGTTTCGGTTTAATCGTGGCCATTGGCGCCCAAAACGCCTTTGTTTTAAGACAAGGTTTGAGGCGTGAGCATGTTGGCAGTGTGGTGTTCTTTTGCGCGTTGGCCGATGCAGTTTTAATTGCCGCGGGTGTCCTTGGCATGGCGCAGGCACTGAGTGACAGACCCCAATGGGCGCAGGCTCTGGCATTGTTGGGTGCTGTATTTCTTGCTTGGTACGGCTGGAAAGCGCTTCAGCGCATGCGCCATCCAGCTCAACTACAAGCTTCTGAGGGGGGCGAGAATTTAAGCCGCTGGCATGCCATTGCCCAAGCCGCAGCCTTTACTTTGCTTAACCCGCACGTCTATTTAGACACCGTGGTGCTGGTGGGCAGCATGGGGGCGCAGCAACCCGAGGCGCTTCAAATATGGTTTGTGGCGGGCGCCAGTGTTGCCAGCGCCACTTGGTTTAGTTTGCTGGGTTTTGGCGCCCGTTGGCTAGCCCCATGGTTTGCACATCCCAAAGCATGGCAGGTGTTAGACGGCATCATTGGCGTCACCATGTGCTTGTTAGCGGCTTTGATGCTTCGTCATGCGCTGGTATCAATTTAGAACAAGGTTCTAACCGTGAGGCGCAAGTTTCGTGGTGCGCCTGCGTACAGGTAGTAGTGGCCAAACTGCTTGGGCGATTCTCTCCAATACACGCGGTTGTTGGCGTTCTCTAAAGCCAAAGTCCAGTCGGTGTCGTGACCTGCTACCTTGGTGCTGTAGTGCGCCGCTAAATCAACCGTTGTCCATGCGGGCAAAGTCATGCTGCCGCCTTCCATTAAATCGCGCTGGCCTTCGTGGCTGATGCGCGCCGAAGTCCGCAAACCATGTAATTGTGTCCAACGGTATTCCGCTGCCGCACGCACCACCACTGAGGGCACGTTCAAAGGACTTTGGCCATTTTGACTCGGATCTATGACCGCATCGGCGCGTTTTGCATTGAGCCACGTTGCGGCAGTATCCAGTTTCCATTGAGTGCTGCGATAGCCCATGCCCAATTCCAGACCTTTGTGATGGGCTAAGCCATCTAGTTTTCGGGTGCATGAGTTGTCTTCTTCGCAAGCGCCTTGATCGCCCCACACTGGGCGGGTGATGTCGAACATTGCGGCATTCCATTGCCATGCACCTTGTGCGCCTTTGAAGCCCAATTCTTTTTGACTGCTCTTGGCAGACGGCAATGCCTCGCCAGCGTTGGTATAGCGACTGCGGTTGGGCGTGACTTGCGCTTCCACACCTTGGCCGTAGCTTGCGTAGCCCGTGGCGTTGTAAGGCAGCTTGTGGCTGAAGGCCACCCATGGCGTGGTGAGGGTGCGATCGTCGTGTGTCGCGCGGCTGCCGTCCGTGCGTTGGCTGTCGCGTTGAATGTGGCTAGATCGCAAGCCCAGCCACAGGTCGGCAAAGCGATGAACTTTGATGCGATCTTTGACACCGATTTCGGTTGAGTACTCTTGGCGGTTGGTGTTCAAGTCATAGGGCTCTGGCGCTGCAGCACTGTCGCTGACGCCCGACAAGCTGCCCGTGCCTGCCCAGTTGTAGGCTTGCATGGGTGAAAGCTTGTCAATTTGTCGCTGACGCAACCAAGAAAAACTCACGTCGTGTTGCAAACCTGCCAGCTGCATTTGGCCTGTCAATTCTGTTTGCAGCGCATCGTTGATGCGGCGCTCGTTCTCGCTGCGGTAGTCGTACAGGTCAAATGTTTTGTCGCTACAGAAGCGGTCGTAATTGCCCTCTGCATAACAGCCGTAGGCGTAGCTCAAACGGTCATCTGTTTTTAAGCGCTGCGCACCCACTTGGGTGGTCCACAACCAACCATTTTCAAGTTTCTGCTTTAGGCGCACGCTGCCTGTCAGACCATCGAATACGCCTGGAACAGACCAGCTTTGTTTGGAGAAATTGTTTTGTCCATAAACGGACGAGGGCAGTGTGTTACCTGTGACGCTTGCGGCATTCACGCCCATTTGTTGACGGTTGCTGCTTTCAAATTCCCATTCAAGACGGGTGTTGCTGTTGATGCGCCAGTCCATGGCCAAAGACAAAAGTTGACGGTGGCCTTTTGCGTTTTGAATGAAAGGGTTGAGGTCTTCGTAGGCGGCATTGACCCGATAGCCCACCGCGTTGTTCTCGCCAAAACGGCCACCTACGTCCAAGGCAACAGAACTGTTGTTGCCGTTGCCATAGCTGAGGGTCAAGCTTCGCATGCTTGCTTCAACTGAATTGGGGGGACGCTTGACCACGTAATTGGCCAAGCCACCGGGCGCACTGGTGCCGGCTTGAATACCGCTGGTGCCTTTGAAGAGTTCGATGCGCTCTTTGTTGTCCAAGGGAATCATGGTTTCGGCGTTGATGGGCAAGCCTTCGCGGCGATAGTTGTACCGGTTGTCCAACGTAAAGCCGCGCACGCTCAGCATGTCCCAGTAGGCGGGTGAGTTGTAGCTGTCGGTGACAGAAGAATCCAAACGCAATGCATCTGAAATTCTTTGGGCACCCAGGTCGCGCAGTGTGGCGTTGTCAATGTTGACGGCGCTAAAGGGCGCTTCGCGCAAGCTGAGGTTTTCAAAACCACTCACTTGTTGCGCAGCAGGACTGGTGACCAAAACGGTATTGTTTTGGGCGATGGCCGATGCACTGGCAAGCAGCAGCACATGGCAAGTGAGTTTTGGCAAATGGTGTGCCATTGCGTTTTCCTTCAACGAAATGGCAGGTCGGCTGGGTCATTCAACGAATGATGGCAATTGAGTCTTTGCCTCGTTGTTTAGACAAGCTTCCCTGCGCGAGGATTACCTCAATCAGGTTCAAAGGGACTTTCTCAGTCTTGGCCATTTAGCCAAAACACCCCTAGCGGATGTGGTTGCAAACAGCGTTTGCAGCCACGGGTTGGATTCTACGACACGCCCAAGAGTTTGTGCAGGTGTGTGGAGGTTGTGGTGTATTGCAGCAAGGTTTTTTGGTCTGGATGCAACAGCGCTGAGGCGCCAAAGGCGGCCAAAGTGGCTTCGTGGAAGCCGCACAAAATGAGCTTCTTTTTACCGGGATAGGTGTTGATGTCGCCTACCGCAAAGATGCCTTTTGCATCTGTGGCATAGGTCTCGGTGTTGACGGGCAGCTGTTTGCGTTCCATGGCCAAGCCCCAATCGCTGATGGGGCCTAACTTTGGCGAAACCCCTAAGCACAACAGCAATGCATCAGCTGGCAGAACTTCGGTATCGCCCTCAGAGTTCAGTATTTCGAGACCTGTGAGTTGGCCGTTGGCTTGAACCAAGCCCGTGGGTTGGCCGGCCACAAAGCGCATGGCCTGATTGGCGCAGGCTTGACGCATGTCCTCAATGGCGTGAGGCTCAGCCTGAAATTGATCTCGTCTGTGAACCAAGGTGACGGTGGCGGCCGCGGTTGGACCTTGACGCCATTGCGCGCAGGCTGCCAAGGCGGCATCGCTGTCGCCCAACACCACCAAATGCTTGCCTTTGAACGATGTTGGGGTGGGGGCCGCGTAAAAGATTTGCTGATTTAGCAATTCATCAAAGCCCGGCAAGCTGAGACCACGTTTGACGAAGGCGCCAACGCCAGCCGCAATGAACACTGTGGCGGCTTTGAACGCGGTGCCTTGGTTGGTTTGCACGTGCCACTGGCCATCGTCAGTGGCTTTGAGCTCATTCACCAATTGTTGAAGGTGAAACTGCGGTGCAAAGGGTTTAACTTGCTGTTGCAGTTGGTCAATCAATTGTTGACCGGTGCAATACGGAATGCCGGGAATATCGTAAATCGGTTTGTTGGCGTAAAGCTCTACGCACTGTCCGCCCACTTGGGGCAGTGCATCCACCACGTGGCAGCGGATGTTTTGAAGCCCTAGCTGAAACGCTTGAAACAGGCCCACCGGACCTGCCCCAATGATCAAGGCTTCGGTTTGAATCAACGCTGCAACTCTTTGAGCTTGCCAGTCTTGTCTTTCCAGTCATCGGCATCGGCCATGGGCGCTTTGCGCTTGGTGATGCTTTTCCAAGTGGGCAACAGGGCCAGCTCGGCGTTGAGCTGGGTCATGTGAACTTGGTCGGCTGGCAGGTCTTCTTCGGCGTAGATGGCATTGACAGGGCATTCTGGAATGCACACGGCGCAGTCGATGCACTCGTCTGGGTCAATGGTCAAAAAGTTGGGGCCTTCACGGAAACAATCGACAGGGCAGACATCCACACAGTCGGTGTACTTGCAGCGGATACAGGATTCAGAAACAACGTGGGTCATGACTATTGGCTTGTTCTAGGACTAGGGCTAAAGCGGTAATCGGACAAATGCGCCCGAAAAACGTGGATTTTAAGGCAGAACTAAGGACTAAGCTTGATTCACCAGTACAGCGCCTGAGGTTTTATGGCTGGCCGTATCCACCAAAATCAAGGCGCCCAAGATGCGGGACTGTGCAAATGGCAGGGTGATCAGAGGTTCTTGGAATGCCAAAGTGACATGGCCCACGGCGTTGGCAGGCAACTCCGAAGCGTCTTCTTCGGCCAATGTATTGATGTTCAGGCGGTGTACCACGCGCTGAACTTTGGCCTTGACCCAACGGTGGCCATGCAAAGCCCAGTAAAGGCGGCCAGCCACCAAGGGCTCGTCGTCCATCCAGGACACGGTGGCGTCAATTTGTCGCTGGCCTTCAAAACCGGCGTCTGCGGCCACCACCCAATCGCCACGCGACACATCGACTTCTCGGTCGAGTACCAGGCCAGCGCTTTGGCCTGTGACATTGGTTTTCTCTTGACGAGTGGCTGAAAGGACCTGAGCTACTGTGGCCGTTTGACCGCTAGGAAATACTTTGACGCTTTGACCCACGCTCAAGGTGCCGGTGGCCACACGCCCCCAGAAGACACGGCGACCCTGGTGCGTCACGTTGGAGTCGTGAAATTTTTCAACCCATTGAACGGGAAAACTCATGGCCACATCGGCCTCTGCCGGTGTGCTGGGCAATGTTTCCAAAATTTGCAACAAGCTGGGGCCGGTGTAGCCGCACCAGTTGTCTTGACTGTCAACCACGTTCCAGCCTTTGAGGGCAGACACGGGCACCCAAGCTTTGACGTTGATGCCGGCTTCGGTGGCAAATTTTGCCAAGGCACCTTGAATGTTTTGATAAGCCAACGCAGCGTCTTCAACGGCATCTAGCTTGTTGATGGCAAACACAACAGATGGCACACGCAGTAACTTCAACAGCAGGCTGTGACGGCGGGTTTGGGGCAATAGGCTGAGTTGGGCATCGTGCCAATCGAGTTTGGTGGCGTCGACCAACACCACAGCAGCGTCTGCACTGGACGCCGCGGTCACCATGTTGCGGGTGTATTGCTCGTGACCTGGCGCATCGCCAATGATGAATTTGCGCGTTTCGGTGCTGAAGTATCGGTAGGCCACATCGATGGTGATGCCTTGCTCACGTTCTGCCGACAAGCCATCGGTGAGCAAGGCCAAATCGGTTTCACCTTGGCGTTGCACGCCTGCCAGGTGATCTTGCAACACAGCTTTGGTGTCGACCAGCAGGCGGCCAATGAGGGTGCTCTTGCCGTCGTCGACCGAGCCGCAGGTGATGAATTTCAAAGCGTTGGCATTGGGCGCGAAAAGGGGGGCTGTGTTCATGGCAGCGACTAAGTTGGCAATCGTGGTCATTAGAAATATCCGTCTTTTTTACGTTTTTCCATGGAGGCGTCTGAGGTCTTGTCGTCCATGCGCGTGGCGCCGCGTTCGCTCACTTCGGCGGCCAATGTTTCAATCACAATTTCTTCGGGGGTGGCAGCCTTGCTTTCTACGGGGCAAGTGCAGGTGATGTCGCCCACGGTGCGGAAGCGCACATCGCGCACTTCAACTTGTTCGCCATCTTTGGGCGGCGTGAGTTCTGTGACGGGCACCAACAAACCTCGGCGGTCAACCACTTCACGTTTGTGTGTGTAGTAGATGGAAGGCAGCGCGATGTTTTCGCGGGCAATGTACTGCCACACATCGAGCTCGGTCCAGTTGGAAATGGGGAACACGCGAAAGTGCTCGCCGGGTTGCAATTTGGTGTTGAACAAAGACCACAACTCGGGGCGTTGAGATTTGGGCTGCCATTGGCCAAAGCTGTCGCGGTGGCTGAAGATGCGTTCTTTGGCGCGGGCTTTTTCTTCGTCTCGACGTGCGCCGCCAATGAGGGCATCGAACTTGAATTCTTCAATGGCTTCCAGCAAGGTAACCGACTGGTGCACGTTGCGTGACTCGCCAGGATGGGCCAAGCGCACCGTGCCTCGTTTCATGGAGTCTTCCACACTTCGCACGATGAGATCTGCGCCCAATTCGTTGGCACGGAAGTCACGAAATTCCGTCACTTCCTTGAAGTTGTGGCCGGTATCAATCATCAGCAAGGGGTAGGGAATGCGCCCGCCTTTTTGGGTGTCGACAAAGGCTTTTTCAGCGCACTTGAGCATCACCAAGGAGTCTTTGCCACCAGAAAATAAAAGGGTGGGGCGCTCAAAAGCCGCAGCAACTTCGCGCAGGATGAAGATGGTTTCTTCTTCTAAGGCATCAAGGTGGGCGTTGCTGAGGTGATGCAACAGTTCGGGTTCAGTGCGTGCGTTCATAATTTTCTCTGACTTATTTCTTGGCGTGCAAGCCGCACTCTTTGGCGGCTTCGTCTTCCCACCACCAGCGGCCTGCGCGAAATTCTTCGCCCAGGCTGATGGCGCGTGTGCAGGGGGCACAACCAATGCTGGGGAAAAACTGATCGTGCAGCGGGTTGTAGTCCACTTGGTGGATTGAGATGTAGTGCCACACATCGCCCCAAGTCCAGTTGGCCAAGGGGTTGAGTTTGATCTGGCCTTTGGTGGCTTCGTCGGCACGGTCTATCAAGGGCACTTCAGCGCGGTTGCTTGATTGCTCACGGCGCAAACCGGTGACCCAGGCGCGTTGACCTTTAAGTGCTTCGGCCAAGGGCTCGAGCTTGCGAACTTGGCAGCAGGCTTTGCGAAGTTCAAGGCTTTCGTACATGGCGTCTTGGCCATGTGTTTTGACGAAGGCAATGACTTTTTCGTTGGCGGGTCGATAGACCTTGACCGGCGCAATGGCATGCGCCTGCGTGCGTTCTAGCAATGCCAGTGTTTCGCGATGCAATGCGCCTGTTTCCAATACAAACACCGGAATGTTCAACGCGTGGTGATTGATGAGATGGGTGATGACCACGTCTTCTGCGCCCAGACTGGACGCTTGGGTGACGGGACTGAATTCGGCAGCGGCTTGTTCTAACAGGGTCAAACTCTCGACCACTTTGTTTGCGTAGGTTGCACTGGGGTTGGCATGCAATGAAATGGCATTTTGCGAGCCAGCAGCGCCACCAGCGCCACCAGCGCCACCAGCGCCAACGCTACTGACAGATGTCATGCTCATGCTGCGGCCTTTGCAAACAGCGGGTGTGTGTCCACCGCGGAGCCCTGGTAGAAATTGGGAAAGCGATCGAACTGACGTTGTGCAGCGCTGGCATCCAAGCCTTGGCGCAAAACGGCAACATCAAATCCAGTGCGTGCCATGGACACGAGTTGGTCGATGAGGACATCGCCTGTGGCCCGAATCTCGCCTTTGAAACCCAGACGTCGACGCAACAAAAAGGCTTGGCTGTAGGCACGGCCATCGGTGAATTTGGGGAAGTGCAAGTCGATGCGCTTGACACCCTCTAGCGACACGCTGCGTGGGTCTGCATCGTTGGCGATACTGATCACGCTGGTGTCTGTGCCTGGCGTGTGATCGTTGAAAGACAAAATTTTCATGAGAATCAATCGGGGGTTCA
Organism: Limnohabitans sp.; assembly: GCA_030158125.1. Classification (GTDB taxonomy): domain Bacteria; phylum Pseudomonadota; class Gammaproteobacteria; order Burkholderiales; family Burkholderiaceae_C; genus Limnohabitans_A. The sequence continues at coordinate 86,760 of JAOATL010000022.1, read as the reverse complement.
AGCGAGCTCGGGCTCGGGATGACGTGCGCCGTTGGCAGCCGCCTTGAAAGCATCTTGGCCCACGCGGCGCAAGGTTTCAATGAAGTATTCGGCGCGAACGTTGCTGCTGCTGCTGGGAGCGCGCAACTCAAGGTACTTGTTGAGCACGGCTTCAATGACTTCAGGCACTTCGGCCGCAGAGAAGGAGGGGCCGACCACCTTCCCAGCGCCCGCTGAGCCAGACAGTGCAGAACCATCCGAGCCACCCAAGGTCACTTGGTACCACTCTTTGCCATCTTTATCAACGCCCAAGATGCCAATGTGGCCGCTGTGGTGGTGTCCGCATGAGTTGATGCAACCGCTGATGTGCAGATCGATTGGGCCAAGGTCGTCCAATTCGTCCAGGTCTTGGTACCGCTCTGAAATGGCCGCCGCCACTGGAATGGCACGTGCATTGGCCAAAGCACAGTAGTCACCGCCTGGGCAAGCGATCATGTCGTTCAACAAGCCAATGTTGGGACTTGCCAGCCCCAGGTCTTTGGCGTCTTGCCAGAGGTCAAACAGTTGGCTTTCCGGCACCCAAGGCAGTACCAAGTTTTGTGAATGCGTCACGCGCGCTTCGCCGCGTGAATACTTGGCCACCAATTGTGCGGAGGCTTCGAGCTGTTCGGCCGTGGCATCGCCCGGTGCTAAACCCAAACGCTTGAACGACAAAGTCACTGCGCGCAATGCTGGATTTTTGTGGGCCACAACGTTTTGATGGACCCATCGTAGGAATGCGACATCTTGCGTGTGGCTGTTAGCCGATGCTGCTGCCGATTCGTGCGCATGCGGCTCTACAAAGCAAGCCGCCACGCGATCGAATTCTGCTTGCGTGATGGTGTGTGGGCCACCGTCAACAGTGATGATTTGCAAGAACTCCGCTTCCACTTCATCGATGTAACGCTGCCCCTCAGCCTTGACCAAAATCTTAATGCGGGCTTTGTACAAATTGTCGCGACGACCCCAACGGTTGTACACACGCACAACGGCTTCAAGGTAGTTCATGATTTGTTGCCATGGCAAGAACTCCCGCACCAAGCTGCCAATAATGGGGGTGCGGCCCATACCGCCGCCCACCCACACTTTGAAGCCAACTTCTCCTGCCGCATTTTTCACAAGTTGCAAGCCGACGTCATGCCAGCCGATTGCTGCGCGGTCTTCGGTCGCACCCGTGATGGCAATTTTGAATTTGCGAGGTAAGAAAGCAAACTCTGGGTGCAAGGTGCTCCACTGTCGCAAAATTTCAGCGTAAGGCCGGGGGTCGACCACTTCGTCCACAGCCACACCCGCCAATTCATCGGTGGTGATGTTGCGAATGCAGTTGCCGCTGGTTTGAATGCCATGCATGTCGACGGTGGCCAGGAGGTCCATCACGTCTGCCGATTTGTCCAACGGAATCCAGTTGAACTGAACGTTTTGACGCGTGGTGAAGTGACCATAGCCTTTGAGCAGGCGCGGTGATTTGCCGGGTAACAAGTCTTGTTGCGATTGCGCCTTGGCAAACAACGCTGCATCGGGTTGGTCGTACTCTTTGGCGATTTGAGCCAATACGCTCAGTTGCTTGCTAGAGATTTCGCCATACGGAACGGCCACGCGCAACATGGGCGCGTAGCGCTGAACGTACCAACCGTTTTGAAGACGAAGCGGGCGAAACTCGTCGTCTGCAAGTTCGCCTTTTTGCCAACGGTCCAGTTGGTCTCGGTGTTGTGCTGCGCGCAGTTTGACAAACTGGCGGTCAAATTCTGTGTATTGGTACATCTGTTAAGTGGCGTTGAATCTACGGACTGAGCCGATCAAGGCCCGAACTTTAACGATTGCTTATGACCAATCAAACTATTTATTCGTTGTACATATATGCTTTTTGATCATAAGAGCCGTTGGCAAAGGTCTAAATGTCGCTGAAGTGACTGGTGAGGAAGAGGATGGTACAGTTTCGCTTTTGAGGAGATTGGCATGAAGTTTTGGGTCAACCTAAGCGCCATTTGGGTGTCAACAACGCTGGCAATGTCCGCCAGTGCGCAAACCCCCATTCGCATTGGAGAAATTAATAGCTACTCGGCCATGCCGCAGTTCACTCAGCCCTACAAGCAAGGCTGGCAGCTTGCGGTTGAGGAAATCAACGCAGCAGGCGGCCTCTTAGGTCGCAAGGTCGAAGTCATTGCGCGCGACGATGCAGGCAAACCAGAAGACGCTTTGCGCCATGCCATTGAGTTGACCAGTCAAGAAAAAGTGGATGTGTTGGCGGGTGGCTTCTTGTCAAATGTAGGCTTGGCTTTGGCCGACCATGCTGCTAAAAGCAAACGTTTGTTCGTTGCCAGTGAGCCCCTCACCGATACCTTGGTGTGGGACAAAGGCAATCGCTATACGTTCCGTCTGCGCCCCAGTACGTACATGCAAGCTGCCATGTTGGTGGAAGAGGCGGCCAAATTGCCCGCCAAACGTTGGGCCACTTTGGCGCCCAATTACGAATACGGACAAAGTGCGGTGGCCAGTTTCAAAGCCTTGCTCAAGGCCAAACGACCCGATGTTGAGTTTGTGGGCGAGCAGTGGCCTGTACTTGGAAAAATTGACGCTGGCAGCAGTTTGAGCGCGCTCATGCAAAGCAAGCCCGACGCTATTTTCAACGTGACCTTTGGCGCCGACCTGGCCAAGCTTGTCCGCGAAGGTAATCAACGCGCTATTTTTCCGAGAATTCCCGTGGTGTCCATGCTGTCTGGCGAGCCCGAGTACTTGGAGGTGTTGAAAGATGAGACACCCAAGGGCTGGATTGTGACGGGCTATCCCTGGGATCAAATTGACACCAAGGAACACGCTACTTTTGCGGCCAATTACTATCGCAAATACAAAGAAAATCCGAAGGTGGGCTCGGTCGTGGGCTACGCCACCATGCAAGCGATCTTTGCAGGCATTCAAAAAGCGGGTAGTACCGACAACGAAAAGTTGGTGCTGGCCATGCGCGGTTTGAAATTCAGCACACCTTTTGGTCCTGCCGAGTTCCGTGCCATTGACCAACAGTCCACCATGGGTGCCTTTGTGGGCAAATTGGATGTTCGTGGCAATCAGGGCAGCATGACGCAGTGGCGCTATGCCGATGGTAAAAATTACCAGCCCACCGATGCCTACGTGAAATCACGCCGTCCGGCCGCCGCCCAGCAGTAATCAGCCAAAGCGCGACGCCGACATCAGTTTGGCCAATGACAAAGCCATGGGCAAAGGCTCGTGGTTTAAGTGGGCGGCCAGAACTTCGCCGCACAACACAGACAAGCTGATGCCGCGAGCACCCATGCCCGTGCAAACGTGCAGGCTCTCAAAATCGGGATGTGCAAATTCACCGACGGCGGGCACCCGGTCTGGCAAGGCGCAGCGAATGCCCGCCCATGCGTGCGTGCTTGCGGGGTCAACGCTGTGTTGAATTTCAGCCTGCAGGGCTGGCATCAGTTCAGCCCATTGTTGGATGTTGCTCTTCTGGTCTTCTTGGCGTGTTCTTAAGTCCAAGTCATTGCGTTGGAAACTAGAGCCCACCAGCCAATGCGTGTCGCTTGTGCAGTCTGTCAATGCCTTTAAATTGCCGATGTAGCTGCCATGTCCATTCATGGGAAAAACAGGCAACTTGTTTTTCAGAGAGGCGGGTAGCAATGCCATACTGCCCCAAGTGACTTGGCCACGCAGCGCTGTGGCGGGCAGGCGAGGGCGTTGCACACCATCGGCGGTGTCTGTGCCTTCCACGGTGTCGATCAAGCTTTGGCACTGATGCGCGTTGGCCAACACCAGACATTTTGTTTGTGCCAAAGCCTTGCCGTGTGGGTCTAGCACTTGCCAAATTGAATTGACGCGCTGAAGTTTTGCAACTTGGCATGCGCCGCGCCAGGTGATGTTGGGATGCGAGAGTTGCGATTTGACAAAAACCGGTGTTTGAATCCAACCCGCCAGGGGGTGCCACATCGCTGCAGTGTCTTGCCGCAGGCCTCCGGCAGTTCTTTGTTCGTGGCTTGCTTCTGTGCTCCATTCATGGCCTGCTGCTGGCCATGCATCCCCTTTGGGCAACTGACGTTTGCCGGCATACCGGTGTTCGAGTAAGTTGGACAATTGCCAGTGGGTGCCGTGTTTGAGCAACTGGTTTGCGCGGTGAATTGTGGCGCGTACACCGTCGCGGGTGATGCGAGAAAGAATGCTGTTGTCTGGCGACACATGGGTGGCAAAAATGCCAGCGGGCAAACCTGATGCACCTGCGCCCATGTGGTCGGCTTGGTCTAAGACCTCTACCGTCCAGCCTCTGATGGCCAAGCTATGGGCCACCGCGGCACCCGATAAACCTGCGCCGATGATGACGGCATGCTGTGACGGGCGCTTGGCTGTTTTGGGACTGCTCATGCTGGCGCGCAAGGCGGATCGGGGTGTCCAGAGTGGTTTGTACTGTGCTGTTGCGTTGCGTGTGTTGACAAGCATGCCTGCCAACTTTAAATCGACGAGCGCTTGCGGGCTGGCATCGCGCCATTGAAGGACCGTTTGAACTTTGCTGAAACGCACCAACGCTTTGGTGTGCCACAGATCAAGCGAGTCAATGCAGATGCTGTCTGCAGCCATGTCAATCTCACGCGCCATGGCAGGCGTTGGTCCGATGCACAAAGTCAACTGCACCTTGCCCTGCGCAAACACAATGCGATGAACACCTGGCAGCAAACCAAAACAGCTTGTTGCAATCAGCGGGTGAATGTGCTTAGGGGGTTCAGCCGCAAAGGCTGTGAAAAACAGTGTGTGAGGCGCGTTGGCATCTTGTTGCCAAGCTTGAAGGGTTTGGAGGAACGCATCGCCACGACCAAATGCCGTGTCCAATGCGTGCCAATGTGTTTGCCACGCTTTTCGTTGTTGCCAGTGTACTGCGTGAAAATTAGGCACTGGGGGGTGGGACATAACCTTGGGCTGCATCGGCACCTGTGCCAAAGAAATGATTTTCCATTTGGCGGGCCAAGTACTGGCGCGCGCGCGCATCGGCCAAATTCAGTCTGTTTTCATTGACCAGCATGGTTTGGTGTTTAAGCCAAGCAGCCCAGGCTTCCTTGCTGACGCTTTGCCAAATGCGTTTGCCAAGTTCACCAGGGTAGGGTGGAAAGTCCAAACCCTCGGCTTCTTTTTCCAATTTGATGCAATTAACGGTACGCGCCATGGTGTTCCTTGATGAAGCTTAAGATCGGTTCTGTATACAGATATAAAATTATTGTATTTCCAATACAAGCGAAACAAGCTGAAAATAGCTTGTTTTGTTTCAATTCCCTTAGGTTTTATGAGTGCATTTTTAGAAGAAAAAGTCCTGAGTGTTCACCACTGGACCGATCGCTTGTTCAGCTTCACCACCACCCGTGATCAGGCTTTGCGCTTTTCCAATGGCCACTTCACCATGATTGGTTTGCGCGGGGACAACGGCAAACCATTGCTTCGCGCCTACAGCATTGCCAGTGCCAACTACGAAGAACACTTGGAGTTTCTCAGTATCAAAGTACAAGACGGTCCTTTGACATCTAAGCTTCAACACATTCAAGTGGGCGACAGCATTGTGGTGGGTCGCAAGCCCACGGGCACTTTGCTCATTGACTACCTCACGCCCGCCAAACGTTTGTACCTCATTGGTACAGGCACCGGCTTGGCGCCTTTCATGAGCATCATCCGCGATCCCGAAACCTACGAACGTTTTGAGCAAGTTGTGTTGTTACACGGCGTGCGCGAAATCAAAGAATTGGCCTACCGCGATTTCATTACCAAAGAGTTGCCACAAAATGAATTTTTGGGTGAGATGGTCGGCAAGCAATTGCTGTACTACCCCACGGTCACGCGTGAGGCATTCGAGCACCAAGGCCGCGTCACTGACCTGTTAGAAAACGGTCAAATCAGCGCAGACTTGGGCATTCCAGCGCTCAATGCAGTTGAAGACCGTGTGATGATTTGCGGCAGCCCAGAAATGCTGCGCGATCTCAAAGCCCTGTGCGAGAAGCGCGGTTTTGTTGAAGGCAACACCAGCACGCCAGGACAGTTTGTCATTGAGCGTGCTTTTGTTGAAAGCTAATCACTCACCCCAATGTCATTGAAGGCACAGATGCATCGCGTTCTTGAATTTTTTATGCAGTTGTCTGCCCGTGCATGTTTGGCCATCGTCGCCTTAGGTGGTACGGCCATGTTGGTGTTTGGCATTGTGTACCTGCAAAACTTTTTGGGTTTGGTGCCGTGTCCCATGTGCATTGTGCAGCGCTATGCCTTGATTGGGGTCATCGTTTTGTCTGCCTTGGGGGCGGTGGGCGGCTCTTCCGTTCTCACCATGCTGATCAGTTGGTTGGTTTTGGTGTCCGCTGGCTTTGGTGCTTTTGTGGCTGCACGTCAAACCTGGCTACAGTGGTACCCCCCCGAAGCTGTGTCATGCGGCCGAGACTTCTACGGCATGGTTGAAAACTTTCCCATGCAACGCCTCATCCCTATGATATTCAAGGGAAGTGGCGATTGCACCAAAGTTGATTGGACTTTCTTAGGCGGCTCTATCGCCAATTGGTCTTTTGTGGCTTTCAGCACCATTGTGTTGCTGATGCTGGCCATGCGTCTGCGCGACGGTTGGTTGAAGTCAGCTTAACTTTTTCATCAGCACCTGACTGCGACGATCCCAGTTGTATTTGCGCTTTCGACCCTCTGGCAGCCAGTCGGGGTCGGTGGGCACAAAACCGCGTTTGATGAACCAGTGCATGGTGCGGGTGGTCAATACAAAAATACTTTGCAAGCCCATGGCGCGTGCGCGTTGCTCAATGCGTTTCAAAATCTTCTCGCCATCGCCTTGGCCTTGCGACTGCGGTGACACCGTTAAAGCCGCCATCTCCGCAGTTTTGGCTTCGGGGTAAGGGTAGAGCGCAGCACACGCGAAAATCACGCCATCGTGTTCAATGATGGTGTAGTGGTCAACGTCACGTTCAATTTCGGTGCGATCGCGTTTGACCAAGGTGCCGTCGTTTTCGAAGGGCTCGATCAATTGCAAGATACCGCCAACATCGTCGTGTGTGGCTTCGCGCAATTCTTCCAGTTTTTCATCGATCACCATGGTGCCGATGCCGTCGTGCACATAAATTTCTAGCAGCAGCGCACCATCGACCGCAAAGGGCAAGATGTGACTGCGCTCGACGCCTTCTTTGCAGGCCTTCACGCAGTGCTGCAAGTAGAAAGCATGGTCTGTGGGCAACAAAGCGGCAGGCAATTCATTGAGCCACTTTTCGGCCGTGGCCAAGGGCAGCTCAGTATCGATGGGGTTGTCGTCTGATTCTGGGGCTTCTGGGTTGATGCGCAAGCCTGGAATTTCGGTCAAGAAGATGAGTTTGTCGGCTTGCATTTCGATGGCCACACTGGTGGCCACTTCTTCCATCGACAAATTGAAAGCTTCGCCTGTGGGTGAAAAACCAAAAGGCGAGAGCAGCACCATGGCCCCCATGTCCAGCGTTTGGGTAATGCCGGCCACGTCTACTTTACGGACCAAACCGGAATGTTTGAAATCGACGCCGTCCACAATGCCCACGGGACGTGCCGTTAAGAAGTTGCCGCTGATGACGCGCACTGTAGAGCCAGCCATGGGGGTGTTGGGCAAGCCTTGGCTGAAGGCGGCTTCAATTTCGTAGCGCAATTGGCCTGCTGCTTCTTGGGCGCAATCGAGGGCCACTTCGTCGGTAATGCGGATGCCGTGTGAATACTTGGGCTCGTGGCCTTTGGCTTGCAATTGATCGTTGACTTGCGGGCGGAAACCATGCACCAGCACAATTTTGACGCCCATGCTTTGGATCAACGCCAAGTCTTGGGCCAAATGCTGCAATTTGCCCGCCGCAATGGCCTCGCCTGCAATGCCCACCACAAAGGTTTTGCCACGGTGCATGTGAATGTAGGGCGCCACCGAGCGAAACCAGGGTACGAAGGTGAAGTTGAAGACAGTGGACATGGGCAGGGGGTCTCTCGAAAGGGGGCCAAGACAGCGGATAATTCAGGCCTTACGCCATCCCTGATTTTTACAGAAGTTTTGCCATTGTCCGCCACCCCCTTGAAAATCGAGTTTCCTGAGTCTTTGCCAGTGTCGGCAAAGCGCGACGAAATTGCGCAGGCCATGGCAGATCACCAGGTCATCATCGTCTGCGGCGAGACCGGTTCGGGCAAGACCACGCAGTTGCCCAAGATTGCCTTGGCCCTGGGCCGCGGCCGGCTCAATGCGCCGCCTGGTCAACGGGGCAAGTGGATTGGCCATACCCAACCCAGGCGCATTGCGGCCAGCAGTGTGGCCAAGCGCATTGCCGAAGAGCTCAAAACGCCCCTGGGCGATGTGGTGGGCTACAAGGTGCGTTTTCAAGACCGCTTGTCGAAGGATGCATCGGTCAAGCTGATGACCGACGGTATTTTGCTGGCCGAGACCCAAAACGACCCGCTGCTTGAAGCCTACGACACCATCATCATTGACGAAGCCCACGAACGCAGCCTGAACATTGATTTTTTGCTGGGCTACATTCGCCAAATTTTGCCCCGCAGGCCAGACCTCAAAGTGGTGGTGACCTCGGCCACCATCGATGCCGATCGCTTTGCCCAACACTTTGCCTCGAGCAAAGGGCCGGCCCCTGTCATCATGGTGTCGGGACGCACCTTTCCCGTTGAAATGCGGTGGCGTCCCTTTGAAGAATCGCGTGAACATGACCTGAACGATGCCATTGCAGAGGCCGTCGACGAACTTTGGACCGGTCATGCATCGGGCGACATCTTGGTATTTTTGCCGGGCGAGCGGGAGATTAGGGAGGCCAATGACCATCTGCGCAAACATTTGATGCACAGTGCCGTCACGCGTGGCGCAGAGGTATTGCCGTTGTTTGCTCGCTTGTCTCAATCTGATCAAGAGCGCGTGTTTGAAAGTCACAACGGGCGCCGTATTGTGTTGGCCACCAACGTGGCCGAAACGTCCCTGACCGTGCCTGGCATTCGTTATGTGATTGATGTGGGCACCGCGCGCGTGAAGCGCTACAGCTTGCGCAGCAAAGTTGAGCAGCTGATGGTGGAGCCCATTAGCCAAGCGGCCGCCAATCAGCGGGCAGGTCGATGTGGTCGTGTGGCCAATGGTATTTGCATTCGTTTGTACGACGAGAAAGATTTCAACGGCAGGCCGCGTTTTACCGATCCAGAAATTTTGCGCTCCTCTTTGGCGGGTGTGATCTTGCGCATGAAGTCTTTGCACTTGGGCGTGGTGGACGACTTTCCGTTCATTGAAGCGCCGTCCAAGCGCGCCATTACCGATGGCTATCAATTGCTGGCAGAACTGGGCGCCGTGAACGACGCCAATGAGTTAACACGCACGGGTGTGGAGTTGGCCAAGTTGCCCTTGGACCCGCGTGTAGGACGCATGATTTTGGAAGCACGCGACCGGCAGGCCTTAGACGAAGTGTTGATCATTGCCAGTGCCATGTCGGTTCAAGATGTGCGCGACAGGCCAATGGAGGCACAAGCACAAGCCGACCAAGCGCACGTGAAGTTTGACGATGAGAAAAGCGAATTCACAGGCTATTTGAAATTGTGGAAATGGTTGTCAGAAGCTCGTGGTGGAAAATCTGCTGCAGGTTCTGAGCACAAGCTGAGCAACCGTCAGTACGAGCAACTGCTGCGTCAAAACTTTGTCAACATTCGGCGTGTGCGCGAGTGGCGTGACACGCACACGCAGTTGCACACCACGGTGGCAGAGCACCGTTGGCACCTGAACAGTTTGCCAGCCACGTATGAACAAATTCACCTGTCGATGTTGGCGGGTTTGCTGGGCAACGTGGGTTACAAGCAAGACGACGAAGATGTTTACCTGGGTGCGCGAGGCATCAAGTTTTATCGCCACCCCGGCGCACACTTGTCTAAGAAGCCTGGCCGCTGGACGGTGGTGTCGGAGTTGGTTGAAACCACGCGATTGTTTGGCCGTGGCATTGCCAACATCGAACCCACATGGCTCGAGCAAGTGGGCGGCCATTTGCTGCGCAAACAACTTTTAGATCCGCATTGGGAAAAGAAGTCGGGTGAGGTGATCGCCCTGGAACGTGCCACGCTGTATGGCCTGGTGGTCTACAGCGGTAGGCGTGTGCCGTTTGGCAAAGTCGATCCACAAACTGCGCGCGAAATTTTCATCCGTGAAGCTTTGGTGCAAGGCCAATGGGAAACATCATTGCCTTTCTTGGCTGCCAATCACAAGATGATTGCCAAGGTGGAAGAGCTAGAGCACAAGTCACGGCGACAAGACGTGCTGGTGGACGATGAACTGATCTTTGCTTTTTACGATCAACAAATTCCCGCCGATGTTTGCTCGGGCCGATTGTTAGAAGCTTGGTATCGCCAAGAGGTCAAGCGTCAGGCCAATTTGTTGTTGCTGAGCCGTGACGAGTTGATGCGACACGAGGCGGCAGGCATCACCACGCAGGCTTTTCCCAAAACCATTCGCTTGGGCGGTACCGACTGCAATGCCACCTATCTGCACGAACCGGGTGACGCTCGAGATGGCGTGACGGTGACGGTGCCCTTGTTTGTGCTGAACCAAGTGAGCGAAGAGCGTTGCGAGTGGTTGGTGCCAGGATTGCTCAAAGACAAAATTCACGCCTTGCTTAAAAGCTTGCCGCAAAAGCCAAGGTCACGGTTTGTGCCTTTGCCAGAGTCGGCCTCTAAGTTGGCCGAAGCCCTAGGGACGACAGAAGCCTTTGGCGCGGGTTCCTTAACGGATGCACTCCTTAAGAAAGTTCGCGACATCACCAGCTTGGATGTGAAGCGCGCAGACTTTAAATTGGACATGCTCAGCCCGCACCTGTTCATGAACTTGCGCGTGGTCGATGAGCATGGGCGGCAACTGGGCATGGGCCGCAACTTGGGGGCACTCAAAGCCGATTGGGGCTCCCAGGCGCGGGGTGCGTTTCAGGCCTTGGCGCAACTCAAAGTGCAACCAAGTACTGGCCCTGCAACAGCAACCCATTCAAAGGATGCCAACGCCAAACAAAATGCGTCAGGCACAGCAGAGCAGGTTGCCAAGACCGGTGCTTCGCCGTCTGGTACGCCATCACAAAATGCCACAGCAGTTTCGCAACAGCGTTACACCGCTTGGACTTTTGGTGACTTACCTGAACTGATGGAGATCAACAAAGGCGGTCAAAGCCTGATTGGTTTTCCGGCCTTGGTCGACTTGAACGATGCCGTGCAAATCGAGGTGTTTGACGAACCCGAAGTGGCTGCTCAAAAGCACCGCGAAGGTTTGCGCCGTTTGTTTGCTTTGCAAATTAAAGACGCGTTGAAGTATTTAGAAAAAAACATTCCCGATTTGCAAAAGATGGCCGTGGCATACATGCCTTTGGGCACCGCCGATGAATTGCGTCAGCAAATCATTGAAGTGGCCTTGGACCGTGCTTTCCTGATGGACCCGTTGCCTGCGGATGAGTTCAGCTTTAAGAAACGCATTGACGAAGGAAGAGGGCGCCTTACGCTCATTGCCAATGAAGTGGCTCGTTTGGCCGGCATCATTCTGCTTGAATTTGCGGCAGCCACACGCAAAATCAAAGACACCAAGAACGCACCCGACGCCACAGCCGATTGCGCGCAACAATTGCAACGTTTGGTGAACAAGCGTTTCTTAGCGCTCACACCGTGGACTCAATTGCAGCACTATGCGCGCTACTTAAAAGCCATCGTGTTGCGTTTGGACAAATACCGCGCCGATCCTGCGCGCGACGCCGCCAAGCTGTTAGAGCTCAAGCCACAAGAGCAACGCTATTGGCGCTTGGTGGCCGAGCGCAAAGGCGCGGTGGACGACCGGATGTTGGAGTTCAGATGGTTGCTAGAAGAGTTGCGCGTGAGCTTCTTTGCACAAGAGTTGCGCACGCCTCAGCCTGTGAGTGTGAAGCGCTTGGACAAAGCTTGGGCGCAGTTGAATCACTAAGCTCGTTGAACTTACAGAGCTTAGATGGTTCAGGGCGCTGAGAGCGCTTAGATCGCTTTAGGCAAAGTCATCAAAGGAATGTCTTTGGCGGCTGCCAGCTTGTCCAGTTGTTGACGTGTTCGACCGGCCAAAAATGCAGCGATGCCTTCATGGGTTGATTTGGCAAATAAGGCCTTGACGTCTTTCACTTCAATGCCTGCCGCATCGCACAAAGACTTGGCAAAGTGCGGCTCCAGTGCAGCGACGGCCACACGGCCATTTTTGCAAGCGTACATTTTGTAGCCCGCATGGGCACCGCCAACAGCGCCTTTGGGCAGTGTCATGCCCCAGTGTCTGGGCAGTGCTAACCAAGCGGCGGCATCGCTCAAGGCCACTTCGTGGAAGCTGCCTTTGCCAGAAGTGCGCTGCATCAACGTGGCTTTGAGCACCGCTTCGCTGGCCATCATGGCGCCGCCCATGTCTGCAAACAAACTGGCGGGCAGGTCCATGCCGGGCACCAAATCGACTTCAGCTTGATAGGTTAGATCGTGGCCAGGTATTTCTGCCAAAGCGCCAGGTGCACCTACCACGCTGACGCAGTTGAGGTGTGGGTATTGCTTGTGCAACACTTTCCAGCCAAGGCCCAGCTTGTTCAGCGCGGAAGGTCTGAAGGAAGTGAGCAACACATCTGTTTTGGCCAACAAAGCATGCAGTGTTTGCTGCCCTTTGGCGTCTTTTAAATCGCATGTGATTTGCTTCACACCTTGGTGCAAGGTGTCGTAGCCACCCGGTGTGTAATGCGCCATTGGGTCGCCTGCTGGCGGATTGACTTTGGTGCACGAGGCGCCCATTTGTGCCAAGCGCATTAATGCGGCAGGCCCTGGCAGGTTCAGTGCCAAACTGACAACGCGCACACCGCGCAAGGTGGAATCTTTGGCCATGACTGAATGGTTGATTGCTGTTGAAATTACACACCCAAATGTTGGGCCATGATGTCGGGTTGCGATTGCAGCAATTCTGAAGAACCCTCAAACACCACTTCACCTTTGACCAAGATCACGTTGCGATCGGTAATTTGGGTGACGTGCTTCCAGTTCTTGTCAACGATGATGCTGCTGATGCCGCTTTCTTTGATGACGCTGCAAATGCGCCAAATTTCTCGTGCAATGAGTGGCGCTAAACCTTCCGTGGCTTCATCCAAAATCAGCACATCGGGGTTGGTCATCAAGGCGCGGCCAATGGTCAGCATTTGTTGCTCGCCGCCAGAGAGTTGTTGGCCGCCATGGCCCAGTCGTTCTTTTAAACGAGGGAATGTTTCGAGCACGCGGTCGTAGGTCCATTCGTTTTGGCCTTGAGTACCAGGGCGCGCCGCCATCTTCAAGTTTTCAACCACGCTGAGGTTGCCAAAGATGCCGCGTCCTTCGGGAACATAGGCAATGCCTTGTTGTGCCACTTCAAAAATGGCGCGGTCGTTCATGCGCTGACCCTTGATGTGCACATCGCCAGAACGCGGTGTGACGATGCCCATGATGGATTTGAGCAAGGTGCTTTTGCCCATGCCATTGCGGCCCATCAAACCGATCGTCTCGCCGCGCTTCACTTCAAAGTCAATGTTGCGAAGCGTGTGGCTGGCCCCGTAGTAGCTGTTGAGGCCTTTCACTTGAATCAATTTGTCGCTCATCTCAGTGATCCTCCCCCAAATAGGCAGCTTGAACGCCCGCATCAGCGCGCACTGTGGCGGGCAGACCGCTGGCAATCACGGTGCCATTGACCATGACCGTCAGTTGATCGGCCAAGGTAAAGATGGCATCGATGTCGTGCTCCACCAGCATCATGGCGTGTGATGATTTAAGACGCAGCAGCAACTGCACCATGCTTTCTGCTTCGGCCACACCCATGCCTGCCAAAGGTTCGTCTAGCAACAGCACTTGTGGCTCGGTGGCCAAGGTCATGGCAATTTCTAGTTGGCGCTGCTCACCATGGCTGGCTGCACCGGCCAAGGCATGGCGTCTGTTTTGCAAACCGGCCAGCTCAATGGCGCGCTCAGCGCGCTGATTGACATCGCTCATGTGATGGGCTTGTTGCAACCAAGCCAAGGGATTGAAAGGCATGGGTTGACTGCGCGATTGCGCGGACAAACGAACGTTGTCCCACACCGTAAAGCTTTTGAAGATGTTGGTCTTTTGATAACTTCTGCCCAAGCCATGGCGCGAGATTTTTTCAGGTGTCCATCCGGTAATGTCATGACCGTTCAAAGCCACATGGCCAGAAGTGGGCGGCAAATCGCCCGTGAGCAAATTGGTCAGCGTGGATTTGCCTGCGCCATTGGGACCAATGACGGCGTGAATTTCACCCAAGCGTAAATCGATTGAAACTTCATTGACAGCGGTCAGTCCACCAAATTTTTTGGTGATCTTGTTGGCGCGCAATAACAAGCCGTGAGTTGAATGAGCCTCAGTCATGACCTTGCTCCTTGCGTTTGAACAAAGTGGCAAACAAACCCAAAATACCACGAGGTGCCAACACCACCAAGGCCACAATGAACAAGCCCATCCAGAGCTGCCAGTGCTTGCCCAAATTGAACCCCGCCACCTCTGGCAAGTCTTTGAACACATGCAGCAAATACTCAAACGAGAAGGCCCCCACAATGGCGCCAGCAAAGTTGCCCATGCCACCCAAGATCACCATCATGATGACGTGTGCGCTCATGTGAAATCCCATCAGTTCAGGATTGACGTAACCCGATTGAGCGCCCCACAAAAATCCAGCCAAGCCCGCTAAAGCGCCTGCCAGTGTAAAGGCAGCCAACTTGTGGCTGAAGGTGCCATAGCCCAAGGCGCGCATGCGGTGCTCGTTGACCCGGATGCCTGACAGCGCTCGGCCAAATGGACTCCACAGCAAGCGTCTTAAAAACACATACACCATCACCATGAGGACCAATGTAAAGAAGTAGAAAACAGTTTTGTTTTCTAAATCAAACAGCACCGATTCTGGTTTGAAGTTGATGTACACACCATCCGAGCCGCCCAAAGCTTTGTTGTCAAAGAAGGCATAGAACACCATTTGCGCAAACGCCATGGTCACCATGATGAAATAAATGCCGTGCGTTCTGACCACCAAAAACCCGATGATCAGTGCCAGCAAGGCCGAGGCACCAATGGCCACAGGCATTGCCCACCACAAAGCGATGGGCTCGCCGGGTGGCGTGATGAAGGCCAAGGCGTAACCTGCCACGCCAAAGTAGGCGGCATGGCCCAAGGAGACCAAGCCTGTGACGCCCTGCAGCAAATCAAGGCTCATGGCAAAGATGGCCAAGATCATCATGCGGGTGACCATTTGCAAGTAATAGTCTGTGCCGACAAAAGGAAAAGCCGCAAGCGCCAACAGTGCGGCGCCTAACAAAATGTTCAAACTGCGTGGCAGTGTTTCGAGTGGGGCGTGTGCGTTGCTCATGCCATTCCCCTTAGTTCTTGAACAAGCCTTCAGGCTTGTAAAGTAAAACAATGGCCATCAAGACATAGACCAACATGCCTGACACTTGAGGCAAGAGTACTTTGCCAAACGTGTCGACCAAGCCCACCAGCAATGCTGCAATGAGGGCGCCCTTGACGGAACCAATGCCGCCAATGACCACCACCACAAAACACATGATGAGCACGGGTGAGCCCATGTTGGGGTAGACACTTGAGACAGGCGCTGCCACCATGCCAGCGATGGTGGCCAAGCCCACGCCCAATGCAAACACCAACGCGTGAATCAGCTTGATGTTGACGCCCAAAGCTTCGGTCATTTCGTGATTGAAAGCGCCTGCGCGAATTTTCATACCCAAGCGTGTTTTTGAAATGAGCAAGTAAAGCCCCAACGCCAACGCCAAGCAAACGCCAGACATGAACAATCGGTAAACAGGATAAGACAGTGTTTCAGTCAATGGAATCGAAGCGCTCAGGACCTCTGGAATGGTGACGCCATGCACATCGTCTCCCCACAAAATAGAGCGCATTTCTTCGAACACATAAATGAGACCAAAGGTAAGAAGCACTTGGTCGAGGTGATCACGTTTGTAAAAGTGACGGAAAAGTAGCCATTCAAGGAACAAACCAAACAGCACAGACAGCAGGGTGCCAAAGATGATGGCCAATGTGAAGCTTCCGGTCAGGGCGGCCAAAGACCATGCCAAATAGGCACCCAACATGTAGAAACTGCCATGGGCCAAATTGACCACCCCCATGATGCCAAAGATCAAGGTTAGACCCGCGGCCAACATAAATAGCAGCAAGCCATACTGCACGCTGTTGAGCAGCTGGATGAGGAAGTTGACGAAATCCATGGTGGCACTGTTCAGACGGAAATGATGGGCCTTAGGCGCCCATCAGGGCAGAAAAAAAGCGGCGGATTTCTCCACCGCTTTGACACTTCAGGGGCTCATTAGCCCATGCGGCAACCTGTGCCAGGATCGGCCAAGGCTTTGGCCGCCACGCCAATCACTTTGTTCTCGCCTTTTTCTGCCACACGCAGATAAATGTCTTGAACTGGATTGTGTGATTTGCTCATGGTCCACTTGCCGCGAGGGCTGTCAATGACGGCGCCTTCCATGGCTTTGTAGAGTTCGGGTTTTTTGGTCAAATCGCCTTTGACCGCGTTGGCGCCTTGCACCAAGAGCAAGCCAGTGTCGTAGCCTTGGACGGCATACACATCGGGTTGCATTTTGAAGGCCTTCGCGTATTCCAATCGGAAGCCCTTATTGCGAGGCGTGTCCAGTGAGTCGCTGTAGTGCAGGGTGGTCATGACGCCGTCGGCAGCAGGGCCGGCAGCGCCTAAAACGCCTTCGGTCAAGAAGCCGGAACCATACAATGCGATCTTGCCTTTGAGGCCGGCCGCGGCAAAATCTTTCATGAACTTGGCGCCAGAGGGACCCGCAAAGAAACAGGCCACTGCGTCTGGTTTGAGGGCCGCAATTTCGGTCAGCAAGGCTTGGAACTCGACATTGGGGAAAGGCAAGCCCAGTTCTTTGACAATGGTGCCGCCAGCTTTGGTGTAGCTCTCTTTGAAGCCTTCGTAAGCTTCATCGCCCGCCGCATATTTCCAAGTGATCCAAACGGCTTTCTTATGGCCCTTGGCCACCATGGCTTGACCCAAAGCCAATGTGGGTTGGCTGTTGGAGAAGCTGGTGCGGAACACGTTAGGGGCGCACAAAGCGCGCGTGGCAGCATGCACTCCCGCGTTGGGAATGAGCGTGAGGACACCAGAGTCGCGAGCGACCTTCTGAATGCCCATTTGCACGCCAGAGTGAACTGTGCCAATGAGCACATCAACTTTGTCGCGCTGGACCAGTTTGTTGGCGTTTTCAATGCCCTTGGAGGGTTCGGACTCGTCGTCCACTTTGAACCATTCAATCTCACGGCCACCCAATTTGCCGCCTTGTTCATTGATGGCCATGCGTACGCCATTTTCAATGGCAACACCCAAAGGGGCAAAGGCGCCAGAGTAAGGGAGCATCAAGCCAACGCGAATTTTTCCAGATTGCGCCTGTGCCCATTCAGGCAGCAACAAACCAGAGCCGGCAGCGCCAACCAAGGCGGCACTGCGTGTCAAAACCAAACGACGTGAGGGGGAATTAGTCATGAGAAATCTCCTTGTGAGATGCATTATGTTGCATACCGCCGGGCAAAAATGCTAGGCAAAACCCTGATGACTGACGCATCAATGACAAGAGAAAGCGGGAGATTTGTAGGTGGCCTGCCCGGAGGGACTCGAACCCCCGACCTACGGCTTAGAAGGCCGTTGCTCTATCCAGTTGAGCTACGGGCAGATAAAAAAGGCCCTAGAACCGAAAAGGTAGGGCCTTAATTTGAAATGAATGGTCGGAGCGAAAGGATTCGAACCTTCGACCCTCTGGTCCCAAACCAGATGCGCTACCAGACTGCGCTACGCTCCGACAAGCCTCGTATTCTAATGCGGGATCGGGCGAAATCTTGAAACTGGAAGAAAAAGTTCTTTCAATATTTCAAGAAAGGCCCATTCGCAACGCCTTGGCTCAGAGATTGAGCGCAAAGCGATTCAAATCAGCTGCCCCGTGTAATGGGCATTTCGACCTCACCAGGCATGAGCAAGTGCTTGGCCAATTCCAATTTGGCCAAAGAGTTGCGGTGCACTTCGTCAGGGCCATCGGCCAAACGCAGCGAGCGCTGGTGGGCGTAGGCATAGGCCAATGGGAAGTCTTGCGACACACCGCCACCGCCATGGGCTTGAATGGCCCAGTCGATGATTTGGCAAGCCATTTGCGGCGCCACAATTTTGATCATGGCAATTTCTGCCTTGGCCACTTTGTTGCCGACGGTGTCCATCATGTATGCGGCTTTGAGTGTCAGCAAACGCGCTTGCTCAATCATGCAACGTGATTCGGCAATGCGCTCTTGCCATACAGATTGGCGGGCAATTTCGCGGCCAAAAGCCACTCGTGTGTTCAAGCGTTTGCACATCAGCTCCAAAGCACGCTCGGCCACACCAATGGTGCGCATGCAGTGGTGAATGCGTCCTGGGCCTAAGCGGCCTTGGGCGATTTCAAAACCACGACCTTCTCCAAGCAGCAAGTTGCTGACAGGCACTCGGACGTTTTTCAGAACCACTTCCATGTGACCATGCGGTGCATCGTCATAGCCAAAGACAGACAGCGCACGTTCCACTTTGATGCCAGGCGCATTCGAGGGCACCACAATCATGGACTGCTGTTCGTGACGGCCGGCGTCAGGGTTTGTTTTGCCCATCACAATGTACACGGCGCAACGTGGGTCACCAGCACCGGACGACCACCACTTGCGGCCATTGATCACATACTCATCGCCATCGCGGCGAATTTCGCATTGGATGTTGGTGGCGTCTGACGAAGCCACCTCGGGTTCGGTCATCAAGAACGCTGAGCGAATTTCGCCTTTTAACAAAGGCTCAAGCCAGATGTCTTTGAGTTCTTCGCTGGCATAACGCTCCAGCGTTTCCATGTTGCCTGTATCGGGCGCAGAGCAGTTGAAAATTTCGGCTGCAAATGGCACGCGTCCCATGATTTCGCACAAGGGGGCATATTCCAAATTGGACAAGCCTTGTGGTGCGCGGGGTGACTTGGGCAAGAACAAATTCCACAGGCCGGCTGCTTGGGCTTTGGGCTTGAGTTCTTCCACAATTTTGGTAGGAATCCAAGCGTTGCCTTTGGCGCGATTGTCTTCAATTTCTTTAAAGAAACGGGCTTCGTTTGGATAGATGTGCTCGTCCATGAACGCCAGCAAGCGCGCTTGCATGGTTTTGACTTTGTCTGAGTATTCGAATTGCATTGAAGGTCTCCTGGTAAATTTTAAAAATGTTGGGGTTCAAACTTGGCTGGCAAAGTGCCATGCCAACTCGGCCATGGGTTTGGCACCAGCACCAGATGATTTGGCTTGTTCGCTAGAGGCTGTGCCGTCTTCCACGCGTTTGGCAATGCCTTGCAAAATGGCCGCGATGCGGAACAAGTTGTAGGCCATGTAAAAATTCCAATCAATGGCCAATTTCTCAGGTGTGGTGAATCCCGTGCGTTCACAGTAGCGCTTGATGTATTCGGCTTCATCCGGAATACCCAAGGCTTTGTGATCCAAGCCCCCGATGCCGCGAAATGAACCAGGCTTGATGTGCCAAGCCATACAGTGATAACTGAAGTCGGCCAGTGGGTGGCCCAAGGTTGACAGCTCCCAATCGAGTACAGCCAATACTTTGGGCTCGGTTGGATGGAACATGAGGTTGTCTAAGCGAAAATCGCCATGAACAATGCTGACCAAGCTCTCGTCTTTTGCGCTGCTTGGGATGTTGGCTGGCAGCCAAGCGATCAGTTGGTCCATTTCTGGAATGGACTGCGTGACCGAGGCCGCATATTGTTTACTCCAACGGCCAATTTGGCGTTCGATGTAACTGCCAGGTTTGCCGTAATTGGCAAGGCCTTGTTCTGCAAACTTGACGCTGTGCAGTGCAGCAATGACGCGGTTCATTTCGTCGTAAATTTCGCCGCGTTGAGCGGGTGTCATGCCTGGCAAAGATTGGTCCCATAAAACGCGACCCGCTACAAATTCCATGACATAAAAGGCACGACCTATGACGGCCTCGTCTTCACACAGAACATGCATGTGCGCCACTGGCACAGCGGTACCTGCCAAACCTTTCATGACTGCAAATTCGCGCTCGATAGCGTGTGCCGAGGGCAGCAGTTTGGCCACGGGGCCTGGCTTGGCGCGCATGACATAAGCACATGCGGGGGTGATCAGTTTGTAGGTGGGGTTGGATTGGCCACCTTTGAACATTTCGACGCTCAAGGGGCCTTGAAAGCCAGGCATGTTGTCTTTGAGCCATGCCTCTAGTGCAGAGACATCAAAGGCATGCGTGCCCGTGACGGGGCGGGTGCCCACAAAATGATCGAACTGGCTCATGTGGGAGTACCGCCGTAATTGAACAAACTGAGTTGTGGGGCTTCGTTGCTTATTCGTCCGAATCCACGATTTTTAAAAGTGCTTCTCTGTCGAGAATGGTGAGGCCACCCGGCTCGATTTTGATAACGTGTTCGCGTTCCATTTGTTTCAACTCCTGGTTGACGCGCTGACGCGACGCACCCAGTAACTGGGCCAATTCTTCTTGGGCCAATTGCAAGCTGATGCGAATGGCTTTGGCATCCGACAAACTGGGCACCCCATAACTGCGAAGCAGGTGATTGAGCTGCTTGGCCAATCGTGCGCGCAAGGGCAAGGTGTTCAGGTCTTCGACCAATCCAAACAGCTGACGAATGCGGCGTGCGTGCAAGCGCAACATGGCGTCGTACAACTCGACGTGTGAAGCCAGAATTTTCTTGAAGTCTGCTTTGGCCACGTTGAGCGTGGTGGTGTCGCCATGCGCGTAGGCATCGTGCGTGCGCCTGTCGCCGTCGAAAATGGACACGTCGCCAAACCAAATGCCAGGCTCGACGTAGGTGAGGGTGATCAACTTGCCCGAGACCGATGTGGAGCTGACGCGTACAGCACCCTTGGCGCAGGCGATCCACTGCTCCGGCGGCTCGCCGCGGGCTGCAATCAGTTCGCCGTCTTTGTAACGCTTGACGTAGGCACATCGAAGAATGTCGTGTCGGAGTGAGGGTGAAAGGGTTGAGAACCATCGACCTGCGTTGATAGCCTCTCTTTCCTCCATCGTAAGAATGGGTTCGTCCATAGTCTGTCTTTTGCGTGACTGGGTTGCTGAAATTTGTCGCCTGAGAGACCCGGTCTTATTCGTAGCGCGGTGTTTCTTTGTTCAAAAAGGCTGAAATACCAATGCCTGCATTGACGTGATGCAAATTTTTCACAAAGTGATCACGCTCTTGGCTGAGTTGTTGGTTCAAGGTGGCGCCATCGGCCTCGTTCAAAAGTTCCTTGATGCTGGCCAATGCGTTGGGTGCACGCAAGTTCAACTTGCTTGCCAGGGTAAGGGCAGTGCCCAGGGCCTGTCCAGGCTCGCACAGCCGATTGACCACGCCTAATTCGTGCAAACGCTCAGCGCCAACGCGGTCACCCAGCATCAAGAGCTCGGCGGCCAACTGACGGGGCATGGCGCGAGACAAACTCCATGTGCCACCGCCATCGGGTGACAAAGCGATGTTGCTATAGGCCATGACAAAGATGCTGTTGCGTGCAGCGACGATCATGTCGCATGCCAGAGCCAAGGAAAATCCAGCACCCGCAGCAGGACCCTCTACTGCAGCGATCACGGGTTTGGGAAAGGTGCGGATGGCTTCAATCCAATTGTGCAAACCTTCAATGCTTTGCGCTTGGTGCTCTGGTGGTTTTTGACGGTTGTCGTTCAGTCGCTGCAAGTTGCCCCCGGCGCTGAACAGGCCACCATCACCGGTGATGACCACGCTTTTGATTTCCGCACTGGACTCTGCCACGCTGAGGGCTTCGACGCCTGCTGCGTACATTTCAGGGCCCAAAGCATTCCTGTGTTCTGGATTGCTCAAAGTCAAGATGAGCGTGGCACCTTCGCTGGTACTGAGCAGTTGTGCAGACATGTCTCAGTCCTCGGTTTGCAACAGAGACAAACCAATGGCGCCACGGCGACGCAGCCATGGACTTGGGCGATAGCGAGGGTCACCATACACTGTTTGCAAATTGAACAGTACTTCTAAAACGTTGGTGGGTCCGAGTTTGTTGCCCAGTGCCAACGGGCCAACCGGATAGCCCAAACCCAAGGTAACCGCTACGTCCAAGTCTTGAGGTGTACAAACGCGCTGCTGGCACATGTCAGCCGCAATGTTCACAATGTTGGCCACCACACGCTGGGTGATGAAACCGCCACTGTCTCGGACCACGCTAACAGCCTTGCCATCTTTGGCAAACAAGGCGTGCGCAGCATCGCGCATGTCGCTGCGGGTGGCAGGGTTTGTCGCTAACACTCGGCGCTTGGTGGCTGCATCGTCAAACAACATGTCAATGCCAATGGTGCGAGCTGGATCCAATCGCTCAACCACGGCCACGGTGGTCACATCAAAACCCAAAGGCGCCACAATGGTCAATGCTTGGGGAGAAGGCGAGGCCCCAGTTTCAATGTGGGCACCCAGGTCTTGGAGCAATTGCAACAGTTCAAGACGTCTGGAGGCGCGAGGCGAAACCCAAACAGGCGGGAATTCTTTGACATCAGGCACGGGAGCTTCGGGGGTGACAACGGGCTTGCCATCGACGTAGGTGTAAAAACCTTCGCCCACTTTTTTGCCAACCACACCGCCAGCAAGTCTTTGCGCAGTGATCACGCTGGGACGGTATCGAGGCTCTTGGTAGTACTGGTTGTAAATCGACTCCATCACGGGGTGCGACACATCCAAAGCGGTGAGGTCAAACAATTCGAAGGGGCCTAGTTTGAAGCCCACTTGATCTTTGAGAATGCGATCGATGGTGGCGAAATCTGCGACGCCTTCCGACACAATGCGCAGTGCTTCTGTGCCATAGCCACGTCCTGCATGGTTGACAATGAAGCCCGGTGTGTCATTGGCTTGAACGGGCGTGTGTCCCATTTGGGATGCAAATGTGGTCAGTCTTTCGCACACAGCGCTGCTGGTTTTTAAGCCTGCAATCACTTCGACCACCTTCATCAGTGGCACAGGATTGAAAAAATGGTAACCCGCAAAATTAGCCGGGCGCTTGAGTGATGCCGCAATGGCGGTCACAGACAAGGACGATGTGTTGGTGACCAGCACAGTCGATTCAGGCAATAAATTCTCGAGTTCTGTGAACAATGATTTTTTGATGTCCAAGCGTTCCACGATGGCTTCGACCACCAACTCACACGACTTCAAATCATTCAAGCTGCTAGCCTTGTGCAGTCGTGATTTGTACGCGCTGACGGTATCGGCGTCTAAGCGGCCTTTGGTGGCCAGTGTGTCCCATACTTGAAAGACCGCGTCTTGGGCTTTTTGGATGGCTTCCGCTTGTGTGTCGTAGAGCCAAACTTGGCTGCCTGCTTGCGTTGCAATTTGTGCAATGCCGCGGCCCATGGCGCCTGCACCGATGACGGCAACTTGGTTGAATGCGAGTGTCATTTTTAGAAATTCAAATCAGTACAAAAGAATACAGACAAGTGCCTGCACGGCACTTGTTTTAACGGCGAACTTGTAATGCACCCGGGTTGACGATGTTGGTCGGCGTGCCTTTGATGAAGTTCACCACGTTGTCAAACGCCGCGCCAAAGTAAAGTTCGTAATTGTCTTTTTCTACATAGCCAATGTGCGGCGTGCAGATGCAGTTTTCTAAACGCAGTAAGGCATGGCCTTGCAAGATCGGCTCGTGTTCGAACACATCAATGGCGGCCAATCCAGGACGTCCCCGATTGAGTGCGCTGATCAGTGCATCGGGTTCAATGAGTTCAGCGCGTGATGTGTTGACAATCATGGCGCTGGTCTTCATGCGTGATAAGTCCTCTAGCGTGACAATGCCACGGGTTGCGTCGTTTAAACGCAAGTGCACCGAGATCACATCACTTTGTTCGAAGAAGGCTTCTCGGCTGGCTGCAGGAACAAAACCGTGCTGGGCGGCTTTTTCGCGCGACGATTCACTGCCCCATACGACCACTTGCATGCCAAAGGCTTTGGCATAACCGGCCACCAATTGACCAATTTTTCCGTAGCCCCAAATGCCCATGGTGCGCCCGCGCAAGACGGTGCCCATGCCGAAGTTGGCAGGCATAGAGGCTGACTTGAGACCAGATTGTTGCCATGCACCGTGTTTGAGGTTGCCAATGTACTGTGGCAAACGACGTGCGGCCGCCATGACCAAAGCCCATGTCAATTCGGCAGGGGCATAAGGTGAGCCGGTGCCTTGTGCCACCGCAATGCCGCGCTCGGT
Organism: Limnohabitans sp.; assembly: GCA_030158125.1. Lineage (GTDB taxonomy): Bacteria > Pseudomonadota > Gammaproteobacteria > Burkholderiales > Burkholderiaceae_C > Limnohabitans_A. The sequence continues at coordinate 62,442 of JAOATL010000022.1, read as the reverse complement.
ACAGGCTTCTAAATCGATGTGAGAGCCTGCGTGCCCCGTTTGTGAGATGAGCTTTAGGCGAGGGAGTTTTTCAATCAATTGCCTGTTGAGTGGCGTTCGCTCTCGAATCAGGACCAAGATGTCGGCATCTTTGAGGCGAACCGACAATTGACCGAGACCTTTAACGGTGTTGGTGTAGACCTTGGCGCTGTAGGCATCGAGTTTGGATGCACAGTCTAATTTTCGGACGACGTCTTGGTAGTCGTCAAGGATCACAATGTTCATAGGCACTATTGTGCCTTGCCTAAAGGCCGATGCCGCTTCGAAAACTCAAATTTTGAGAGCCCAGGCAATTAGGTTTTGCCGACCTTGAGGGACTGTGAAAATTAGTGAGGCAAAGAAGGCTTGTTTTTGGCTTCTAGGGCCACCAAGCGGTCTAATTCTGCACAAACGTCGGCCATTCGGCCTGAAATGACCATGCGGCCAGCGCATGCAGAAGTTTGGCCGTGTTCGGAGACGCGCAAGACGCGAAGCGCTGGCAGCTTTGTGGGGTGTTGCGTTAAGGCGGGACTTGACGTGTTGCTTGAGCGGCTACCAGCCATTGCATCCAGGTGCGCCGCTGCATGCATGAATTTTTGAAAGCCGTTGTAGATGCTGGAGATACCAAAGAGGGCGATGGTCATGTTGAACCTTGTTTAAATGGCGTTGTTTGATGTGTGGCTGATGTGTTGGATGCTTGAAGCGACAGGCCTACATCATGAAGGAGTTGCGGATGAGGCCTACGGCCAAACCTTCAATGTCGAAAGGCTCTCCAGGTTGGACCAAAATGATGGGGTAGTCTGGGTTTTCGGGCAGCAGCTCGATGCGATCGGGCTGTCGACGCAAACGTTTAACGGTGACTTCTTCGCCTAAACGGGCCACCACAATTTGACCATTGCGTACTTCTTTGGTGGCTTTGACAGCCAGCAGGTCGCCATCCATGATGCCTGCGTCGCGCATGGACATGCCACGGACCCGGAGCAAGTAGTCGGGTTGCTCTTGAAACAGATGGCTTTCGACATGGTAGGTGCGATCGACGTGTTCTTGGGCCAAAATAGGCGATCCTGCTGCAACCCGACCAATGAGCGGAAGGGCCAACTGTGCAAACCCTGGCAATGCCATGCTGAACAGATCGCTGGAGTTGCGCAGGTTGTCTCGGGATGAGCCTTTAAGGCGAATACCACGGGAAGTGCCGCTGACCAAATCAATGGCGCCTTTGCGTGCAAGCGCTTGAAGGTGCTCTTCAGCAGCATTGGCTGATTTGAAGCCCAAGACCTGCGCAATTTCTGCGCGCGTGGGTGGTGCGCCTGTCTCGGCAATGGTTTTTTGGATGAGTTCCAAAATTTGTTGCTGACGCGCAGTGAGTTTAGGTTGATCGATCATGGTGCAGTCCTTGAAAGCTAGCTGGGTTAACGAACAACTGTTTTCTTATCCAGTAACTGTATTTTTAACCAGTCTTTTTTTAAATGCAAGCAAAAAATCAAAAAATTGTTGTTTTAGGCACCGGTGGCACCATCGCCGGTGAGTCGAGTTCAGCTTCTGAAGGCCTCAATTACACGGCGGCACAGAGGGGGATTGAGGTGCTAGTTCAAGCTGTTGCAGAAATCGGACAGGGTTTGCCAACTGCTTTAACGGCATTTCAATTTGAATCTGAACAAGTGGCCCAAATTGACAGCAAAGACATGAACTTTGCAACTTGGCGGCATTTGGCGCAGCGTTGCCATGCCTGGCTAAATCAAGACGATGTGGCGGCGCTGGTGATCACCCACGGCACAGACACCTTGGAGGAGACGGCCTATTTTTTATCCAAAGTGCTCAGCGCAGACAAGCCTATTGTGTTGACTTGTGCCATGCGACCTGCGAACTTTAAAGATGCAGATGGACCACAAAATTTACGCGATGCCTTGCATGTTGCTGCAGTGGCGAAAGGCGCGGGTGTTTGGATGGTGGCAGCAGGAGAGATTCATCACAGCCAACACGTCCAAAAAGTTCATCCCACGCGCGTCAATGCGTTTGATTCTGGTGAGGCTGGCGTGGCTGGCACGGTCCAATCGGATGTGGTTGTTTGGCGCAATGCTTTCAAGCCCGTGCCAAAACAAGTTGTTTTGTCGCCATCGGATTTGCCTGAGGCATCTACTTGGCCTTGGATTGAGGTGCTGATGAACCATGTGCAAGCCAACGCAAAAGTGGTGGACCTGTTGGTTCAAGCTGGTGTGAACGGTTTGGTGGTGGCTGGAACTGGCAACGGCTCTATCAGCACGGCATTCAAAGAGGGCTTGATGAGAGCTCAATCGGCGGGCGTTGACGTGCGCGTGGCCAGTCGATGCAATCAGGGACCCGTGATTGCCACAGAAACGCATGCCTTTAGAGTACTTGAAGGTTTAAGTCCGGTTAAAACACGTGTGGCCTTGTTGTTGGACCTTTTGTCTAGGCTGATAAAGCACTGAAGTGAAAAATCCGGCCATGGCCGGATTTCATCATCGATCGGGTGAACGAGTTATGGCGAATTAAACCGCCCCCAATGCTTGCATTGCACGTTGGGTAATGTCTTCCACAGAGCCCATGCCGCTGATGGCGCGGTATTGCGGTGCAGCTTGCGGTTCAGATTTGGACCATTCAGAGTAGTAGGCCACCAGAGGACGTGTTTGCTGGCTGTACACGTCCAAACGTTTTTTGACGGTTGCTTCTTTGTCGTCTTCGCGTTGCACCAGGTCTTCTCCTGTCAGGTCGTCCTTGCCTTCTACTTTGGGTGGGTTGAACTTGACGTGGTATGTGCGACCAGAGGCTGGATGAGAACGACGTCCGCTCATGCGTTCGATGATGGCGTCAAAGGGCACATCAATTTCCAGCACGTAATCGAGTTTGACGCCAGCGGCCTTCATGGCATCTGCTTGGGGCAGGGTGCGCGGAAAACCATCGAACAAGAAACCATTGGCACAGTCGGCCTGCGCGATGCGTTCTTTGACGAGATTGATGATGAGGTCGTCGCTGACCAAGCCACCGGATTCCATGACGGCTTTGGCTTGCAGGCCCAGAGGGGTGCCGGCCTTGACAGCTGCTCGCAGCATGTCACCAGTGGAAATTTGCGGAATTGAAAATTTGTCGCAAATGAAGGCCGCTTGGGTACCTTTGCCTGCACCGGGTGCACCTAAAAGAATCAGTCTCATGGAAGTTCCGAATAGTTGTTAAATCTTTCGCCATTGCCTGCATGGCTTTCTTTGAAGAATAGCATGGGAAAACCTAGATTTTCCTGACGGCAAGCACACGCGTCCATTAGGCGTTGAAAAGCGCCCTGACGCGTGCCAAGTCTTCGGGCGTGTCCACACCCGGGCCCGGTGCTTGGTCCGTGACGTGAACCGCAATCTTGTGACCATGCCACATGGCACGAAGCTGTTCCAAAGCTTCACAGTTTTCAATGGGAGCGGGGGGCAGTTGCGGGAATGACCGCAGAAAACCAACACGATAGCCATAGATGCCAATGTGCCGCAAGGGCGCAGGAGAGGTTAAGTGGTGCACACCTTGTGTGTTGCCATCCCGCCACCATGGAATGGGTGCGCGGCTAAAGTACATCGCCAATTGGGCTTGGTCTAACACCACCTTGACCACATTGGGATTGGTAAATTCGGCCACACTGTGAATGCTGTGGGCTGCCGTGCTCATGCTGGCTGTCGGGCGTTGGTCAAGAAGCCATGCCACTTGATTGATCAGTTCGGGGTCGATGAGTGGTTCATCGCCTTGAACGTTGACCACTTTGTCGTCGTTGGCCAAGCCCAACAAATTGCTAGCTTCGGCCAACCGATCACTGCCACTGGGGTGATCAACTTGTGTGAGCAAAGCCTGAACACCATGGGCCTTGCAGGCAGCCACAATGTCGGGGCTGTCAGCGGCGACCACAACCTGAGACGCCTGCGACAACGCTGCGCGCTGGGCCACCCTCACCACCATGGGCACGCCTGCGATATCGGCCAAGGGTTTGTTGGGCAGCCGAGTGGAGGCCAGTCGGGCGGGGACGAGAACAGTGAAAGATCGGGTCATGTCAATGCGCAAAGGTGGTTAAACCAAGGGCGTGCGAGGTTTGAGGGTGTCGAGATCTTCGTCGCTGAGGGACCGCGCTTCGTTTTCGAGCAAGATGGGAATGCCATGGCGTATGGGGTAGGCCAAACGCGCGCTGCGTGACCACAGCTCTTGTCGCTCAAGCTGGACATCTAAAGGGCCCTTTGTGACAGGGCAAACCAGCAGTTCAAGTAATTTCGTATCCATGGCTTCAATGATAACGGTGACGGGCTTTGAGCAGTGTATCGAAGGCTTGCCAAAACTCAATTTCTGGCTCGAACAACAAGGAGACCGCGAATGCTTCTGGGTTAAGGGGCCAGAGTTTGACAGCATCTTTTTCTGTGCACAGCAAATTTAACTCGGGATGAACCGATTGCCAGTTTGAAAAATTGGCATGGTCAGGTAGCGCTGTAACCTGTTCAATTTGAAGATGTCGATCTTTCAGCATGTCGACAAAGGCGTCTGGTTTGGCGATGCCACACACCACCTCTACCTTTTGTTGGGCAAGCGCAGTCAATGTCATTGTGTGTCCCCAACCGTTGGTGACAATTTCACTGAGTTGGCGGGTGGACGTGTAACCTTCCGCCAAACTTTTGTGCTGTGTGTGCAGCAACAAATCGACCTGCCGCGGCCATCTTTCCCGCAAGGGGCCTGCTGGCAACAGATGCCCATTGCCAATGCCCATGGCGTCCATGACACAAATTTCAATGTCTCGCTGTAGCGACCAATGTTGCAAACCATCGTCACACACCACGATGTTGACGTTGGGGTGTTGGTTCAGCAGATGTCGGGCTGCATCCACACGGTGGGCCCCCACAGCTACAGGCACATGGCATTTTTGAAAAATGAGCAAGGGCTCGTCGCCCACTTGATCTGTGCTGCTGTGTGTGTCGACCATTTGAATCTGATGCTGACTTCGACCGTAGCCCCGCGAAACCACACCCACTTGAAAGCCTTGCTGCTGCAGGCGTTTTACCAGGGCAATGGTCAAGGGTGTTTTGCCACCACCGCCTGCGACAACATTTCCCACCACAATGACCGTGGCATTGATCTTGTGAGATTGAATGAAACCGAACTTGTAAAGCGCACGCCGCAGGCTTTGTGCCATGGTGTAAAGCGCCTCAAGTGGCCACAGCACGTAGGTGAGGCCGGTGCTTGTTTGCCAATGACGAGGCAATTCATGGAGCCAGTGATGTAGCCAGTGCATGATGGGGTTGGCCAGAGCAGCGTCTAGGGTTTGCCGACGTTGTTTGACGTATTTTGCGTGCCGAAGGCAATTTTGGAAATGCCTTGCAAGCGTGCAGCCTCAAGCACATTGACCACAGCCTGATGAGACGCTGATGCATCTGCTTTGATTAACAGGGTGACGTCTGTTTTGTTCATGCTGCTGAGGGCCAAGCTTAAATCTTGAGGGGCACGGCCTTCGAGTCGGGCGCCATTGACGGCATACAAGCCCTGTGCGTTGATCGACACGACCCATGTTTGCGGTGCGCCAGGCGCTTGTGCTTCGTTGGCTGTCGGCAAACTCAAACTCATTTCATTGAATTTGGACCATGTGGTCGTAAGCATCAGGAAAATGACGATGACCAGCAAGACATCAATGAAAGGTATCAAGTTGATGTCGGGCTCGGCAGGTGCGTTGGTTTTGAATTTCAAAATGAGCCTTTGACGATGTCAGTCGCGCATGGCGGCCAAATGCCTTGCGAATTGCTCTGAGGCCCATTCCATTTGCAAAACCAAGCGATCGACCTTGGCTTTGAAAAAACGCCATGCCATGAGGCAAGGGATGGCCACCAACAAGCCCAATGCGGTGTTGTACAAAGCGACGGAAATGCCATGCGCCAGTTCGACAGGTTGTTGTTGGCCGGGTGCTTGCAAACCAAAAATTTCGATCATGCCAATGACCGTGCCCAGCAAACCCAACAAAGGGGATGCGGATGCCAAGGTGGCCAAGGCAGTCAGGTATCGCTCGAGGCCTTGCGCCGCCATGCGACCCTCCATTTCCATGCTTTCTCGCACATCTTGGTGACTGGCGGAGGGGTTGAGTGCCAGGGTTTGGAGGCCGGCTGCAAACACCGGCCCCACAGAACCAAGGCGAGCCAACTCTTGGATGCGCAGATCTGAGGGGAAACCTTGGCGCGTGCTTTCAATGGCCACATTGAGGGCGTTGGCAGGCAACACTTTACGGGTCTGCAGCGCATACACCCGCTCAAAAATAATGGCGAGCGCAAAAATGGAGCAGAGAATCAGGGGCCAGATAGGCCAGCCTGCGGCTTGTATGATGCTTAACAAAATCAATCTTTCTACTTCTGGATTCAGTTTTGATTATGGCCGATGGAATTGTTCTTCAATTCTGTGGATAACTTTGTGAAGAACCCTGCCTCAATACGCCCGCAAGGCGCATGAATCCTGAATTTTGCTGCGGTGCTACTTTTTTGTACAAATTTTTATTCAATGAAATCAAGGGTTTATGTGAATGTATGCGCTTGTGTGGCACGCAGTGCCTTCTGCAGGCCTGCAATGACAAAGCTGTGGACTCTTTGACATTGAAAACATTGGCTTGGCTTTGAAAATGATGCTGCAAACCCCAATAAATAAGGCTCTTTCCTGATGCGAGTAGATTCTGAGCCACGTGTGTGGTCTGTTGGTGCTTTGTGCCTTGCAATTGCAGACACTTTGAATGCGCGTTTCAATCCCGTTGCGGTCAAGGGCGAGATCTCGGGCTTTTCCCGCGCTGCCAGTGGCCATTGTTATTTCAACCTCAAAGATGGCAGCGGTCAGATTCGCTGCGCCATGTTCAAACGTGCTGCCAGTGCTTTGGGTTTCATGCCCCGAGACGGTGAGTTGGTGGAGGTCCGTGGCAAATTGGGCGTCTATGAAGCCAGGGGCGACTTACAACTGATTGTGGACAGCATGCAGCGGGCAGGGCAAGGCGATCTGTTCGCACAGTTTCTGAGGCTCAAAGCCACGCTTGAAGCGGAAGGTTTGTTTGATGGCGCTCGCAAGCAAGACATTCCGGCCCAACCCCGAGCCATTGGCCTGATCACCTCTTTGGGCGCTGCCGCACTGCACGATGTGGCCACTGCTTTGCAGCGACGTGTACCGCACATTCCTGTGATCTTGGCGCCCGCATCTGTCCAAGGCGCCAACGCACCCCAAGAGCTGCTGAAAAGCCTTCACCATTTGGTGGGTTGGCAAGGGCCTGGCTCGCCAACAGCACCCCATGGCTTGGCCATTGATGTTATTTTGATGGTTCGAGGTGGCGGCTCTATGGAGGACTTATGGGCCTTCAATGACGAGGCCTTGGTGCGCGCGATTGCCTCGTGTCCCATTCCGATTGTGTCGGGCGTGGGCCATGAGACAGATTTCACCCTCAGCGATTTTGCGGCTGATTTAAGGGCACCCACCCCTACAGCCGCAGCTGAACTGGTGGCCACCGAGCGCGCACAGTTACTGGACGATCTAGCGTCTTACCAAGGGGCCCTTGAAGACGGACTCAATCAGTCGGTCGACAGAATGAGCCAGCGGCTAGATTGGATTGCAGGGCGCCTGGGACGACCTTCTTCACGTCTGAGTGATCAAGGCAGTCGGCTGACGCGTTTGTCGCAGGCCTTGAAATTTAGCCTGAAATCACAAGTGCAACGCAATGAGCAAAAGCTGCAGCGTTTGGCCGAGGCCTTGCCTCGGGCACGTCAGCAGTTTGAACATGACAGGCAGCAGACGTTGCACAATTTAGACACAAGGCTCGGTTTGTTAGACCCGCGCTTGGTGCTAGACCGTGGCTATGCATGGCTGACAGATGAGCGCGGTAAGGCCTTGACCAAAACAGGCGACTTTGAAGTTGCGCAAAAAGTCACGGCCACATTGGCCGATGGGCAAGTGGACTTGCAGGTTAAAGCGACCCGTTAAATGGCCAATTTCAGGCAACCCTCAAGGGTCTAAGACTATTGCCCCAGGGTTTCTGACAAACGGGGCCGATCAACCTACAATAGTCCTTTGATTTTTATTGCACTTTAACGAGGATCACATGGAACACACCCTGCCAGCACTGCCTTATGCCATCGACGCATTGGCTCCGCACTACAGCCAAGAAACCTTGGAATTCCACCACGGCAAGCACCACAATGCTTACGTTGTGAATTTGAACAACTTGCAAAAAGGCACTGAATTTGAATCAATGTCTTTGGAAGAAATCATCAAAAAATCCAGTGGTGGCATCTACAACAATTCCGCTCAAATTTGGAACCACACCTTCTTCTGGAGCTGCATGAAGCCCAATGGCGGTGGCGAACCCACTGGTGCATTGGCTGCTGCTATCAATGCCAAATTTGGTTCTTACGCTGCTTTCAAAGAAGCTTTCGTGAAAAGCGCCGTTGGCAACTTCGGTTCAGGCTGGACATGGTTGGTTAAAAAGGCCGACGGCAGCGTTGACATCGTTAACATGGGCGCTGCAGGCACACCTTTGACAACGGCCGACAAAGCCTTGTTGACTGTGGACGTCTGGGAACATGCCTACTACATTGACTACCGCAACATGCGTCCTAAGTTTGTGGAGACTTTCTTGGACAAGTTGGTGAACTGGTCTTTCGTTGAAGCCAACTTCGCTTGATGCTTTAATGTGCAAGTCTCACTAAGTCTGACTTGAATTTCGGATATAAAAACAGCCCCTCGGGGCTGTTTTTATTTAGGCCCTTAACGAATCATCATGCCGCCGTCGGCCACGATCGTTTGGCCTGTGATGTATTTGCCGGCCGCACTGGCCAACAACACGGCAATACCGCCAATGTCATCGGGCTCACCAATGCGTCGCAAGGGTGTTTCGTTTTCAACCATGCCTGCTTTCACGGGGTCGTCTGTCAGCGCTTTGGCAAAGTCTGTGCGAATTAAACCGGGCGCAATGCAGTTGACACGAATGTTGTCAGGACCCCATTCCACTGCCAGGTTACGTGCCAGTTGCATGTCGGCTGCTTTGGAGATGTTGTAGGCGCCAATGACAGATGAGCCGTGCAATCCACCCACGGAGGACACCAATACAATGGCCCCGTCTTTGCGTTGTCTCATGTCTGGATAAACCATGTTGCACAGCCACGCACTGGAAAGCACATTGTTGTGCATCACCTTGCTGAAAATCTCGTCGCTCATGCCAGTTGCGGGGCCGTAATAGGGGTTGCTGGCGGCGTTGCAAACCAAAATGTCGATGGGGCCCCAAGTTTGCTGTGTTTGTTGAACCAGGGCTTGCAGTTGTTCTTTCACGGCGATGCTGGCGCTGATGGCCATGGCGGTGCCGCCTTCTGCCTGAATTTCTTTGACCACGGCCTCACACGCGTCGAGTTTGCGGCTTGACACCACCACTTTGGCGCCAGCACGTGCCAACTGAAATGCGATCGATCGGCCAATGCCGCGGCTGGCACCTGTGACGATGGCCACTTTGCCGCTGAGGTTGAACAGGTTCATGTGTCTCCTTGATGGAATGGGATTTGTCCCAAAAATCAAAAGTGTGCCCTCAAATGCCTCATTGAACTGTCGTGCGGGTGTCAGCGAAAATACTGCCTGGTTGAGCGCATGTCTCAAATCAAGAAGGTCAAAGTAAAAAATGGATGCAATTCAAACAGTGGTCATTGGTGCCGGTGTCGTGGGGCTGGCAGTCGCCCGTCGCTTGGCACTGGATGGTCAGGAAGTGTTGCTGTTGGAGTCGGCCGATGCCTTTGGTACAGGCACCAGTTCTCGCAACAGCGAAGTCATTCACGCAGGCATCTATTACCCGGCGGGTTCCCTTAAAGCACAGTTGTGTGTGCAGGGTCGTCAGCAGCTGTATGCCTACTGCCAAGAACGAAGCGTTGCGCACAAGCAATGTGGCAAATTGATTGTGGCAACCTCATCCGATCAGGTCGCTCAACTTTCTGCCATTCAAGCAAAGGCTGCCCTCAATGGCTTGACTGGGGCGGATGCGCTGTGTTTACTGACCCAGGCGGAGGCAAAAGCGTTAGAGCCCGCATTGCAATGTGATGCTGCCTTGTGGTCGCCCAGTACGGGCATTGTGGACAGTCATGCACTCATGCTGAGTTACCTAGGCGATTTTGAAAACGCGGGTGGCCTGTTGGCCCTCAATGCCTGCTTTGAATCGGCGCAAGTTGTTCCAGGGGAAGATAAGGGTACAACGCGCTTTGTGGTTCGCACGCGCGATGGCACTGAATTGTTGGCGCAACGCGTTGTCAATGCGGCGGGTTTGACGGCCCCCAATGTCGCTCAAAAATTCACAGGCATGAAAACCAATGGATTGCCCAAGGCTTATTACGCCAAAGGCAACTATTTCAGTCTGTCTGGCAAGTCTCCTTTTTCTCACTTGATTTATCCAGTGCCTGAGGCGGCCGGCTTGGGCGTGCATTTGACGCTGGACATGGCAGGACAAGCCAAGTTTGGCCCCGATGTCGAATGGGTTGACTCCCCCGATCAACTTTTGGTTGATCCACGCCGAGGAGATGCTTTTTATGCAGAAGTACGCAAGTACTGGCCCGGCTTGAAGGACGGCGCTTTATTGGCGTCTTATGCAGGCATCCGTCCCAAGATCAATGCACCCTCTGAGGCTGCCGCCGATTTTTGCATCATGGGCCCGCAGGCCCATGGTGTGAAGGGCTTGGTTCATTTGCTGGGCATTGAATCGCCAGGCCTGACCAGCTCGATGGCCATTGCCGATCGGGTATGGGCATTGCTTCAGCATGTGTAAGCAACGCGCGTGCTTTCAAACTTTGTCCAATTGGTGCAAGGCTTGGGCTACTTCATGTACCAAGGCGGGGCCTTTGTAAATGAGGCCCGTGTAGATTTGAACCACATCGGCACCTGCTTCTATTTTGCTGACAGCGTCGTAGCCGCTCATGATGCCGCCAACACCAATGATGGGAAATTGTGCGCCCAAGTGCTGTCTTAACAAACGAATGACGCGGTTGCTGCCTGCCAAAACAGGCGCGCCTGACAGACCCCCCATTTCATCGCAGTGTGGCATGCCTTTGACGGCCTCGCGTGACAAGGTGGTGTTGGTGGCGATGACACCATCCATTTGGTGTTTGATCAAGCTGCTGGCAATGACGGCCACTTGCTCGTCGTCCAAGTCGGGGGCAATTTTGAGAAAAACGGGAACTCGTTTTTGGTACTTTTCGGCCAAGGCTTGCTTGCGTTCGTTCAATGTCGACAGCAGTTGGTCCAGGGCTTCGTCTGTTTGCAACGTACGCAAGTTTTTGGTGTTGGGGCTGGAGATGTTGACGGTGACGTAGTCTGCGTGCTCGTACACGCCACTGAGGCCAATAAGGTAGTCGTCTGTTGCGCGCTCGATGGGTGTGGCGGCATTTTTGCCAATGTTCAAGCCCAGCAAGCGACCTTGACTGCGAAATTTGGATTTTTTGACGTTGGCCACAAAGGCTTCAAGGCCGTCGTTGTTGAATCCCAACCGGTTGATGAGGGCTTTGGCCTCTGGCAAGCGGAACATGCGGGGCTTGTCGTTGCCGGGTTGTGGCAGTGGTGTGACAGTGCCAACCTCCACAAAACCAAATCCCATGGCGCCAAGGCCGTCAATGCAGCGGGCGTTTTTGTCGAGGCCTGCGGCCATGCCCACACGGTTGGGAAATGTGAGCCCAGCCAGTTGGACAGGGTTGGCAATCCAGGGTTGGCGATATGCACGGTCCATGAATGTATTCTGTGTGGCCGCCAATTGATTGAGGGTGAGGTCGTGTGCAGCCTCGGGATCGAGGCTGAATAAAAATGGACGGGCGAGGGCGTAAAGGTTCAGGGACATTGGATAATCTCGTTCAGTACAAGCATTGTCTCAAAAAAGTATATGAATCAAGACGAATTGAAAGCATTGGTCGGCCAAGCCGCTCTGCAATATGTGGTTCCAGGTCAAATCGTGGGCGTGGGTACTGGCTCTACGGTGAATAAATTCATCGATGCCCTCGCGTCGATGAAGGATCAAATCAAGGGTGCCGTGTCTAGCTCGGAGGCTTCTACTGCACGCTTAAAGGCTTTGGGCATTCCTGTGTTCGACAGCAACGAGGTGGCCGAGTTGGCTGTTTACATTGATGGTGCCGATGAAATCAATGGCCATGGGCACATGGTCAAGGGTGGTGGTGCTGCTCTCACGCGTGAAAAAATTGTGGCAGCGCAATCCAAAATGTTTGTGTGCATTGCCGATGAATCTAAATTGGTCAAAGACTTGGGTGCATTTCCCTTGCCAGTCGAAGTCATTCCCATGTCCAGTGCGCGCATCATGGCCCAATTTGCCAAGATGGGTGGCCAAGCGCAAGTCCGTTTCAAGGATGGCCAACCCTTGGTTACTGACAATGGACAGCACATCATTGATGTGAAGGGGTTGACCATATCAGACCCGGTGTCTTTTGAAGCAGAAGTGAGCCAATGGCCCGGCGTGGTCACGGTGGGTGTGTTTGCCTATCAGAAGGCCCAAGTGTGTTTGTTGGGCACCTCTGAAGGTGTGAAAACGCTGAAGTTTTAAGCCAGAGGCGCTGTCATGCCTTGATGGCGAAGCAGCGCATTCAACGAGGGCTCACGCCCTCTAAAGGCCACAAAAGAAGCCAAAGCCGGGCGGCTACCGCCAGCCTCCAAAATGGCCTCACGGTAGCGTCTGCCTGTTTCCAAATTGGGCGAACCATCGGGTAAGGCCGTTTCTTCAAATGCAGCGTAGGCATCGGCAGACAACACTTCTGCCCATTTGTAGCTGTAGTAGCCTGCCGCATAGCCACCTGCAAAAATATGACTGAAAGTGTGTGCCATGCGGTTAAATTCGGGCGGCTGAATCACGGCCACCTCGGCGCGCACAGCGCGCAGAACTGGCATGAAATCGTCTTGCGGCTTGTGTTCGCTGTGCAGCAACATGTCCAACAAAGCAAATTCAATTTGGCGCAAAGTTTGCAGACCACTTTGGAAGTTCTTGGCTGCTACCATTTTGTCGAACAGTTCGCGCGGCAAGGTTTCACCAGTTTGGACGTGCGCTGTCATGTGCTTGAGTACAGACCATTCCCAGCAGAAGTTTTCCATGAACTGGCTTGGCAGCTCAACAGCATCCCATTCCACACCACTGATGCCGGACACATCACGTTCGTTCACCTGTGTGAGCATGTGATGCAGGCCATGACCAAACTCGTGGAACAAAGTGATGACATCGTCATGCGTGAGCAAGGGCGGTTGGCCATCGACGCCTTCTGCAAAGTTGCAAACCAAATGGGCCACGGGTGTTTGCAGTTGTTGGGTATCGGGCCTCAGCCATCTGGCGCGCACATCGTCCATCCATGCGCCACCACGCTTGCCCGCGCGAGCGGGCGGGTCTAGGTAAAACTGACCGACCAGTTGGCCATTGCGTTCAATTCGATAAAAGCCAACTGCCGCATGCCAGATCGGCGCTTGGTCTTCACGGATGCTGACCTCAAACAAGGTCTCGATGATCTTGAACAGACCTTGCAAAACTTTGGGGGCCGTGAAGTACTGTTTGACTTCTTGCTCGCTGAAGCTGTAGCGCGCCTCTTTGAGTTTTTCACCGATGTAAGGCCAGTCCCAGGCTTGCGGGTTTTGCAAACCCAATTGGTTGGCTGCAAATTGACGCATGTCGCTCAAGTCTTGTTCTGCAAAGGGTCGGGCACGTTGCGCCAGATCGCGCAAAAAAGAAATCACTTTGGCAGGAGAGTCGGCCATCTTTGTGGCCACGGACACCTCAGCAAAGTTTTGAAAACCCAACAACTGGGCTTCTTCCTGGCGCAATTGCAAAATCTCTCGAATGAGCGCGCTGTTGTCGAGTGCTGCAAATTCTGCGTTGGCCTGGTCGGAGGCCCGCGTCACGTAGGCGCGGTACAGTTGTTGGCGCAAATCGCTGCTGCTAGCAAATTGCATCACAGGCAAGTAGCAGGGCATCTTCAGCGTCAGTTTGTAGCCAGGCTTGCCTTCTTTTTCTGCGGCTGCGCGGGCTGTGTTTTGAACATCTTCGGGGACGCCTTCGAGGGCATCTTTTTCGACGTAGAGTGCAAACTTGTCGGTGGCGTCTAACGCGTTTTCGCTGAATTTTTGGCTCAGCTCGGCCATGCGTTCTTGGATGGCGGCGTAGCGAGATTTGGCGTCACCTTGAAGCTCGGCGCCACCCAGCACAAAGTTGCGTAACGCATTTTTCAAAGCTTGCTTCTGAGCTGCGTCCAAAGTGTCGGGCTTGACGGCTTTGTATTTTGCGTACAAGCGTTCATCAGAGCCCAAGCGTGTCCAGAATTCAGTCACTTTGGGCAGAGCGTCGTTGTAGGCTGCACGCAGCTCAGGTGTGTCTGCGACGCTGTTTAAATGGCTGACGGCACCCCACGCACTGCTTAGGCGCTCTGTGGTGACGTCCAGTACTTTGGCGATGGCGAGCCACTCAGCGGGAAACTCTGGCGCAGTGACGGTTTCGAGCGCTTCAGAGGCTGATGCCAATAAAACGTCAACAGCGACGCGGACATGTTCTGGTTTGATTTGGTCAAATAGGGGTAAGCCACTGGGCTGAAGCAATGGATTGGAAGCGTGGGATGTGGATGTCATGAAGAGGGGGAAATCGTGAGTTTGAAATCAAGCCGCCATGCGTTCAGCAGCTTCTAAAGTGTTGACCAACAACATGGTGATGGTCATGGGCCCGACGCCGCCTGGAACGGGTGTGATGTAGCTGGCAACTTGTGCTACGCCAGCAAAGTCCACATCGCCGCACAGTTTGCCTTCGTCGTTGCGGTTCATGCCGACGTCAAGCACCACAGCACCTGGCTTGACCATGTCTGCTGTCAATACGTTTCGTTTGCCAACGGCTGCCACAATGACATCGGCCTGAAGCGTCATGGCCTTGAGGTCTTGGGTGGCACTGTGGCAAATGGTAACGGTTGCATTTTTTTGTAAAAGCATCATGGCCATGGGCTTGCCCACAATGTTGCTTCGGCCAATGACCACAGCGTGTTTGCCTTTGAGGTCGTAGCCGATGCTCTCGAGCATTTTCATGCAGCCGTATGGCGTGCATGGCCAAAAGCCAGGCATGCCGGTCATGAGGGCGCCAGCACTGGCAATGTGAAAGCCGTCGACATCTTTGGCTGGCGAAATGGCTTCGATGACTTTTTGCGCATCTATGTGCGCAGGCAAGGGCAGTTGAACCAAGATGCCGTGAATGGTGGCGTCATTGTTGAGTGCATGCACACGGGCCAGCAACTCGGCCTCGGACAGGGTGTCGGGGTATTTTTCCAAAACCGAATGCAGGCCGCTGTCTTGGCAGGCTTTGACCTTGTTGCGCACGTAGACCTGGCTGGCCGAGTTGTCGCCCACCAATACCACGGCCAAACCAGGTGTGATGCCTTTGGCCTTCAGAGCGAGGGTGCGTGCTGCAACATCTGCGCGTAATTGTTGGGACAGGGCGTTGCCGTCAATGCGTTGGGCGGTCATGGTGAGTCTCGCGAGAGTAAATTGGGATGCGTGAAGTAAAAACGCCCGCGAGTTGAAAAATCACGGGCGTTGGTTTGGTTTGTGGGCCTTTAGGATTTTGGCGCGTTTTGTCCCAATGCAATCTTGAGCAAATCGGCCACCGTGTTGGCGTTCAGTTTTTCCATGATATTGGCTCGGTGCGCTTCAACAGTTTTGATACTGATGCCCAAGTCGTCGGCAATTTGTTTGTTCAATCGGCCCGCCACAATGCGCTCAAGCACTTGAGATTCACGGCCTGTGAGTTTGGACAACAAGGCGTCTCGGTTGGCGGCATTTTGGTAGTCCGAGAAAGACTCACGCGCACTGTCCAACATGCGCTCAACCAAACTCACCAAATCATCCTCTTTGAAAGGCTTTTGAATAAAGTCCATGGCCCCTTTTTTCATGGTGTTGACCGCCATGGGCACGTCGCCGTGACCTGTGATGAACACGATGGGTAAAGGAGAGCGGCGCTCAACCAATTTGTCTTGCAGCTCAAGGCCCGTCATGCCGCCCATTCGAATGTCCACAATGAGGCAAGCGACTTCGCGGGGGTCGTAACGGCTGAGGAAAGATTCTGCAGAATCGAAGCACCTGACGCGGTAATCTTTGCCCTCTAAGAGCCACTGCAGTGAATCGCGAACGGCCTCGTCGTCGTCAACAACGTAAACAGTGCCTTTTTTGGGTATCAAACTCATGAGGGGTACCAGGGTTACTAAATCAATTCAATGTATTCCCACCGGATGGAATCCAGAAGGAAAAACAACATCCAACAACTTCGTCGGCATTGTAGAGGTTCTCAGCGGCAATTCGGCCCTGATGGGACTCGACAATGGTTCGGCATAAATTCAGGCCAATGCCCATGCCCTCGGCCTTGGTCGAGAAGAACGCCTCATAAAGGCGGTCCATCACTTCAGGCGGCAGGCCACGGCCGGTGTCTGACACAGAGAAATGCACGGTGTTTTGCTGGTCAACCAGCTTGGGAACCACGCGTAACTCAACATGGCGTTGGCCGACCGGGCGCTCGGCATTGTCTATGGATTCCGCAGCATTTTTCATCAAATTGACCATCACCTGTTCAATCAGGATGGGGTCAACTTGGAGTTTGGGCAGGCGGGAGGCTACATAGTGGGACAGTCGCACGTTGCGACGGCGAAGCTCAATTTCGGCCAGCTCAACGGCTTCATTGACCATGGTTAAAACGTCAGAATCTGCGCGGTTGGGCTCACTGCGTTTTACAAATGACCTGATGCGGTGGATGATTTGACCTGCCCGCTGCGCTTGGTGGGCGGTTTTTTCCAAAGCCCAAATCAGGTCTTTCTCTTCCATTTGCTGGGCTTTGATGCGTGACAGCATGCCGTTGCAGTAATTGGTAATGGCTGTCAAGGGTTGATTCAGCTCGTGCGCCACGCTGGACGCCATTTCTCCCATGGTGATTAAACGGCTGGCGTTTTGGGCACGTTCTGCTTGTTGCGCAGCCAGCTCCTCTGCTTGTCTTCTGGCCGTAATGTCGGTGGCAATGACCAGTTGCGCCAATCGACCGTCTGCCCAGTGGATGTAACGGGTTCTAATTTCGAGCCACTTGTCGAGGTGGGCCACGTAAATTTCAGCGCGCTCAGCTGGGGCCACGGTGAAACTTTCAGTGGGCAAACCTGCCAAAGCATCGACATCGTCCATTTCCATCTCAGCGTTTCGAATGTCCAGCATGCCGGCTTTTTCTACCAAACCTAAATGGCCTTGGGTGTCGGTGCCAAACCATTGGCGATACAGTTTGTTGGCAAACAGCAACTCAGCGCGGCCCAAAGGTGCCACTGAGACTGACGCGTCCAGCGCTTCCAACACGATGGTGAACCGTTCATACGACGCGGCCAATTGTTCTCGTACGCGATTGGGTTCGGTGATGTCAGTCATCGACGTCATCCAGCCGGTTTGCTGTCCCACGGCATCAATGAGGGGCGAGACATACAAGCGCGCATCAAAGATGCTGTTGTTTTTGCGCTTAACGCGGACTTGAAAGCCGCCAGGCGTTTGTTTGCCGCTCATTTCCTCTTCAAGCCGTGTCATCAACTGTTCCCTGTCCTCGTCAGGCCAGTAGGGAAAAGGGGCCACAGCCCCAATCAATTCATTTTCCTGCCATCCAGTCATTTGACAGAACGCCAAATTAACATAAGTGATTCGCCCCTCCAGGTCGAGTGCGCGCATGCCGGTCAACATGGAGTTTTCCATGGCACGTCTGAAATTGGTTTCTGCGATCAGTTCTTTTTGCGTTTGTTGACGCTTGCGGGTGTGACGCCAATTGCCGATCAACATCCAGGCGGTGAGCAAACTCAAGGAGCTGACCAACCAGAACAGACCGCTGCCCACCAAGTCTTGCGATGTTTTCCAAGTTTGAGCGCGCAAAACCAGCCCATTGCCTACGGGTGAAACGGGCACTTCATATTCGTTGTTTTGCCCCGAGATGCCGGGTAAAAAACTCCAGAAACTCATGCGTTTGGGGATGGACTGGCCGGCGATCAAATTGCCGTCGCTGTCTAACAATGAGACAGCGTATTTGGCCAATATTTCCGTGGGAACACCGTAGCGCAGGAGACTCTCAACCGCATACTCTGCCATCACAACGCCATTGAAGCGGCCTTGGGCATTGGTGAGTGGGGTGTGCAGTTGCAGCACCACATTGCGCGCATAGTTTTCCTGGCCAGCGCCAGGACTGCCAATCGACAGACTGCCATCGTCTTCTTGCGAATAAACCGGCTGCATCAAGTCACGGGCGAGGCTGTAGCTGTTTTCTGACTCTCCCCACTTCAATGTTTCACCGACACGCCATTTTTGGCTGACCAGGACGCTTGGCGCGGTCTGGCTTGCGACGATTTTTCGTTTGTCATCGACCCACGCCAAGGTTTGAAGTTCTGGATTCTTCATGACCAAAGACTCGGCTCGTCGACCGAATTCTTTGATGTCTACATCCTTGTTGGATGCATCCCTTGCCAGTCGCATGATTTGTTCTTGGCGTTCCAACAAACGCAGACGTAGCCGTTGCTGACTGTATTCAACGTCGCGTTTGACCGCTTCCTGTTCACGGTCAATTTCCTCTACCCGCAAGTACCAAAAAGAAAAGACAATGGCGCTGAAAAATAATAAAACAGAGGCTACTGGGGCCAAACTCGCAAATCGATCTTGCCTTACTGCGTTCTGGCGCTTCCACCACCGACGCCACCAGGACATGGGTTTCATCGCCATCAGGGCTTGGGATATGTTGTGCGACTTCATGCCCCTGAGTTTAGGGGAATCGCTTTTCTTTAAATTTCACAATGCAAAATTAAAAGGCACCATTTGAAATTTTTTAAGCTTTGTGCGAGAATTTCGAAAAAATAGATCAACCACGGCCTACAAAGGAGACAAACATGTCAGCCGTTCAGCCAAATAACGTCCTCTCAGACATGGACGCCATAGAAACCCGCGAATGGATGGACGCTTTGTCCGCCGTGATTGAAAAAGAAGGTGGCGAGCGTGCGCACTTCTTGTTGGAGCAACTGCTCGAACATGCGCGCGAGAGCAGCATTGACATGCCGTTCTCTGCCAACACAGGTTATGTGAACACCATTGAGCCCGATCAAGAAGCACATTGTCCTGGCAACATTGAAATTGAAGAGCGCCTGCGTGCTTACATGCGCTGGAACGCCATGGCGATGGTGGTCAAGGCCAACCGTCACAATCCGGAAGATGGGGGCGACTTAGGCGGTCACATTGGCTCTTTTGCGTCCTTGGCTCACATGTTTGGTGCAGGTTTTAATCACTTCTGGCACGCTGAAAGTGAAAATCACGGTGGCGATTGTTTGTACATTCAGGGTCACGTTTCGCCAGGCGTGTATGCCCGTGCCTATTTGGAAGGCCGCCTCACAGAAGAGCAGTTGCTTAACTTCCGCCAAGAAGTGGATGGCAACGGTTTGTCCAGCTACCCACACCCCAAGTTGATGCCAGAGTTCTGGCAGTTCCCTACAGTCTCCATGGGACTTGGCCCGTTGATGGCCATCTACCAAGCGCGCTTTTTGAAGTATTTGCATGCCCGCGGTATTGCCAACACAGAAAACCGCAAAGTGTGGGTGTTCTGTGGTGACGGTGAGATGGACGAGGTGGAATCTTTGGGGGCCATTGGTTTGGCTGCTCGTGAAAAACTCGACAATTTGATCTTCGTGGTCAATTGCAACTTGCAACGCTTGGATGGTCCCGTGCGTGGCAACGGCAAAATTGTGCAAGAACTTGAAGGCGAATTCCGCGGTTCAGGCTGGAATGTGATCAAGCTTTTGTGGGGCAGCGAATGGGACAAGCTCCTGGCACGTGACAAAGACGGTGCGCTGCGCAAGATCATGATGGACACCTTGGACGGTGACTTCCAAGCGTTCAAAGCCAACGATGGTGCTTACGTGCGCAAACATTTCTTTGGCCGTGACCCACGCACCTTAGAGATGGTCGCCCACATGAGCGACGACGAAATTTGGGCCTTGAAGCGTGGTGGTCACGATCCACAAAAAGTATACGCAGCCTATCACCAGGCTGTGAACACCACAGGCCAACCAACGGTCTTGCTGATCAAAACTGTGAAAGGTTTTGGCATGGGCAAGGCAGGCGAAGGCAAAAACAACGTCCACCAAACCAAAAAACTGACAGACGAAGACATCCGCTACATGCGCGATCGCTTCAACATTCCAGTGCCTGACAGCGAATTGGCCAAAGTGCCGTTCTACAAACCGGCAGACGACACGCCTGAAATGAAGTACTTGCATGAGCGTCGCCAAGCCTTGGGCGGTTACTTGCCACATCGCCGTACCAAAGCAGACGAAAGCTTCACCGTGCCAGCTTTGGATGTGTTCAAGTCCGTGATGGAGCCCACCGCTGAAGGCCGCGAAATTTCCACCACACAAGCCTACGTTCGCTTCCTCACGCAACTGTTGCGTGACCAGGCATTGGGCCCACGTGTGGTGCCTATTTTGGTGGACGAAGCCCGTACCTTTGGTATGGAAGGTTTGTTCCGCCAGGTCGGTATTTATAACCCTGCAGGTCAGCAGTACACGCCAGTCGACAAAGACCAAGTGATGTACTACAAGGAAGACAAAGCCGGCCAAATTTTGCAAGAGGGCATTAACGAAGCGGGCGGTATGTCGAGCTGGATTGCAGCAGCTACAAGCTACTCCACTAGCAACCGCATCATGGTGCCGTTCTATGTGTATTACTCCATGTTTGGTTTCCAGCGCATTGGCGACTTGGCTTGGGCTGCAGGCGACATGCAAGCACGTGGTTTCTTGTTGGGTGGCACATCAGGCCGCACCACATTGAACGGCGAAGGTTTGCAGCACGAAGACGGTCACAGCCACATCTTGGCTGGCACCATCCCTAATTGCATCAGCTACGACCCCACCTTCGCACACGAAGTCGGCGTCATCTTGCACCATGGCCTCAAGCGCATGGTGGAAAAGCAAGACAACGTTTTCTACTACCTCACTTTGTTGAATGAAAACTACGCCATGCCTGGCCTGACTGCGGGTACGGAAGAGCAAATCATCAAAGGCATGTACTTGTGCAAAGCTGGCGGCAAGAACAAAACACGCGTTCAGCTGATGGGCTCTGGCACTATTTTGCGTGAGTCATTGGCGGCACAAGAGTTACTGGCCAAAGACTGGGGCATTGCCGCTGACGTGTGGAGCTGCCCAAGCTTCAACGAATTGACGCGCGATGGCCAAGATGCAGATCGTTTCAACATGCTTCACCCGCTGGAAACACCGCGTGTGCCATTTGTGGCGCAACAGTTGGCCAAGCACGACGGCCCCGTCATTGCGTCCACCGACTACATGAAAAACTACGCCGAGCAAATTCGCTCCTTCATTCCAAAGGGCCGCACTTACAAAGTGCTGGGCACCGATGGTTTTGGTCGCAGCGATTTCCGCAGCAAATTGCGCGAGCACTTTGAAATCAACCGCCATTACATCGTTGTGGCCGCACTCAAAGCATTGAGCGAAGAGGGCGCCGTGCCAGTTGCCAAAGTTGCAGAAGCTTTGAAGCAATATGGCATCAAGACCGACAAGGTCAATCCTTTGTACGCTTGATCAAAAAGATTTGGAGACACACATGGCATTGGTAGAAGTCAAAGTTCCAGACATCGGTGATTTCGATGAAGTGGCCGTCATTGAACTGTTGGTCAAGGTGGGTGACACCGTGAAGTCCGAGCAGTCCTTGATTACCGTTGAATCTGACAAAGCATCGATGGAAATTCCATCTTCAACAGCAGGCGTGGTGAAAGAACTGCGCGTGAAGTTGGGCGACAAAGTCAAACAAGGCTCGGTGGTATTGATGGTGGAGGCCAGTGGGGAAGTTGCTGCTGCCCCGGCTGCCACCGCTGCACCTGCTAGCGCACCAGCCGTAGCAACTGCAGCGGCACCTGCAGCAGCACCCGTTGCTGCACCTGCTGCTTCGGCACCTGCAGCCATCGGCCCCGTCGAAGTTCACATCCCTGATATTGGCGATTTCAAAGACGTTGCCGTTATTGAAATTTTCGTCAAACCCGGTGATGCCATCAAGATGGAGCAATCGCTCATCACGGTGGAATCGGACAAAGCTGCGATGGAGATTCCATCTTCGGCCGCCGGTGTATTGAAAGAGTTGAAAGTCAAAATTGGTGACAAGGTCAACATCGGTGACTTGCTGGCCATTTTGGAAGGCAGCGTTGCTGCTGCACCGGTGGCGGTTGCTGCCAGTGCGCCTTCGCCTTCGCCTGCAGCAGCCTCTGCGCCTGCAGTTGTGACTGCAACAGCTGTTGCAGCAACTACCGCGCCTGCTCACAATCCTGGCGCATCCACTTTAGGCTTGCCTCACGCATCGCCTTCCGTGCGCAAGTTTGCGCGTGAGTTGGGCGTGCCTTTGGAAGAAGTCAAAGGCAATGGCCCCAAAGGTCGCATTACCCAAGACGACGTTCAAGCCTTCACTAAATCGGTGATGGCCGGCGCCACTCAAACCAAAGCACAAGCAGCCAAAGCGCCTGCTGGTGGCGATGGCGCTGCATTGGGATTGATCCCATGGCCAAAAGTTGACTTCGCTAAGTTTGGTCCCATTGAGCGCAAAGAAATGGGCCGCATCAAGAAGATCAGCGGCGCCAACTTGTTGCGCAATGCCATCATGATTCCCGCGGTGACCAACCACGACGATGCCGATATTACGGAGCTGGAAGCCTTCCGTGTGTCGACCAACAAAGAGAACGAAAAGTCTGGCGTCAAGGTCACCATGTTAGCTTTCTTGATCAAAGCTTGTGTGGCCGCACTCAAGAAATACCCAGAGTTCAACAGCTCTTTGGATGGCGATTCATTGGTCTACAAAAACTACTGGCACATTGGCTTTGCAGCCGACACACCCAATGGTTTGATGGTTCCAGTCATTAGAGATGCCGACAAAAAAGGCATCTTGCAAATCAGCCAAGAAATGGGTGAGTTGGCCAAAAAGGCGCGTGATGGCAAGTTGAGCCCCGCAGAAATGACAGGCGCAACCTTCACCATCTCCAGCTTAGGTGGCATTGGTGGCAAGTATTTCACGCCCATCATCAATGCACCTGAAGTGGCTATTTTGGGCGTTTGCAAAAGCACGCATGAACCCGTTTGGGACGGCAAACAATTTGTACCGCGCTTGATGTTGCCTTTGTCCTTGACATGGGATCACCGCGTGATTGACGGTGCAGCTGCCGCTCGCTTCAATGCGTACTTGGGTCAAATCCTTGGCGACTTCCGCCGTGTTCTTCTTTGAGAGGCTGAACCATGGCATTAGTTGATATCAAAGTTCCGGACATTGGCGACTTCGACGAAGTGGCAGTCATTGAGTTGCTGGTGAAAGTAGGCGACGTGGTGAAGGCCGAACAAAGTTTGATCACCGTTGAGTCTGACAAAGCCTCCATGGAAATTCCTTGCTCACAAGCGGGCGTGGTCAAAGAACTTAAAGTGAAGTTGGGCGACAAGGTCAAGCAGGGCTCTGTCGTTTTGGTTTTAGAAGGCGAAGCTTTTGGTGCAAGCGATGCGCCGGTTGCGGCACCTGCTCAAGCCAGCGCTCCTGCAGCTAAAGCAGCAGCGCCTGCACCCGTTGCCGTCAGCATTCCCAACGCATCGTCCTACAGCGGCACCGTTGACATTGAATGCGACTTGTTGGTCTTGGGTGCCGGCCCAGGTGGCTATTCTGCTGCATTCCGCGCTGCCGATTTAGGCCTTAAAGTGGTCATTGTTGAGCGCTACGCCACCTTGGGTGGTGTGTGCTTGAACGTGGGTTGCATACCTTCCAAAGCTTTGTTGCACGTGGCTGCCGTCATGGACGAAGTGAGTCACATGGCCGATCTGGGGGTTGACTTTGGCGCTCCCAAAGTAGACATCGCTAAATTGCGCACGCACAAAGAAAAAGTCATTGGTAAGTTGACCGGTGGTTTGGCTGCCATGGCCAAGATGCGCAAGGTGACCACGGTTCGTGGCGTGGGTGAATTCGTCAGCGCCCATCATGTGGTCGTTGAAGAAACCACCGGCACAGGTCAAGAAAAAACCGGCGTCAAAAAAGTTGTGTCTTTCAAGAACTGCATCATTGCAGCAGGCAGCCAAGCGGTTCGTCTGCCATTCATGCCCAACGATCCGCGCGTGGTCGACAGCACCGGTGCATTGGCTTTGAAAGAAGTGCCAAAGCGCATGCTCATTTTGGGCGGTGGCATCATCGGCTTGGAAATGGGGACCGTTTACAGCACGCTCGGCGCTCGCCTGGACGTGGTTGAAATGATGGACGGTTTGATGCAAGGTGCTGACCGTGATTTGGTCAAAGTCTGGCAAAAAATGAATGCCCATCGTTTTGACAACATCATGCTCAAAACCAAAACCGTGGGTGCCAAAGCCACCAAGGCGGGCATTGAAGTGACGTTTGAATCCGCAGAGGAGGGCGTTGCGGCGCCTGCACCGCAAGTTTATGACTTGGTTTTGCAAGCTGTGGGGCGCACACCCAACGGCAAAAAAATTGCAGCTGACAAAGCGGGCGTGAGCGTCACCGACCGTGGTTTCATTCCAGTGGACATTCAAATGCGCACCAACGTGCCCCACATTTTTGCCATTGGCGATATCGTGGGTCAACCCATGTTGGCGCACAAGGCTGTGCATGAGGCGCATGTGGCGGCCGAAGTGATCGCCGGTGAAATTCAAGGCAATAAAGAACTCGCCGCCAGTGCATTTAACGCACGCGTCATTCCGAGTGTGGCTTACACCGATCCCGAAGTGGCTTGGGTCGGTTTGACGGAAGACCAAGCCAAAGCACAAGGCATCAAGGTCAAGAAGGGCTTGTTCCCCTGGACGGCTTCTGGCCGCGCCATTGCCAACGGTCGTGATGAAGGTGTCACCAAGTTGTTGTTCGACGATTCACCCGAGGCCCATGGCCACGGCAAGATTTTGGGCGGTGGCATGGTTGGTACCCATGCAGGCGACATGATTGGGGAGATTGCTTTGGCCATCGAGATGGGTGCTGATGCCGTGGACATTGGAAAAACAATTCACCCACACCCCACTTTAGGCGAGAGCATTGGCATGGCGGCGGAAGTTGCCCATGGCAGTTGCACAGACTTGCCTCCCTCCAAAAAGTAAGCGTCAGCTCTTTCGATGAAAAAACCGCCTCAGGGCGGTTTTTTCATGGGCAGGCACGAATCATTTTTGTGCAGGTTCTGTTTGCAACTTGTCTGATTGAACGCGGCGTGCGCCATTGAAGCGTTTTTGCCAGTAGGCCTCACGCATGTCGTCTACGCGAACCGATTTTCCAGGCCGGGGGGCGTGGATGAACTTGCCGTCACCGACATAAATTCCCACATGGCTAAAAGTTCGTTTCATGGTGTTAAAGAACACCAAGTCGCCAGGTTTGAGTTCGCTGCGATTGATTTCTTCTGTAACTTTGGCCTGTTCTTCGGCCCTTCGGGGCAGCACCAAACCCACAGATTTTTCGAACATGTGGCGAACAAAACCACTGCAATCAAAGCCCTTTTCTTCAGAGCTGCCGCCGCGCTTGTAGGGCACACCGAGCAAGCCCATGGCTTGAATGACCAATTCCGATGCTTTGCCACCAAAGTTGCTCCGTGCTGTTTGCAGTGGGCCACTGAGTTGACTCGATATTTGTTGCGACAATTGGTCGGTGATTTGATTGATCAACCCGCGCTCTTTGAGCAAGTGGTCGAGTTCGTCTTCAACGGGTGCCGATACAGCCACCGTTGTCAAGAACGCCAGTCCACATAGAATCCATCTCATAGCCTCTCAGTTTAATCCCTTCAAAGGGTATTCAAACGCGCTTTGAAAATTTGTAGCGTGGCGGCGAGGGGACCATTTTTCGTTAGAAAGAAGCAACATGTTGTTAGAAGTAGAAGCCTCCCAATTGGTTTTGGTTGATTACCAAATTAAACTGATGCCCGCCATGAAAGATGCGCAGGCCGTATGGCAGCGCGCCGAGATGCTGGCCAAAACGGCCAAACTTCTCCAGGTTCCTATTTGGGCCACTGAGCAAAATCCTTCTGGTTTGGGCGAAACCAGCCCTGAAATTCGACAACACTGCAATCGTGTGTTGTCGAAGATGGCTTTCAGTGCCGTTGAGGAAGGGCTTGGCGAATGGTTGAGTCCTCCAGCTCCAGCGGTGCCCAAAGGCAATGCCAGAAGCTTGCCACGTCACTTGCAAAAGCCTGTTGAACCTGAGGTAGGTCCATCTGTGGTCATTGCAGGTTGTGAGGCACATGTCTGCTTGCTTCAAACAGCATTGGATTTGTTGGAAGACGAATTTGAGGTGTGGGTGGTGACAGATGCTTGCGCATCGCGTTCTGATCGAGACCGTGATGCTGCATTTGACCGACTGGCCGGCGCGGGCGCTGAGTTACTGACGACGGAGATGGTGATCTTTGAGTGGTTACGCTCTGCTGAGAATCCCGACTTCAAAGAAGTTCAATCTTGGGTCAAAGCACTGACTTAAAGTCAGTTTGCCGCAAGTCCCTCATGAATAATTATGAATTCAGAAGGCGAGACCGGCTGACTTGATGTGTGTCCAAAGCTCGCCTGCATTTATTGCAGCTTGCTGCGATCGAGCGGCTTTAGGAGGCACCATGGGTCAATATGCAGATTTCCACAAACGTTCCATTCTGGACCGTGACGCGTTTTGGGCTGATCAAGCCCAGCTAATCGACTGGCACAAGCCACCCCAAGAAATTTGCGATTACAGCAACCCACCCTTTGCCAAGTGGTTCAAGGGGGGTGAAACCAATCTGTGTCACAACGCGGTTGACCGCCATTTGAACGATCGCGGCGATCAGGCTGCGTTGATTTTCATTTCTACAGAGACAAATCAAGAAATCACTTACACCTTTAAGCAGCTGCATGCCGAGGTGCAACGCATGGCGGCTTCGCTTTTGTCTTTGGGTGTCAAAAAAGGCGATCGTGTTTTGATTTACATGCCCATGATTGCCGAAGCTTCTTTCGCCATGTTGGCTTGTGCGCGCATTGGTGCCATTCATTCGGTTGTGTTTGGTGGCTTTGCGTCTGGCTCATTGGCCTCACGCATTGAAGATGCCAGTCCCAAAGTGATTGTGAGTGCCGATGCAGGTTCTCGTGGTGGTAAGGTGGTTGAGTACAAACCGCTGTTGGATGAAGCCATTCGCCTGTCTTCACACAAGCCTGAAGCGGTCGTGCTGGTCGACCGAGGTCTTGCCAAAATGGCCATGACCGAAGGTCGTGACCAGCTGTGGTCCAACTTGCGCGAAAAACATTTGAACGATGTGGTGCCATGCGAATGGGTCGATGCCACACATCCCAGCTACACCTTGTACACCTCGGGCACAACAGGCAAGCCAAAAGGCGTGCAACGTGACACGGGTGGTTACACGGTCGCACTGGCCGCCAGCATTCCCAATATTTTTTGTGGTCAACCAGGCGAGACATTTTTCTGTACCAGCGACATTGGTTGGGTTGTCGGTCACAGTTACATCATTTATGGTCCGCTCATTGGCGGCATGGCCACCATCATGTACGAAGGCCTGCCTACACGGCCAGACGGTGGCATCTGGTGGCATTTGGTTGAGAAATACAAAGTCACTGTCATGTTCAGTGCACCTACCGCCATTCGCGTCCTGAAAAAACAAGACCCGGCATTGCTCAGCAAATATGACTTGTCCAGCTTGAAAGCTTTGTTCTTGGCGGGCGAGCCCTTGGATGAGCCAACCGCCAAGTGGATCTCTGAAGGCCTTGGCAAACCCATCATTGACAACTATTGGCAAACCGAAACGGGTTGGCCCATCTTGACGGTTTGCAATGGCGTTGAAAAAACGCCCAGCAAATTTGGCTCGCCTGGCAAGGCGGTCTATGGTTATGACGTCAAGTTGCTGGACGATCAGACCGGTGAGGAGTTGACCCAGCCCAATCAAAAAGGCGTTGTCGCCATCGAGGGACCTCTGCCGCCGGGTTGTTTGCAAACGGTTTGGGGTGACGACGAGCGTTTTGTCAAAACATATTGGACAACAGTGCCTGGCAAGATGGTTTACTCCACCTTCGATTGGGGCATCAAAGATGAAGACGGTTACTTCTTTATTTTGGGCCGTACGGATGACGTGATCAATGTGGCGGGTCACCGCTTAGGAACACGTGAAATTGAAGAGAGTATTTCAGGTCATGCCGCAGTGGCCGAAGTGGCCGTGGTGGGTGTTGCAGACAACCTCAAAGGCCAAGTGGCCATGGCGTTTGCGGTGCTCAAAGATGGCGCGCTACTGAACGATGCTGCGGCATTGTTGAAGCTTGAAGGTGAAATCATGAAGGTGGTCGACAATTCGCTGGGCGCTGTTGCAAGACCCGCGCGCGTGCGTTTTGTGACGGTGTTGCCCAAGACACGCAGCGGTAAGTTGTTGCGCCGCGCCATTCAAGCGGTTTGCGAAGGCCGCGATCCTGGCGACTTGACCACCATGGACGACCCG
Organism: Limnohabitans sp.; assembly: GCA_030158125.1. Classification (GTDB taxonomy): domain Bacteria; phylum Pseudomonadota; class Gammaproteobacteria; order Burkholderiales; family Burkholderiaceae_C; genus Limnohabitans_A. The sequence continues at coordinate 33,935 of JAOATL010000022.1, read as the reverse complement.
AAAGCCTTGCTTCAAATCTCTGAGTTGGTGAAAGCCTGAAAGGGCCTAACTGACGAGTGACTGACGGGGAGGATGCAAATTCTCCCCGTTTTCACATAAAAACCACCCGCGGACAAGGAATCGATGTGATAATTCGCAAGTTACTTAGGCCCTTCCCATGCCACAGTCGCATCCGCCAACCGGTTCAGCCGTGTCGCGGAAGGTAAATCCACCAACTAATGTTCCCTGAAGGGGAGCGAAGGTCAGCGAAATATGAGTGAGACAAAATCCGTCTACACCGCCTACCAAGGCAACACCTATCTCTTCGGCGGCAATGCGCCATACGTTGAGGAAATGTACGAGAACTACCTGGCCAATCCAGGCAGCGTTCCCGACAGCTGGCGCGAATACTTCGACGCCTTGCAACACGTTCCTGCAGTTGATGGCTCTTCCGCCAAAGACGTCCCCCATTTGCCAGTGATCAATGCTTTTGCAGAACGCGCAAAACAAGGTGGCACCAAAGTCGTCATGGCCAGTGCCGATGCCGAAATGGGGCGCAAACGCACAGCCGCACAGCAACTGATTGCGGCTTACCGTAACGTGGGGCAACGCTGGGCCGATCTCGACCCCTTGAAGCGCACAGAGCGTCCCAACATTCCGGACCTTGATCCCTCTTTCTATGGTTTCACCGATGCTGACCAAGAAACTGTGTTCGACACCAGCAACACGTTTTTCGGTAAAAACTCGATGCCCCTGCGCGAATTGCTCAATGCATTGCGCGAAACTTATTGCGGCACCTTGGGCGCCGAATTCATGTACACCACAGATCAAGCTGAAAAGCGTTGGTGGCAACAAAAGTTGGAAAGCATTCGCAGCAAGCCCAACTTCAACTCAGATCAGAAAAAGCACATTCTCGATCGCTTAACAGCAGCAGAAGGTTTGGAGCGTTTCCTTCATACCAAGTACGTGGGGCAGAAGCGATTCTCTTTGGAGGGCGGCGAGACCTTCATCGCGGCCATGGACGAATTGATCCAAGCCGCAGGTGAAAAGGGCGTTCAAGAAATTGTGATCGGCATGGCTCACCGCGGTCGTTTGAACGTGTTGGTGAACACCATGGGCAAATTGCCCAAAGATTTGTTTGCTGAATTCGATCACACAGCGCCTGAAGATCTGCCCGCGGGTGACGTCAAATACCACCAAGGTTTCAGCTCCGACATCAGCACTCGGGGTGGTCCGGTTCACTTGTCTCTCGCATTCAACCCCTCACACCTTGAAATTGTGAATCCTGTGGTTGAAGGTTCTGTGCGCGCCCGTATGGACCGTCGTGCCGACCCGCTTGGCAAGCAAGTGTTGCCCGTGTTGGTGCACGGTGATGCTGCTTTTGCCGGTCAAGGCGTGAACCAAGAAACCTTGGCATTGGCCCAAACCCGTGGTTACTCCACAGGCGGTACAGTGCACATCATCATCAACAACCAAATTGGTTTCACCACATCCGATCCACGCGACATGCGCTCAACTGTGTATTGCACAGACATCGTGAAGATGGTGGAGGCGCCTGTGTTGCACGTCAATGCAGACGATCCAGAAACCGTTGTGTTGGCCACGCAAATTGCGCTGGAATACCGAATGACGTTCAACAAAGACGTTGTGTTGGACATCATTTGCTTCCGTAAATTGGGCCACAACGAGCAAGACACGCCTAGCCTGACACAGCCCTTGATGTACAAGAAAATCACGGCGCACCCTGGCACACGCAAGTTGTTTGCCGACCGTTTGGCGGCGCAAGGTTTGGGCGACACATTGGGCGATGACATGGTCAAAGCCTGCCGTGCAGCCTTGGATGCGGGCAAACACACAGACGAAGACGCGGTCTTGACCAACTTTAAAACTAAGTTTTCTGTTGACTGGGCGCCTTACCTCAATCAAAAGTGGACAGATGCAGGTAGCACTGCATTGCCTTTGGCTGAGTGGAAGCGCATTTCCGACAAGATCACCACATTGCCCAGCTCAGTGGCACCTCACCAGCTGGTGAAGAACGTGTACGACAACCGTGCAGCCATGGGGCGTGGCGACATCCCTGTGGATTGGGGCATGGGTGAGCACATGGCGTTCGCGTCTTTGGTGGCCAGCGGTTACCCCGTGCGTTTGTCAGGTGAAGATTGCGGCCGCGGTACCTTTACGCACCGCCACGCTGTGATTCACGATCAAAACCGTGAAAAGTGGGACACAGGTACGTATGTGCCTTTGCAAAACGTGACTGACAATCAAGCGCCTTTTGTGGTGATCGATTCGATCTTGTCAGAAGAGGCCGTGCTCGGTTTTGAATACGGTTATGCCTCTAACGATCCCAATACCTTGGTGATTTGGGAAGCCCAGTTTGGTGACTTCGCCAACGGCGCACAAGTGGTGATTGACCAGTTCATTGCCTCGGGTGAAGTGAAGTGGGGCCGTGTGAATGGCTTGACACTGATGTTGCCACACGGTTACGAAGGTCAAGGCCCAGAGCACAGTTCTGCACGTTTGGAGCGTTTCATGCAGTTGGCTGCAGACACCAACATGCAAATCGTTCAGCCCACCACAGCCAGCCAAATCTTCCATGTGTTGCGTCGTCAAATGGTTCGCAATTTGCGCAAGCCATTGATCATCTTCACACCGAAGTCTTTGTTGCGCAACAAAGATGCCACATCACCTTTGTCTGAGTTCACCAAAGGTGGCTTCCAAACCGTGATTCCTGAAAACAAAGCGCTCAAGGCTGACAAGGTCAAACGCGTTTTGGTGTGTTCAGGCAAGGTCTACTATGACTTGGTGAAAAAGCGTGAAGAGTTGGGCGCCGACGACACCGCTATTTTGCGAGTCGAACAGCTGTACCCATTCCCACACAAAGCTTTCGCAACCGAATTGAAAAAGTACCCCAACGCAACAGAGTTGGTGTGGACGCAAGACGAGCCACAAAACCAAGGCGCATGGTTCTTTGTTCAGCATTACATCCACGAGAACATGACAGAAGGTCAGCGCCTGGGTTACTCCGGCCGTGCAGCTTCCGCATCGCCTGCTGTGGGTTACTCACACCTCCACCAAGAGCAACAAAAATCGCTCGTGGATGGCGCATTCGGCAAACTCAAAGGCTTTGTGTTGACCAAGTAAGGTCTAACGCAAACATCGACTGAACCTATTTAGAAAGAATTGAAATGGCTATCGTAGAAGTTAAAGTTCCTCAGTTGTCTGAGTCCGTGGCAGAAGCCACCATGTTGCAATGGAAAAAGAAAGTGGGCGACAGTGTTGCCGCCGACGAAATCTTGATCGAAATTGAAACCGACAAAGTCGTGTTGGAAGTGCCAGCACCTTCCGCTGGTGTTTTGTCTGAAATCTTGGTGGGCGATGGCGGCACGGTGACTGCTGAGCAACTGATTGCTCGCATTGATACCGACGGCAAAGTGGCTGCAGCTGCACCAGCCGCCGCTGCTGCACCTGCACCAGCCGCCAGCGCACCTGCTGCTGCACCCGCAGCACAAGGCACCAGCATGGCGGGTGTGGCTATGCCTGCAGCTGCCAAGCTGATGGCCGACAACAACTTGGCTGCTGGCTCAGTGGCTGGTTCTGGCAAAGACGGCCGCGTCACCAAAGGTGATGTGTTGTCTGCTGTTGCGGGGGGTGCCAAGCCCGCTGCTCAAGTGTCTATTCCTACTGGCGTGCCTACATCGTCATTGCCTCAAGTGGCTGCACCTTCCGTCAACTTGGGTGATCGTCCTGAGCAACGCGTGCCCATGACACGTTTGCGTGCACGTGTGGCCGAGCGTTTGTTGCAATCGCAATCGACCAATGCCATCTTGACCACCTTCAACGAAATCAACATGGCGCCCGTCATGGACATGCGCAAGCGCTTCCAAGACAAGTTTGAAAAAGAACACGGCATCAAGTTGGGCTTCATGAGCTTCTTCGTCAAAGCCGCTGTGCACGCATTGAAGAAATTTCCTGTGCTTAACGCATCAGTGGATGGCAACGACATCGTCTACCACGGTTACTTCGACATTGGTATTGCGGTGGGTTCACCCCGCGGGTTGGTGGTGCCTATTTTGCGCAACGCCGACCAAATGAGCTTTGCCGACATCGAAAAGAAAATTGCTGAATTTGGCGCCAAAGCCAAAGACGGTAAGTTGGGCATTGAAGACATGACTGGCGGTACGTTCTCCATCTCCAATGGCGGCACTTTCGGCTCCATGATGTCCACTCCCATCATCAACCCACCACAGTCTGCCATTTTGGGTGTGCACGCTACCAAAGATCGCGCCATGGTTGAAAACGGTCAAGTGGTGGTTCGCCCCATGAACTATTTCGCCATGTCTTACGACCACCGCATCATTGACGGCCGTGAGGCTGTCTTGGGCTTGGTGGCCATGAAAGAAGCGTTGGAAGATCCATCACGCTTGTTGTTTGACATCTAAATCACATTAGGAATTAGCATGAGCAAACAATTTGATGTGGTCGTCATTGGTGGCGGCCCCGGCGGTTACATCGCCGCCATTCGCGCAGCCCAATTGGGTTTCCAAGTGGCTTGCGTTGACGAATGGAAAAATGCCGCAGGGGGCCCAGCCCCTGGCGGTACTTGCACCAACGTCGGTTGCATTCCTTCCAAAGCATTGCTTCAGTCTTCTGAGCACTTCGAGCAAGCCAACCATCACTTTGCCGATCACGGCATTGAGATGAAAGGTGTCAGCATGGACGTGGCTAAGATGATTGCCCGCAAGGACAACGTTGTGAAGCAAAACAACGACGGCATCTTGTACTTGTTCAAAAAGAACAAAGTGTCTTTCTTCCACGGCCGCGCTGCGTTCAGCAAAGCTGTAGAAGGTGGCTACGAAGTCAATGTCACAGGTGCAGCAAATGAAAGCTTGGTGGGCAAGAACATCATTGTGGCCACAGGCTCCAATGCACGCGCATTGCCAGGCACACCGTTTGACGAAATCAATGTGTTGTCCAACGACGGCGCCTTGAAAGTCGGCGCAGTCCCCAAGAAATTGGTGCTCATTGGTTCCGGCGTCATTGGTTTGGAAATGGGTTCTGTTTGGCGCCGTCTGGGCTCTGAAGTCACCATCCTCGAAGGTTTGCCAACCTTCTTGGGCGCAGTCGACGAGCAGATTGCCAAAGAAGCCAAAAAAGCATTCGACAAGCAAGGTTTGAAGATTGAACTCGGCGTTAAAGTCGGCGAGATTCAAAACGGCAAAAAGGGCGTCAAAGTGGCCTACACCAATGCCAAGGGCGAAGCCCTCAGCATCGATGCAGACAAATTGATCGTGTCCATTGGTCGTGTGCCCAACACCATCGGTTTGAACACCGAAGCCGTAGGCCTCCAATTGGACGAACGCGGTGCCATTGTGGTCGACGCCGAATGCAAAACCAACCTGCCAGGCGTTTGGGCGGTGGGCGATGTGGTGCGTGGTCCTATGTTGGCACACAAAGCCGAAGAAGAGGGCGTTGCCGTGGCCGAGCGAATTGCCGGCCAGCACGGACACGTGAACTTCAACACCATTCCTTGGGTGATTTACACCAGCCCCGAAATTGCGTGGGTGGGCCGCACTGAGCAACAACTCAAGGCGGATGGCGTAGCTTACAAGGCCGGTACGTTCCCCTTCTTGGCCAATGGCCGTGCACGCGCTCTGGGCGATACCACGGGTATGGTGAAGTTCTTGGCCGATGCCAAGACCGACGAAATCTTGGGCGTTCACATCGTCGGCCCCATGGCCAGCGAGTTGATTTCTGAAGCAGTTGTGGCCATGGAATTCCGTGCCAGCGCTGAAGACATTGCACGCATATGCCACGCACACCCCTCTTTGAGTGAAGCCACCAAAGAAGCTGCACTGGCAGTGGACAAACGGACTCTGAACTTCTAAGTTTTTGAAGTCTCGTTAAACTACGAAGCCCGGGCCAGTCCCGGGTTTTCTCATTCCAACGAACCTATCTTGTAAAGCACACGCCCATGTCCGTTCGCTCAGCCTATGACCAGGAACTTCTTAACAGAGGCTATCAGGCAGACCCTGCGCAATTGCGTGCTGTTGAAGCTTTGGAGCGCTGCGCACAAGAATGGGCCGCTTATCAAGAGAGCATCAAGAGTCCCTTCAGATTTTTAAAGAAAAAACCCGAGCTGCCCCGCGGCGTCTACATGTTTGGTGGGGTGGGGCGCGGCAAGAGTTTCTTGATGGATTGTTTTTACAACGCCGTGCCTGTTCAAGATAAAACGCGTTTGCATTTCCATGAGTTCATGCGCGAAGTTCACAGAGAGCTCGCTTTGATGCAGGGCACTGTCAACCCCTTGGATGAGTTGGGCCGGCGCATGGCCAAACGCTATCAACTCATTTGCTTTGACGAATTTCACGTGGCTGATATCACAGATGCCATGATCTTGCACCGATTGCTGGTGTCACTTTTTGAAAATGGCGTGAGCTTTGTCACCACGTCCAATTTCAAACCCGACAACTTGTACCCTGATGGTTTGCACCGCGATCGTTTGTTGCCCGCCATTGCCTTGTTGAACCAACGCATGGAAGTGCTGAACGTAGACAATGGGACGGACTATCGCCGCCGGACCCTTGAGATGGTCAAACTGTATCACTGTCCATTGGGCGCGGACGCAGACATTGAGATGGCGGACGCATTCAATCGTCTGGCCAGCAGTCATGACGAAGATCCAATTTTGCACATCGAAGCGCGCGAAATTACCAGCAAACGAAGAGCTGGCGGCGTGGTCTGGTTTGACTTCAGAGCATTGTGTGGCGGTCCACGGTCCCAGAACGATTATTTGGAAATAGCGTCGCAATTTCACACGGTACTGCTCAGCAATGTGCCCATGATGCCGCCCAGATTGGCATCAGAAGCAAGGCGATTTACGTGGTTGATCGATGTTCTATACGATCGCCGTGTTAAATTGATTCTTTCTGCAGAAGTTGTACCCGAAGCACTTTACACAGAAGGTCCTTTGGCGCACGAATTCCCCAGAACGATTTCCCGTTTGCATGAAATGCAATCTTCCGAATTTTTAGCCCTTGAGCATCGCACAGTCGACACCCAGATCACATGAGAGCGCCATCCTTCTTGCTACGGCTGATTTTCTTGACTGGAATGTTGGCAGGATTAACGATACATGCCCAGACCACTGAATCGTCAACAGATGCACTGGCTGTGATTCAGGCAAAAAGAGCAGTCATTGCGCAAGAAAAAAAGCACGTCTTAGACGAATTTCAAAAAACATCAAAGACGTGTTGGCAGCAATTTGCAGTCAATGATTGCTTGTTTAAGGCCAGGCGTCAAAAATACCAAGACCTCGAACCTATCGATCAACGTGAAATTCAACTCAATGTGCAAGAACGCACGTTGAAAGAACTTGAACGCCAACAAAGACTCACGGACAAGGCATCCAGCAAAGGCAAGCTTTGAGTTCCTATTTTGAAACTGTGGCCAATGCCTTCACTCTTTCGGGGGTGCTTGCACATGCCAACGCCCAATTCAAACCCCGTTATGGTCAAACCGAGATGGCCATGGCAGTGTCGGAAACCATTGCAGGCGGTGGTGAGTTGGTCGTGGAGGCCGGCACGGGTGTTGGTAAAACCTACGCGTACCTTGTGCCAGTGTTGTTAAGCGGCCAGCGCGCCTTGGTTTCTACCGCCACCAAGGCTTTGCAAGACCAGTTGTTTTCTCGGGACATTCCCAAGCTGATCGATGCGTTCAATTTGCCCATCCGAGTCGCCTTGTTAAAAGGTCGGGGCAGTTATTTGTGCACTCAACGTTTGTTGCAGGCGCGTCAAAGCCACGATGCATCGTTGCGCATTCATGCCCATGCGCTCAGCAAAATTGAAACTTGGGCGCAGTCCACACGGACGGGTGACCTGTCAGAGTTGTCAGGGCTCGATGATCGTTCGCCAGTTATTCCGTTGGTGACATCTAATCGTGACAATTGTTTGGGCTCACCTTGTCCACATTTCAAATCTTGTCACGTCAATTTGGCCAGAAAAGAAGCCATGGCTGCAGATGTCGTGGTCATTAATCATCATCTGTTTTTTGCAGACTTGAATGTGCGTGAAACGGGCATGGCCGAGCTCTTGCCTTCGGTGCAAACGGTGGTGTTTGATGAAGCGCACCAATTGAATGAAATTGGCATCAATTTTCTGGGACGGCATTTGAGCACCAGTCAGTTGTTAGAGTTAACGCGCGATATTTTGGGGGCGGGCGTTCAATTGGCCAGAGGCTTGGTCGATTGGAATTTAATTTGCAGCGTTCTTGAGAAATCAATACGTGACCTGAGGCTGACAGCACAGCACGCCAGGCCCGGTTCGCGCTTGCGCTGGGCAGAGCCCATTCCCGATGACATTGAAACGGCTGAATGGCTGACCGCCATGGCGCAACTCGAAGTTGCTTTGAACGCAGCTCAGGCCGCGCTTGATACTGTCAGCGAGATGGCCCCAGAGTTTGTGCGCTTGCATGAGCGTGTCACCTTGCAATTAACAACATTGCAAGATTTTCAAGAGCCATGCACTGAGGGGTCTGTGCGTTGGGTTGAAGTGGGCTCGCAACTGCGGTTGGTGGAGTCGCCACTTGACATTTCACGTGCTGTTCAGACGCACATGATTCACCGCATTGAAACAAACCAAACGCATGCGCCTGAAATCTCGCCCGCTCAGCCCGCTCCGCCTCAGCGTGCATGGATTTTTACATCGGCCACGCTGGGCGAAGACGCTCACATGCGTTGGTTCACAGAGCCTTGTGGCTTAAGCGATGCCCGAAAATTGAGAGTGGCCAGTCCGTTTGATTACGAGTTGATGTCGGCCATCTATGTGCCACCCGGTATGCCAAAACCCAATGACGTCAACCACACGCGCGCCGTTGCCACGTGGGTCGAAAAGTATGCCAAGCAACTGGGAGGTCGCACCCTTGTGTTGACCACAACGCTGAATGCCATGCGCAACATTGGCGAAGCCTTAACCGCATCGCTTGGACACAGCGGAGAACTTGAAATTTTGGTGCAAGGTCAAGGACCCAAGCGACGCTTGATGGAGCGTTTTCGAGAAGGCAATAGTCAAGGTGGTTTGGGATGCGTGCTGGTGGCCTCCGCTTCTTTTTGGGAAGGCTTTGACGTGCCGGGGGATGCATTGCAATTGGTAGTGATCGACAAACTGCCTTTCCCGCCCCCCAACGATCCATTGGTTGAAGCGCGCGCGCAACGTTTAGAGTGTTTAGGAAAAAGTGCTTTTTCGGATTACAGCGTGCCAGAGGCTGCTGTTGCGTTGAAGCAAGGCGCAGGGCGCTTGATTCGCAGTGAAACCGATACAGGTGTGTTGGTGGTGTGTGACCCTCGCCTCACAGGGATGTCATACGGCAAGCGGTTGATGGCTTGTTTGCCACCCATGCGCAAAATCAGCAATGAAGCCGAATTTGGCTTGGCTTTGACTCAACTCACCAAATCTTCCACCACGCCGACGACTTTTGAGGCTCAGTCATAGGCTGTGCTGGAAAATTTTTGGCCAGAACACGCTTTGCGTCGTCCTTTAAATTATGCATGCCCAATGCATCGTAAGAGTTGATCAAAATCTCTAGCGCCTCTTTGATGGCGGGTACCCCAGGGTAGTCTGTGATAGCCAGTTGCGCGCGATTGATGGCCGCCACGTAAGCCCCTTTGCTGAAATAAAACCGTGCAACGTGGACTTCGTAGGATGCCAATGAGTTGACGATGTAAGTCATGCGTTGACGTGCATCCGGACTGTATTTTGAGTCGGGAAAACGGGTGATCAATTCCTTGAAGGCTTCAAAGGAATCTTTGGCCGCTTTTTGGTCACGTTCAGATAAATCTTGTTTGGTGAGGAATGAAAAAAGACCAAGGTTGTCATTGAAGTTGACCAAGCCTTTGAGGTACAAGGCGTAATCAACGGCAGGACTTGTTGGGTGCAATTTCAAAAACCGGTCCAAAGTTGCAATGGCCTGTACCTTTTCCGTCGCCCTGTATTGTGCATAGGCTTTTTCAATTTGAGCCTGTTGGGCCAAAGGTGTTCCTGCAGCGCGGCCTTCCAATTTGTCGAATAGCATGGCGGCTCGATCCCAAGCGCCCGCATTGACTTCATCGCGTGCTTCACTGTAAATCTTGTCTGGACTCCAAGCTGCCGTAGGATCAGTGGGCGTGCTTGAACATCCCGTGAGGAATGTTGCAACGGAGGCGATAAGCGCAAGCGCGAGCACCGATAATCTGTGATTCAACATCTGGCAACCTTGGAAATAAACCAAATTGATTATATCGAGACCCTCAGATCTAGACGAGACAGATGATCTTGTTGATGAATCCTTGACCGATCCGGGGGGGCATGTGCCTCAGGTCGAGATTCGCGGCATTGTGGTTGCCCCCGAGTTTCATGGTCAGCGGCTTGACCGAATGTTGGTTGCATCAGTTCCTGAGTTTTCGAGAAGTTATTTGCAACAACTTTTGGAAGACGGCGCGGTGACCCGTTTGGGAGAGCCAGTACGCAAATCGTCTTACAAGGTCAAGGCAGGGGAGTCGTGGTCCATCGAATTAAGAGCGACGCCCCAGTCCCAAGCATTCAAGCCTGAAAAGATGGCGTTGCGCGTGGTCTATGAGGACGCTTACTTAAGAATTATCGACAAACCCGTTGGCATGGTGGTGCATCCTGCACCCGGTCATTGGTCAGGCACCTTGATGAATGGTTTGTTGGGGCTGGATGCCCAATTGATGGACTTGCCCAGGGCCGGCATTGTGCACCGCCTTGACAAGGACACCAGCGGTTTGATGGTTGTTGCTCGAACGCGCCAGGCGATGGATGCCTTGGTCAAAAAAATTGCGTCACGAGATGTCAAACGACAATATTTGGCCATCAGCGATAAGCCTTGGCTTGGGCCGAAGCAAAAAACGGTGGCATTGCCAATCGGCCGAGATCCCGCGCAGCGCCTTCGAATGGCGGTGGTTGATTTGACCAAAAACTCTGGCAAGCCTGCCACGACGCACTTTCATCTGCTGGACCAAAGTGATCAGGGTCACTTGATCCGTTGCATTTTAGAGACGGGCCGAACGCACCAAATCCGCGTCCACATGGCCTCTTTGAAGTGCCCATTGGTGGGGGACAGCCTGTATGGTGGTACCCCCAATCAACTCATGCCAAGACAAGCCTTGCACGCCGAGCAATTGGCCTTTGACCATCCCATCACAGGCGAAAAATTAGCTTTCAAGTCTCCATTGCCGCAGGATTTTTTGGATTTGCTGAAGGCCTGGTCGCTCAGTTACAATGAAAAAGCCTAAGACAGGCCTGAGTTGTTCATGTGAATGGCTCGAATTCTTTTGATGTCACGCACCCAGGGGCTTTGTTCTCCTGTTGGTCCCCAACCAACCCATGTGTGCGTGTCAGTTCGCGCTTCCGGCGCATTTATCCCGAAAGATTGACACCATGAATACGGCTCAGGCCAAGCGTGTCCTTGAAACAGCGTTGCTTTGCGCGACCCAGCCCGTCACAGTGCGTGACATGCGTGTGTTGTTTGAAGACGCTTTAGGCGCAGACACCCTCAAAGTACTTCTTGAAGAGTTGCAACTCGACTGGGCCGAGCGGGGCCTAGAACTGGTATCTGTTGCCACAGGTTGGCGTTTTCAGAGCCGCCCCGAGATTCGCGTCTTCTTGGACCGACTCAATCCCGAGAAACCACCCAAGTACACACGGGCGGTGATGGAGACTTTGGCCATCATTGCTTATAGGCAACCCGTGACCCGGGGCGACATGGAAGACATTCGCGGCGTCACGATCAATACCCAAATTTTGAAGCAGTTGGAAGACCGCGGATGGGTCGAGGTCATCGGGCATCGAGAGTCAGTGGGGCGTCCTGGCTTGTACGCCACCACGCGTCACTTTTTGGACGATTTGGGTTTGTCCTCTTTGGATCAATTGCCTTTGCTGGCCAGCGTGGACGCCCAAGCTGCCGTTTTGGCAAGTCTTCAAGCACCGGGCGAAGACGCCAATCAAGCCACTTTGTCATTGGACGATGCCCTGATTGCTGTAGACCCTGAAGCTGTGCCCGATGTGCCGGATGCGGCAGATGCGGCCGTGGCAGCCAGTCTGCCCGAAGATGCAACAGAACAGCCCGAGGTCAGTGACCTCAGTGAAACCGATGCGCCATCTGCCGATGCATCAGAAAGCCCCCCCCATGACTGAGTTGCCCGAGGTGCCGAAGAAGCCTGAGACGATGACAGAAGCCGACCACGATATTTTCCGGCCGATTGCCATTGAGGATGTGGTGTCGGGACAGTTTGACCAAGAGGCGGATGGCGTGGTGTCACCACTCTTGACCAAACGTGTGTTGGCGCCCCAAGCTGAATCGCCCAAGCTTCACAAAGTGCTTGCGCAAGCCGGACTCGGTTCGCGTCTTGAAATGGAGCAGCTTATTTTGGAAGGCCGCATATCGGTCAACAATGAACCTGCTCACGTGGGTCAACGGATTCAATTCGGTGATCAAGTCAAAGTTAATGGGCGTCCCATTCGTGTTCGCATTGATCCACCACCCGCACGCGTGATTGCCTATCACAAGCCTGCTGGTGAAATTGTGTCTCACGATGATCCCAAAAACCGACCGACCGTGTTCCGCAAACTGCCACGCCTTCAACAAGGCAAGTGGCAGTCCGTGGGGCGTTTGGATCTGAATACCGAAGGTTTGTTGCTGTTTACAAGTTCAGGTGAGTTGGCCAACCGTTTGATGCACCCGCGGTTTGGTTTGGAGCGCGAGTACGCGGTTCGGGTCTTGGGGGCATTAAGCAACGAAGAAAAACAAAAACTGCTCGACGGTGTCATGCTAGAGGACGGCATGGCCCAATTTGGTTCGATCGAAAACGGGGGCGGCGAAGGCGCTAACTGCTGGTATCGCGTCACCATCTCGGAAGGCCGTAACCGCGAAGTGCGCCGAATGATGGAAGCTGTTGGCCACGCTGTCAGCCGCCTTATTCGCATTCGATATGGCGCCATGGTGTTGCCCCATGGTTTGCGTCGCAGCACATTCATGGAACTTGACGAGGCCGACATTCGGGCGCTCACGCATGCTGCCAACAAGGCTGGTTCAGCGCGCGAAGAAGACGACGCAATCGCCCCTAAGCCCAGCCGTGCGCCAGAGAGACGTACGCAGAATCCTCGAAATCGAGCTTTTGGTGCGAAGAAGCCCACTCAAGCTGCAGGTTCACAACGTCGTGGCAAAGCCGATGGTGCGCAACCCGACCCCATGAAGACTTCAGTTGGGTACATCGGGGCCGATAGTTTCAGTCGACAGCGCAAAGAACAGGGTCCCGGTGGTCGCTCGGGTGGACCACGCCGAAACGGTGGGCGCAGCCGATAACCCAGACCTGGCGGATTGGCGCAACCCATCGACCAGTCACATCGGCCTACAAATCCTTTTCGCCTCTGGGGGATACCCTCGGGTCGGGTTAGAATAGAGGGCTTGCTTAAGTGCAACCCCGCATTAAAAACTATGTTTTTAAGATCCATTTTTTAAAATAAAACTGAGGAATCTCATCATGGCAATCGAACGCACACTGTCCATCATCAAGCCTGACGCAGTCGCTAAAAACGTCATCGGTCAAATCTACGCCCGTTTTGAAGCTGCTGGCCTCAAAGTAGTGGCTTCCAAAATGGCGCACTTGTCACGTGGCGAAGCCGAAGCTTTCTACGCTGTGCACAAAGAGCGTCCTTTCTTCAAGGATTTGGTCGATTTCATGATCTCCGGCCCCGTCATGATCCAGGCTTTGGAAGGCGAAGGCGCCATCTTGAAAAACCGCGACCTGATGGGCGCAACAGATCCAAAGAAAGCTGCCCCTGGCACCATTCGCGCTGACTTCGCTGACAGCATCGATGCCAACGCTGTTCACGGCTCCGATGCTGCTGAAACTGCCGCTGTAGAAATCGGCTTTTTCTTTGCTGGCATGAACGTTTATTCACGTTAAACCAGGCTGAACATTTTCAGCGCTTGTTTGCGGTACAGAACCCACATTCTTCCGCTATGACGGCCAACCTTCTTGATTTCGACCTAGAAGGCTTGGCCGTTTTTTGTGAAGGGCTGGGCGAAAAACGTTTTCGCGCCACCCAGTTGTTCCGCTGGATTCACCAGCGCGGCATGGCTCAGTTTGACGACATGTCCGACTTGGCAAAATCTCTCAGAGAGAAACTCAAAGTGCATGCCCATGTGGCTGCTTTGCCCATTCTTTCGCAACAAATTTCCAAAGACGGCACCATCAAATGGCTGTTTGATGTGGGTGTAGGCGATGCCGTTGAAGCCGTCTTTATTCCAGAAGATGATCGCGGCACGCTGTGTGTCTCTTCACAAGCCGGTTGCGCTGTTGGCTGTCGCTTTTGCTCAACAGGGCATCAAGGATTTAGCCGCAATCTCAGCACCGCAGAAATCTTGGCGCAGCTGTGGTTTGCTGAGCATTTTTTGCGCAAACACCTGAACCAGTCTGAACGCGTCATCTCCAATGTGGTCATGATGGGCATGGGCGAACCACTTCAAAACTACAACGCACTTGTGCCGGCATTGAAGACCATGTTGGACGACCATGGCTATGGACTGTCGCGCCGTCGTGTCACCGTTTCAACGTCAGGCGTGGTGCCCATGATGACGCGCTTGTCGCAAGACTGTCCTGTTGCTTTAGCGGTTTCTTTGCACGCGCCCAATGATGCTTTGCGCGACAGCTTGGTACCGCTCAATCGCAAGTATCCGTTGGACGAGTTGCTGGCCGAGTGCACTCTTTACTTGGACAAAGCGCCTCGTGATTTCATCACCTTTGAATATTGCATGTTGCAAGGTGTGAACGATCAGCCAGAACATGCGCATCAATTGGTGCAGCTCATCAAACGCCATACCGCACAAGGTTTGCGTTGCAAATTTAACCTCATCCCATTCAATCCATTCAAAGCATCTGGCTTGTTGCGATCGGATGACGCCACGGTTGCCATCTTTGCAGAGATACTGATTCAAGCTGGCTTTGTCACCACAATACGCAAAACGCGGGGCGATGACATTGATGCGGCCTGCGGGCAACTGGCTGGTGATGTCAAAGACCGCACCGATGTGGCGCAGCGCATAGCGCAACAACGTGCTGTACCGGTTCAGTGGGTCAACGTACCCAGCAGCCTGTCCGCAGGGAAGGCCTGATGCGCCGCGTTTCAGCCCTACCTTCCTTTGGGAAGGTGGTGCAGTCATTGCGTTTACGTTTACTTGCAAGTCAATTGCTTTTACTTACCTTGTGTCTATTTGGGTGCAATTTCGCCGCAGCCGATCCAAGCGAACGTGCGCAGGCTCGGATGGCATTGTCCTCAGCCTACTTGCAAGCGGGTATGTACCCTTTGGCCATGTTGGAGGCTGACAAAGCTTTGGCTGCCGACCCAGAATTGCCTGAAGCCATGACCTTGAAAGCCATTATTTTCTTGAAGCAGGGGCGATTTGACATGGCCGATCGTTATTTTCAGATGAGCAGCCTCGTGGCGCCTTTGAATCCCATTCTTTCCCACAATTGGGGCGTTTCTGAATGTCAGCAAGGACGCTTTGAATCTGCATTCGTCAAATTTAACAATGCAGTCCAGTTTTCCGAGGGCTTGAGCAGAGACAAAAGTCTATGGCTTTGGGGTGATTGTTTAATACAAACCGAGGAATGGGCGGGCGCCCACGCCAAGATGTCAGAAGCCTTGCGCCGCCAGCCAAGCTTCATTTCTGATGGTTTGACCTTAGCCCGTCTCAAAATTAAGCTGGGACTTGATTCAGAGGCAGAGAAAATTCTAGATGAGGTGAACGATTCTCCCTCTGTGAGTGCACAATCGCTATGGTTGTCTGTGCAGCTCGCGCAGCGTCAGAATCAAGATAAAAAAAAGAACCACTGGGGCAAGATGTTAGGACTTCTATATTCAAATTCAGCGCAATGGCGCGCATACCAAGAAGGGGCACCCCATGACTGAATCCTTGAAGGAGGCAGCCATGCCTCTCATGCCGACTTCACCTGGCGCGCTGATCAAAGCGGGCCGTGAACGTGCGGGTGTCCACATGGCTGTGTTGTCCGTTAATCTAAAAGTCACGGTGAAGCAGTTGGAAGCGCTGGAAGCCGATCAGTTTGATTTTTTGTCAGGCCCGGTGTTTGCGCGTGCTTTGGCAGCCAAGGTCTGTCGCTTTGTCAAAATGGACCCAGCACCCGTGTTGGCACTCATGCCTGCCAATGCCAGCGGCCTTAAACCCTTGAACATCATTGGGGCAGACCACGCGCCGGCCTATCAGGCGCACCACTCATTCAGTCGCAATGTGTTCATGGGTCGAAGCATTAAATTGTGGCTTTTGGTGTTACTCGTATCGCTCTTTACACTTTTCCTAGGCAGCAATTGGATCGTGTCCGTCTTTCAGTTGGAGGCGTCACCCGCCGCCATGGAAGTTGTGCCCAGTATGCCGCCTGCACAGGAGTCCACTGCGCCAGATGCAGCACAAAATGAAATGCCCAAGGCCATGGTGTTCGACAGTGTCAACAATGCACCCTTGACACCTGTGGCGCCGTCGCCCTCTGTGGTTTCGCCTCACTTGATCCCCGCAAGCGTTAATGTACTTGCACCCAGTTTGATCACGCCAGCCGCCACTGAAGACAAAAAATGATCGAGCCTGTCGCCATTCCAGCCGCATTTCCGCTAACCAGACGCAGCTTGCAAGCCACTGTTCAATGGGGGCCTCGCATTGTCACTGTTGGCGGCGATGCGCCAGTGCGTGTTCAGTCCATGACCAACACCGACACAGTGGATGTGATCGGCACTGCCATTCAAGTGAAAGCGCTGGCGCATGCAGGATCAGAAATGGTTCGCCTCACGGTCAACACCCCTGAGGCTGCCGAGGCTGTGCCGCACATCCGCGACCAGCTCGACAAAATGGGCATTGACGTCCCCCTCATTGGTGACTTTCACTACAACGGTCATCGGCTGTTAAGTGATCACCCGGCCTGCGCGCAAGCCTTGTCCAAATACCGCATCAACCCTGGCAATGTAGGCAAAGGCGACAAGCACGATTTGCAATTCGGTCAAATGATCGAAGCCGCAATGAAATGGAACAAGCCTGTTCGCATCGGTGTCAATTGGGGAAGCTTGGACCAAGAATTGTTGGCGTCACTCATGGACCAAAACAGTCAACGCTCAAAGCCTTGGGAAGCCCGCCAGGTGATGTACGAGGCGCTCATTACATCGGCAATTGATTCAGCCGACAAAGCCCACGAAATGGGCATGTTGCGCTCACAAATTTTGCTGTCTTGCAAAGTATCTGGCGTACAAGACCTGATTGCGGTTTACCGAGAACTTGGCCGACGCACGAATTACCCTTTGCACTTAGGACTGACAGAAGCCGGTATGGGAACAAAAGGCACGGTGGCTTCCGCCTCTGCGTTGGCCATTCTGTTGCAAGAAGGCATTGGCGATACCATTCGTGTGTCTCTCACACCTCAACCTGGCGAAGCACGCACGCAAGAAGTTGTGATTGCCAACGAAATTTTGCAGTCACTTGGCCTGCGTATTTTTGTCCCTAGCGTCACGGCATGTCCCGGTTGCGGTCGAACCACCAGCAGTACCTTCCAGGAATTGGCCAAACAAATTGATGATTACCTGCGTGGTCAAATGCCAGTTTGGCGTCAGCGCTATCCAGGTGTCGAAAATTTAAAAGTGGCCGTCATGGGCTGTATTGTGAACGGCCCGGGTGAAAGCAAACACGCCGACATTGGCATCAGTTTGCCTGGGACAGGCGAAGCGCCGGCAGCGCCGGTTTTTATAGATGGCGAAAAGAAACTAACCTTGCGCGGTGACAACATCGCACATGAGTTTCAAGATCTTGTTGCAACGTACATTGACCAACGGTTTGGCAGCAACCCAACAGCTGCTGATTGAATTTTTATGTCAGACATTAAACCTACTGAATCAACGACCAAAGCCAGTGCTTTTAAAAAGCTGACTGCAGTCAAGGGCATGAATGACATCTTGCCAGTCGAGTCTGCCAAATGGGAATGGCTGGAGTCCAAAGTTCGCGGCTTGATGGCCGCCTATGCCTATCGCAACATTCGCACCCCCATCCTCGAGCCTACGGCTTTGTTTGTACGCGGACTGGGCGAGGTGACAGACATCGTTGAAAAGGAAATGTATTCCTTTGAAGATCGTTTGAATGGCGAAGCGCTAACCCTACGCCCAGAGAGTACGGCGGGTGTTGTCCGTGCGGTGGTTGAACACAACATGCTTTATGAAGGTGGTAAACGGCTCTATTACATGGGGCCCATGTTTCGCCATGAGCGTCCACAACGTGGCCGTTACCGTCAATTTCATCAAATTGGCGCGGAAGTGTTGGGCTTTCAAGGTCCTGAAATTGATGCGGAAGTTATCTTGCTGGCCCACGACCTCTGGAAAGCCATTGGCTTGAAAGATGTCCGACTCGAGCTCAATAGCCTGGGTCAGCCGCCAGAGCGTTTGGCGCATCGTTCCGCGTTGATCACGCACTTTGAAAAACACCAAGAGGTGTTGGATGAAGATGCAAAACGTCGACTTTATTCAAATCCTCTGCGAATTTTGGACACCAAAAATCCAGCCATGAAGGCGGTGGTCGAAGCCGCCCCTCAATTGCTTGATTTTCTGGGCCCTCAGTCGCTTGCGCACTTCAATGCGTTGCGACAAATTTTGGATGCCAATGGTGTCAAGTACACCTTGAATCCTCGTTTGGTTCGTGGCATGGACTATTACAACCTGACAGTCTTCGAGTTCATCACTGATCAACTCGGTTCTCAAGGAACAGTGTGCGGCGGAGGGCGCTACGACTATCTGATTGAGCAAGTTGGCGGTAAACCAGCACCTGCGGTGGGTTGGGCGCTGGGTGTTGAGCGCGTTCTGGCTTTGCTTGAGGAGCAGGGCGCATCACTGCCCGATTCTGTGCCTGACGCGTATGCCATCGTGCCTGATGTACAAAGTTTGCCTGTTGTTTTGAGTTTCCTACGCCAACTGCGTGCCCTGGGTGTCAAGGTGCAAATGCATGCGGGTTCGGGCGAGGGTGTTGGCAGTATGAAAAGTCAGTTCAAAAAAGCCGATGGCAGTGGTGCACGATTTGCCCTGATTTTCGGTGCCGACGAACTGGCTCAAAATACGGTTTCTGTCAAATCGCTGCGCGATGGTGATGGTGCTCAAAGATCCGAATCCTTGCAAAATCTCAGCGCTTGGGCGCTCAGCCTACAATCGACAACTTGAATTAAATCTGAATATGGCCTCACACCTCGACCTCGAAGAACAAGAGCAGCTTGATGAACTCAAGCACTTCTGGAAGCAATACGGCAATGCCATCACCTGGTTTTTGATTGTGGTGATGGGTGCGTACGCTGGCTGGAATGCATTTCAGTATTGGGAGCGCCAGCAATCCACCAAAGCATCCGCTTTGTTTGATGAAGTAGAGCGGCAAGCGGTTGCTGGTGATGCCGCCAAACTTGAGCGTTCATGGAATGACATGAAAGAGCGTTTTCCGCGAACCACTTTTGCGGCGCAGTCAGCCCTGCTGGCAGCCAAAGTGTTTCAGCAAACCGGTAAAAACGAAGCGGCCCAAAGCGCGTTAAGTTGGGCCAGCGACAATGCCTCAGACGAAGCCAGCGCGCAACTTGCACGCATTCGATTGGCCAATTTGATGGTGCAGCAGAAGTCGTATGACGACGCCCTGAAAACATTGAGCAAGCCTTTCCAACCCGCTTTTGCTGGATTGGCTGCAGATGTGCAAGGTGATATCTTGATTCTGCAAAATAAACCCGCTGAAGCTGTCAAAGCGTATTCAAGCGCTTGGACTCAGCTGGCTGACAATGCAGAATACCGCCGATTGGTTGCAGCCAAATTGAATGCTTTGGGGGTCGATCCTGTGCAAGCCAAAGGTGCTTCAAAATGAGCTGTAACAGCTTCAATGTCAAGCGGATTTCTTCCGCGTTGCTTACTTGGACAGCCATTTGTGCATTAAGCGTGTTGAGTGCTTGCTCCAGCACACCCGATAAACCTGCACCCACAGCATTGGCAGACTTCAAAGCACAGTTGGATGTTCGCAAAGCATGGTCGGTTCAGTTAAACCCTGTCGCGCCCCCCCTGACGGCCGCGTTGACCAACGGCCAATTGGCCATTGCCAGCACCCAAGGACTTGTGACGGTCTTAAATGCTGACACAGGGGCCGAGAGTTGGCGCGTTGCCTTGAACACACCCTTGACCGCAGGCATCGGTTCTGATGGCATTCGTTTTGCTGTCATCACGCAGTCCAATGAATTGATCGCACTGAGCCAAGGCAAAGTGATCTGGAAAGTTAAATTGCCAGCGTTGTCGTTTACTGCACCTTTTGTTGCTGGCGGGCGTGTTTTTGTTCTAACGGCCGATCGCACTGTGATGGCTTTTGATGGTGCTTCAGGTCAACAGCTGTGGCGTCAGCAGCGCACGGGTGATGCGTTGGTTCTCAAGCAGTCAGGTATCCTGACAAGCTTCCAAGACAACTTGTTGGTGGGTCTCTCGGGTCGTTTGGTGGCCCTGAACCCTGCCAATGGTCTCACCAAGTGGGAGCTCAGTATTGGCGCTTCCCGTGGTACCAACGAAGTCGAGCGTTTGGTCGACTTGGTCTCTGGTGTGTCACGTGTTAACAACACCATCTGCGCTCGCGCATTTCAAACGGCGGTCACTTGTGCTGACGCCAATTTGGGCCGCACACTTTGGACCCGTTCTGCCCAAGGCTTCGTCGGGCTTGCCGCTACTGCGAATGCAGTTTTTGGCGCGGAGTCAGACAGCAAGCTCATGGCCTGGAATTCCAGTACAGGTAAAGTTCTGTGGCAGTCCGAAGCCCTTCGTTTTAGAGGTCTTACGGCACCCGTTGCATCGGATGGCCAATTGATCGTGGGCGATGAGCTTGGCTGGTTGCACTGGATTGACACCCAAAATGGCCAAACTGTGGCCCGAATACAAATTGACGCATCCGGCATTGCAATGCCTGCGTTGCGACATGGAAAAACTTGGGTTGTGGTAACAAGAAGTGGCTTGGTTCAAGCCCTGCGTGCCGAATAAACTCAGCTGAAAGATTGATTTGAAACCCGTTCTGGCCCTTGTTGGCCGCCCCAATGTGGGCAAGTCCACTCTCTTTAACCGTCTGACCAAGAGCAGAGATGCCATTGTGGCCGACTTCGCCGGACTCACGCGCGACCGCCACTATGGCCAAGGTCGTCAAGGTCGGTACGAGTACATCGTCATTGACACCGGCGGTTTTGAGCCCGATGCCAGCGCTGGCATTTACAAAGAGATGGCCAAACAAACTCAGCAGGCTGTCGCCGAGGCCGATGTCGTGGTGTTTGTGGTCGACGCCAGGGCGGGTGTCTCCGCACAAGATCACGACATCGCCAAGTACCTGCGCCGCATTGGCAAGCCTTGTTTGTTGGTTGCCAACAAGGCTGAAGGCATGCGTGAGGGGGTGCAAATCAGTGAATTTTATGAGCTGGGATTGGGTGATGTCATCCCGGTTTCAGCCGCTCATGGTCAGGGTGTTCGCAGCTTGGTGGAGTTGGCCTTAGACCCCTTGATGTTGCCCGAGGACGAGCTCGATGCCGAGGTTGACACCTCCATCGTCAAATTGGCGGTGGCAGGTAGGCCCAATGTCGGAAAATCCACCTTGATCAATACCTGGTTAGGTGAAGAGCGCTTGGTGGCATTCGACATGCCAGGCACCACACGTGATGCCATCACAGTGCCATTTGAGCGCGATGGTCAAAAGTTTGAGCTGATCGATACAGCGGGTTTGCGTCGCAAAGGCAAAGTGTTTGAAGCGATCGAAAAGTTTTCTGTGGTGAAAACTTTGCAGGCCATTGAGTCTGCCAATGTGGTTTTACTCTTGTTAGACGCAACACAGGGCGTGACTGAGCAAGATGCACACATTGCTGGTTTTGTGTTGGACAGCGGCCGAGCGGTGGTGTTGGCCGTCAACAAATGGGATGCCGTGGACGACTATCAACGTGAATTGGTTCACCGTTCCATTGAAAATCGTTTGCCATTTTTGAAGTTTGCCAATTTGCACACCATCTCAGCAAAAAAACGTCAAGGATTGGGCCCTGTTTGGAAATCCATTACACAGGCACACAAATCCGCCATGGTCAAAATGACCACGCCTGTTTTGACGCGTTTGCTGTTGGAGTCTGTGCAGTTTCAAAGCCCTCAGCGCGGCGGTATGTTCCGACCCAAACTTCGGTATGCACACCAAGGCGGCATGAATCCTCCGGTCATTGTGATTCACGGCAATTCCTTGGAACATGTCACAGAAACATACAAGCGCTACTTGGAAGGTCGATTCAGAAAAGCCTTTGACTTGTCTGGTACGCCTTTGCGAATCGAGATGAAAACATCTCAAAATCCTTACGCGGACAAAGATTCAGACTAATTTGTAAGGATTTGTCTAAATTTGGCCGGCCAATTCGTCTGTCATGTGTTAAGGTAAAACCCTTATTTCAATTCAGAACACGGAGAATATCGTGAACAACAAAGGGCAACTTTTGCAAGATCCCTTCCTCAACGCACTGCGCCGCGAACACGTGCCCGTGTCCATTTATTTGGTCAACGGCATCAAACTTCAAGGCCAAATTGAGTCCTTTGACCAGTATGTCGTGTTGCTTCGCAACACGGTCACACAAATGGTTTACAAGCACGCTATTTCAACCATTGTCCCCGGACGCGCTGTCAACCTTCCCGGTGCCGATGCGTCGGAAGACGTCGCCGCTTGACCATCTCCTTTGAGCAATGACTCGGTAAATTCAACGCCTGCCTTGTTGGTGGGTGTTGATTTTGGTTTGCCACATTTTGATGGCGAACTGGAGGAGCTTGGCCAATTGGCGCTCACGGCAGGCATGCGGCCAGTCGCCAAAATAAGCTGCAAGCGCAAAGCGCCCGATGCCGCGTTGTTTGTAGGTTCGGGTAAGGCCGATGAAATCAAATTCATGGCGGAACAAACCGGCGCTCGCGAAGTTTTGTTCGATCAATCGCTGTCACCTGCACAACAACGCAATTTAGAGCGTCACTTGGGGCTGCCGGTCAATGACCGGACCTTGCTCATTTTGGAAATCTTTGCGCAGCGAGCACGCAGCCACGACGGCAAACTGCAAGTGGAGTTGGCCAGGCTGCAATACCTCAGCACCCGTTTGGTTAGGCGGTGGTCGCACTTGGAGCGTCAGCGAGGTGGTATTGGCACGCGCGGCGGGCCAGGTGAAACTCAAATCGAATTAGACCGACGCATGATTGGCGATGCCATCAAACGTACCAAAGAACGATTGAGCAAAGTCAAAAAACAGCGCTCAACACAACGCCGCCAACGCGATCGCCGAAATTCATTCAATGTGTCATTGGTCGGCTATACCAATGCTGGCAAATCCACCTTGTTCAATGCCTTGGTTAAAGCCCGTGCGTATGCGGCCGATCAATTGTTTGCAACCCTGGATACCACCACACGTCAACTTTACTTGGGTGAGGCGGGGCGCTCGGCATCGATTTCAGACACCGTCGGATTTATTCGAGACTTGCCACACGGCTTGATTGATGCGTTTGAAGCAACACTTCAAGAAGCTGCCGATGCCGATTTGTTGATTCATGTGGTTGATGCATCAAACCCCAATTTCCCAGAACAAATGTCGGAAGTCAAACGGGTTTTGCATGAAATTGGCGCAGATCAAGTGCCTCAATGGTTGGTTTTTAACAAGATTGATAATTTGCCCCCAGAGCGTCGCCCCGTGTGCAGCCAAGACGTATACGAAGTCGACGGTCAAGCCTTGACGCGGGTTTTTGTCAGCGCTCAATCCGGTGAAGGTCTTGGCCTCTTGCGCCAATTGCTGGCGGAGGAAGTCATGAAAAATGCTTCTGAAGCCGAGGTCACTCTAGACCCGCGTTTTGCCCTTGATAATTCCGGGGAAAATACAGATGAATTCTCATAATCTTTGATGTGTTTGGGCACAATGTACTCAGACAGATCAATACGCTAGAAAAACGAATGAACTTCAAACCCCGTGCCCTAGGCTGGACAGCCCTTCCGCAGCGACTTCGCGGCATGTTCAATTTGAACGACCCGCGCTGGGGTCGAGGCGATGACAAGCCATCGCAAGATGGTCAAACGGGTGCAAATCCCCAAACGCCGCCGCCTGGCGCTGCGCAGCCTCAACAGCCTTCACCGCAGGGCTCTCACGGCAATAAGCCTGGTCCATCGGGTCCACCCGACTTGGACGAGTTGTGGCGCGACTTGAATCGCAAGTTGTCTCAGTTTTTGGGCGGTAAAAACGGTGGTCCGCCGCACAAGGAACCTCCCATGGGCTCAGGCCCGAGTGGCATCCCCCCCATCTTTCGAAATTTGGGTGTGGGTGTTATTTTGGGAGCGCTGGTATTGATTTGGATGGGTACTGGCTTTTTCATTGTGCAAGAGGGCCAGCAAGCTGTCATTACGCAATTTGGCAAATACAAATCCACCGTCGGGGCAGGTTTCAACTGGCGCTTGCCTTACCCTGTACAAAAACACGAATTGGTGTTCGTGACACAAATTCGATCCGTCGATATTGGCCGAGACAATGTCATCAAGGCCACCGGTCTGCGCGAGTCAGCCATGCTGACGGAAGACGAGAACATTGTCGAAATCAAATTTGCAGTGCAATACCGGCTGAACGATGCACGTGCCTATTTGTTTGAAAGCAAAAACCCCACGGAGGCTGTTGTTCAGGCTGCTGAAACAGCTGTGCGTGAGGTGGTCGGCAAAATGAAAATGGACTCGGCGTTGGCTGAAGAGCGCGACCAAATTGCGCCGCGTGTTCGATCCTTGATGCAAAACATCTTAGACCGATACAAAGTAGGTATTGAAGTTGTTGGTATCAACCTTCAACAGGGTGGCGTTCGCCCGCCAGAGCAGGTTCAAAACGCTTTCGATGATGTGCTTAAAGCAGGCCAGGAACGTGAGCGCGCCAAAAATGAAGCGCAAGCTTACGCCAATGATGTGGTTCCGCGTGCTGTCGGTGCCGCATCACGTTTGAAGGAAGAATCGCAGGCTTATCGTGAACGCATTGTTGCGCAAGCAGAAGGTGATGCGCAGCGATTCAAAGCCATCTTGCCAGAGTATCAGAAGGCGCCCCAGGTGACGCGTGACCGCATGTATCTGGATGCCATGCAGCAAATTTACACCAACGTCACCAAAGTGGTTGTTGACAGCAAGCAAGGTTCCAATTTGATGTACCTGCCACTTGATAAATTGATGCAAGTGACAAGTTCACCCCTTACGCCTTCTGCTGCCACTGAGCAAGCTGCGAATGGCAGCACTTCCACGGCACCCGTGCAAAGCAGTGCGCCTGTAGATCCAAGATCCCGAGACAGCGTTCGCACTCGTGACCGTGAAATTCGTTAAGGAATCAGCAAAATGAACCGTATTGGAATGTGGGCATCGTCCCTGTTGCTGGTTTTGGCTTTGGCCAGTTCCATGTTGTTTGTGGTGGACCAACGCCAATTTGGTGTGGTGTACGCATTGGGCCAAATCAAAGAAGTCATTACCGAACCCGGCCTCAATGTGAAATTGCCGCCCCCTCTTCAAAATGTCACCTACATTGACAAGCGCTTGTTGACGTTGGACAGCCCTGACACCGAGCCGATGCTCACTGCTGAAAAGCAACGCGTGGTCATTGACTGGTATGTGCGTTGGCGCATTACCGACCCCATGGCCTACATCCGCAATGTGGGTTTGGATGAAAAGGCTGGGGCCAACCAATTGAACCGCGTGGTTCGAAATGCCTTCCAAGAAGAAATCAACAAGCGCACGGTCAAAGATTTGTTGTCCCTCAGCCGGGAAGTTCTCATGAACGATGTCAAGCGCGAAGTGCTTGAAAAAGTTCGCGGTGAGAAGCCTTGGGGTGTGGACGTCGTGGATGTGCGCATCACACGTGCAGACTATGTGGATGCCATCACAGAGTCGGTTTACCGCCGAATGGAAGCTGAGCGAAAGCGCGTGGCCAATGAACTGCGATCTACTGGGGCTGCTGAAGGTGAAAAAATTCGCGCTGATGCCGATCGTCAACGCGAAGTGACCATTGCCAATGCGTACCGCGATGCACAAAAAATCAAAGGGCAGGGCGACTCTCAAGCTGCTCGCATCTACAACGAGTCATTTGGCCGAGACCCGCAGTTTGCACAGTTCTATCGCAGTCTGGACGCTTACAAAGCCAGCTTCGCCAAGAAAAGTGACGTCATGGTTTTGGACCCCTCTGGTTCAGAGTTTTTCAAAACCATGCGTGGCAACAGTGGCACGCCGGGGGCTGCCGCGCCCAATAAGGCTAAATGAGCCCATCCCCTCGAAAAGGTAAAACGAGCGGATTTTCCCTATGAAGAAGGGACACGAGATTTGCTGAAATCGCTTGATCCAGCTGCGTAATGTCAGCCACCCCAGGAAAAATCAACAGTAACCCTCTCGGAGGTAGCCTGCGGAATCACCGTTCGGCCATGCTTGGTGAGTTTGACCAAACCATATTGGGCCATGGTGTGCAGCGACCGCGACACGTTGGGCGCATGTTTCCCGACCGCCTTGGCTAAGGCATCCATGGAGTCTGGGTGACTCTCACGAATGACTTTGAGTAAAGCCATATTTTCATCGGACAGCACGCGTGCCATGGCGGTCACAGTGGGAAACCAAACGTTGGGTTCATCTTTACCGCGTTGGCGTGTTCCCGCCGCAATCGCCAGTGTGCGGGCGCGCTGCACAGGCACTGGCGCAATACCGAACTTCAATACCTTGTTCATGGACTGATCTCCTTCAAAACGCGATCTACTTCAGCATAAAAATCACTGACCAACTGGTAAGCGGTGTCAAACTCGTACAACACCCCCTCGTCCAGAGCGTGTCGATGACGGTGGTCGTAAGGAAACTTTTTGCCTGCATGCTTAAAGCGCGAGCCTACCGGCTTCACGCTATGGGCATTATCAAAACCGATGAGCCGGGTGTTGTCTGGCGCGTGCAGTGTCAAGCTGTACCGGATGCCGTGCGGTCGTTCCGACGTAACAGGCACACTCGCAACTTCCATCTTGACCCAGTACCCTGCATCATTTTGGACTTCAATATTGCCATCCAAGCCAAGCAAATACTCCAAACCAGCGGCCGGTGAACTTTGTGAACCCATGCAAAAGCATATCATGAAACGATAAGTGTTTCAATGCTCAATGTGAGTGAAATATCCCTTTCCTGACCTCACTCACGCCTTTGCGGCTTCAGGTATTTGGCGTTCCAAAGGCATCCCTCATTTGTCGTGCGCGCTTGGCTTGGTCGGTATGAAGGTAGACCGAAGTGGTCGAAACTGATGCGTGGCGCAGGTTGTCACGCACCGTGGTCAGCTCTGCACCCCGCGCCAAAGCATGTGTGGCGTGCGTATGGCGCATCCAGTGTGGACTTGCGCGGCGCAACTTTTCGGCAGTCTTTGGCGATTCGGCCTCAATGACGTCGGCAGTTGTCACGAAAAATCGCTTGGTGACGTTCCATAGCCGGGTCGAAGTGATACGGTTCTGACCGCTCCCTGCCTGCAGGTCAGCAATGAGCGGGGTAGACGGCTTCCACATGGCTGGGGTGGTTGGCACACCGCGCTGCATCAGGTAGTGATCCAGCGCCACCCGGGCCAGCGGGGGCAAGGCCACTTTGCCTGCCTTGCTGCCCTTGCCGACCAGCTTGAGCCAATGGTCTCCCTGGGCATCCGTTTCAATCTGCCCCAGGGTGGCCCCCACGAACTCACTGGATCTCAAGCCCGTGGCATGAGCAAAGTCCAGAACGAAGCGCAGTCGCTGCGCTGCAGCAAGCTTCCATCCGTAGAACCATTCCAGTCCGTTGGCAACGGCTCGGATAATGGCCCACTCACCCTCGGAAAACACGCGCCCCTCGTCCATGGGGGTGCTGCGGGTGCTACCGCGCACCTTGATGCCGCCAAACGGGTTGGCCAGTACATAGCGCTGCTCGATCAGCCATCGAAACATTGCACCAATGACGCTCAAGGCATAGGCCGTCGAACGGGGAGATAAACCCGCCGAGAATGGCCTCCACTCTGGAGAGAATCTTGTTTGTGGTGACCCCACCCATCGACTGCGTGGTGCGGGATTTCGCAGGAACCCCCGGTAAGCCGTTGCGTCCTCGGTTGTTAGCGACGACAGCGCACGTCCACGTTCAACAACTGCCCACAGAATCATGCGTTCGGCCTCCTTGCGATAGGCCCGTTTTGTCGCACTGGACTCGTGCAGTGCCAGCCATGCCTGCACGGCTTCGTAGTCATTGTCAGCACTCAGCGTGCAACTGGATGGCGGTCCACGGAAGGTCCCCCTTGATCCGTTGAGTTCTTCAGGTACTTTTAGGCGCTCCCAGGGAACAACCGCTTGCACCGTTTCGTTGACCATCAGTTCACGTGCACGATCAGTCAGTTGCGGATGTGCTGCAAAGAAGGCTTCAATTTGACGTGCCCCTAGAGAACCGAGGCCTGGAATCGCAGTCCACCAGCGTTTGCGCCGGGGTACCCGCACAGTCAGCTGTGCCAGCGTCTTGATATCTTGGGCGTACAAGGCATTTGCAGAACGCGCAGAAAGCCACAGGCTCACGTCATCAGTGATCTTGGGAGCCGGTTCAGGCGCGGTCCGCAGTGCGTCAATGGCATGGGCAACCGCTTTCGCATGCTGGGCACGCTCACCTATCGGATGGTCAAGTAGGGCCACTAGATCGGCCCGGTGCCGCCTGCGTGCAATGCGGATCAGTTGACGGCTGATGCCTCCAATCATTCCCCGTGACGACTGTCCCGAAACCTTGTGCGTCTCCAGGTAATGGGCCACGGATTTCCGCGATGACAAACCGGCGTACCAGCCACGCAAGGCTGCGAGCTCAGCTTCACCGGGGAATGCATCCAGGCCAGAACCATCCCCCAATTCTGGCGAAAGTGAGATCGGTGGATTTTTCATGGGTTCCAGTTAGTAGTAATGACACAGCTACTGTGATAAGAAGGATTATCGCAATAGAATGCTTGAAAACACATAACCCCATCGGGGTTTTAGGTTGGTCATTCGCACGTTTGCACGTGAAATGACAGGTAAGGCGGCCACTGTCTGCATCTCTGCAGCATCTCTCCATTCCCATTTCATTTTTACGGGCTCAGCAGCTGGCTGCGCTCGCCGTTGGAGTAACACAGCCTTGCCATGTACCAAAACACAAGCCTCCAGGCGCCTTTCCATTCTGTCCACTGAAGAAGTTGACAGCCTGTACGGCTTGCCACACCTCAACGATGGTGAACGCCACATCCATTTTGATTTGAGTCCCAAAGAACGGGAGACCATTGATGCGGCACGCACCATAACGGCGGGTGTCCACCTCGTATTGCAACTGGGTTACTTCAAGGCCAAGGCACAGTTCTTCGTTTTTGGTCTTGACCATGTCCGCCCTGACATTGCGCACATACTGACGCGTTATTTCCCGGGCAGGCTTATGGCCGAGGTGGGCGCTTTGTCAAAGCCGACCCGACTGGCCCAACAAAGAACCATTCTTGAACTGCTGGACTATCGCATGTCTGGCAGCGACGACAAGCAAGCGCTGATTGCTTTTGCGCAACGGGCGGCGATGCTTTCAACTCAGCCAAAATTCATTTTGCGTGAGGTGCTGGAGCATCTTTCAAGCCAGCGCATTGTGGCTCCGGGCTACACCTCGTTGCAAGACCTGGTGAGTCAGGCAGTGACAGACGAGCGCAAGCGAGTTACCAGAATGCTGGATGCCGCCTTGCCCGCCGATTTGCAGCAATCCCTCAATAGCCTGCTGCACGCGGACGACAAAATCCACCTGATCAACGTCCTGAAACACGAGGCGAGTGATTTCAGCAACAAGGAACTGCGCCGGGAAGTCGCTCGGCGCAAGCAACTGTCCCCCTTGTATGCCTTCGCCCAATCATTTCTGATCGATGCGTCACTGTCCAGTGAGAGCATCAAGTACTACGCCGGTCTGGTTCAGTTCTACACCATATACAAGCTGCGCCGCATGGATATCTCCACAGTGCGCCTGTATTTATTGTGCTTTGCCTTCCACCGGTTCCGCCAAATCAACGACAACCTGATTGAGGCGTTCATCCACTTGGTCGGCCAGTTTGATAAGCACGCCAAACTGGCGGCGAAAACGGCCATGCAGCAGGCATCCGAGGAGGCCAACAGCAATTTGAAGGCTGCAGGCGAGGTGTTGGGCCTCTTTATCGATGCGTCAATCGCGAGTGATTGTCCTTTTTCCACGGTCAAGAAGCGTGCGTTCGGCTTGCTGGAACCCGCTGCCTTTACTTCGGTATCCAACTTTCTGCGCAATGTGGCCTTTGACAAGCTGGATTACGAGTGGACCTACTTCACCATGTTGTCGCCAACCATTAAGCGAAACTTGCGACATCTATTCTGTGACCTCGATTTCGCCGGCCGCTTGGAGAATGCCCCTTTGGTCACCGCAATCACCGTGATGCAAGACCTGTTGCGCCGCAGCAAATCGCTGCGCCAAGCAGATTCCGCACAGTTTCCGGAGAGTGTGATCCCACAGGTTCTCAAAAAGCACCTTTATACCGAGTCCATCACGGACGGGGGAAAACGCAAAGCCCTGGATGTTGATCGATACGAGTTTCTGGTCTACCGGCTGTTGCGCAATGCACTGGAGTCCGGTGACTTGTATGTCAATCACAGCAACGAATTCCGCCAGTTTGAAGATGACCTGATCAGCGATGCCCGCTGGGCACACAAAGACGCTGTGCTTGCTGAAATCGGACAGCCTATTTTGACCGCCCCTATCGAAGAAACCTTGGCCACATTGCGCACGAAGCTTGAAGACCGCCTGGTGAGGGTCAATGAACGCGTGGCCAATTGCGTCAATGCACATATCAAGGTTGCAGGTCAAGGGGAGAAAAAACGCTGGTCTTTGATCTACCCAACGATCCCAGAGACCGGCAATGCTTCGTTTTACAACCAATTGCCAGGGATTCCCGTTGCCCAACTGCTGCGGTTTGTGAATGGGAATACGAAATTTCTGGCTGCCTTCGAGCATGTTCTGAATCGCTCCGTCAAGCACGCACCAGACCTTCGCGAAATTCTGGCCTGCGTGGTGGCGTTCGGCACCAACATGGGATTGGGCAAGATGGCCGAGGTCTCTGGTCTGAGCCATGCATCCTTGATTACTACCGCCCGCAGCTATCTGCGGCCCGAAACCGTACATGCCGCCAATGACGCCATCAGCAACGCCACGGCCGCGCTACCGGCCTTCAAACTCTTCAATATCCGCGATGAGCTGCACTCCAGCAGTGATGGCCAGCGCTTTGAGACCCAGATCAACACCTTCAACTCCCGCTATTCTCCCAAGTACTTCGGCTGGGACAAAGGCGTGAGTGCCTGCACCGTGGTTGCCAACCACGTGCCCATCAATGCCAAGATCATTGGCACCCATGAACACGAGAGCCACTTCGTGTTCGATTTGCTCTACAACAATACGTCGGACATCAAGCCTACGCGCCACTCGACCGATACCCACGGAACCAACCAGGTCAATTTTTGGAGCCTGTTTGCCTACGGTTACAGCTTTGCACCCCGCTACAAGACATTGCAAAAGAAGACCGCGTCGCTGGTTGGGTTCGAACTGCCGAGTCAGTATCCGGCCGACATGCTGATTCGACCAAGCAATAGGGTCAATGTGGACCTGATCATCAGCGAATGGCCCAACATCCAACGCATCATGGCGCCATTGGCACAAAAAGACACGACCCAGGCCACTGTGGTGCGCAAGCTCAGCAGCTATGCCAGGCAAAACAACACAAAAAAAGCCCTATGGGAGTTGGACAACATCCTTCGCACCGTCTACATTCTGGACTTCATTGACGATGTAGAACTGCGCCAGAGCGTACAAAAGGCGCTCAACCGGGGCGAGGCCTATCACCGATTCCGCCGTGCGGTGTCATTCATCAATGGTGGAAAGTTCAAGGTTCAGACTGAAACCGAGCAGCAGGTCTGGAACGATTGCGCGCGGTTGATTGCCAACGCGGTGATCTACTACAACACGGCCCTGCTGTCCAAGGTGTACGAACAAAAGGTAGCCGCTGGGGATCTGGATGCCATTGCGTTCATTCAAGGAATGTCGCCAGTGGCGTGGCAGCACGTGAACATGTTCGGGGCGTTCGAATTCAGCGACGACGAGCAGGGCATTGACCTGGAGGCCTTGGCTGCAAGATATGCCGATTCGGTGTTCTGGAGCAACGCCACGCAGCCTGGCCAGGGGGACCTTTTTGATTAAAATCCACAGTTCATAGGCAACCTAAATGAAGGTCGGGTTTGGAGAAAATCGTAAGCCAGCAAGGCCGCGTTAGCTGCCGCTCGCGGCCAAGACAAAGCTGAGCTGTTTTTTCCAAAGCTGTCATAGCCCATGCGGGTCCAATTTGGTGTTCTTTGAATCGTCAAATCTCGGCAACTGATATTCACAACCAACAATACTTCAGTAACTTTGGGTCATCTTGTGCAGCGTCAGCGTATCCGGAAATCCTGAATGCCAAATTGACCGCCCGTTACCGGTCATTAGTACAGAACAGCAACTGCCAGCTACGCAACCTACACCGCAACAATCGAGCCACCATTGCGACCCTGTGCGACAGCCAGGTGGTCTATTGCGGAGGGCCGGTTGATTGAAGCGGAGTTACCGGACATGAGGGAATAAACACATGGTCACTTCCGGCGTAGTTTCTACAGAGGGAATATCTGCATGCCTTCCTGTACTCGGATCCAGTGGCGGGGTTGAATGATCACCAGCGTCCTCACCGCCCCAGCTTTGCCAGTCTTCTCCAAACAATTCAAACGGATGCTGCGTCCGGTCCGATCCATTGCCACACATCATGTCGTTTGCTGCGCAATATTTGTCGCAGCCCCAGCATAGGCGCTCGGGATTGGCCGGATGAACGGGGAACTTCTTGTGGGACATGCGAGGCTTACTCCGATCAGGGAACAGTGGCAGGATGGGCATTTGTAATGTTCATTGTCACAGCGTCGAATAAGCAGTTAGCGGCGATCATGTGACGCCAATGATTTCAACTTTATTCGTAGGCGAGAATGCCCCAGTACCGAACGGTATACAGGGCAAACCCAAATGACCACATCGCAGCAGAGATTAGAACCGCGTAAGTCAAAAGTGACGGATTCAATAATGGAACGAAGACACGAATCACTGCTGCCGCGGACACTAGTGAGTAGCAAGCCACTTCCGTTTTTCCAGCAGCCAGCTTTCTCCCCGTGTGGCCGAGCGCTGTGCGTGTCATCATGCCGATGACCATTGTCCCAATGGCACCGGCAGTCAATGCATGCGTGGCAACCGAAGGTGAAACCCACCCCATCGCAGCCATAGCGCGAAACGCCAAGTGAATTGGAATCCAGGCATAGGCCGCATGGAGTACCCAGACCAAGGGAGTGTTGAGCGTCTTCCATGGATGCCACAGCCACAAGCGAGTCAGATGGGCCAACATAGCCAAAACGCCTATAAGTACGACCCACGCTCCGGCTACATGCATTACGTCTGAACCCATTAGAAGCAGGATCAAACCTAATGCTAGTTTCTCCACCCAGGGGTGTCGAACAGCCTTTGCTCCAGGGATTGCATTGTTGGTGAACATAGGGATCACCCGTCCAGCCATGACACTAAGCACAAATAGCATTACATCTAGTCCCAGCCCAATACCTGCCCAGCCCGGAAAGCGCAAAGCGCCCAGTGCATCCAGATGCACCCCAAGTTGGGCAACCGCCATCAGCAGAAGCAGGCCAACAAAGAAATAGTTGCGGCGATTGCGGGCCCTGTAGAGTGGAATTGCTAATGCAGTTGCAGCTGCCTGCGTATTCCAGCGATCGTGACCACTCAATTTGACAGATCGTGACCAGTAGCTT
>JAOATL010000021.1 GCA_030158125.1 Limnohabitans sp. | reverse complement strand
GAGCAGAGGACTCATAATCCTTTGGTCCCAGGTTCAAGTCCTGGTGGGCCCACCAATTCATCAAACCCCCCTCAGAAATGTCGGGGGTTTTGTTTTGGGAGAACCGTTAGAGCTTGAAGCCGCTGTCCAGCCCGTTATGATTGCTCCAGTAAAAAAACTTGTTTATTGGTGAATTCAGAATGGCTAAACAATTGAAGACTCAAGATGACGCGGGTGAATCAGAACGTAGGGTTTACTCCGCACCGGCGCTAGAAAAAGGTCTTGATATTCTTGAAATGCTTTGCAAAAGTGACCGCGCTTTAAGCCAAAAAGAGATAGCAAAAAGCCTTGATAGAAGCGTCAGTGAAATTTACCGAATGGTGAATTGCTTGGTCGATCGCAACTATGTTTCGCAAGTTGATGAAAACTCATACGCTATTACAACCAAGCTCTTCGAGTTGGCGCATATTAGTCCCCCCACGCAGCGTTTGTTGGCCGAAGCATTGCCAGTCATGCAAAGACTGGCCAAAGATTTAGATCAGTCTTGCCATTTGACCGTTTATTCTCAAGGCAAACAATTGGTCTTGGCTAAAGTGGATGCGCCTAGTGGCATGGGATTCAGTGTGCGTACTGGTTCAGAGTTAGATGTCCTTATCTCTGCATCTGGACGAGTTCTTGTGGCTTTTCAAACACCAGAAACTTCTAAGTTATGGCTTGAAGAATCGGTGCAAAGACGCCCTGAGCACTCTGACCCTCAGATCAATACCATTTTGGAGACGATTCGAAAAGTTGGTTTCGAATCTATCCCAAGCGTGCAAGTGCGTGGTTTGTATGCTGTTAGTTTTCCCATTTTGGATACACAAGGAAGAGCGCTCGCTGCTTTGACTGTGCCTTATGCAGAGCGCATTGATCAAAATCAACGGAAATCTATTCCAGAAGTAACAGCGGCATTGGGCTTAGCGGCACGTGCAGTCTCGTCTAAAGTGGGCGGTACTGCCAAAAGTTCGCCCTTCGCCTAGCCGGTTATTGAGCTAACAATTAAATAGCAGCAGTCACTGCTGAACCTTTTGCAAAGAGTACTGCCACTTCATCCGTTGAGTAGCCCATTTCTTCTAATAATTTGCGTGTTTCCCAACCTTTGGGTTGCGATGGTTCCCGAAGTTGAGGATGCGCACTGTCAACTTTGATAGATGATCGAATGGCTGCAGTCTTACCCTCCATTGGGTGATCTTCATACTGAATCAAGCCCACAGCCTTGAGGTGTTTGTCGTTCGGAAGTGTTGCCAGCGTGTGGCAAGCTTGTGCTGCGATGTCTGCCGCCTGGAGTAAGTCAAGCCATTCTTGCGTTGATTTATGTGTCAGTGGCGCACCACGAATGGCAAACCATTCTTTCACATTGGTAGCGCGTGCAGCAACAGAGTTAAACCGCTCATCGGTGAGCAAGTCGTTTCGTCCCGTCACTGTCAAAAATGCACGCACTTGCGGGTCTGTATTGACCGTAAAGGAAATCCAACCATCACCAGTTTGAACAGGTTTGTTGTGCGGACTCAATAAGCGCAAATCACCAACAGGGCCAACAGGCGGATCAAAACTTTGTGCTGCTAAGTGTTCTTGCAAAACAAATGTGGCCATGGTTTCGAACATAGGCACTTCAATACTGCAACCTTTGCCGCTTACATTTCGCTCGGCAATGGCTGCCAAAATAGCACCCGCAGAAATTTCACCGGCCACGTGATCGCAAATCAGCATCGGGACGTAGTTGGGCTGACCATCGCGTTGTAAAAACAAGCCAGCCATTCCTGTTACACCTTGGACCACACTATCGTATGTAGGCATACCTGCGTAGGGGCCGTCAGTGCCGTAGCCTGTGATCAAACAGTAAATTTTGTTGGGGTATTTGCCTCGAACTGATTCTGAATCAATGCCCAATTTTTTCAAAGCTTGTGGCCGCATGTTGGCCACAATCACATCAGCTGATTCGATCAAACGATTCATGACCTCCATCGCTCCTTCTTTTTTGAGGTCGAGACAAATGTTGCGCTTGCCTCGGTTCAAGTGCAAGTAGGCGCCAGAGTGCTGGCCGGTAGGGGATTGGCCACCCAATCCTCGCATCAGGTCGCCTTCAGGATTTTCTACTTTGATGATTTCTGCGCCGTATTGTCCCAAGCGCCATGTGCAAACAGGACCTACCACCACACTGGTGAGGTCTAAGACACGAATGCCAGCCAATGCTTTAAAGGTCATGAGTTTCTACCTCCATGTCTACACTCAGAATTGATCGATTGTCGAAGGCTTGCAAGTGCCACTTCGTATTCACTTGATTGGCCACCATGGTGATCGGGCTGCCGCAGTAAAGTGGCGCCATATGGCGAACTCGCAATGAGGACGGCTTCACACCAATTTCATTCCGCAAAAATTCAGTCAAAAGCAAGGTGACCAGGCCGCCATTCACGATCAGGTCGGGAAAGCCTTCCACGTTTCTGGCGTGTGCTCTATCAATGTGAATCTTGTGTGAGTTAAAGCCAAGTGCTGAATATTGAAAGAGGAAGGTCTCATCGGGCACAACCGTCTTTATGACATGCCCTTTGATCGGCCCGGCGTAATCGGAAGCATTGGATGCTGAGGCGCCTTTCGTTGCTGGCAGTAGCAAATAGGTTTGTGTCTCGATCAATGCGGCTTGAACTGATTCTTTTAAGCGCAACTCATGTTGAATAGACACGACAGCCATCGGTCCTGACTTGGTCATTTTTTGAGTGATGTCTTTAATCGCACTCTGGCGAATGAGGCTGGCGCTAATTGGAATGTCTTTGAGGTAATCAACCGATCTACTACCTAACAACAATCGTGGCAAACCAAGGTCTGGCATGGTCACGCCAAGCCCTGGAAAACCATCAGCACGGAGTGACGAACGACGCGTGTCTGCTGCCATCAAGATGAATTGCCAACCTCTTGGCAAAGGGTCACCCTCTGCGAGGGTGTCGGGTTCGATATCGAGCATAGCCGCAACTCTTCTGACCGAAGCAATGCTGCAGATTTCTGTGCGAATGCTGCTTGCGGAGAGGGCTAGCACCAAGGCTGCATCTTCTTCAATTATTTCCATAAATGAATCGTACCATTCATAGGTAATTCAATAAAGTATGGTTTGATAAATTTAAGACGCAAAAAACTAGGGATAACACTTATTAAATTTCATTAGCGAATTGTTTACTTCATATGTGGTTTGGTTTATCTTCAACCCAGAGCTGAGAAAAAGCTCCCGAAACACTGAAACAGGGGTCCTTTGAAGGATCTTTTGAAGGTGAAAAAACAACCTAACTGAAAGAAAGCGCTATGGAATTCAAGTTTCACCACATGAACATTTGTACCGACAACTTATCCCGTTTGACCAAGTTTTACAAAACCTTGTTTGAGCTGGGAACGATCACGGATAACGAGCACACCGTCATTAGCCGTCAGCGCGATGACCGCGCTTACACCGGTAAGGTCGACTTTTTGACTGATGGTGACATTGAATTCCACTGGTCGGAGCGTGATCTGGACACTGGCTTCAAGATGAAGAAGTTTGTGAACCCGATGGGACACGGCCACTTCTGCTTCCGTACGGACGACATTCAAGGCTTTATGCGCAAGTGCGATGCCTTAGGCATTCGGTACGCAGATTACGGATGCTGGGCCATTCCTGGTTGGCACCAAGTGTTTTTGTATGACCCAGATGGTCATTGCATCGAAGTCCATCAACCCAATGTGTTTTAAGAATTTATCTATTTAACAAGGAGACAGATATGAACAATACCCAAAACCGACGAATCCTCTTGAAGGGCATTGCTGGCGCTGCTGCAACTGCATTGGCTCCCAGCATGGCTTTTGCACAAGCTGGCGCCAAATTCAACATGAAGATTGCGATCACTTTGCCCGAAAGTCATCCAACACCAATTGCCTTGAAGGCAGCTTGTGCTGAAATCCAAAAAGAAACCAATGGCCGTTTGAACATTGATGTTTACACCAGTGGCCAGTTGGGCAGCGATACTGACACTTTGTCACAAGTTCGATCTGGTGCAATTGATTTCGTATGCACCGCTGGTTCAATCTATGGCAACTTGGTGCCAGCCGCTTCGATCAATTCAATTGCATTTGCATTCCCTGACTACGCAACAGTCTGGAAAGCCATGGAAGGCGAGCTAGGTGCTTACATGCGCGCCTCTTTCGACAAAGTCAATTTGGTTCAAGTTGGCAAAGTGTTTGACCACGGCTTCCGTCAAATCACCCATTCGTCCAAGCCAATTGCAACGCCAAAAGATCTGGTCGGCATGAAAATTCGTGTGCCAGCAACAGCTTTGTGGACCTCAATGTTTAAAGGACTTGATGCATCGCCCGCTTCAGTGCCAATTGGTGAGCTGTACACAGCCCTCCAAACCAAGGTGGTAGATGGTCAAGAAAATGCATTGCCTACGATTGATGCCGTCAAGTTGTATGAGGTTCAGAAATTTTGCTCTTACACATCACACATGTGGGAGTACTTTTCTTTGGTGGGTAACAAGCGTAACTGGAATGCTTTACCAGAAGATTTGCGTGCCATTGCAACCAAAATTTTGGATGCCAATGCATTGAAACAGCGCGTTGCACATGACGCGCTCAATTCAACTCTTGAAGCCAAGTTAAAAGGTCAAGGCATGCAATTTAACAAAGTAGATACCAAGCCTTTCCGCGAATTGCTTCAGAAGTCTGGCTATTACGTTGAGTGGCAAAAGAAATTTGGACCAGAGGCTTGGGCCTTGCTTGAAAAGTACAGCGGCAAGTTGGCATAAATCATCTTTTAAAGCTAACCGAGTGATCGGTGTTGTTTGAAAAAACAGATCGATGGTCTTGACCGTCGGTCTGTTTTATGACGACTTATCAATAGAAATCAATTTAGGACTCCCATGTCATCCCTAGACAACGCAATGAGCGTATCAGAGCAGCATCAAACGACGAATCAATTAAGTCAATTTGACCGCATCCTGGCACGCTGGATGGTGCCACTCGAAATGCTTTGTGCGGCATTGATGGTGGGCATTGTGGTCTTGTTGTTTGGGGGCGTCATTGCACGCTACGTTTTCTCTAGGCCCGTTGGCTGGATTGATGAGGCGGTTTCGCTTGCCTTTATTTGGGTGGCGATGTTGGGTGCTGTGCTTGCGATGCACCGAAATGAGCACCTTCGCCTCACCATGTTTGTCGACAAAATGAACGGGACGATGCGCGAGCTATTTCATGCGTTTACGCTGGTAGCAATCAGTGCATTTCTGATCTTCTTAATTGGCCCAGCCATTGAGCACGTCGAAAGTGAATGGATTGTTAATTCGCCAGCGCTTGAGATTCCCAGTGGTGTAAGAGTGTCTGCCATTGCTGCAGGACTTGTGTTGATGCTCATGGTTATTGGCGCCTACGCGCTCAAAACTGTTTCAAAGCAGTCACTTGGTATTGCTGTAGTAGGTGTTGGCATCTTCATTGCCGTTTGCTCAGGTTTGACAGGTCAGTTTTCGCAACTGGGTTTGCTGAATATTGGCATCTTTTTGTGCGGGCTGGTTGCATTTTGTTTGGTGGCAGG
This sequence comes from Limnohabitans sp., assembly GCA_030158125.1. Classification (GTDB taxonomy): domain Bacteria; phylum Pseudomonadota; class Gammaproteobacteria; order Burkholderiales; family Burkholderiaceae_C; genus Limnohabitans_A. Next base: position 125,510 of record JAOATL010000021.1, on the reverse strand, counting down.
TGTCCCCATTGCATTTTGCTTTGGCATAGGCGTGATGTCCTACTTAGCATTTACAGGCAATGTACCGCTGGTTGTCATTGTTGGGCGAATCGATGAGGGCATGGGGAACATCGTGCTGGTGTCTGTCCCCATTTTTGTATTGCTCGGATGCATTCTGGACGCTACGGGCATGGGCAAAGCCATTGTTGACTTATTGTCCTCTTTGATTGGGCACGTTAAAGCAGGCATGTCTTACGTATTGCTGGCTTCGTTGTTCATTGTCTCGGGCATTTCTGGCTCCAAGGTATCTGACATGGCCACTGTGGCACCAGCACTCTTTCCTGAAATGAAAAGACGTGGCAACAAACAGTCGGAAATGGTTGCCTTGTTAGCGACGGGGGCTGCGATGGCCGACACCGTGCCGCCCAGTATTGTGTTGATTGTTTTGGGATCGGTCGCGGGCGTCTCCATTGCGGGCTTGTTTGAAAGTGGATTCTTTGTTGCCATGGTTTTGCTGCTTGCTTTGTTGGTCTTGGCACGATGGAAGGCACGCAACGAAGTGACAGAAAACATCAAGCGGCCTTCAGCCAAAGCCATTGGCAAATTGGCACTGATTGCAGCGCCGGCGCTTGTGCTGCCTTTTTTAATCCGCAGTGCAGTTGGTGGCGGTGTGGCCACCGCAACTGAAGTGTCCACCCTTGCTGTACTGTATGCCTTGCTAATTGGCCAAGTTCTGTATGGCGGAATTGGCTGGCGCAGAACCTATGCCATGTTGGTTGAAACTGCAGCATTGAGTGGCGCAATTTTGCTGATTTTGGGAACAGCATCTGCTATGGCGTGGGCCATTACCCAGAGTGGTGTCGTTCAGCAGCTCTCATCATTTCTGACCACATTGCCAGGTGGTTGGGTTGCCTTCATGGCAGTTACGGTCTTGGTGTTTTTAATTTTGGGTTGCCTTTTAGAAGGCTTGCCAGCTGTTTTGTTGCTGGCACCCATCATGTTTCCAATTGCCAAAAAACTCGGCATTAACGATATCCATTACTCCATGGTCATTGTGTGTGCCATGAATGTTGGATTGATGATGCCGCCCATAGGCGTTGGTTTTTACATTGCATGCCGAATCGGTGATGCCAAACCTGACGATGTGATTGTTGCAATTTGGCCGTATATCGCTGCATTGTTGGTGGGTGTTGTAGTCATTGCTGCATTCCCTGTTTTGTCGACATTCATGCTTTAAAGCTAGATTTATAAATAGCCATCATGAAAATATTTTTAACGGGTGCGAGTGGCTATATAGGCGGGTCACTAGCTTTTGCTTTGTTGTCAAAAGGACATGAAGTTCGAGCTTTAACCCGAAGCAAAAAATCAGCGCATGAAATGGAAGTCCTTGGAATGGTTCCTGTGTTGGGAGACTTGGATAATTTAGAGTTATTGAAATCTGAAGCATTTCGAGCAGACGCCGTTATTAATACGGCCAATGCTGATCATCTTGATGCCGTGTTGGCCTTGCTAGATGGTTTAACAGGTACCCATCAGAAAATCATACACACCAGCGGTTCAAGCATCGTAGGTGACGATGCCCGGGGCAATCAACTGAGTCCTGCCATTTTTACCGAAGATACGCCATTGATTGTGGATGCCAGAAAACAAGCGCGACGAAACATTGATCTGAAAGTGCTTGAAGCTGCTTCATCTGGTGTTCAGTCTTGTGTGATTATTCCAAGTTTGATTTATGGATATGGCTTAGGCCTTCAAAAGAATAGCATTCAAGTGCCATTCTTAGTGCGCAATGCAATTGAAAATAATTCAGTTCAGATTGTGGGTCAAGGTTTGAACGCTTGGTCAAACATTCATATTGAAGACTTAGTGAATTTGTATTTGCTGGCTCTAGAGAATGCGCCAGCTGGATCTTTTTACTTTGCCGAAAATGGTGAAGCGACATTCCTCGAAATTGCCCAATCAATTTCAACGCGACTGAGCATATCAACCATAGAACACTTGCCCGCTGAGACAGCTGCTGACAGATGGGGTATGGCGCGCGCGCTGTTCTCCCTAGGAAGTAACAGTCGCGTCAGGGCTGTGCGTGCCCGCAGCGAATTGAATTGGAAACCCAAACACACGTCAGTTCAGGCCTGGATTCTGAATGAGATGCATGGGTAATCTAAAGATTGATACGAAAGAAAAAAGATGCTACTGAAAGATAAAGTTTGTATCGTTGCAGGCGCTTCTTCATTGCGTAGTATTGGTTACGCCACGGCTGAACTATTCATCAAGCACGGCGCTCATGTCGTTGTGACGGACGTCATGATGAATGATGATGTCTTAAATCAAATCAAATTTGAAATTGAGAAAAATTTAGGTGTCACTATCAAGATTGACGGTATTCAATGCGACATCAGCAAAAAAAGCAAGTGTGATCGCCTGATTGCTCAAGTTCAGTCAAAGTACGGCACGATTGATTGCTTAGTCAATTCAGCAGGCATTGTTCGATCTGGTCCCATCTTGGACATTAGTGAAGCCGAGCTCTCTTTGATGTTTGACATCAATTTAAAAGGTGCCTTTTACTTGTGCCAAAGTGTGCTGGAAGTTTTTGTCAAACAAGAGAGCGGCACTATTGTCAATGTTGCTTCTCTTGCCGCACAACGCGGCGGTGGCTTGGTTGGCGGCGCGCATTACGCAGCATCTAAGGGCGGCATGCTTAGTTTGACCAAAAGCATCGCCAGAGAATTTGGTCATCTGGGAATTCGCGCCAATGCCATTTGTCCTGCCATGATTGACACGCCCATGGTTGATGGGCTTTCACCCGAGCGTCTGCAGTCGATCACAGATGCTATTCCCCTTAAGCGAATGGGTTCAACTCGCGAAATGGCTGGCACTTGTCTATATCTGGCTTCTGAGCTGTCTGGATTTGTGACTGGCGCAACCATTGATGTGAACGGTGGAACGCATATTCATTGATCTAACAAGTTCCACATTTGCTTCCACACCTCTGTAGATCGCTTGTAAGCTATTGATTTGCAATAGGTTTTATTTCTTAAAGCTGCTCATAATCCTTTGGTCCCAGGTTCAAGTCCTGGTGGGCCCACCAATTTAAAAGCCACTGATTTTTAAAGTCAGTGGCTTTTTGTTTGTCAGTGATTGCGCGTTTAATTCAACTTGATGTTGAAGTTCTTCACGATTTGAGCGTTGCGATCAAATTCAACCTGTACTGCATCAGCAAGTTGTTTTGCACTTTGCGCTTGATTGGCTTCAAAGCCAGCTGCAATAAGACGATTCTTTAACTTGGGTGCTTCAGCTGCTTTCAAAATAGCAGCGTTGATCTTGTCTGTGACCTCTGGGCTCACACTAGAACTTACAACCACACCAATCCAGTTGCCAAACTCCATATCCTTCAGGCCTTCTTCAGCCAGTGTGGGTACTTGTGGCAAATGAGCGGAACGGGTTTTACTGGCGACGCCATAGATTTGTAATTTGCCAGCTTTTACCAATGGCAGTGAAGTAGCCATACCATCAAACATGATTGGAATTTGACCACCCATGACTTGCGCCAAAGCTGGAGGGGATCCTGCAAAGGGCACGTGTTGTAAGTCAAGACCTGCTTTTTGATTCAGAATCATGCCAGCATAGTGCGAGCTTGTACCAGCACTGTAGGAGGCAAAGCTCAAGGAACCTTGCTTTGATTTTGCAAAGGCTATTAAATCTTTAACGGTTTTGGCCGGTAAATCAGGTGCACCAACCAGAACCATGCTGGCACTGGCAACAGTAGCCACCGGCTTGATATCTTTTAACGGATCAAAGTTGGTTTTCATGACGTGAGGAATCTCAGTCAAAACATTGCTAGCTGTCACCATGATGGTTTGGCCATCTGAAGCTGCAGACGTCATGGCTTGAACAGCAATGGAACCACCGGCGCCTGGTTTGTTATCGACAATAACTGGCTGACCAATATCAGTTGAAAGTTGATCGGCTAAAACTCGCGCAACGATGTCCATGGTGCCGCCTGCAGGTGCAGGTACCAACATGCGGATAGGCTTGTTGGTCCAAGCCATCGCATTGGCGCAAAGCAACAGGCCTAATGCGCAAGTGAATTGTTGAATTGATTTTTTCATTCTAGTCTCCTTGATGTCATTGGTGGTTAATTTCAAGATCAAAAAATCGTGATAGCAATGTGCGTGCTTCAGGCCAGTGTCCGTATCCTGAAGCTGGATTCATGTGGCCTACAAACCCTAGGTTTACTTTGAAAGAGCCCCAATCATTCGCAAGTTGTTCTACAGTTTCAACACTTCCAAGTGGGTCGTCTTGGCTGTAGGCCACAGTGCTTGTGAAAGGCAATATATTTCTTGGCGTGGGTAGCCATCCGCCAGTGTGTAATGCTTCTATCGTGGGATAAGTCTTTGGCATTGGTGTTTCAAAGTCTGGTGGTGTCACGAGCAATGCACCTTGCACTAAGTGGACGTACTTCGTCGTTCGAGCCCAATGAGCAGTCATGATGCAACCAGCACTGTGGGCAACAATCACGACGGGTCCTTCAATATTGGAAATGGCGGTTTCAATTGCTTCAATGCGTTTTTGACAATCGAGGTCATCTCGTCCCATTGGCTTAACCGATTTCACTTGAGGAAGTTCCGCCGCCAGCAAGGTCTGCCAATGCTGCGCAGCATGGTCCCGAAGGCCAGGAACGATGAGTACAGTTACAGACATGGTTATTAGTTATGCTTTCGCAAGAACCCTTGATGGCCCCCTTTGGGGTTGGGTGCGAATCCGTTGGCAGCCAATGTTTCTTCAACTGTTTCGTAGAAAACGCCAATTTTTAAAATTTCCTTTGCCTCTTTGCCATTGGCAACCGGACGTCCCATTTCTTTGGCAATTCGAACCAATTGTTTAATCTGTTCTACCGTGCTCATTTTCTCGGAGCGCTGCTGATTCCATAGATTGTCTTCAATGCCACAACGCACATGTAGGCCCATGGCCATACCGATCATGTTGATCGGGAGAACGTTGCGCATGCTGCTTTCAACCGTCAACATGGAACCATCTGGAACAGCGCGAACAAAATTTGCCAAGTTATAAATATTGGGCGCATCCATGCCACCGCTGATTGCCACCCAGTTCATGACCAATGGACCTTTATAGACGCCGCGGCGAATGAGACGTTCTACTGTTTCATAACTGTTAATGTTATAAAACTGAAATGCACTTTGAATTCCTGCGGCACTCAGTCGGCGAATGTGTTCTTCAAACCAAGCTGGATTTGAGGGCACGATCATTTCGCTATATGCTTTCGCTGCTGCAGGTTCAGCCAAAGAAGTACCTTCGTAGTCTCGAATGTCCATGTGTTCCAAGATGTTCATTTGTGTTGTGTTAACTGTTACCGTCACCTGATCAGGTTTTGGATCCAATTCCGCCAACATGTGACGCGTGTCATCAGATAACCATTTGGCTGCTGCACCATCAGATTCAGGTGCAAATGAAATAGAGCCGCCTACTTGAATCACCATGTCAGGTACAGCTTTGCGAACACCGGCAATCAATTCATTGAACATCGACAAACGTTTGCTGCCTTTACCATCCAGTTCGCGAACGTGAAGATGTAGCACGGATGCACCCGCGTTATAGCAATCAACTGCTTTCTGAATTTGGGCTTCCATCGTGACAGGGATGTCTTCTGGAAAGTCAGATGGAATCCACTCAGGACCGTAAGGCGCAGCTGTAATCACCAGTTTGGATTGATTCTCTGGAAAGAGTGAGCCGTCGAGAAAATTCATAGTTACTCCGTGAAATTGCGTGACTGTTGAATGAAGAAGATCAGAAAGGTGTGTCGCCCATGATGCCTGCGCGTTCCATTTTTCGATGGCATGGCGGGTAGTCCATGACGGCATAGTGCTGTGTGCTGCGGTTGTCCCAAATGGCAACGCTGCCGGGCTGCCAGCGCCAACGAACCTGGTACTCGGGAATCGCAGCTTGGCCAATGAGGTACTGCAACAATGACGCAGCGCCTTGTGTGAAATCCTGGCCGAATCGAACGCGATCGGGTGTGTGGAAATTTGTAAAGTGCGTCGTGAAGCCATTCACGAACAGTACTTTTTCGCCTGTTTCAGGATGAGTTCTTACAACGGGGTGTTCTGCATCGGGAAACTGTGCATGCAGTCCTAGGCGCTTTTCAATTGGCATGGCAGCACCAAAACTGGCTTCGATGCTGTGGCGAGCACGCAGGTCTGCAATTTGTTCTTTGATGGCGTCAGGCAACTTTGCATAGGCTAGTGCCATGTTGGCCCACATGGTGTCGCCCCCTACAGGTGGACATTCAACACAGCGCAAGACACAGCCCATGGGTGGTTTTTCTCGCCAGGTTGCATCTGTGTGCCATGAGTTCTCATAGCGATCCATGGGATGCTCGGGTGACTTGTAAATCTGCACCAGCCCGGGATGGTCTGGGTGACTACCGGCCACAGGGTGGTCTTCAAGTGAGCCAAACCGCTCTGCAAATTGAACGTGTTCTGCGCGCGTCATGTTCTGATTGCGCAGAAAAAGTACTTTGTGTTTGAGTAATTGTGCTTTGATTTCTAAAAATAAACTTTCGTCGCGTGCTGCATCGCTTAAATTGACACCCACGAGTTCGGCGCCAATGCTGCAAGTCAGTTGTTCAACTTTCATGCTTGCCTCTTAAATCGTAAAGATGGATGAACCGGTTGTCTTGCGAGACTCCAAGTCTTCGTGGGCTTTGACAGCTTCTTCCAGCGCATAGCGCTGATTGATTTCAATTTTGATTCGTCCTGCAACAACATGACCAAAGACTTCGGCTGCAAGTTCTGCTTTTTCAACTGGGTCTGAAATGTAGTCGGCCAGGGCAGGGCGTGTCATGTAAAGCGACCCTTTCATGGCAAGTAGTTGCGGGTCAAATGGCGGAATGGTGCCAGATGCCGTGCCTACACACACCATGAGGCCACGTTTCTTTAGCGAGTCCAATGATGCTTGGAACGTTGATCTTCCAACGCTGTCAAACACAACGTTCACGCCGACATTGCCCGTGATTTCTTTGACACGCTTGGCCACATCTTCATGGCTGTAATTGATGGTGTAATCGCACCCATGCAATTTGGCCACTTGCGCTTTTTCTTCAGTCGAAACTGTGCCGATCACAGTTAAACCTGCCAACTTGGCCCACTGCGATACGATCAGTCCTACACCACCCGCCGCAGCGTGCAGCAAAAGGGTTTCGCCCGATTTGAATGGGTAAATTTTGCGCATCAAATATGCAGACGTCAGGCCTCGCATGGTCATCGCGGCTGCTGTTTCACAGCTGATGCCAACTGGAAGCTTGATGAGCGGTGCTGCCGCAATGATGCGCTCTGTGCTGTACGCGCCCAGCGTGTTCATGAAGCCTGTGTAGGTGACATGATCGCCTGTTTGCACAGTCGTGACGCCTGAGCCCACTTCCTCAACTACACCTGCTGCTTCAACACCAATGCCATTGGGCAAAGGTATGGGGTAGGTGCCATTGCGAAAGTAGGTGTCAGCGTAATTTAAACCTACCGCGACATGGCGCAGACGTACCTCGCCCGGACCAGGTTGTCCCACAGAAACTTCTTCCATCCGAAGGACCTGAGGACCACCGACTTCGTGAAAACGAATTGCTTTTGCCATGTGTCTAATCTCTTTGTCTCAATACGTGAACTGTTCATGCAATGTAGAGCACAGGGGTTGATACTGATTTATCAATTCACGACATACGTTTAGCATTTCATGACAAGTTTTTCTCAGGAATTTTCCATGCCGCAATTGCCCATTCGTCAAGTTGGCACTCAAGTGCGGGGTGCTGTGCTTTCGCGCTATGAAGAGGTGTCGAAGCGCGTTGGATTGAATCCTTTGCCATTGCTGCGTCAGATGGGTTTGAGTCGAAGTTTGTTGACGACTCCTGCGGAGCTCTTTCCCGTGATCAAAGCTGTGAGATTGCTAGAAATTTCGGCGAAAGAAAGTGGCTGTCCAACGTTTGGTTTGTTGATGGCTGAAGCGCGACACCTCTCAGATTTTGGCCCGATCAGTTTGTTATTGACACATCAACCCTCTTTGCGAAGCGCGTTGAGTACCATCATGGACTACAGACACTTGTTGAACGAATCATTGGCCATGTTCATAGAAGACGCAGGCAAAACAACGCTGATTCGTGAAGAGGTTGTTACCGGCGAGGCTGGCATTCCCCGTCAAGCAACTGAGCTGGCGCTGGGTGCCTTGATGCTGATCTTTCGTGCGATTCTGGGTCCAGCATGGTCCGCTAAAACCATTCATTTCACGCACAGCGCACCATCCGACATACAGGTCTACCGTCGCGTTTTCAATTGTCCAATTCAATTTGACAGCCAGTTCAATGGCTTGGTGTGTTTGACTTCGGATTTGGACAGGCCAAATACGCAAGCCAACGCCGTCATGGCCAAATACGCGCAGTCTTTTATGGATGCAATGCCGCGCGACGGACAAAGATCAATTGTGTCGGAAGTACGTAAATCAATTTACCTTTTGCTTCCCATGGGGCGCGCAAGTGTAGAGCAGATTTCGCAAGGCATGGGGATGAATGTGCGCACGCTTCAGAGGCGGCTGGATGAAAATCAAGTGAGATTTTCAGATTTGATCAATGATGTTCGTAGCGAGTTGGCGCAACGCTACATTACAAACACACAACATTCATTGAGCCGGGTGGCAGAGCAACTTGGCTACTCAAATTTGAGCTCATTTACACGTTGGTTCACATTGCAGTTTGGATTTTCTCCAACGCAAATGCGAAAGAATTCATCTGCATGGATAGCGAAGTAGAAGCCTAGACTAGATACCAGTTTATAGGCTTGAGTTCACAACAAACAAGTAAAACACGATGGCTAAAAATAAGGTTTCAAGCAACATCAGTGCAACCGGCTTCCAGCCAACAGTCACAATCTGTTTTAAGTGCGTTTTGAGGCCAATGGCACTCATTGCAAAGACGAGAAACCATTGCGACGTTTTTTGTCCGGCATTCACCAACCACGGTGCAAGCCAAGCTGTCGAATGAAGTGCCACGAGCGCTAAAAAAGCCACGGCAAAGCCTGGTAGCAAGGGCGGTTTGACTGGCGCAGCTTTGCTCGCTGTTGTGTTGTCGCCTTCGGCCATGATGTAGCTGCGTGCCAGCCATCCAGTCAGTGCAATCACCGGCAACAGCATGGCAACGCGAATGAGTTTGATCAGTGTTGCCGTGTCGCCCACTTGTGTCGAAATGCTGTATCCCGCGCCAACTACTTGTGCAACATCGTGTATCGTTCCACCTAATAAGTACCCAATTTGCAGCGGACTTAGGTGCAGGTATTGCGCAAGCATGGGGTAAAGCATCATGGCAATTGTTGACAATGAACTCACGCCAATCACGGTGAACAAAGTTGCGCGCTCCTTTAAGGGGTGTGTGGGCATGGCCGCTGAAATGGCGAGTGCTGCTGACGCTCCGCAAATTGCAACGGCACCACCGGTAAGCAAACCGAAAAATGTTTTGAATCCCATCAGTTTGGCAAGTCCCATGCCAAAGGCAATCGTCAAGGCCACACTGACAACGATCATGGCGAGGGGTTCCCAGCCAACTGCCATAATTTGATCGACCGTGATGCGCAGCCCAAGGAGTGCAACCCCCGCCCTTAGTACATGCTTGGCTGTGAAATCTAGACCAGCTTGATACCGTGAGTCTTCAGATAGAAAATTCATGGCCATGCCCAGTAACAAAGCCATCAGCATGACAGGCGCACCGTAGTGTTCTGACAAAAACATGGCTGCAATGCCTACAACCAAGCTGACCAAGGCACCTGGATAAATATCTTTGATTGAATTCACATTCATAGTGTGTCAAGCGGGTGAAAAAAAACGGACTGAGAATGCCCCAGTCCGTTAACCTTGAAGAACTCTTGAAAAATCAGAATGTGTAGCGTGCGCCAATCATGGTTGCACTGTTATTTTTATTTGCTGCGGGAATGCTGCCAAATATTGGGCTCAAATTCATGTTCGCACCTGTGTTTGACGTATTAGCAACTTGAATGTATGCAGTCGTATCTTTGAACAATGTGTAATCTAGACTTATTGCCGTTTGGGATGCTTTGTTGCCCACATTCAGTTTGTCTTTAAGTGTGTAGTAACCGCCAGACAAATTCAAATCAGCCGCCAATTTGTAACCCAATCCAAGCGCTGTAGCCCCCATGTTAGTTGAGCCAACGGGTAATTTTGCTCCAGCAGAATTCTTGCCTTCAAAGGTGGCAGCACTCATGGTCCAAGGACCTGTGGTGTACAAAACACCGATGGACGTTAAGCGATTGGTGTTAGCCGTTGAGCTGAAGCCAAACTTAGCAGCAGCAGCAGCACTGCCTGTCAAGGTGGTGGCATTTGCCAAGCCGTTACCTTTACCATTGTAGTAAAGGCCCGATACTCGTAGGCCACCATCAACGTAGACAGCAGTCACTGCGTCTTGTGTATTTGCGCTTGAGCTGCCGTTAGTGTTTCCAAATGCATGCTGAAAGCTAATGCTTGTTTTTGCCATGCGAGGCAACGTGTAAACCACTGAATTGTCGTTATAAACCGTACCGAACATGGCGTTGTTGTTGGCAATCCAGGTACCTGACGCGCTGTTCATACCGACCAGAGTTGTTAATGTGGATCCAAAGTAACGAGCGCCACGAGCGTCAGTACTTGCCATGGCGAAATACATGGGAGAGACTTGGCGTCCGAGCTTAATGTCACCCGCATAGCCAGACAAGCCAAGCAATGCCATTTGGTTGAAGTTGGCTGAGGCACCTGTCGATGTGGCACCACCGGTCACGCCATCTTTCGTGTTGATATTGCCTTGCAGTTGGACGTAGGCTTTATTGCCGTTGCCCATATTACGCTCACCTTTGATACCCAAGTTACTGCCGCCAATGCCACCGTCCTTGAATCCAGAAAACTTGCCACCATCTGCAGCACTTGGCACATAACCAGCTGGACTGGCACTGGTTGAAGATAAGTTCAGCACACCGGCGTCAATAGTGCCGTAAAACGTCATGCTGTTTTGTGCTTGTACCGTATTGCTGCAAGCCAAAACTGCTACCGCCAGAGTACTCAGTGGAACGTATTTGAATTTCATTTGTCTTCCTATTTATTGGTTGCGGGCGACCAGGTATCTATAACAATTTCTGGTACTTTCAAGATCAACCATTTAAGTGTGTTGACCTAGCCGCAACTCTAGGTGAGGCAATGCAATTCAGATTTATCTATTCATGACATGTGTTTGTCATTTCGTGACACATATAAATGTGAAGTTAAATGTTTTTCTTCATCACGCTAATTTAAATTTATGAAATATTCTCGAGAATGCGCCCTTCTATATTTGCTTCCACATGGATTTAGAACTGTTTTAACTTATTGATTTGTAATAGGATTTATTTATTGAAGCTGCTCATAATCCTTTGGTCCCAGGTTCAAGTCCTGGTGGGCCCACCACTTTGAATGCCACTGATTTTTGAAGTCAGTGGCTTTTTTGTTGCTCACGATTGCATCGGCATTGATAACGTGCTAAATTTGGTTGCATCAGTATGACTAAACACGCCGGTATAACCATTTGAGAGTCATTTTTGATACATCAGTTTTGGTCGCTGCAGCAAGGTCGCGTAACGGGGCCAGCTTTTATTTGCTCTCAATGCTGCCAAGCACTCAGTTCGAAATCGCACTGTCAGTGGCCTTGTATACAGAGTGGCAATCCGTGTTGACCCGGGCTGAGCATTTGCCACCTGGTGCCAGTGCGGAAAATGCACATGGTTTTTTACGGTACTTGGCTTCGATTGCGCACTTACAAGACGTGCACTTTTTGTGGCGTCCATTTTTGCGTGATCCAGATGACGATATGGTTTTGGAGTGTGCTGTGGCTTCTGGTAGCCAGTACATCATTACGCACAATACAAAAGACTTTAAGCGCGCGCCGGAACTGAAGGTGAAAGCCATCACGCCAGCAGAATTTTTGACTTTGCTCAGGAGTAAATCATGACCGCATTGACTGTACGACTTCCAAATTCCGTCCATCAAAAAGTACGGGAGCTAGCGGAGCGCGACGAAATTTCGGTGAATCAATTCATTGCCGCTGCCGTGTCTGAAAAGATGGCCTCAGTGATGACGCTTGACTACCTCAAACAGGAAGCTGCTAAAGGTAATCGCAGTAACTTTGATCGGTTTTTAAATTTGGTGCCAAACGAGCCCCCTGCGGCTGGTGATCAAATGCCCAATCACTGATTTGAAACGCTTTTGAGCCCTTGGTCCCAGGTTCAAGTCCTGGTGGGCCCACCACATGTCAACAAGCGCTTGCAAGAAATTGCAGGCGCTTTTTCTTTTTCTCAAACTTCACCAAACTCATTGAGTAATTCATTGACGCAAGTGAGCAGTGGCGGAAGTGAGCTTTGAATTGTGGCTCAAACTGTGCTGGCCTTTATCTTGGCGTAGCCATGAATGAGTTGGTTTCTAAACGCAATAATTTCAAACTTTCTTTCGCAAGCTGCTTGAGCCATTGAATTCGAAGCATATGTATCGCTGTTCAATTCAGCAACAAACGATTGAATAGCTAAAGCTGACTCCCGAACGTCCCAAATGAAGGCGCGAGGGTCACGCTGCATAAATAGTTTCGCGATTGCGTTTGATGCTGGCTAAAACGTAAGGATTGACGATTGCTTCGGGCTCAATTAAATCGACATTGCGTCCTAGTAATCTCTCCAGTTCAGTTTTGATACCTATAAATTCACTAAGTCCGACGTGCACTTCGGGGACAAATTCAATTAAAAAATCAGCATCACTGTTAGTGGGATTAAAGTCATATTCCCTCGCAGCAGAACCAAATACATCTAATTTTGCAACGCTGTAGCGTTTGCAAATATTGGATATATCCAGTTTGTACTGATTGATTGAGGAATGCATTTAATTGGTTGAAGTTTTAGGGATGCAGTAGACGTCATCCGAGTTGTAACGCGACATACTTCGGTTTGACTTCGTTGAGCAAATCGACGGTCGTTTTTTGCCCGTCTACATAGGCTTGCAGTGCAGGTTTGAGACTGTCGCTAGGTTCCAACTTTTCAATGCGCAACGTGGCCAACATATTGGCGACGTTTCTTTCACGTTCGGACTGATTGAGGGGGGACGTTGGCATTGAAATATCGGTTTATTTGCAGTTGAATTTTAACGGCCGAGGGTGGATTTGTCACCTATTGATTTGTAATAGGTTTTATTTCGTAAACCTGCTCATAATCCTTTGGTCCAAGGTTCAAGTCCTGGTGGACCTACCAAATTGAAAAAACCCCTTTCAGTCATGGTGGGGGTTTTGTCTTATTGATCCTTGATTGAGTTGGCTTGTTATGCTTAGACTGTTTTGAAAATCAAGATCAAGATCACAAAAGATGAATATCAACGCTGATAACAGTCAAAGGGTCGTGATCAATCACCACGACTTGCCCTGGATCCCTAGCCCCGAAACAGGCGTAGAAAGGCGCATGCTTGAGCGCCAAGGCGATGAAGTGGCAAAAGCAACTTCCATTGTTCGCTATCAGGCGGGCTCAAAGTTTCAAATGCACACCCATGATTTGGGTGAAGAAATTTTGGTATTGGAGGGCACCTTCAGCGATGAATCGGGCCATTATTCCGCTGGCACCTACATCATGAATCCACCCGGTTCAGCGCACGCACCGTTCAGTGAACAGGGGTGCACTCTGTTCGTGAAGTTGCGGCACTTAGGTCCAGATCAAATTAAGCGTGAAGTCGTTGATACCCATTCAGCCAATTGGTATCAGGGCATGGTTGATGGCCTGACTGTGATGCCACTGATGCAACAAGGTAGTGGTTCCACACTGGTCCGTTGGGCGCCTCAAACTTACTTCAATACACACAGGCACTATGGCGGCGAAGAAATCTTAGTGGTTGATGGCGTGTTTGAAGATGAGCATGGACGATTTCCCTCAGGATCGTGGATCAGAAGCCCTCACATGAGTTTGCACAAACCTTTCAGTAAAGAGGGTTGTACTATTTTTGTTAAAACAGGGCATCTTCTAAATGAGATAACTTGATTGGTAATTCAAGCGTTGGCGCCAACAAGCTAGACTTGAAGCGTTCGAAGTATAGGATGGAGCGTATCTCCTGACTAACTAATGTTCAACTGCACAAAGACATTAGATGAGTAGGCAGTCCGAATTTGGCCTAGTTCTACATTTGCAATATTTACATATTGTGTGTCAACAAAATTTAAGAAAATTCAGAAATTAACTTTTTGCAATTTTCTCAATTGAAGCTCTATTAACATCACAGAATCGCGTGAGTTCAAACAGTGTATTCAAGCCTAATTTGCTTTTTAGATTACCCCTGTGCATTTTGATTGTCCGTAGCGTAATATTTAAAATATTTGCAGCCTCATTCTGGCGATGACCTTGTCCAAGTAGCAGTAGGACTTGTGCCTCACGGTGGGTAATAAGCAGTTCAGCAGCCTGATTTGTTGCTGGCACCTCGTGTGACTCTATTTTCAACTTAGCCGATTTGCTGAACAATGCACTGAGTGCGTTACTAACCTCACTGCCCGAAAACGGCTTCAACAGAAAATCAATGGCGCCACCACGCCATGCTTCAATAATGTCTGCATGTTGTGCGTTGCCGCTCATAAAAATGATGGGAAACTCTATGTTCATCTGCTTCAGAGTTGATTGGAGCTCAACCCCTGTCATGCTTGGCATTTGAAAGTCTAAAAGTATGCAAGTAGGAATTCCGAGTTCAAACTCAAAGTTGTGCAGTGCTTTTAAAAATCCTTCAGCCGACTCAAAGCTTGTGACCTCGTTCTCGTGAGATAGCCATTCTGTAAGGCTCTCCCGAAGAGGCGTGTCGTCTTCAACAATGATGACCAAAAAGTTTTTCATTTGTTACAGGCTGGCTAATTTGTAGATTGGAAGTGACATTTTGAGCACAGTCCATCCATTGGAATCGTTGTGAACAGTCATTGTGCCTTGATGCTGCGTCAATATGGTTTTACTGAGCCAGAGTCCTACGCCAAGTCCTTCGTTTTTTGTTGTTGTGTACAAGTCAAAGATATTCGGCAATAGTAATTCATCGATGCCACCACCATTGTCTTTGATGGTGATAGTTGCAAAGAACTCGTCATTGGCCAGGCTAATCCCAATTTCTTTGTGTTGATTATTGCTTTGCACAAGCGCATCAATTGAATTATTGATGACATTTATGAGTGCCTGTTGAATTTGAATTCCATCCCCGAAAACAAGGGGATTACTTTTGAAATTCTTTACAAGAGTGATGCGCTTCTCTTCAAAATTTGATTCAACAATCTCAATAATTTCTTCAATTTTATTTTGAAGGTTGACTGGAACGAAATCAGAGGTTTTCGCATCAAAAAATTGCCTTAAATTTTTGACCAATGCAGAGAGTTTTGTTGATTGACTCGCTATTTCATCAATGGAGGCGATAATTTTTTGCTCTTGACCAGACTGAATAAGGTCTCTGCGCGTAGTAGCGGCTCTCAATGCAATTGTTGTCAATGGCTGACTTAATTGGTGCGCCAAAGAGCTAGCTAAAGCGCTAATCCCAATAACCCTATTGGATGCAGTCAAGCTGAGTAAAAGTCGGTCTTTTTCCTCAAGTGCTTGCGCCAACGGCTTGTTAAGCGGATTAGCGCTGGGGTTGGATGGGTCTACCCATGTGATTCGGATGCCCAAATATGCCAAGTAGCGTAAAACACCCAGAACAATGTAGAGGCTAAAAATAATGACGGCGATGTCCGACGGCGCATCTCTTGGCAGTACCGGTGTTGGTAAAAAATTTGCACTAATTCGAATGATTCCAAAACACACCATACCAAGCTCAAACATAGTAAAGAACTTCATGAATTCGTTCTCAGACAAAGCCTTTGATAGTTTGAATTTGCATGCCCAGTAGTTTGTAACGAACAAACAAGTCAAGGTGCCTGCAAATATCCACACTAATGTTTGTATGGACAAAAAGTCACGAAGTATTTCAATCAGCAATGCAACAAAAGCAGCACCGAAAATTCCGAAAAAGAATAATTTTTTATCGACAATTCGCGTGAGTGAGGCAACGCTAAAGTAGATTGCAATTTCTGCAGACATCGCAGAAAAATTTGGGATGAAAGTCCAAATTGGACTCGATAAGATTAGTTTTTTATTGATCAAAAAAATGACAGTACAAGTGCTGGCCATGCACAACTCTGAGAACAGAAAATAGATGGCGGAGTCGTCCATTTTTTTTCTAAACGAGCTGTACAAAATTGCACTTGAAACGATTGTGAAAGCCGCATAAATCAGGCAAAGAGTTGCGAATGAATTCATATAGTTTTTGGAATTGAATTTTTTTAAATTCAACAAAGTTCTTCAGCGAGTTGACAGATTCGACCTTGGTAGCGTCCTTATTGGGCAATATAGCTTAGATATACGACCAAACATGTACCTAAGTACATTATGAAAAAAGCCTTGTTTTTTTAGAATGTTCGTTGGTTTTTTGAACCTCGAAAATTCGTTAAACGCATTCAGACTCACAAGTGCTTCACTCTATTTTTTTACATCTCGAACAGATAAGTGCTGCCGTTGGCAGTCGCTTTGAGTTCGCGTCTGTAAAAAAAGTGATCAATTTTCTCAATCTTTCCTGCATCATTTTTTTGTTGGCATCAGGGCAAAATTCTTACGCTCAAAATAATTCGCGTGCACTTCCAAATGGTGGAAATGTTGTTGCAGGGAGTGCAAGCATCACGCAAAGTAATTTGCAAGTCAACATCAACCAAACTTCACAACGTGCCGTTGTAACTTGGGATAACTTTAATGTTGGCAAAGACGCCACAGTTAACTTCAATCAACCTAACGCAAGTGCTGTCACATTGAACCGTGTAACCGGCGGCAGTGAGTCGGTCATTGATGGCGCTGTGAAAGCCAATGGTCAAGTTATCTTGGTGAATCCCAATGGTGTTACTTTTGGTAAAGGTGCGCAAATTGATGCAGCAGGTGTTGTGGCATCGACATTGGACATTTCCAATAAAAATTTCATGGAAGCTAAGAGCACCTACTCAGGCAATGCCAAGGGTGCGGTTGTTAATCAAGGGACGATCACTGCCAATACCGCCGAAGGTTACATCGCGCTGCTTGCGCCTGAAGTTCGCAATGAAGGTTATCTCTTGGCCAAAAAAGGGCAGGGCAATACGATTGCCATGGCCTCTGGTGAAAAAATCACACTGGATTTTCGAGGTGACCAACTTTTAAGCGTCAAGGTCGACCAGTCCACCTACAAAGGCTTAATTGACAACAAGCGATTGGTAGAAGTTCAGGGTGGCCTTATTGTGGTGGCTGCAGGTACGGCTGGTCGCTTGATGGCAACCACCATTAACAACACAGGTGTTGTTTCTGCTTCTAGCGCAGTTTCTAGTGGTGGTATCGTGCATTTTGTAGCCTCTAGCATCCAGCAAGCCGGCACAGTTACTGCCAATGGCACTGGTACTAAAGGTGGCGGAGGAAGCATTACTCTGGTTGGCGACAACGTCATGATTGCTGCTGGATCGCAAACTGTTGCAAAGGGTTCTGCCAATGGTGGCGTTATCAACATTGGCACCAGCGGGGTGACATACACCCAAAATTCGGATGGCTTACGTAGCAATGTCGCTGCGAAAGATCTTGCCCAAACGACCCGAATTGAAAGTGATGCCTTGGTTGATGCTTCTTCTGTTGTCAATGGCAATGGTGGGCAAATCAATGTGTGGTCTAGTATCAAAACCACTGTTGCGGGCACTTTAAAGGCCATGGGAGGCTCTTTGGGGGGAGATGGTGGATTCATTGAAACCAGCTCGAAATCTCAGCTAGTCATTGAGCCCACTGCTGTAATCAATGTGTCAACGCCCAAAGGCAAGTTAGGTAACTGGTTGCTCGGCGCCGCCGATCTCACCATAGACCCAGGTGCGGCGCGCGTTATTTCACTGGCGCTTGGGTTTAGCAATGTCGTCATTGATGCCAAAGCGAGTACAGCCGCGTGTCCTGGTAACGGTGTTTGTACGCTAAATGGATCAGGAAGTCTCACGATTGCCAACGGTGCAGATATTCTGAAGCAGGGCCGCACGATGACCAGTCTCTCTCTGCTCTCTAGCGGGGCGCTCATTTTGAATGCCAACATTGTTGGTGAAAATTTAAACTTGCACCTCAATAATTCAGTTACCCATTTGAATGCTGGCACCAAAATCCAGGCGCGGCAAGTGATGATTCAAGCGCAAAGGATCTATTCAAATGGCATTATCTTGGGTGTCGACAGCGAAGGTCTAGGCGGTGCAATTTCATTGCTGGCACAAGCTATCTACATTTCACGTCGCGTGGGTGTTTCGTCAACCGCTGTTTTAAGCCATGGTGTTCTTGATCAAATTGATCCCACAGCTGCTGCAAATGATGCGCTGTATGAGTCCAAACAAGACACAGCTTCCAACGTTATCACGTTGAATGCATCCCAAGAATTGGTCTTGTACAGTGGCGCTGAAGTGCTGGCAAACGGCACCAACGGTCAAGTGAGTAGCCCTGCTGGTGCAATTTATCTTTCAGCACCACGTCTGACAACTGAGTCAGGAAGCTTGGTACAAGCCAATGGCAACAATGGCCCTGGCGGGGTGATTGCCTTCAATGGATCAATGACCAACTTGGCTGGAACTGTTCAAGCTAGCGGTACAGACGGTGGTTCGTTTGCTGTTAACGCAAACACCCTGACTCTGTATCAGTCAGCGTTAGTTCAAACCAACGGCTCTACAGGACGTGGCGGCGGCATACAACTATCAGCCAACAATGGCAGCATCAGCCTCACCGGTGCACTCGAATCGATTGGCGCTACCCGCGGCGGTAACGTTCTCATTACAGCCAATCACATCTTCCTAGAAAACAAATCAAGCATAACCGCGACTGGTAATACAGGTGGCGGAACTGTGCTGGTTGGTGGCGACTGGCAAGGTGGCAATGGCGTCTATCAAGCTACTACAGTGACGATGGAACAAGGTGCTGTGATTGATGCCAGTGCTTTGATGAATGGCGATGGTGGCAAGGTTGTTTTGTGGAGTGATATTCACAATGCAAATTCTGTGACTAAGGTTGATGGCCGTATTGATGCAAAAGCAGGCTTGTTGGGCGGCAACGGCGGCCAAGTGGAAACTTCGGGCCGAGACTTGCAAATCGATGAGGACATTACAGTTTCCACCAAAGCGCCTAAAGGTCATGATGGGGAATGGTTATTAGATCCTGAGCATTTGTGGATTGTCACTCCTGACTGGACAGCTATTAACTACACAGTAACAGGTACCACAACCTATACCGCCCTAGCAGCCAATCCATCAGGACCAGTTATGGAGACTGGCGGAGGCACCACAAACTATGGCCCAACTGTGGATGGTGTAGCGTATCCAGGGGTTGCTACTTTAAAAACCAGAACGATTGTGAGTGCGCTGAATTCGGGAAATGTCCGTGTACTTGCCACAGGCCTTATTGCGGTAAAGGGGTGGCAGAGTTCAGGAATCAGTGATTACTACATTAATTCAACGACGAGCAATACCTTAACCCTTGAAGCTGGAACCACTATCGATTTTGAGGCATCAACCGGAAATAAATTAGTTAATTTGCCTAATGGCAAGCTTCAGGTGCTAGCCGGAACGAGTATTTCTCAGGTTTCCGCCGAAAGTGGCAGTATCAATGTTGGTACGCTCATTTTGGGCAAGTGTGTTGCTTGTTCAACAAATCCATCGGTCACGCTGACCAACGCATTCAATCAAATTAGCAATCTGCAAGGCTCTAACGTCAGTTCGGTAAGTGTGAATAGCAGCACGGCCTTGACCGTTAACTCATCAAACATTTCTTCCACTGGCGCTGTCAGCCTCACGAGCAACAGCATAGTCACCTTAACAGGCTCAATAACAACAACTGAAACCACCAGCGGTAATGTCTCAATCCAAGCCACAGGCTTAGCGGGTGCAGGGAATGTAGCGCTTGCCAGTGGCAGAGACTTAACCGTCACTCAAAGTGGAAGCTCAACCTACAGCGGCGTTATTTCCGGCAGTACGTCTACCTTTAAAAAATTAGGTGCAGGTGCACTTTCTCTGACAGGTGCCAACACCTACTCGGGTGGTACGCAAATTACGGCGGGTACGCTCCAAGTGGGCAACGGTTCGACCACAGGATCTTTAGGTTCTGGCAACGTAACAAACAATGCCACGCTTAAGTTTGATCTCTCTGCTGATACGACTGTACCCAATAACATTTCCGGTACAGGCACGCTTGAGGTCGTGGCCAGATTCAATCGTTTCTATGATTCCACA
This sequence comes from Limnohabitans sp., assembly GCA_030158125.1. Classification (GTDB taxonomy): domain Bacteria; phylum Pseudomonadota; class Gammaproteobacteria; order Burkholderiales; family Burkholderiaceae_C; genus Limnohabitans_A. The sequence continues at coordinate 105,187 of JAOATL010000021.1, read as the reverse complement.
TCTAGTTCAAGTTTATCGAATAGTACTTACGAAACTATAGCTACCAATACGACCGTGGCAGAGTTGTTGAATCGTATTTCTGGTGGTGCGTTGCAAGGAGGCGCTACGGGAGGATTGTTGGGCGGTAATGAGTCAGGCGTTAATAACAAGAGTTTCAATGCGGCCAACAATACCGGCAGTTTTTACATCCTGTATCAAGACAGTCAATACACCAAGCGAGTGATGGTGTTGTTGCAGCAAAGTGGTGTCAATGTGCAGGCCAAAGTGGACAGCAGTGGCTATGAGTTTTACGCAAGCACATCAACAACCATGTTGAATGCGGTCAACGCTACCGCCTTCAATGGTGACATGGGTTATGCAATTGGTTATGCTGGCGCGGGCTATGGACTCAGAGCACTAGACCGATCTGCAAAAATCACATTTACAGGTAACTTAAGCCACACAGGCGCTACTACTTTAACGCCTGATGCCACCGCTGCAACTGTTGGTTTATGCGGCACAGCATCTATTGTGTGCGTGCGCTATGTGAATCCAACAATGCAAGTGTCTGGCAGTTTAAGTAGCAGCGCAGTATCCAATAACGGCAACTTGATTTTTGCAAACTCAAGTGCGCAAACATATGCTGGGGTTTTAAGCGGGTCCGGTGTACTCATTAACAATGCCTCAGCAGATTTAACTTTGTCAGCCGCCAATACGTTCAGTGGAAATGTATTCCTTCAAGCTGGCAAAGTCATTGCTGGTAACAATGCTGCCTTTGGCACGGCGCCGGTTAACGAAGTCAGTGGCCTGGCTTCCACTGTTGATTTGAACGGTAAAAGCGTCACTAACAATTTCAACCTTTTAGGTGCAGGGCCTGCGAGTGCTGGCGCCATGATTAACGGCGACACCAGTAACGCCGCTACGGTTAGCGGTGCCGTGACCTTAAGTGCCAACAGTTCATTGGGTGGTGCGGGTAACTTTACCCTTAGCGGCATTGTTTCAGGCAGTGGCATTGCGCTAACCAAAGTTGGCGATGGCACCTTGACTCTTACTGGTGCTAACACCTACACCGGTGCAACCACATTGACTGGCGGCATCTTATCTGTGGCAACGCTGGCTAACGGCGGACTGAATAGTAATCTTGGTGCCTCTAGCAATGTGGCTGCTAACTTAGTCTTAAATGGCGGTACGCTGTCCTATACCGGTTCTGCTGTCAGTACAGATCGCTTGTTTACCATCACAGATAACGGCGGCACCATCAGCGCTTCTGGCGCTGGAGCATTAAATTTCACCAATACCGGCGCCATTGCTTACACAGGGACTAGTACCCGCACGCTCACGCTGGCGGGCAGCAATACCGGTGACAACACCTTAAGGCCCGTTTTTGCAAACAACACTGGCTTAAGCAGTTTGACTAAAACCGGTGTCGGAACTTGGTTGCTTACTGGTACGAATACCTACACCGGCGTAACCACCATCAGCGGGGGTATTTTGTCTGTTGGAACCCTTGCCAATGGCGGCACTAACAGCCACATCGGCGCTTCAACGAATGTTGCTTCCAACTTAGTCCTCAACGGCGGCACCCTGAAATACACAGGTACTGCTGTTAGTTCCGACCGGCTGTTCACGCTTGGTGCAAATGGCGGAACCATCGATGCCTCTGGAACTGGCGCACTCACTTTCACCAATGCAGGTTCAATTGGCTACGTAGGTACAACGACCCGAAGCCTCAATTTAATAGGAAGTGGCACAGCTACTTTAAGCCAAATCCTTGGTGACAACACAGGTGCTACCAGTTTGACTAAATCCGGCGCAGGCACTTGGGCGCTGTCTGCCACGAATTCTTATACCGGCACAACCACCATTTCAGCGGGTATGTTGTCGATTGCAACAGATCGAAACATAGGCACTGTTCCATCTACAACGACTGCCAACTCAATCACATTAAGTGGCGGTGTTTTACAAGCCACTGGTGCTGCGGCATTGGATGCTAAGCGGGGCATCACTTTGACAGCGGCTAGTGGCTTGGCCGCCACTTCTGGTAATTCGCTCACATTGAATGGGATTGTTGATGGTTCATTTGCTTTAGCCATAAACGGTGGCACTCAAACGGGTACTGTGACACTGTCAGGTGAAAATATTTACAGCGGCACGACAACGGTGACTGGTGGTACTTTGTCTGGCGGTAATGCCAGTCTGACACGCGCTGCTTTTGGCACAGGGGCTATTACCGTAGGCACTGGCGCAACGCTTTTTACCGATCGAAGTACGCTTTCAAATAACTTAACGCTCAATGGCGGTACGTTACAGGGCACCAACGGTTCTGGAGAAATCTGGAATGGCACGGTGGCATTAACGGGCGCAAATACCTTTAATGCTGGCAGTTCCATCACTTTGAATGGCATCATTTCCGGGACGGGCAGTGCTACTAAAACAGGCGCTGGCGTCTTGACGTTAACGGGTGCAAACACGTACACAGGCGGCACTACCGTTTCTGGCGGTACATTGAAAGCAGGTATTAGCTCTGTTGGCACGATTACCTCTGGTGCATTCGGTTCTGGTTTGGTAACAGTGCAAACTGGCTACACAGTCGATCTGAATGGTTTTAATGCAGCCAATGCCCTTAACTTAAGTGGCGCAGGCATAAGCAGCAATGGCGCTTTGATCAACTCAAGCGCGACCGCTGCCACTGCCAGCGGCGCGGTGACCATTGCAGCCAATACATCGATCGGTGGCTCTGGCGCCATCACCATGAGTGGTGCTATTTCTGCTAGCACCAACACCGTCAGCTTTGTGAACAGTGCAAGTGTGACGGCTGAGAACACAAGCAACAGTGTGGCCGCTCTCACCATTACGAATAGCGCGCTTGTTCTTAAAACCACGTCGGCGCTAACCGTGAATGCCAGCAGCTTGAGTGGTGCCACCACCCTGCAAACGGTGTCAGCCGGTAAAGACATCACCATCTCTGGTGCAATCACCAACAACACCAATGCCAACACGCTTACTTTGATGGCATCGCGTGACATCTTGGTGTCGTCTACGATTGCTGGGGCATCAGGCAAATCACTGACAACCAACTTTTATTCAGATGTAGACAATACCGGCGGCGGTGGTTTTAAAGCGACGCTTGCTAGCGCGACCGTAAACACTTTCGGTGGCAACATCACTATTCGTGGCGGCACAGGCGACACCACTTCGGGTTGCGCGGCAAACTACTCTTGCACGGCTGGTTACGCCAGTTATGGAGGCAGTCAGTCAGATACCATTGGTGTTTTGCTGTGGAGCTCTTTAAATGCGGCAGGCGGAAATATATCTATTTTCGGTCGAGGTAATTCAACTGCTTCTTCCACTGGTGTAGGGATATGGATAGACTTTACCGGCACGGCCTTGAGCACTTCCGGCACAGGTACCATCACTTTAAATGGCTTGTCAACGGGCGCTAACCATGGTATTTATCACTTCAAAGGTGATGTCACTGCTGGCACGGGCTTAATCTCAATCACCGCTACCGCTGGTAGCACATCTGCATACAGTGGCTACAGAATGGCTGCTGGTTCAATCACATCAAGCGGCGGTTTGTCGATTGCGGGCACAGGCGGAAGTAATGAATACGGTGTTTATATCTTTGGTGCAGGCAGCATTAATGTAGCTGGTGACATAACTATTAATGGCCAAAACGCTAGCCGTAACTGGGGTGTGTCAATCGAGGGTAGTAAAGTTGTTCAAACTACAGCAGGCAATATTTCTGTGACTGCTGAAGGTACGCAAGGCTTCTATTTAGTGGGTAGCTTGATTGCAGGAAATCATCTCACTACGCCGACCAGTGGTGGCACCATCACTATCAATGCCACAGCCAATTCTGGTAGCTATGGCATGCAAGTAAATACCGGATCCTTAATCTCTCACGGCGCCATTTCGATTACCGCAGTTGGCGGTTCGGCCCATGCTTTCCGTTTGGAAGGGGTAGGCGGTAAAGTCAGATCTTCTGGTGATATTGCAATTAGTGCGACCACAGGTGGTTGGGGTCTGACTATGTATAACGATAGCCTCATCCAATCGACAGGCGGTAATATTTCGATTACCTCCAACGGCACTGGTGGTGGTCTTTACATGGGTACTACAGGCGGTATTTATGCGAGCAGCAATACCGCCACGCCAACCGCCACGCCTACTGCAGGCGGCACCCTCACCATTAGCGCGACCGGTGCGGGTTCCTATGGCATTCAAACTTCATCAGGCTCACTGGTCTCTTTTGGCGCACTTGATATCACCGCTCGAGGTACAGGTGCTTACCAAGGTGCTTTTATTTATGGCAGTGGAACCTTTATGGCTGTTGGCAATATCACCATCGATTCGGCTACTAATGGTGCTCAGTCGGGTTTTGATTTCAGTGGTAGCCGCGTGATGCAATCGACCGCTGGCAATATTTCCATTACTGCAGTTGGGAACTACGGTATGTATTTGAGCGGTAGCATCGCTGCAAGTGCAAGTTCGACAGACACATCCGCTTCAACAGTTCCGGTAACTGGCGGTTCTATTACGATCAGCGCCACTGGACGAACTCAGCAAGGTCTAGAGATGGTTGCGGGTTCTCTTATTGCCAACAATGGGTTAACAGTTACTGGTAGTGCTACTGGCGGATACCATGGCGTCTACATTGCTGGTGCGGGCTCTTTGAAGGCGGTTGGTGATATCGCAATGACTGCCACTACAACAGGGGCGCAGTGGTCTTTCTATCATACAAGCAGTAGATTTATCCAATCGACGACTGGTAATATTTCTATTACATCAACGGCGAATTCGGGTTACGGTATTTATATTAATGGCGGGGGGGTGGTTGCTGGTAACGACACCACCACGCCAACTGTTGGCGGCAACATTACCATTAATTCTAGCTCCTCATGGAACGATATCACTGGTGCGGCTTTGAGGTTGGATGGCACCAGCACCAAAATTATTGCTTATGGCGATATCAGTATTTATGCCAATGGTGCTTCATTGGGTTTGAACGGGGTTAATCAGCAGGGGCACGGCATCATCCTTTGGGGCTCTTCACAAGTGATACGCAGCTACAACGGCGCGATCAGTATGACGGGTTATGCGAACCGTGCAACAGGTGGAGTTGCCAATTGGGCAAATATTTCTGGTGGCCTTACGCTTTATAGCGGTGCCGTGACCATTCGGGCTAAGAACGATCTGACACTTAATGGGGTGTCCGCTTCAGGGATTGGTCTTTACCTCACTTATACAGCGGACAGTGGCGGTGGCATTACATCTGATGAAGGCAACATCGTGATGAACGGCTTAAGCAATGATGCTTCCTATGGTGGCGCCATCATCCGTCTGCCAATTACCGCGACTTTAGGATCGGTGTCCATTTCTGCTGCCGGTCAAAATTACGGGCATTACCAAGATGCATGGTATGGATCCGTTTCGGCTAAAACGGATGTCAATATCATTGGCTATGCAACCAGTGGTCATGGTGTTTATTTAGGCACTGGCTCTGTTACTTCAAGTAATGGCAATGTGACTGTGTCTGGCTACACCTCTAGCGCAACAACCACACAATACGGCATTTACTCCAATGCGATCAATGCTTCTGCAAGCAATGGATCGGTTAATTTCCAGGGGGCAAAGCTGGATACGGTAACTACCCTGGCAAATGCGGTTAGCAACTTATCAGGTTCAACGCCATCACCATTGTTTGCAATCGCTGATTCAGCGAATCCTGCATTTGCTGCAACCACTGGTTTGAACTGGACTGGTTCTGTGACTGCCAATACCACCAATGGCTACATTTCAATCAAGGCTAAAGCACCCTCCATTACGGGCGCGATGACAGCTTATGGCCTAGCGTTGCTCAGCAACAATCAAAACTACAGCTTTAACAATGCCAGTAACAATATTTCTTCATTGGTGGCAAACATTGGCACGGGAAGTCTGACATTCACGACTGCCAGCGTGTTAAATATTGGCACTTACAACGGCGTGACGGGCATAACAGCTGCCTCAGTTACCTTGAGTGCGGGCGGTTTAACCGATACCAACGATGCAGGCATTACGGTCACGTCTTCTAGTACGCTCGGTATTACCAATGCAACTGGCAGCCATGACTTCAGCGGCGTGATTTCAGGACCCATTGCACTCACAAAATCTGGTGCAGGTACTCAGACACTTTCTGGCGCTAACTCCTACACAGGTTTGACAACCATCAGCACTGGTACGCTTCGCTTGGGTACCAATGGCACTTCTACCAATACACCATTAGGCACAACAGCAGCGGGCACATCCATCACAGCGGGTGCCACCCTAGACCTGAACGGGTATACCTTAGGAACCTCAGAAGCGTTGACTCTCAATGGTTACGGTGTAAGCAGCAACGGCGCACTCATTAACTCAAGTGCATCAACACCAGCCACCTACAGCGGTGCCATCACAGTAGGTTCTGCTTCCTATATTGGCGGTGCAGGCACCATGACTTTGTCGGGTGCTGTAGGCTCTGCTAGTTATGGTGTCGGATTCATTGGCGCTGGTAGCTACACATTGTCAAACAGTGGCAATACCTTGAGCACCATTGCCACAAGCGGTATTGGATCGCTCACACTTAAAAATAATGCAGCGTTAACGATTGGCGCAGTCAACGCCATCAGTGGCATGACATTTTCTGGGAATGCGCTACTTGATGTGACTGGTAACATCACGATGTCTGGACTAACCATTCAGAAAAATGGCAGCTCTGATTCAACATTGTCCTTAAAGTCTAGCGCTCGGGTTAATTTATGGAATGGCAGTAATCAAATTAAGACCGATACAGCTGGCGGTACTGGCAAGCTGAATATGATTTTCTGGTCTGAGTCTGATGGCGGTAACACGAGTGGCACATCGTTGGCTGGCACTTTCACGACCAATGGTGGGCATATTTGGGCGGGTGGTGGCAGCGGTTCAACTACATGGAACGGCCTAACAGTTGGCAACGGTGCAGCTGGCGCTGGTGGTGATAACACGTACGCCATTGATACCCAGGGCAATTGGACGACAACCGGAGGGTCAATTTGGCTTGCTGGCAATGTTGGAACTGGCGCTGGTTATGACCTGGCCATTGCCAATGGCGCTGCACAAGTCTTTAACGTGGGTGCTGGGTCAATTACTTTGCTGGGTGATTATCAGTACATCGGTACGACCTCTGTTACTAGCACTGGAACCTTAACCATTGCACCTTACGGCAATGCCTTCACAGATGGTTCAGGAGTCATCAGGCAATTCACTTGGAGTGGCGCTGGTGCGACCAACTTTGCTGGTACTGGCTCAATCGCCAACATGACCATCAACAGCATTGGCAGCCTAAAAGGCTTAGTGATTGGCAAATCTACGTCAACATCCAATGCCAATGTCACCATCAGCAATGCCATCAGCATTGCTGGGCCCATCAGTATTTATGGTGGCAACATCACTGTTAGTGGCGCATTAACAACTACAAGTGGTGCAAGTGGCACGATCAGTTTGTATTCAGCTGACAGCATTATTGCTACCGCATCCCTGACAACCACGGGCGCCGACGTTCTCTTAACATCCAATACCGATGGTGCGGCGGGTGGGTCCATCAACTTGAATAATCAAACCACCAGTACCAGTGGAGGAAACATTACCTTGGGCGGGGGAGCGGATGGAAGTGGATATGCCGAAGGGTCGGTCTCGTCTCTCAATTCTGTTTGGGCATACCGGGGCATTTACTTAAATAATGCCACTATCAATTCAGCCGCCGGCAATATTGACTTGCGCGGCAAGGGTTGGGTTGGCGCAAGTTACACAACAGACAGCTACAGTCTGGGTATTGATATGGTCATTGGGTCGGTGGTTAGATCCACTACCGGCAACATCTCCATGACAGGTCTTGGCGGTACCAATTACAAAGCGGCCAACCACAGCGCCGGCATTAATTTCTGCGATTGTGGCACTGCCATGTCCATTTATTCAGTCAGCGGCAATGTCAGCCTGAGTGGTACCGCTGGCACCGGAACCGCCCGCGCTTATGCCGGTATCAACCAAGACTCTGGCGTGACGTCTATTTATTCCACAAGTGGAAACGTCACAGTGACAGGTATCGGTACCGGTGTGAATGACAAAGGCATCAATATTTACAGTGGCACCACCTTCAATGTAGGAACCAATGTGGGTAACTCGATTGCTACCAGTGGCAATGTGGTTTTACAAGCCAATAACTTTAATATCGTTGGTGCCTTGAATATTAAAAATACTGGCACAGTGACACTGGAGCCAATTTCCAGTAGTTTCACCTCTGCACTCAGTTGGCCATCCAACGTTAACCTGATCTCAACGACTGGGTTGACACTGGGTAAGGCTTCCAACACTGCCGACATCACCATTGGCGCTGCAACCAGTGTGGCAGGGCCAGTTACCATTTATGGTGGAGCCATCAACGTCAATGCCGCACTCACTGCGACTGGTGCCAATACCATCACTTTGAAAGCATCGGGTGATGTCGTGAATGGTGCAAGTGGGTATGTAGTTGCTTCTAACTTGTTGATGCAAGGCGGCAATGTGACCTTGGACAACGCTGCCAACAACGCCGTGAGCACCTTGGCAGCCTCCGATGTTTCAGGCTTTATATTTGCCAATAAAAATGCGTTGACCATTGGTACTGTGGCCGGCACCAGCGGTGTTACTGCCACGGGTGTGATTGGCATCAGCACCTATGCTGGTGATTTAACCTTTGCGCAATCTGTGGCAACCAGCAACACCACGTCCTCTGCAATGGTGTTAACGGCGGCTTCGAACACTGCGGCTGGTACAGCCACTGGCGGCAATGTTGTGTTGTCAGGATCGCCTTCCATCACCACAGGCACAAATGGCCGTTTAATTGTTTACACAGGTTCGGTGGCTGACAGTACTGGCATCACCAGCCTCGTGGGTTCTGGTACTGGCAACTTCAGATACAACAGCAAACCCGGCACATCCAACTTTACAACAGCACTGGGAACCAGCGGAAACTACGCCGTTTACCGCCAAGCTGTAACAGCGACTGTGACCACCGACAGTCAAACAGTGGTTTATGGTGATGCCATTACATTGACCGGAACGACGATTGGCCTGGTCAATGGTGACGTTGCCTCTTACACCATCAGCAGTCCCGTTTACGCCACAGCCAATAAATTAAAAGCAGGAACCTATACCATTTTGGGAGGTGGTGCCATTGCCCTTGGCTATAACGTGACTGCTACGAATGGCACGTTAACGGTAGATCGGAAGGCGGTCAACATTACTGGCTTTGCCGTATCGGATAAGGCTTATGACGGTGGAACCACTGCCACTGTCACAAATTCTGGTTCGGTGTCTGGTCAGATCACAGGCGATTTGCTCACGGTTTCTGGTGTTGCCGCAAGCTTTACCACCAAAAACGCAGGGCTACAAAACTTGGTCATTGGTGGCGGCACATTGAGTGGCGCAGATTCTGGCAATTACACCGCCAGTATTTCTGGTTCCACCACGGCAACGATCAATCCGAAAGCGGTGACGCTCACAGCGCCCGTCATCAGCAAGGTCTACAACAGTGATACCTTGTACACCATTCAGGCATCGCAATTAACAAGCTTGAGTTCTCAATTGGGTGTGGCAGGTGACGCGGTAACAGCTGCAACTTTGTCGTTCGCCACGAAAGATGCTGGCACTGCAAACAAAACGGCCAATCTGAGCAACGCAATCATCAGTGATGGCAACAGCGGAAACAATTACGCAATATCGTACGTTTCAAATTCGACCAGCACCATTACGAAAGCCAGTTTGAGCATAACGGGTGTGAACACCTCTGTGACCTACAACGGTTTGGCGCAGACCAATGCCACAGCGGGAATAGCGGGAACACAGGGAAGTGACAGCTTTACGATTTCAGGCTATGGCACAGGCACAAACTACAGTGCCACTGCATATGCCGATAATTTGGTGGCCACTGGAAACTCGGGGACGTCCGCAAGCAACTACAACATCAGCTACACCAACGGCAGCTTGACGATTGGTAAAGCAAGCTTGGTCGTGACAGCAGACAACAAATCACGAATCTACGGCAGTGCCAACCCAACGCTGACCTACACCCTGTCCGGCTATGTGAACGGCGAGGGTGCCTCTGCCCACACTGGTGCGCCAACACTTGCAACCACCGCTAGCCTGACCAGCAATGTGGGCACTGTCGCCATTACAGCTTCGGCCAATAACCTGAGTGCGACCAATTACGACTTCACGTATGCCAATGGCACGATGTCCATTACGCAGGCGCCTTTGAGCGTCACGGGTGACAACACATCCGTCACTTACACAGGTCTGGCACAAACTAACAGTGCGGCCACTGTCACAGGCTTGAAGAATGGCAACAGCTTCACCATCACGGGCTACGGTTCGGGTACAAACTACAACGCGACACCTTATGCAGACAATTTGGTTGCCACGGCAGCTGCAGGCACGTTGGCCAGCAACTACAACATCACTTACACCAATGGCGGTATCAGCATTGGCAAAGCCAATGCCACAGTGACAGGTAACAGTGCAATCGGCAATTACACAGGCCAAGCGCAATCGGTTTCCGGTTATACAGTTAGCGGCTTGGTCAATGATGAGTCGGTTTCAGTGCTGAATGGCGTTGCGGCAGCAGGTGCATCAGGCACTAACGCGGGTACTTATACCAACACTGTGACGGGTACAGGTGGTAATAACTACAACTTAACATTGGTCGATGGTTCTTTGACGATTGCCAAGGTCAACGCTACTGTGACAGCCAATAGCGCAAACCTGACTTACACAGGCCAAGCGCAATCTGCATCTGGCTTTACGGCCACTGGTTTGGTCAATGGTGAATCTGTCTCAGTACTGACAGGTGTTACAGCATCTGGTGCCTCTGGAACCATTGCGGGAACTTATGCCAACACTGTGTCGGGAACTTCCACCAACTACAACCTGACTTTGGTGGACGGTTCACTTGTCATTGGCAAGGCCAACTTGCTCGTGACGGCAGACAACCAAACACGAGTCTACGGAAATGCCAACCCAACATTGACCTACACCGTTTCTGGCTATGTGAACGGCGAGGGCGCTTCTGTTCACAGCGGTGCACCAACTATTGCAACCACTGCCAGCCTGACCAGCAGCGTTGGCAATTTAGCAATCACAGCGGCCGCCAATAACCTGACCGCCACAAACTACAACTTCACTTACGCCAACGGTACGATGGCCATTACACCCGCGCCCTTGATCGTCACCGGTGTCAACACGTCGGTCACCTACACAGGTCTGGCACAAACCAACAGTGATGCCACCATCACAGGTTTGAAGAACGGCAACAGCTTCACCATTTCGGGCTACGGTACCGGTACGAATTACAGTGCAACGGCTTATGCCGACAACCTGGGGGCCACGGCGGGTGCAGGCACGTCGGCCAGCAACTACAACATCAGCTACGTCAACGGCGGTCTCAGCATTGGCAAGGCCAATGCCACGGTGACAGCCAACAGCGCAAGCCGCACTTACAACGGCGTTGCGCAATCGGTTTCTGGCTTTACAGCTTCTGGCTTGGTGATTAGCGAAACCACTGCAGTGCTGACAGGCGTTACGGCATCTGGCGCGACAGGAACCAATGCTGGAACCTACACCAACACCGTCTCGGGTACTGCCAACAATTACAACCTGTCATTCGTGAACGGTTCTCTGGTCATTAACAAAGCCAACGCAACCGTTACTGGTAATAGCGCTAGCGTTACTTACAACGGCACCGCACAAACGGTGAGTGGCTACACAGTCACTGGGCTGGTGAATGATGAAACCTCAGCCGTCCTAAATGGGTTGAATGCGTCTGGTGCAACTGGAACCAATGCGGGCACCTACACCAACACGGTGTCAGGAACATCCAACAACTACAACCTGACCTTGGTGAACGGTTCTTTGGTCATTGGCAAGGCCAATGCCACAGTCGCAGGCAACAGTGCAAGCAGCACCTACACGGGTCAGGCGCAATCGGTATCGGGCTTTGCAGTGACGGGACTGGTCAACAATGAATTGCCTGCAGTGTTAACTGGGGTGAGCGCCTCAGGTGCATCAGGCACCAATGCAGGTACGTACACCAACACGGTGTCAGGCACAGACGCTAACTACAACCTGACCTTGGTGAATGGTTCTTTGGTCATTGGCAAGGCCAACGCCACAGTGACGGGCAACAGCGTGAGCGGCACTTACACCGGTCACACCCAATCGGTGTCTGGCTTTACAGCAACAGGTTTGGTGAATGGTGATAACGTGGCCGTTCTAACGGGTGTCACAGCTTCAGGCGCAACAGGCACCAACGCGGGGACCTATACCAACGCAGTCTCAGGAACGGACAACAACTACAACCTGACCTTGGTGCATGGCGCATTGAACATTGCCAAAGTCAACCTGAATGTGACGGCAGATAACCAAACACGTGTTTATGGGGGTGCCAATCCCACGCTGTCCTACAGCATCACTGGTTTTGTGAACAGTGAAAATGCTTCGGTCATTTTGGGTGCACCTGTTTTGACCACCAATGCCAACAGCAGCACTGGCGTGGGTACGGTAGCCATCACGCCTGCAGTAGGAACGTTGTCGGCCACAAACTACAGCTTTACAACCGTCAACGGCACCCTGACGATTACGCCCAAATTGTTAACGGTCAGTGCCGCTGATCAAAGTACCAATTACGGCACGGCATTGGACTTGGGTACCAACAACACAGGCGCTACTCGGTTCAGCACTTCTGGCTTGATCAACAGCGACACAGTCACTGCTGTGGTGTTAACTCAGAACAATAATTCGACTGTACCCGTGGGGCAAGGTGCTGGTATTTATTCAGGACCTACAAGCGGCATTTTGATTGGCGGTGCAACGGGTTCTGGCTTGTCAAATTACGCCATCAGCTATGCCGCAGGCGCATTGACGATTCTTCCCAAAGCCTTGACCATTTCGGGGCAAACGGTCGCGAATAAGGTTTATGACACAGGCACAATTGCCACCCTCAACTCATCCTCTGCAGCTCTGGTGGGCGTGGTGGGCAGTGATGCGGTTGGCCTGAGTACGTCAGGCTCTTATGGCACTTTTGCAAGTGCCAATGTGGCGAATAACATTGCTGTGACTGTCGACGGCAATGCCCTGACGGGGGCCGACGCCAGCAACTATACCCTCTCGCAACCTGCTGGTTTGACGGCGAACATAACGCCGGCAACGTTAACAGTGACAGCCAGAGCCGATGCTAAGTTTGTGACGCAGTCTGATGTTGCTGGTTTTAACGGCGCTTCGATCACTGGCTTTGTTGGCGGCGAGACCAGCGCAGTTCTGGGTGGCACACTTACTATTACACGTAACAATGCCGGCGTGGACAGCGCCAGTCTCAACCCTTACTCGGGCGTATTACAACCGGCTGGCCTGACGTCTAATAACTACACCATTCAGTATGTTGCGGGTGATTACAGCATCGTGCCTGCGGAAACCTTGCTTGTGAAAGTGGCAAATGCTGCAGTGACCTATGGCACAACGCCTAGCTTGGTGCCTACCAGTGTTGAGTACATGAACGGTGTGAATGTGTTGAAAACTTTGACGCAAACCGTAGCTTCAGGCAACACATACACCTACTCAGATGGCGTCGGTGGTAGCGCAACATTCACCTTGACCGCAGCAGGCACCACAAGCACCAGCAACAATTTGAATGCAGGTAACAGTTACAGCACAACCGGCACCAACTACACGAAGGTTGGGTCCAATTTCACCGGTGCACCGATTTACACAGGTTCAGTGGATGTGGCGCAAAGAGCGATAACAGCCAGTACCACCAATGTGTCTAAAGTCTACGATGGCAGTACTTCAATGTCAGGCTTGACCATTGATTTGTCAAATTTGTTGACGGGTGATGTGGTGGGCGCTACTGGCGCCGGGGCGTTTAGTCAAAGCAACACAGGCAGCAATCTCAGTTTCAGTGTTTCGAATTTAAGTCTGAACGGCGCAGATAAAAACAATTACTACCTCAGCGGTGGTACTTCTCTTTCTGGAAATAACGGCGCCATTACGACTCGTCCCATCACAATTAATGCCGATAGCAATCAATCCAAGACTTACGGTAATGCAGACCCTGTTGCGCTTGGCTATACACCTGAAGCCTTCAGTGCAGGCCGTGGTTTGGTTACTGGTGACAGTTTCACGGGTTCTCTGAGCAGAGCCGTGAGTGAAAACGTGGGAAGCTATGCCATTTCGCAAGGAACAGTTGCGAACAGCAACTATGCCATTACCTTTGTGCCGGCTAACTTCGCGATCAGTGCGCGACCCATCACTTTAAGCGCCAACAGCGCAACAAAGGTCTATGGTGCGGTAGATCCTAATTTATCTGTTGGCATCGCAAGTGGATCGCTCGCATCGTTATCAGTGACAGATACCTTGGCCGATGTTACAGGCACACTTTCGCGAAGTGCGGGTGAGAACGTTGGCAACTACAGCATTGCACTTGGCTCAGGCGCTAGTGCTGGCGCAAAGGTAAATAACTACAGCGTGACCTACAACAGTGCCGCGTTGGCCATTACCCCTGCTGCCTTGACCGTGACGGGCGCCAATACTTCTGTGACCTATACGGGACTGGCGCAAACCAATAGTGCAGCCACCATCACGGGCCTTAAAAACAGTGACAGCTTCACAATCACTGGTTACGGCACAGCCACAAACCACAGCGCAACGGCATATTCCGACAACTTAGTGGCCACGCCTGCCACCGGCACTTCGGCCAGCAATTACAGCATTACCTATAACAACGGAGGCATCAACATCGGCAAGGCCAACGCAACCGTGACGGGTAATAGCGCAACGGTTACTTACACGGGGCTCCCGCAATCAGTTTCTGGATTTACAGCGACGGGGCTGTTGAACAATGAAACAACTGCAGTTTTAACGGGTGTTACCGCTTCGGGTGTCACCGGAACCAGTGCTGCAACCTATATCAATACTGTATCTGGCACCTCCAACAACTACAACTTGACCTTTGTAAACGGTTCATTGGTGATTGGCAAAGCCAACGCGACTGTGACTGCCAACAGCTCAACAGTCACCTACAACGGTGCTGCACAAACAGTGAGTGGTTTTACGGTGACAGGCCTGGTCAACAATGAGCTTGCGACAGTTCTGACGGGGTTGAATGCGTCAGGTGCAACAGGCACCAACGTTGGTTCTTACACTAACACCATCACAGGCACGAGTAATAACAACTACAACCTTACATTGGTAGACGGTTCACTGGTGATTGGCAAAGCCAACTTGGTGGTCACTGCAGACAACAAGACGCGCGTTTATGGTGATGCCAATCCAGCGCTGGCCTACACAGTGACGGGTTATCTTGGCAGCGACAACGGCTCTGTCGTTACGGGTACACCCACACTTGCAACAGCGGCCAACCTGACCAGCAACGTGGGCAATGAGCCGATCACGGCTGCAGCTAACAACCTGAGCGCAACCAACTACAACTTCACGTACGCCAACGGCTCGATGGCCATTACGCCTGCATCCTTGAGCGTGACGGGTGCCAACACGTCGGTCACATACACAGGCCAGGCACAAACCAACAGTGCGGCCACCATCACTGGCCTGAAGAACAGCGACAACTTTACGATCACGGGCTACGGCACGGGCAGGAACTACAACGCCACGGCATATGCCGACAACTTGGTGGCCACCGCAGGTGCTGGCACATCGGCCAGCAACTACAACATCAGCTACACCAACGGTGGTCTGAGCATTAGCAAGGCCAACGCGACGGTGACGGGTAACAGCGCAAATCTTACCTACAACGGTGCAGCACAATCGGCCACTGGCTTCGCGGCTTCTGGCTTGGTCAATGGTGAGACGGCTGCCGTGCTGACAGGCGTTACGGCATCTGGCGCCACGGGAACCAATGTTGGAACCTACATCAATACGTTGTCAGGAACAGATAACAACTACAACCTGTCATTTGTGAATGGCTCGCTGGTGATTGGCAAGGCCAACGCGACAGTGACCGCCAACAGTGCAAGCTTGAATTACACGGGCCAAGCGCAATCGGTCACTGGTTTCACCGCAACGGGTTTGGTGCATGGTGAAACTACTGCAGTGCTGACGGGTGTGACGGTTTCGGGTGCCACAGGAACCAACGCCGCCACCTACACC
The DNA here is from genome assembly GCA_030158125.1 of Limnohabitans sp. GTDB lineage: Bacteria > Pseudomonadota > Gammaproteobacteria > Burkholderiales > Burkholderiaceae_C > Limnohabitans_A. The sequence goes on along the minus strand of JAOATL010000021.1, from coordinate 89,017 downwards.
AACACAGTTGGCGGTACGGACAGCAACTACAACTTGGCCTTCGTGAATGGTTCCTTGGTGATCGGCAAAGCCAATGCCACCGTGACAGGCAACAGTGCTACTGGCACCTACTCAGGCCAAACCCAGTCGGTCTCAGGTTTTACGGCAACGGGTCTGGTGAACAATGAAACGATTGCAGATCTGACTGGCGTTACTGCATCTGGCGCCACAGGAACTAATGCGGGCACTTATGCCAATTCTGTGACGAGCACGGGCAGCAGTAACTACAACCTGACCTTGGTCAACGGATCATTGGTGATTGGCAAAGCCAACGCCACAGTGACCGGTAACAGCGCAAGCGTGACTTACAACGGCGCTGCACAAACTGTCAGTGGCTTCACCGCCACGGGTCTTGTGCATGGTGAAACCACTGCAGTGCTGACAGGCGTTAGCGCGCCTGGCGTGACGGGCACCAACGCTGGCACCTACGCCAACGCTGTGACTGGTACAGACAGCAACTACAACCTGACCTTCGTGGATGGCTCACTGGTCATTGGCAAGGCCAACTTGGTAGTCACTGCAGACAACAAGACACGTTTATATGGTGATGCCAACCCGGCGTTGACCTATACAGTAACGGGTTACTTTGGCAGCGACAACGGCTCTGTCGTTACGGGTACACCCACACTTGCAACAGCGGCCAACCTGACCAGCAACGTGGGCAATGAGCCGATCACGGCTGCAGCTAACAACCTGAGCGCAACCAACTACAACTTCACGTACGCCAACGGCTCGATGGCCATTACGCCTGCATCCTTGAGCGTGACGGGTGCCAACACGTCGGTCACATACACAGGCCAGGCACAAACCAACAGTGCGGCCACCATCACTGGCCTGAAGAACAGCGACAACTTTACGATCACGGGCTACGGCACGGGCAGGAACTACAACGCCACGGCATATGCCGACAACTTGGTGGCCACCGCAGGTGCTGGCACATCGGCCAGCAACTACAACATCAGCTACACCAACGGTGGTCTGAGCATTGGCAAGGCCAACGCCACCGTAACGGGTAACAGCTCAACCGTGACGTACAACGGCACTGCACAAACAGTCAGCGGCTACACAGTGACTGGCTTGGTCAATGATGAGACGGCCGTAGTCCTGAGCGGCCTGAGTGCTTCGGGCGCCACGGGCACCAATGCAGGCACGTACGCCAACACAGTGACAGGTACGGGCACCAGCAACTACAACCTCACGTTGGTCGATGGCTCCTTGGTGATTGGCAAGGCCAACGCAACGGTGACCGGTAACAGCTTGAATGTGACTTACAACGGTGCTGCACAAACTGTCAGTGGCTACACTGCAACAGGCCTGGTGAATGGTGAGACGATTGCGGTTTTGACAGGTGTTTCTGCATCAGGTGCAACGGGAACCAATGCAGGTACTTACACCAATACAGTGACAGGTTCGGGCAGCAGCAACTACAACCTCACATTGGTCGACGGTTCACTGGTCATTGGCAAGGCCAACTTGGTGGTCACCGCAGACAACAAGACGCGCGTTTATGGTGATGCCAATCCAGCGCTGACCTACACAGTGACGGGTTATCTTGGCAGCGACAACGGCTCGGTCATTACGGGCGCACCCACACTTGCAACAGCGGCCACCCTGACCAGCAACGTGGGCAATGAGCCGATCACGGCTGCAGCGAACAACCTGAGCGCGACGAACTACGCCTTCACCTATGCCAACGGCACGATGTCCATTACACCGGCATCCTTGAGCGTGACAGGTGCCAACACCTCTGTGATCTATACGGGAGTGGCGCAAAACAACAGCGCGGCTACCATCGTGGGCCTGAAGAACAGCGACAGCTTCACGATCACGGGCTACGGCACGGGCAGGAACTACAACGCCACGGCATATGCCGACAACTTGGTGGCCACCGCAGGTGCTGGCACATCGGCCAGCAACTACAACATCAGCTACACCAACGGCGGTCTCAGTATTGGCAAGGCCAACGCCACAGTGACAGGTAACAGTGCAACGGGTACTTACACAGGCCTCTCGCAAACGGTCTCTGGCTTTACGGCAGCCGGCTTGGTCAACGGTGAAACTACCGCCGTGTTGACGGGTGTCACTGCATCAGGTGCGACAGGGACCAATGTGGGAACTTACACCAACATCATGTCGGGTGCAGCCAACAACTACAACCTCACGTTTGTAGATGGTGCATTGGTGATTGGTAAGGCCAACGCTACCGTAACGGGTAACAGCTCAACCGTGACGTACAACGGCACTGCACAAACAGTCAGCGGCTACACAGTGACTGGCTTGGTCAATGATGAGACGGCCGTAGTCCTGAGCGGCCTGAGTGCTTCGGGCGCCACGGGCACCAATGCAGGCACGTACGCCAACACAGTGACAGGTACGGGCACCAGTAACTACAACCTGACTTTGGTCGATGGCTCGTTGGTGATTGGCAAAGCCAACGCGACAGTGACGGGTAATAGCGCAACTGTGACCTATAACGGCGCCGCACAATCGGTGGCTGGTTATACGGTCACTGGCTTGGTCGGTACAGATGCGGTTTCAGTTCTCAGTGGTCTGAGTGCTTCGGGAGCTACGGGCACCAATGCAGGAACATACGCCAACACGGTGACAGGTACTGCGAACAATAATTACAACTTAACGTTGGTCGATGGCGCTCTGGTGATTGGCAAAGCCAACGCCACAGTGACCGGTAACAGCGCAAGCGTGACTTACAACGGCGCTGCACAAACTGTCAGTGGCTTCACCGCCACGGGTCTTGTGCATGGTGAAACCACTGCAGTGCTGACAGGCGTTAGCGCGCCTGGCGTGACGGGCACCAACGCTGGCACCTACGCCAACGCTGTGACTGGTACAGACAGCAACTACAACCTGACCTTCGTGGATGGCTCACTGGTCATTGGCAAGGCCAACTTGGTAGTCACTGCAGACAACAAGACACGTTTATATGGTGATGCCAACCCGGCGTTGACCTATACAGTAACGGGTTACTTTGGCAGCGACAACGGCTCTGTCGTTACGGGTACACCCACACTTGCAACAGCGGCCAACCTGACCAGCAACGTGGGCAATGAGCCGATCACGGCTGCAGCTAACAACCTGAGCGCAACCAACTACAACTTCACGTACGCCAACGGCTCGATGGCCATTACGCCTGCATCCTTGAGCGTGACGGGTGCCAACACGTCGGTCACATACACAGGCCAGGCACAAACCAACAGTGCGGCCACCATCACTGGCCTGAAGAACAGCGACAACTTTACGATCACGGGCTACGGCACGGGCAGGAACTACAACGCCACGGCATATGCCGACAACTTGGTGGCCACCGCAGGTGCTGGCACATCGGCCAGCAACTACAACATCAGCTACACCAACGGTGGTCTGAGCATTGGCAAGGCCAACGCCACCGTAACGGGTAACAGCTCAACCGTGACGTACAACGGCACTGCACAAACAGTCAGCGGCTACACAGTGACTGGCTTGGTCAATGATGAGACGGCCGTAGTCCTGAGCGGCCTGAGTGCTTCGGGCGCCACGGGCACCAATGCAGGCACGTACGCCAACACAGTGACAGGTACGGGCACCAGTAACTACAACCTGACTTTGGTCGATGGCTCGTTGGTGATTGGCAAAGCCAACGCGACAGTGACGGGTAATAGCGCAACTGTGACCTATAACGGCGCCGCACAATCGGTGGCTGGCTACACAGTCACTGGTTTGGTGAATGGTGAAACTGCTTCAGTCCTGAGCGGCTTGAGTGCTTCGGGAGCTACAGGCACCAATGCAGGAACATACGCCAACACGGTGACAGGTACGGCAAACAACAACTACAACCTGACGCTGGTCGACGGCTCTCTGCTCATTGGCAGAGCTAACGTGACCGTAACCGGCAACAGCGCAAGTGGCACCTACACTGGTCGAGCACAGTCAGTAGCAGGCTACACAGTGTCTGGCCTGCTCAATGGTGATGCCACTGGGGTACTAACTGGGCTGAGCGCTTCAGGCGCTTCAGGTGTCAATGCTGGTACCTATATTAACGCCGTGACAGGCATAGCCACCAGCAATTACAACTTAACATTGATCGATGGTTCGTTGGAGATTGGTAAAGTTAACGTCACCGTGACAGGTAACAGTGCAACTGGCACTTACTCAGGCCTGCCACAAACAGTTTCTGGATTTGCTGCCAGCGGTTTGGTCAACGGTGAAACGACTGACGTGCTAAGTGAGCTGCGCGCAACTGGTGCAACAGGTGTCAATGCAGGCAGGTATATCAACGCAGTGACAGGATCGGACAACAACTACAACTTGGCTCTGGTTGACGGTACCTTGGTGATTGGCAAAGCCATTGCCACAGTCACAGTAACAGCCAACAGTGCAAGTCGAACTTACACCGGTCAAGCACAATCAGTATTGGGATTTACAGCATCTGGCTTGCTGAATGGTGAAACTGTTGGGGTCTTAACTGGGTTGCGCACTTCGGGTGCCACGGGTGTAAATGTGGGTAAGTACACCAACGCGTTGACGGGTTCGGACAGCAACTACAACTTGACACTAGTAGACGGTTCATTGGTGATAGGCAAAGCTGAATTAGTTGTAGTGGCAGATAACAAGACGCGTGTATATGGCGATGCAAATCCAACTCTGACATATTCAGTGAAAGGGCTGTTGGGAAATGACAATGCCGCGGTCCTGAACAGTGCTCCTGTCCTTACTACAACGGCCAACTTAAGCAGCAGTGTTGGTAGTTGGTCGATTTCGGTCACTGCTAACAACCTGACCTCTACCAACTACAACGTTTCTTCTGAAAAAGGTGAGATGAACATAACACCTCGCCCAATCACAGTAACAGCCAATGCTGGTCAGTTCAAGGTTGTTGGTGCCCCAGATCCAAATCTGACTTACTCGTTAGAAGCGAATGGCCCAAGCCGTGGCATTATTGGGAGCGATACTTTCTATGGCAATATTGTTCGAGCTGCCGGTGAAGTGATTGGCGACGCGTATGCAATTTCGAAAGGTACTCTTGCCAATAGCAATTACACCATTAGCTTTGTCCCCTCAGCATTCATAATTAAACCTGAAGTTTCCTCAGCTTCGAGTGGGGGCTCACTTGTCAATTCAATTGTTAGCAATAACAATTTCCAAACAAGTACGCCCGTAAGTACCGCAAATGAAACCCCTAGCGTTAGTGCAGCGAGTGTGGATCAGACAAATACGGCGACTTCGCAAACTGGTACGACTCAATCAAGCACGGCATTAAACAGTTCAGTGCAAACCAACACGGTGCAGGCTAGTACAGAACAATTAAGTTCAGCACAAGTAAGTTCAGTGGAAACCAATTCCTTGCAAACAAACGCCTCACAAGCGAGTGCATCTCAACCGACGACAGTGCAAGCTATTTCAGTACAAGTCAGCGCAATAGGCGCAAACACGGTTGTGTCGGCGCAAATTCCAGCGACACTGGTCAATGGATTTAGCTTTAAGGTGCCAGATCAGGTGGTTCAACGTATTGCATCCTCGGGTAATGCTGTGACTGCGCAGTTGGCTGACGGTAAGGAACTACCATCTTGGTTGAAATTCGATCCAAAGACGATGGAATTTAAAGCGCAGTCAAGCGTCAATGTGTTCGAAGTTTCTGATGTAATCAAGGTTGCCATTAAGTATGGCAACGAGACAATCATTTTAGAAATTAAGGCTGCAGAGGCTTTAGACAAGCGATGATTGCTTCTACAGCAACTGTACAAAGTTTTAGAAACTTTTCCAAACTAGCCAATCAAGAGTTTTATCAATGCCATTTCGTATGAGAGTACTGACAAAAGCTTTAATGCTTGTTTGCACGCCAGGGTTTTTATCAAGCACAGCTTTTGCTGCAGTCGACGCGGGTGCATTGCAGCAAAATTTAGAAAAACAATTGCCATCTTTGCGAGTTCTGCCAGAGCCTGGCCAAGGAAAGTCTGAAGCACCTTCAGCATCCAAAGAGGGTGAAGTGCGGTTTGTGGTCAATTCATTTGCCTTGGAGGGCGGCAGCATGTTGCCCGACGCTCAAGTTCAGGCAGTTTTAAAACCATACCTCAATGTTCAGCTGACTTTTGCAGACCTTGAAAAAGCATGTGATGCCGTTACAAACTTGTACCGTGAGTTTGGCTATTCAGTTCAAACGGTTGTGTTGCCTCAGAGCATTTCCAAAACGGGTGGCACCGTCAAACTTCGCATCACGGAGGCCAAGCTCAGCAGTGTGGTCGTCAATGTTTTAAATGACGCCAATAGATTTGGCGCAAAGCGAGTTGAAAAATACATCACAGATGCCAACCCCATTGGCAAACCGCTGAATTTGAACAGTATTGAGCGTGCACTCATCATTCTCAATGAAATACCTGGCGTTTTTGTCAGCAGTCAATTAGACGCTGGTCCCGAACAAGGCGAGACGGACCTTAAAGTTAGTCTCGGAAAAGCGCCTCTCATTCAGGGGCGAACAGAGTTCAATAACTCTGGCAGCCGTTCAACAGGTGAATACCAAGCCATCGCAGCGGTAAGCTTGAACAACGTCTCGGGCATCGGTGACCAATTGGTTTTGAATGGCATTGGTGCTGCAGGCACTAAATACGCCAACGTTGCTTATTCAATGCCTGTATGGACAAATGGATTGCGCTTAAGTCTTTCTGGTTCCGACTTGAAATACAAAAACGTCGGTTCCTATGCATCGCCCAATGGTGCTTATGGCGATGCATTGACTTTCGGCATAAATGCTACCTATCCGCTGGTTCGTACTAAATCTGCAAATCTCAATGCAACATTGGGTCACGATATGAAGCGTTATGTGAACGAATTGATTGCCACCAATTCGACCAACAGCGCTTACAACATCAATAATTTCTCGGCAGGAATTTCCGGCAATTTTTACGACAGTTTGGGTGGCAACGCAGTCAATACTGCTTCAGCAACTATGGTGGTTGGAAATTTAGACATCATGCCAGCGAGCATCAGTGGTTACGGCCTGAACACGCCTTCACGATTTACCAAGATGAGTTTTTCTGGAAGTCGCAACCAATCTTTGGGTGAGCAAGGCAATTCCTCTTTGTTTGTTGCAGTCTCTGGACAGTTTGCCAACGTCAACCTTAATTCAGCAGAACAGTTTTACTTGGGTGGGCCTTATGGTGTCAGGGCCTATCCAGTCTCGCAAGGTGGTGGTTCTCAAGGTGGTTTGGTCACTGCAGAGTTTCGTCAGCAGTTGCCTGGAAATTTGACAGCCTCGGTTTTCTTTGATGCTGGTGTCGTTCAGCAATATAAAAACCTTTTCATCAATTGGCAAGGCAAAACCAATGCCGGCAACAGTTATTCACTGAAGGGCACTGGGATCGGTTTGAAATGGTCTGATGGCAGGTGGAACGTCGCTGGTTCCATTGCTTGGATGGTGGGGAAAAACCCGCTCCACACTCAAAAGGGTGAGGCAGTTAACAATGACGGGCTAGTGACCCAACCTCGAGGCTGGATCAACCTCAGCTATTCTTTTTAATCCCAGTACATTAAACTTTGAAAGTGTCAAAGTGCTGTTGATTTATATTTTCTCGCATCAGCAGACGAATCTCAATTAGATACAAAGTTTCGACCTTTTTCGCCAATGTGACCAAGCCAAACCTAGCTTGATCATTGAGCTGAGGCGTCAACTTGAACTCAACCAATTTGCGATGGATGAGTTGGTGAAGTTCACACCTCTTCCCCATGAATCATCACCATATTTAGTAGATCGATACAGCGAGCATAAAGTAGTGGGTCGCAGGTTTAAGTCCTGGTGGGCCCACCATGTTACCCCCACCCCCACCCCCACAGTCATGGTGTGAGTTTTGTCTTATTTGCCCTAGATTGAGTTCGCTTGTTATGCTTAGATTGTTTCATAAATCAAGATAAAAAAATGAATATTGACGCTGATTACAGCCAAAAGGTCTTGATCAATCACCACGACTAGCCCTGGATCCCAAGCCCCGAAACAGGCTCAGAAAGATGCATGCTGTAGCGCCAAGGCGGTTAAGCGGCAAAAGAAACTTCAAGCCACGCAGTCACTACGTCGGAGAAGCAATCTTTTTTGTCGATAACGGCTTTGAAGATGAGCGCAGTCGCCATCCTGCATGATCTTGGATCAGAAGCCCTCGTATGAGTTTGCACAAACCTTTCAGCAAAGAGGGTTGTACTATTTTTGTTAAAACTGGACACCTGCTAAGCTAAATTGCAGTCCAAACTTAACCATCCAATAAAGGAAAACAATGTTCAGTCACGTCATGCTCGGAGCCAACGATCTAGAGGCATCCAAAAAATTCTACGATGCCGTTCTGGCAACGCTAGGCATTGGCCCCGGCGTCATCAATAACAACTCACGGTATTTCTACAGAACGCCTAAAGGTTCTTTTTCAATTACCAAACCTTTAGATGGCCAGCCTGCAACGCCTGCCAACGGCAGCACGATTGGATTTTTGGCAGAGACCCTGGAGCAGGTTCACGCATTCCATGCAGCTGGCATTGCCAACGGTGGCACCACTTGTGAAGATCCACCAGGACCCCGCGAAGGCTCATTTGGTACTTTGAACCTGGCCTATCTGCGCGATCCAACGGGCAACAAGGTTTGCGTGTTGCACCGACCTTCTAAGCCTGCTTAATCGGTCGGCAGAGATCTTTCTCCGTCAATCATCTTTGCGGCATGTCCTTGTAGGAGTACCCCAAGCTGATGGTGGCATCTTCGGGAATTGCTGGCATGCTGGCATCCCATTCTTCCCAAGCCAGCTTCATTGCATTCAAGCGTTCTGGTTCTTGCTTGGCAAGGTTGGCTCTTTCCCGTGCATCTGAATCAATGTTGAACAGATAGTCGTTGCCATCAACCCGCAGGTATTTCCAAGACCCATGTCGCATGGCGCGTTGCGCTCGATGGTTCATGCGCCAAAACATGGGGCGATCGATCAACCGAGTTGCGTCGCTCAGCACGGCGCTGAGTGAGATGCCGTCAAGCGGGTGGCTGTCTGGAATTTTTGCGCCAGCAAGCTCAAGCAGGGTGGCCGACCAATCCATGGTGAGGCAGTGTTGCTCGCTGACAGAACCAGCTTGAATCACAGCCGGCCAATGCGCAATCCAGGGCACTCGAATACCACCTTCGGTCAAGTCCATCTTGCCGCCTACCAATGGCCAGTTGTCGCTAAATCGTTCGCCGCCGTTGTCACTGGTGAAGACGATGAGGGTGTTGTCAAGTTGTCCCGTTTCTTGTAGCGCCTTCAACAGCCAGCCGATGCCTTCGTCCATGTGGTGAATCATTTGCTGGTAGGTGTGAACATTGCCACCATCCAAATGAAACAAGTTGCTCTTCACCGAGGGCGCAATGCTGTCATCGTTGCGTGTTTCCCAAGGCCAGTGTGGCGCTGTGTAGTGAAGGCTTAAAAAGAATGGCTGTTTGTTGTGCGCTGGTTCAGCCATGCGCTTCACATAGTCCACGGCTCGACGCGAGAGCAGGTCGGTGAGATAGCCTTCTTGGCCATGTTCGGCCTCGTTCAGGTACAGGTCGTGTGTGCCATTGTTGCTGCAGTGGGTAAAGTAATCAACGCCGCCGGACATGGGTCCAAAAAATTCTTCATAGCCCGATTTGATGGGGCTGAAGTGGGGTGGGTAACCCAGATGCCATTTGCCAATGAGCGCGGTGTGATAACCGCTGGCTTTGAGCAATGAAGGCAGCGTAGGGTGGTCGGGCGAAAGTCCTAAGGTGCTGCTGCCTTTGCTCTTGCTATTGATTGGCTCTTCTGCAGCACCGCGCAGTCGGTACTGATACCGAGCTGTCATCAGGGCAAATCGTGTTGGTGAACAGACAGGAGAATTGGAATAGCCCTGCGTGAACTTGATGCCTTCGGCCGCAAGTTGGTCCAGTACAGGCGAGACTTTGCCGAACTTTGCGTCCCGTCCCCCGTAGCAGCCAAGATCTGCAAAGCCAAGGTCGTCGGCCACGATGAAGATGATGTTAGGGCGTTGTTGCATTGAAATCAGTCCAGTTGTACACCTGTGGCCTTGATGGGTTTTTCCCATCGGGCCAGATCGGCTTTCTGCGCTGCGGCCAATTCAGCGGAAGAGGAACCAATGGGTTCATAGCCGAGCTTGAGCATTTTTTCTTTGATGCCGGGGTTGCGAGTGATCTTCATCATGGCTTTTTCCAGGCGGGCGAGTGCATCACCTTTCAAACCTGCAGGCCCGTACATCGCGAACCAGGCGGTGGCCTCCATATTGACGCCTGACTCTTTGAGGGTGGGTACTTCGGGCACTTGTGGATCGCGTTGGTTTCCGGTAACGGCAAGGATGCGGACTTTGCCTGCTCGGTGCATTTCAGCCGTTTCGGACACCACGTCAAATTTGTAGCTGATGTGCCCGCCCAGTAGTGCGTTGTTGGCGGGCGCGCCACCCTGAAACGGCACATGGTTCAGTTCGATGCCTGCTGATTGCGCCATTAAAACGCCCATGAAGTGAGGCAAAGTACCACTGCCGGGTGTGCCATAGCTGGCATTGCCTGGGTCGTTTTTGGCCATGGCCAACATGTCAGCCATATTTTTGGCTTTGCTGCCCGGGCCAGACACCACACCAAACTGAAAGCGTGCAATTTGCGAGATTGGCGTAAAGTCTTTCACGGCGTCGTAGTCGAGTTTTTTGTAGACATGCGGGAACAACACCATGGGACCGCTGGGCAAGACAATCACTGTCTGGCCGTCTGGTTTGGACAGCTTGACGGCGTTCAAGGCAATACGCCCCCCCGCGCCAGGTTTGTTGTCCACGATGATGGTGCCAAAGTCATCTCGCAGTGCGTCAGCCACCATGCGGGCAAGAATGTCGGCAGAGCCGCCCGGTGGAAAACCCACCATGATCTTGAGGGGTGGTTTGTCTTGCGCCATTGCCGCGGGTGAAAGCAAAGACAATGGCAGGGCCAATAGCCCACAAAGCCCCAAAAGGCGCCGAGAAATAGGACGATGGTTTGCGTACATAAAAGTCTCCTCATGAACGGGGTTGATGGGCACCCCTGTTGAAAATATAAGTCAGAATGTAAATCATGACACGACTATTTTCAAACCGTTCGCGACACTTCGACATGGGCGACTTTCCCACTGAATTGCTAGCACGCGACGCCCACGCGGAAGAAATCGCAGCCGCATCACCTCAGGATCAATATCCTGCGGGGCCACATTCGCTCAACGATGCCTTGTCGGCTTATCAAGCCCTTTTTGAACAGTACCTGGATGGCGAGCCAGCAAATGCCTGTGCACCGCTGCCTGAAAATTTAAGCGTCCGAAGTAAAAATCTGAAGGCATCTGCTTATTTTTTAGATGCGACACTGGCTGGCGTGTGCGCCATTGAACCCACAGATTTTTCAAGCAACGCGCCTAAGCACACCCATGCGTTGATGATTCTTGTGGAGTTCAGTCGCGATCCCAAATCTGGAGAGCCTGGCGCCCAGTGGCTGCATGGCAGCAACAAGGCCCGAACAGATGCACGTGCGACCGAGGTGGCTGTTGTCTTGGCAGGCTACATTCGCGCACTTGGGTACAGCGCGCGCGGTCATGTGGCGGGCAACACGCTTTTGAACTTAGAGGCGCTGGCGCAACGTGCAGGCATCGCGCGATCAGAAAACGGCATACTCAAAATGCCTTTTCTGAAATCTGGCTTTGCATTGGCGGCCATCAGCACCAATTTGCCCTTGGAAATTGATTTGCCCATTGCATCCAACGCTTCCTTAGATTGGCCAGATTCTGATGCTTACATGGGCAAACATGGCACCCGACCAGGATGGGCAGAATCAGAAGCCCAGTTGCGCCCTTTGCATTTAGGGCGCTACCCCATGGAAACACTGACGCGAGTGCCTGAACCTACAACGCTCATCATTCGCGAGGAGATCATTCGCAACAGCAAGCGCGCCGATTTATTCACGCGTGCAATTTCTGGTGATTTGGGTGAAAAAGCCAAGGTGCAGCGCATGCGCTTTGCCACCAAGCATCCATTGGCGTTTGCCATGACGCCCTTGATACGCAACATGGTGCCAATGCAAGGATCATACGAGCGCCTCGTGCCTGCCAATACAAGTGAAGATTTGTCAGATGCGCATAGAAACGCAGATTCAATCAAAGCACTGGCATATTTTTTAGGGGCTGATTTGGTTGGCATTTGCGAAGCAGAACCGTGGATGTTTTATTCGCATGAAGCGCAGCAAGCCAAGCCCATTGAGCCCACCCACAAGCACTGCATTGTCATGTTGCTTGACCAAGGATTTGAAACCATGGAGGGCGCTTCTGGCGACGATTGGATTTCTGGGGCACAGTCTATGCGGGGATACATGCGAGGCGCCTTCATAGCAGGCGTCATGGGCGCACATTTGCGCCGCCTCGGGTTTTCTGCCCGTGCACACACCAATGCAGAGTCAGATATCTTGCACATCCCAGCTACTTTATTGGCCGGCTTGGGCGAGCTCTCGCGCATTGGCGAGTTGGTTTTAAACCCCTTCATTGGACCGCGCTCCAAAAGCGTTTTACTGACCACCGACTTGCCGTTGGCGTTTGACCAACCTGTTAATTTTGGCTTGCAATCTGTGTGCAACATGTGCATGAAGTGCGCGCGGGAATGTCCATGCAATGCCATCCCTTTTGGTCCCAAGGTGATGTTCAATGGCTATGAAATATGGAAACCCGATGTTGAAAAATGCGGCAAGTATCGCTTAACCAACATGAAGGGATCAGCTTGTGGCCGGTGTATGAAAACCTGCCCTTACAACAGAGAAGATCTTGTTGAATCGGCGCGGCTGCTTGAGCTGTCAATCAAGGTTCCAAGTGCGAGAAGAGCGCTCATTGATTATGACGATCAAATTGGCGCAGGCATGCGCAATGCCTTTAAGCGATGGTGGTTTGATTTGGAAATTATCAATGGCGTGTGCGTTTCACCCAGTGGCGTTAACGAACGTGATCTGGATTTAGAGCGAACCAATAAACTTGCAAAAAATCAAAAGCTGGCGTTTTTCCCGCCGCATTTGCAACCGCCTGTGCACACCACCACTGCAACGGCTGTGCCACTAGACCGTGAAGCTGGGCTTGACGCTTATGCCAAAGCTGAAAAGCCCAGTCAGGCCAAAAAGAGAATGAAGTGATGGAGGTCGTCGCGATTGAATTTTATTGCGGTTCAATTTTGGCTTCGCGAATGGCCTTGGCCCATTTGGCTGTCTCTAATTTTGAGCGCTGAGCCAAAGCTTCAGGTGAAGCAGGTGCTGTTTCAAATCCAAGTGCTGAAAAACGCTCCAAAATGGCTTTGTCGTTGGCTGCAGCATTCAGCGCCACGTTCAACTTTTGAACGATGTCGGCTGGTGTGCCCGCAGGAGCAAACATGGCAAAGTAAGCAATCAACTCGTAGTCTTTCATGCCGAGTGCTTCGTTGACGGTGGGCAACTCTGGAATGGCTTTGGAGCGCTGGGTGGCGGTGACGGCCAAGCCGCGAATCTTGCCTGCTTTGATTTGTGGCAGCATGACGGCAAAGTCGGCAGAGAACATGTTGACCTGGCCACCAATGAGGTCGGTCATGGCTGCAGGGCCGCTTTTGTAGGGTACGTGCGTCATTTGAATGCCGGCCATGCTGGCCAGTACTTCGCTGGACACCAATTGGGAAGTGCTGGCGCTGGCAAACGTGACATGTGTGGGTTTGGACTTGGCCAAGTCGACAAACTCTTTCAAGTTTTTAGCTGGCACGTCGTTGTTGACCGCCACAATCAAGGGCACCGAGCCCATGTAGCCCACTGGCGCAAAGGCGGTGTCTTGGTCATAAGGCAGTTTTTTCATCAAGCTTTTGAGGGCGGCATTGGTGCTGTTGGTACCAATGAGAATGGTGTAGCCATCGGGCGCAGACTTGGCCACAGCGTCGGCTCCCAGCATGCCGTTGACGCCGGCTTTGTTTTCAACCACGATGGGTTGGCCCAAAACTTCCGACATTTTTTGCGCAAAGGCGCGGCCAATTTGGTCGGTGGCGCTGCCCGCTGCAAACGGCACGATGGCCTTGATGGGTTTATTGGGGTAGGCCTGAGCCTGTGCATGCGTTGCACCAAGTGCAAGGCCAAAGCCTAACAAAGCGCTGAGCAAGGTTTTTTTCAAACCGAAAGAACGAATATTTTTCATGATGACTCCAATATCAAAACAGCTCTATTCAATCACAAGATCTAGCAGTTTGGCACTCAGGCATTTCCCGTGGGCATCTAGTGCCAGGGAGCGGGTAACACCTCCGCCCAGTGCGTTGTGCATGACAAAGTTCAGGGCGCCAAGTTGGGGCAGGCTGTAGCGATCAATGGGGCCCATCACAATGCCCTCAAAGTGGGCCAAAACAATCTCGGGTGTGACACATTTTTCAAGACGTTCGAAATCTTTTGGGTTGTATGCAATAACCGACAAAGTGGACCGGTTGCCTTTGTCGCCGGTTCGCGTGTGTGCAATGTTGCGTAACAGCATGTCAGCTCCCCCCAATTGAATTGTCTAGCAGCACAGTTTGCGTTTGAATGACGGCTCTTGGCATCAACATGGCGGTGGCTGCAATGACTTCGCGCACCGATTTGCTGGCACCACCGCCACCGGCAGGCCCATTGGTATAGAGCGCTTCCACTTCATTGGCAATGTCGATGGCTTGTGCTTGTGTTTGAACCCGCACGGCCACTCTAAGCCTCACTTCCGCTGGCTCGGTATCTGCCATTTTCTGACGTGCTGGGGCGTTGCCAAATATGGCGTTGACGCCAATCAGGTCGTAGCGCGCTTCAAAATCTCCCAAGCCTGCGTCTGCCAAGCGAGCTTTTACCAATTCGAGGGCCAATTGGCCCCGCGCTCTGGCATTGGGGCCGGCATAAGAGATTTGACCTTCGCCCACAAAACCATCGCGGTACCCCAAGGTGACCTTGAGCGTATCGGTGCGAGGGGAGCCGCTAGCACCGGTCGCCTGAACTCTGTCTGGTGCTGCCTGAATGAGTTGCACTTGCGAAAAGTCGGCCACCACATCGGGCTGAAAATACTGTGCAGGATTTTCTATTTCGTAGAGCAGTTGTTCGGTGCAAGTTTGCACCGTGACGCAACCGCCTGCATCGGCCAGTTTGGTGATGACCACATCGCCTTGCGAATTGACCTCGGCCAACGGAAAACCCAACCGTGCCAAATTGGGTACATCTTTGTAGCCAGGGTCTGCAAAGTAGCCGCCCGTTATTTGGGCGGCGCATTCCAGCAAATGGCCCACCATGACGCCTTTGCCCAAAAGAGGCCAATCGTCTGCTTGCCATTGAAAGTGGTGCATGAGAGGCGCCAAGAACAAGGCTGGATCGGCCACCCGGCCGCAGATGATGACCTGCGCCTCTGTTTGCAATGCAGGCAGCAGCGCCTCTGCGCCCAAATAGGCATTGGCAGAAACCAGCAGGGGTTGTATGTCTGCCACTGTTTGCTTGCTGTCTATCAAAGGTTCAGACAAGTAGTCGGTTTGAAGCAAGCTCAAAACATCATCGCCCAAAACAACGGCTACTTTGAGTTGGTCAATGCCTAAAGCCTGGGCAACTTCAAGCACCTCTCGACCGGCTTGCAATGGATTTGCAGCGCCCATGTTGGTGATGATGCGTGTGCCGTTGGCCATACAGGCAGGCAGCACAGCTTTCATGCGTGCTCTTAACAACGGGTCAAAGCCACTGTGTGGATTTTTTAACTTTTCTAGCTGTGCCAACGCAATGGTGCGCTCGGCTAGACATTCGAAAATCAAATAATCGAGCCGGCCTTTTTCGGCCAAGGCCACAGCTGGTGGAATGCGGTCGCCGGCGTAGCCTGCACCAGCGCCCAGACGCAAAATGTTGGGGTTCAAGAGTCGTGTCATGTCTGCACTTTATACAACGCAACTCTTGAAATATTCAGGATTTAAGCGGAGATGCCCCTTGAACGTTTTAAATTTCTTTGAAGTTCGCCATCACCCGTTGCTTTAAATAGTCCCCTGCGCTGATGGGCGGGTACTTTTTTTGCGGTCCTTGAATGATGGCATCGCGATTGGCTTGTGCAAAAAATGCAATGCTGTACCGATCGCCCATGTGTTCGCCTGCTTGAGGATTGCGCACACGGTGAAAATTGGATGGCAGCACGTCATCGCTCCAGCGCATCAGCATGTCGCCAATATTGCAGGTGATCACTTCTTCAAGCGGCGGCACAGGCGTCCATGCTTGTTCTGCCATTTCTTTACCGGGACACACCTCTAGGCCGCCTTGGTTAGGACGCTGAAAGAGCAGGGTGAGGCAGTCAAAGTCGGTGTGCGCACCGCCGCGCCACAAGCCCATGTTGGTCAATTGTTCTTGGGTGAGTTGGTAGTAATGCAGAAGTCGCAAAGTGCTTTGATAGTCTGGCAGTTTGGGATCGTGAGCTTTGGTGAAAAAGTCATTGTCAAATCCCAGCTTCATGGCGAAGCACGACAACACCTTGGTGGCAATGGCCCAGCACATGCCTTCAAATTCAACCATCTCTTGTTTGAAGTTGGGCAACTCTGTTTCGGTAGGCCATAAGTTTGTCATGCGGGGCAGGGTGATTTGATAGCTTTCCTTTTGATCGGGTGTGCCAACAGAGGGGCGAATTTGCGCCATGTTTTCCCAGCCAACGTTGTCAGCTTTGCTGTGCGGGTATTTGGCTTTGACTTCGTTGGGTAGGCCAAAGAATTTTTCAGACATGGCAAAGGCCTGTCGGATGCGTGCAATGTCGATGCCGTGGTTGACCAGCTGAAAGAAGCCAACATCGATGGCCGCACTCCAAAGTTGGTCGGCAATTTCGTTTTTGCGATGGTCAAAATTGCTGAGGTCAATTTGCCTGACCTCACGTGTGGTGTTGAGCGTGCCCAATGCGCCCATGCGGGACTCTTTGACCATTTCGGTCATGGCGGAAGCAGACATGAATATCTCCTGAATGTGGTTGAACACTTCAAGAGCAATTTCCGAACTGCACGCCTAATGGGGCAGGTGAACGCTTCTACTCTTAGGCGTAGATTAGCAGAATTTGTGCCAGCCTAAGGGGCTCTTTGTCACTTGATTGGCATCTGTTTGGCGGCTTTTTTGTGCCAAAGTTGCTAGAGATGCCTTGTTGTGGTGCGAGCTTGCGCGATCATGAGGCGGCTTGCATGTCATGACCTATCGACGCATTAAAAGTTTGAATTCTGCAGCCATTCGTCCATCAGCAGCTACCACTTGATCGGTTGGCCATTGATCCATCGCCACCACCCAATCATTCGCCAATAGGCATCGCGCTGTCTGTAGCCAATGGGCTCAATCAGGCCAACAGCCCCCAGCCGCAAGATTTGTTGGAGTGATTGGAAGCTGTTGATGTAGTGATCGTTGGTGGCTATGGCGTACCAAGAGTAAAAGCCACTTAAGGCATAGATTAGCAAGCCGTAGATGAGGCAGGAACTAAACGACAAAAGACCGGTTAGGGCGCAGGCGATCATGGACAGCAACCCTAGGAGTTCAATCACGGGCGCAAAGGCTTCGATGAAGACAATGTGCGGAAATGAAAACCAGCCAATCAGTGCGCTCTTTTGAGTGAACATCAGTTGCTTGTGCCACCTTAGGCTTTGCAAAGCCCCCCACATCCAACGAATGCGTTGCCGCTTCAGATCTTCTTTCGTTTTGGGAACACGGGTCCAACAAATCACGTTTGGAATCGTCCATATTTTGTATGGCAAGTTGTTCTTCAAATGGTACTCATGCAAGGTCAGAATAATTTCCAAGTCTTCGCAGGAGGCGTCGGTTCTGTAGCCACCTACTTTGAGGACTGCAGATTTTTCAAAAACGGTAAGCGCTCCGCCAATGATGAGCAATCCATCCAAATAAGACCATCCTGTTCGCCATGCGGTAAACGAGCGCAGGTATTCAATGATTTGCACACCCACAAAAATGGAGGTTTTTGTGGTCTTCCTAAGCACTTCACCTTGGCGCACCATAATTTCATTGCTGGGCGCAATGGCACCACCCAAAGCAATGAGGGTGGGCTCGTTGATGAACTTGATGATCAGCTTTCTGAGGGCGTCGGGCGTGATGATGGAATCGCTGTCGATGCAACACACATATTGCCCTTGGCTGTATTGAATGCCCATGTTCAGGCTGTCTGCTTTGCCGGAATGCGGTTTTTGTATAACGCGCAAATTTGGCCATGTGCTTGACTGGAACACGCGGGTGGCTTGGGTCTGGCATAGCGGCTGACACTTTGGGGTCTCTATTGGCTTCAATAGAAAAGATTCTTGCAGCTGATTCAAAGTTTGATCGCTAGAGCCATCATCGATCACCCAAATTTCAAAGTTGGGATAGTCTGTGGAAAGCGATGCTTGCACGCTTTCGATGATGCCTTCTTGTTCATTGAAAACCGGAATCAGGATGCTGACTTTGGGCGCTTTGAATTTTTCAAAAGGGACTTTTTCGTGCGAAATGTCACGGTAGCCTAAGTGCCGCATGTGCTTTCGGAGCAAGGCTGCGACAACAATGTATGCAAGCAATGCCAGCAGTAAATGCGCATGAAAAAAGTACTCCATGCCGCGCACAATGGATGAGATCAGGTGTGTGTAGTCCATCGGTCAAGTCAGCATGTATGTTTTGAGTCTGTCAGGCATGCTTGCCGCTTCGGGCTGCAAAAGAAAATGCGCGATCTGTGCGCTTGGAATTTCTGCGATGGCCGATAAAGCTTGGGTTGTGCTCAATGCACCCACTTGGTAAGCATTCAAAATGACAGGCATGGCTTCGATTTTTTTTAAACGTGCCAGGGCGATGCAGGCGTAAGGCGCTACACCTTTGTCATTGGCAAACATTGCTGTTTCTGTGGCGTATGCTTCAAAGCCCGAAAGGCCAATGGCTTCTAGGGCGATGCACCTTTCTGCCAGGCCTTCTTCATAAAGGCAATGCGGTATGCAGTGCAACATGTGGGTGTGCTTGATGACGTCGATGTACACACTTCGCTGCGCTGGCTGAGTTTTTTCCAGTAAACGCATCCACGCATTGGCAACTTCTTTTTTGTGCAGTTCGATCAGTTGGTTGATTTCTGCAATCTCTGTTTGAAGATCATTGATGTGTTCAGCATTGCATTTTTGAATCGATTGGTTCAACAAATCAACAAAACGCTTCTGAATCAATTCGCTTTGATACTTGCGCTGATGTTTCGTCACGATGGTTGCCATCTGAAACATGATGCCACTTAGTAAAATTGCAGACAGCACCAATGCGTAGAGTAGGAGGGGATCTAAATGCCAATTGAAAATCATCATGACAGCCTTTTTATATCGGAATTGCCGTGCTGTTTTTCACCTCTTCCATCACCGCATACGTGCGCGTTTCTCGCACGCCTGGTAATTGCCACAGCACGCTACCCGCAAATTCACGGTAACTGTTCATGTCGGCGGTGCGCGTTTTGAGCAGGTAATCAAAACCACCAGCCACCATGTGGCACTCCATGATTTCGTCGCGCACTTGAACGGCCGCTTTGAATTGATCAAACACGTTGGGGGTGGTGCGGTCTAGCAATACTTCGACAAATACCAACATGCCTGCACCCAGCTTGATGGGGTTTAACCTGGCCTCGTAGCCCAAGATGAAGCCTTCTTTGGTGAGGCGTTGCACCCGGGCCAACACGGCTGTGGGTGACAGTGAAACCACCTCAGCCAGCTTGAGATTGCTGATGCGACCGTCTTTTTGCATGACGCCCAGAATGCGACGGTCGATGCGGTCAATGTCTTGAGTGGTGTCCTTCATGGGAAATATTATCCGGTATATTTTGAAGAATATAGATAAATATTCAGCCGTAAATGCGGATCATGGCAATTAATGGGGTGATGTTGTGTCGGCCCCATGGAGAACACCATGAGCTACAAACACTCACTGCGCCAAGCCATTTCAAACGCCTTTCGTTTGCCGGAGTCCGATGCCGTCTCGTCTGCGCTTGCGCTGGCGCGCCTAAGTCCATCTGCCGCTGTCAAAACCGATGCGTTGGCCAGACAATTAATTCAGGGCATGCGCAATGGTCCCGGACCCTCAGGACGTGCGGGCCGTGTGCAAAGCTTGATGCAGGAGTACACACTTTCCAGTGAAGAGGGGGTGGCGCTGATGTGCTTGGCCGAGGCCTTGCTGCGCATCCCCGATCCTGCCACGCGCAATGCACTCATTCGCGACAAAATCAGCGGCGGCAATTGGCAACAACATACTGGCCAGAGCAGCTCGTTGTTTGTAAATGCGGCGTCGTGGGGCTTGGTGTTGACCGGTAAATTGGTGTCCACACACAGTGAAGGGCAACTCTTGAGTGCGTTGACCCGCTTGATTGGCAAACAAGGCGAGCCCTTGATTCGGCGGGGGATGCAACTGGCCATGCAGATGCTGGGTGAGCAGTTTGTAACGGGCGAAACCATCCAAGAGGCCTTGATGCGATCGCACGACATGGAAGCGCAAGGCTTTCGCTATTCCTACGACATGCTGGGTGAGGCAGCATTGACGGAGGCCGATGCCCAGCGTTATTGCAAGTCTTATCAAGATGCCATTCACGCCATTGGCCAAGCAGCGCAAGGCAAAGGGGTGTACCAAGGGGCGGGCATCTCCATCAAACTGTCGGCATTGCATCCGCGCTATACCCGTGCACAGCATCACCGCGTGATGACTGAATTGTTACCACGCGTGTTGCAACTTGCTCGTTTGGCCATGCACTACAACATCGGTTTGAACATCGATGCAGAGGAATGCGATCGATTGGAAATTTCTTTAGACTTGCTGGACGCCTTGTGTTTTGCACCAGAACTCGCGCGATGGAACGGCTTAGGCTTTGTGATTCAGGCCTATCAAAAGCGGTGCCCCTCTGTGGTGGACTATTTGGTCGATTTGGCCAAGCGCTCTGGCCATCGCTTGATGATTCGATTGGTAAAAGGCGCGTATTGGGACAGTGAAATCAAACGTGCACAGCAGGAGGGCCACATCGATTATCCCGTCTTGACGCGCAAGCATCACACCGATGTGTCTTACTTGGCCTGTGCACGCAAGTTGTTGGGTGCTACAGGTGTGGTGTATCCCCAATTTGCCACGCACAACGCACAAACAGTGGCCAGCATTGTGAGTATGGCCGAAGAGATTTGCGGTGCCTATGAGGCGGGTCAATATGAGTTTCAGTGCTTGCACGGCATGGGAGAGCCTTTGTATTTTCAAGTTGTGGGAGGCAACAAGCTAAACCGACCGTGCCGCATCTATGCCCCTGTGGGAACTCATGAAACTCTTTTGGCGTATTTGGTCAGACGCTTGCTGGAAAACGGTGCCAACAGCTCGTTTGTGAATCGCATGGCCGACGCATCCGTGTCACTGGACGCGTTGGTGCAAGACCCAGTGTTATTGACTGAACAAGAGGCTGAGCAGAACCATGCAGCGATTGGGCAAGCCCACGCTCAAATTCCGTTGCCGCTTCGTCTGTTTGGAAACATTCGTCAGAACGCCAAAGCTTGGGATTTAAATGATGAACCGACGCTAAGCTTGATTCAAAATGACATGTTGCATGCCGCCGCGCCTCTGAACCTTCGCCCTCGTTTGCTGGACGATGCTGAAGGCGCTGAAACATGTCAAATTGTGAATCCTGCCGATCATTCGCAAGTGCTGGGTACTGTGCAATATGCCAGTGCGAGCGATATAGAAAATGCAATGCAGACTGCCGATTCCTATGCATCTGATTGGGCTGAAACCCACCCCTCCCAACGCGCCCATTTGTTGGAGCAGGCCGCGCACTTGCTAGAGGCTGATGCTTTGAAGTGCATGAAGTTGCTGGTGCTTGAAGCCGGTAAAACTTGGCCGCATGCTGTGGCAGAAGTTCGCGAAGCAGTTGATTTTTTGCGTTACTACGCCGCCCAAGTACGCCGTGATTTCAACAACGACACGCACACGGCTTTGGGGCCCGTGGTGTGCATCAGTCCTTGGAATTTTCCGTTGGCAATTTTCATCGGACAGGTCGCTGCTGCCCTGGCTGCAGGCAACCCAGTGTTGGCCAAACCAGCTGAGCAGACCACGGGCGTTGCCGCACTGGCCGTTGAGTTGATGTGGCAAGCGGGTATCCCGAAAGCCGCATTGCAGCTCTTGCCAGGATTGGGCAGAACAGTAGGCAATGCGTTGGTTCAAGATGCACGTGTACAAGGGGTTTTGTTTACAGGCTCCACAGAAACAGCCAAGGTCTTGCAATTGAATTTGTCCAAGCGGTTGAATCGTCATGGGCAAGTGGTGCCCTTGATTGCCGAGACAGGTGGTCAAAACTGCATGGTGGTGGACTCATCAGCGCTGCTAGAGCAAGTGGTGGTGGATGCTGTGGCCTCTGCATTTGAAGCGGCGGGTCAGCGGTGTTCAGCATTGCGCATTTTGTGTGTGCAAGAGGAGGTGGCCGACAGAGCCTTGGAAATGCTCAAAGGTGCCATGGGTGAATTGCGCATGGGAAACCCCGCATTGCTTGAGACCGACATGGGGCCCGTCATCGACGAGCGCGCGCGTGAGGGTGTGGCGGCACATGTGGCCAAACTGGAAGCTGCTGGTCGACGGGTGCATCGAATTTTTTCTACCCATTCGCAAGTGCCATCGGGTACGTATGTGGTGCCGACTTTGATTGAAATAGACAGCATGCAAGATTTGCAGCGCGAAGTGTTTGGTCCGGTATTGCATGTGCTGCGCTATCGGCGGAAGGAACTGCCGGCATTGTTGGCGCAAATCAACGCCACAGGCTACGCACTCACCTTGGGCGTGCATTCGCGCATCGATGAGACCATTGCGTTGGTCACCGAGGGCACGCATGCCGGCAACACCTATGTGAACCGCAACATGGTGGGGGCCGTGGTGGGTGTGCAGCCGTTTGGCGGAGAAGGCTTATCGGGCACGGGCCCCAAAGCCGGTGGGCCCTTGTACTTGCTCCGATTGCTGTCTGAATGCCCGGAAGATGCAGCCTTGCGCAGTGTTCAAGCCGTGGGTGCGGGTACCTTGGCACCGGTTTCCGAGGCACTACTTGCTTTGCACGCATGGGCTTTGTCTGAAAATCGCCTGACATTGGCGCATCAGTGTGCGCGTTGGTCGGCCTGCAGCCCAGCTGGACTGGAGGCTGCATTGGCTGGGCCAACGGGTGAGCGAAATGTGTACCAAGTCCAAGCGCGCTCACAGGTTCGCTGCTGTGTTGGAACGCAAGACAGTTGGAAAGAAGATCTGCTGGCGCAATTGGCCGCAGTGTTGGCAGTCGAGGCAATGGCCGTTGTTGACAATGCGCTAGAGGCATTCGTCGCAACATTGCCTCAAGCTGTGCAAGCCGCAGTGCGGCTGGATGAAAAAATGAGTTTGGGTGCAACGCAAGCTGTGTTGATGCATGCGTCTTCTGCAGAGGTGCTGAAAATGGCGAATCTTTTGGCGAAGCAAGGGGGCGCCTTGGCCACATTGACAGCATTCAAACCCGGCGACCTCGGTATACCGTTGGCACGCTTGGTGCACGAGCGCAGCATCAGTGTCAACACTGCAGCAGCAGGCGGCAATGCCAGTTTGATGACCTTGTAGAGGCATGTCCGCTTGTTGACAGTGCCTGAGGCCTTGCTGCAATAAGATGCCAAATTATTCTTGGCATCAATTCTCTCACAGGCTATCGCACTATGACAACAGAACTCGCAACTTGGTTGGCCGATGAGGCCAGAGTGATGGCCAATTTTAAAGCAAAGGCCGGTTATGGCATTGCCGATCGAACACAAATTGCGGGCATGACGGGCCTAGAGATGATGCAGGCCATCTTGCGCGGTGAGTTGCCTGCAGCTCCCATTGCCAAGACCTTGGACTTTTGCTTGGTGCATTTGGAAGAAGGTAAAACCATTTTTCAAGGAACACCTAAGCTGGAACACTTCAACCCGCTGGGCACTGTTCATGGTGGTTGGATAGCCACCCTTTTGGATTCAGCTTTGGGCTGTGCTGTGCATACCAAAATGCCAGTGGGTCGTGCTTATACAACGGCTGAGTTGAGCGTCAACGTCGTACGGGCTGTGACGCTCAAAGTCGAGCGTGTACGGGCTATTGCCGAGGTGCTGCACTGCGGGCGTCAACTGGCCACAGCCCAAGCAAAGTTGGTCGGACCCGATGGCACTTTGTATGCACACGCCACCACCACGTGTTTGGTGTTTGAAATGAAGTGAGTAAGATTCATCGTGCAGCATTGAATTTGGAGATCTAACCCATGAGCATTATTTTGAAACAACCTGTCACAGGGCCAGCCGCCTGGACTGGCAAGGCCATTCAAAACGACACCAACTGGATTGAGCATCTTCAAACTGCAGACATCCAAGCGCTTGACCAAGCCTTGGTCGCACTCAAAGCCAAAGGTCTAGCCTTCCCCAACTTCCAGCAGGAAGACTTCCCCATCGGTCCGGCACTTGTGACTCGACTCGCAGCGCTTTCTGAAGAGTTAGAAAACGGTAGAGGCTTTTCGCTCTGGCGCGGCCTGCCTGTGCATCGCTACAGTGAAGAAGAGTTGAAGGCGGTGTATTACGGCATTGGCTTGCACCTGGGCATGCCTGTGTGTCAAAACCCCCGTGGTGATTTGCTGGGTGAAGTGGCTGCCGTGGGCGACCCTAAAGACATCCGCACCCGGGTGTACCAAACCAATTTGTATTTGCCTTACCACTCTGATCCATCGGATGTGGTGGGCTTGCTGTGTGTGCGCAAAGCCAAACACGGTGGCGTTAGCAGTTTGGTCAGCGTGGCGCGAATCTACAACGAAATTTTAGAAAAGCATCCTGAGTACTTGGGCTTGTTCTACCGAATGTTTTACTTCGAGCATTTGTGTGAACCCGAGCCCAGCCTGTCGCCTATCTTCAGTTATCACAAAGGCAAACTGAGTTGCCGTTATTTGCGCCAGTATTTAGAGCTGGGCTGTGACATCAAAGGTGTGCCCTTGTCCAAGGTAGAAATGGAGGCACTGGATTGTTTTGACCGCACCATGCACTCACCGGAAATTCGCGTGGACATGTTGATGGAGCCTGGCGATCTTCAGTTTGCCAACAACTATGCCGTGCTGCATTCACGCACCGAGTTTGAGGACCATGACGATGTGGCTGTGCGCCGTCGCATGCTGCGCTTGTGGTTGAAGATGCCCAATGCCAGAGAGCTGGCGCCCG
Source organism: Limnohabitans sp. (assembly GCA_030158125.1). Lineage (GTDB taxonomy): Bacteria > Pseudomonadota > Gammaproteobacteria > Burkholderiales > Burkholderiaceae_C > Limnohabitans_A. The sequence continues at coordinate 63,820 of JAOATL010000021.1, read as the reverse complement.
AGTTTCCTGGCCGAAATGGATTTCCGCCTCCCAATACACACTGAGGATTAGAATGAACGCTCCCATCGAACCTAAAAAATTTGCCTTCTCTCAAAACATCTTGCCTGCCATCCAAGACATGGCCAAAGAGATGGTTGAGGTGCGTCACCAAATTCATGCCCACCCCGAACTGGCGTTTGAAGAACACGCCACCAGCGACATGGTGGCGGCTCGCCTGAAAGAGTGGGGTTATGACGTGCACCGAGGCTTGGCGGGCACGGGCGTGGTGGGCACCCTCAAGCGCGGTAGCGGCAAAATGCGTTTGGGTATTCGTGCCGACATGGACGCGCTTCCCATTCAAGAGACCACAGGCTTGCCCTATGCCAGCCAATTGCCCGGCAAAATGCACGCCTGTGGCCACGATGGCCACACTGCCATTTTGTTGGCTGCTGCACGCAGCATTGCGCAAGACCCTCAATTTGACGGCACGTTGAATTTGATTTTCCAGCCAGCCGAAGAAGGTTTGGGGGGTGGCCGGGTGATGGTGGAGCAGGGCTTGTTCAAACTGTTCCCATGCGATGCCATCTTTGCATTGCACAACATGCCTGGCATGCCTGAAGGACAGTTTGGTTTCCGGGCGGGTGCCTTCATGCCATCGTCTGACACTGTGAACATCACGGTGCGAGGCAAAGGTGGCCATGGCTCTGCACCGCATTTGTCAGCCGATCCGGTGGTGGCCGCAGCGCACATCGTGGTGGCCTTGCAAACGGTGGTTTCTCGCAATGTGGACCCACGTGAAATGGCCGTCATTTCTGTGGGCGCCATTCATGGCGGTGAAGCCGCCAACGTCATTCCTCAAAATGTCACCATGCGCTTGACGGTGCGCGCTTTCAATCCAGACATTCGCGCCATGCTCAAACAGCGCATTACCGATTTGGTTCAATCACAAGCGCAGACCATGGGCGTGCAGGCCGATGTGGATTACGATTGGCGTTACCCCTCGCTCATCAACGACGAAGCCAGCACGGCCTTCGCAAAGCAAGTGGCTTTGGACTGGTTGGGCGAGAAAGGCGTCATGCCCAACTTGGCCCCATTAACAGGCAGTGAAGACTTTTCCTTCATGCTGCAAGAGTGCCCTGGCTGCTACCTCATTGTGGGCAATGGTGAAGGTGAACATCACCACACAGGTGGTTGCATGGTGCACAACCCGGGCTATGACTTCAATGACGCCATTCTTCCAATTGCAGCAAGCTATTGGGTCAAGTTGGTCAACGCTTATTTGCAGTCAAATTAACTCGCGTCAATATCATGGGTGCCAAGTAGACACCACCTTGGGTGTCTCTTGCGAAGCCGAGCCAGCCAAGGCATACGACAACTGATTGGCCGCATTCATCACAGTCTTGGCATGAATTTGCAGTTTGTTTTTGCTCAATCGTGCTGTGGGGCCTGATATGCACATCGACCCCAACAAGCGCCAGTTCAAACCAAACACGGGTGCTGCAACGCTAGACACCTCTGCTTCTCTTTCGCCCATCGACAGGTGATAACCACGGCGTCGGATGACTTCAAACTCATCGCCGGCAGCGCCTGAAAAAGCCAAAATCACTTTGCCCGGCGCGCCCAAATTCAAAGGCAATCGCATGCCAATTCGGACATGGTGCCTGACCGACTGCGGGCCTTCAATGCGAGAGATGCAAGAACGCACGTCACCTTCGCGCACATAAAAAGATGCACTTTCTTGCGTGTCGAGTGACAACTGACGCAGGGTGGGTTCCACCACGTCATGGATGTCAAAACCAGCTTGGTATCGTGCCCCCAGCCATCCTGCAGCCGCGCCCAAGCGCCATGTACCTTCTTCTTTTTGCACCATGTAACCCGACAGGGCCAGCGTGCGTGCCAATCGCAGCACGGTGGTGTTGTGCAGACCAGTTCGGCGGCTGATTTCAGCCAACGAAAGGTGTTGGTCACCAATCTCAAATACTTCCAGAATTTGCAGTGCACGTTTGACTGCGATCACGCCGCCCTCGGTGTTGGATTCTTCGCGTGCGGTGTGCAGAGGTGGTTTTCGTGCCATGAAACATCTTTCACTGTATGAAACATGATTGTATTGAATGAAAGATGCATGAACAATCTGTTTCAGATAAATTAGCCACATCAGGAGACAAACATGACAAATATTTCTGCCCAGCGCCGCGTCTTGACGCAATCGGCCATGGCCGCCCTGTTGGTGGGCGTCACCTTGACGATGAGCGCATGGGCGCAAACCTGGCCCGCCAAACCCATTCGCATCGTGGTGCCATTTCCAGCAGGTGGCGGTACTGATTTGATTGCCCGTGAAGTTGGCAATAAGGTGGTGACCAGCACCAAATGGGCTTTTATTTATGACAACAAACCCGGTTCGGGTGGCAACATTGGTGTGGATGCCATTGCCAAATCGGCCCCAGACGGTTTGAATTTGGTCATTGGGCAAACCAGCAATTTGGCCATCAACCCCAGTCTTTACAGCAAGTTGCCCTACGACCCTGCAAAAGACCTCACACCCATTGTCAACATCGGTTACTCCCCCTTGATTGTGGTGGTTGCAACCAACTCGCCATTCAAAACCTTGGCTGACTTGTTGGCGGCCGCTAAAGCACAACCCACTCAGATTAACTACGCCACCTCAGGCAATGGCACGGTGGCTCACCTTGCCACAGAAATGTTGCAAAAAGAAGCGGGCGTTCGCTTAACGCACATTCCCTACAAGGGCGCAGCGCAAGGTTTAAACGATGTGATGGGCGGTAGCGTGCACGCCTATGTTTCTTCTGTGCCTACTCTCATTGGTCATATCAAGAACGGCAAGCTCAGAGCCCTGGCGGTGACCTCCGCCAAGAGAACAGATGACTTGCCCAACGTGCCTACTGTGGATGAGTCGGGTGTGAAGGGCTTTGAGGCCATTACGTGGTTTGGATTGTTAGGCCCTGCCAAGTTGCCAGCCGACATGACCGCTGCCTTGAATGCCGAAGTGAACAAAGCATTGCGTGCCGATGACTTGCGCAAAAAGTTGAACGATCAAGGCTTGGAAATTACAGGCGGCACACCAGAGCAATTTGCAAAGCTCATGCGGGAAGACTTGGTGAAGTGGGGCAAGGTCGTCAAAGAATCTGGCGCCCGCGCCGACTGATTAATTTTTATTTGGAATATTCATGAGTCAAGATATTGTTCGCAATTTTGAGCGTGTGTCTGCTGACCTGGTGCAAAAAGCATCGGTGCATCAAGCGGCCATTTTTGCCGATGTGGCGGGACGCCGTGGTGTGATGCACGGCCGCATCAGTGCGCTGCGTCCTCACATGAAAGTGGCGGGTCCCGCGCTGACCGTAGAAGTTCGCCCTGGCGACAACCTCATGATCCATGCCGCCATTGCCATGGCCAAGCCAGGTGATGTGTTGGTCATCGATGGCAAGGCCGATCAAACTGCAGCCCTGATGGGTACCATCATGATGACGGCGTGCAAGCAGTTGGGCATTGCCGGTGTCATTGTGGATGCCGCCGTGCGCGACAGCCTCGAAATTGAAGAGATGGACTTCCCGGTTTTTTCTGTGGGCACCAATCCAAATGGCCCGACCAAAAACATTGGTGGCCGCATTGGCCATCCCATTTCATGCGGTGGTGTGTCTGTTAACCCAGGCGACTTTGTCTTGGCCGATGCTGATGGCATTGTGGTGGTTGAGCGCGAGAAGCTGCCGGGCTTGTTGCCACTGGCAGACAAAAAAGTGGTGGACGAGGCCAAGCGCATTGCGCAGATTAAGCTAGGCAACACCAGTGCATCATGGCTGCTGCCATCCTTGGTGGCAGCGGGTGTCTTGAAAGAAGGCGAAACGCTGTGAGTTCGCGTCCCGTTGTCATCGTGACAGGCGCAGATCTGGCATCCCAAGCTTTGGCGTTGTTGACTGATTTCGAAATTGTCTATGCTGGAAAAACGCCTCAGACTGCGGACCTGGTTGCTTTGTGCCAACGCCACAATCCTGTGGCCATCATTGTTCGTTATGGCAGTGTGGGTGCCGAAGTGATGGACGCTGCACCCGCTTTGCGAGTCATTTCTAAGCACGGCAGTGGTACTGACACCATCGACAAAGAAGCCGCAAAAGCACGCGGTATTGAAGTGTGCGCTGCAGTAGGCGCCAATGCGGCTGCTGTGGCGGAACAAGCCATGGCCTTGTTGTTGGCCTGCGCCAAATCAGTGGTGCATTTGAACGAGCGCATGCATGCAGGTTTCTGGGACAAAGCCACCCACAAAAGCATTGAACTGCAGGGCCGCACCATTGGCTTGGTGGGCTTGGGTGCTATTGGTCTGCGCTTTGCCAAAATGTGCAATGCGATGGGCATGAAAGTTTTGGGTGTTGATCCATTCGCTAAAAACTTGCCAGATGACATTCGTCTTGTGGACTTTGAAACACTTTTTCGCGAATCCGATGCCATCTCTTTGCACTGTCCTTTGACATCTGACAACCGGCAGTTGATCAATGCCACCACATTGGCCGCATGTAAACCAGGCGTGTTATTTGTGAACACGGCGCGCGGTGGTTTGGTGGATGAACCCGCTTTGTTAGCCGCCGTGCAAACGGGTCATGTATTTGCCGCAGGTTTAGACAGTTTTGCGCTGGAGCCCATGACGGCGCCGCATATTTTTCACAATGTGCCACAAATTATTCTGAGCCCCCACATTGGGGGTGTGACCAGTGATGCTTACATCAACATGGGCGTAGGCGCTGCTAAAAATGTACTGGCTGTTTTAAATCTCTCTGAATTAACAGCCGTCCATTAACTCATCTCATGCCAGGTTGATGGGTTTGACCTTAAGATTTGCAAATGTCGAATAAAAATCTGCAACTCATCAGCGCTGAAGAACTTCATGCCATGGCAACGCAGATGCACGACAACTGCACCTGCGCCCTGAAAATCTGCAAAGGCTGGGAAAGCGTGCCCGACGCGCGCTGGCCGGCTGATCAAATGCATGCCGTAGGTACTCTTCGCCAAGAACTACCCGAAGGTCAAATGGAATTGACCTTCGAGGAATTCCACCCCAACGGCACGCGCTACGATTCATCCAATGCGCCCATTGCAGTGGACTATTTCCCCTACAACCGCTGCGATGTCTTCAAGTGCAGCACATGCCAATGTGCTGTCTTGAAGTACACCGAGTTCGGTGGTTATTACGTGGACACACGTGCCAGGTTGGTCGATCCTGAAATGATCGTTGCGCGTTCGGCTAAAGCCTGAGCCGATACCACTTCAGCCACCATGTCGGCAGTCACCGCTGACAAGGTCCATCCCAAGTGACCATGACCTGTGTTGTAAAACACATTTGCAGCTTTACCGCGACCTACGCGCGGCATCATGTTGGGCATCATGGGACGCAGGCCAGCCCATGGCACCACGGAGCGGGTGTTGATTTTGGGGAAGCATTGGTTCACCCAATCGACCAGTGGCTTGATGCGGTCTGAGCGAATGTCGCGGTTGTAGCCGTTGAATTCTGCAGTGCCCGCCACACGGAATCGGTCATCACCCAAACGGCTGGTAACCAGCTTGGTTTCGTCGTCGAGCAAACTCACTTGTGGTGCACCTGCTTGGCTTTCTGCGTCGTTCAAATTGACGGTGATGGAATAGCCCTTGACCGGGTAGATGTTGACGCGGTCACCCAGTTGAGATGCAAACTGTTTGCTGGCCACGCCTGCGCACACCACCACACTGTCGAAGGTGTGAACGCTGGTGGGGGCCTCTGAATGGGCCACCGTGATCTTGACTTGATCGTTGTCGCTTTGGATGTTGGTGACGTCTTGGTCGTACAAAGTGCGAACGCCCAAACGCTGAACAGCCAAGGCCAAACCATTGGTGAACTTGTGAATGTCGCCTGTTGAATCGCTCTCTGTGAAATAGCCGCCGTAATAGTTGCCGGCCAATGTGGGTTCGATGGTTTTCATTTCTTCTGGCGTCACCGCATGGCGTGGCAGGCCACCTTTGGCCAGCATTTCAGACACTTTGCCCGCGTGATCAAAACCTTTTTTGTCGCGGTATATGTGCAAAATGCCTTGCTTTTTCAAATCGAAGTCAATGTTTTCTGCCTGTGCCCAAGAAAACAAATGTTGGCGCGCAGCCACGGCCAGCTTGGTGGTTTCAATGGTGTTCTTTTCATAGTGGGTCATGGACGCCATGAATTCTGCAAACCAAGAAATTTTGTGCCAGCTGGGTTTGGGATTGACCAACAGAGGGGCATCGCTTTTGAGCATCCACTTCAAGCCCTTGACGATGGTGGAGGGGTGGGTCCAGACTTCTGCATTGGAAGCCGACAGTTGACCACCATTGGCAAAAGATGTTTCCATGGCGGCATAGCGATGACGCTCAAACAAAGTGACAGAGAAGCCGCGCTTGGCCAACGCATAAGCTGTCGTGACGCCGGTAATGCCGCCACCCACAATTGCGATTGTTTTCATGATTCAGGTCTTTCAAAACGTCGAAGGGTTGAGCCAAGGCACACCTGTGCCTGTGGCGCCCCTTCTGTTTTGGACCTGAGAGATTCGCAGCGCCTGATGGCCCTGTTTGCTCCTGCGGTGGGTTTGCGGACGAAAACGCAAACCACTCTTCAGAATGAAATGTGGCATCGGTCCTTTTGCCTGAGAGTTTCCGGGGCGGTTGCTCCTTCGGCGTTGCTTGGAGAGCAATCTCTCCCGATGTCACTGGAATTTTAAATTTAAACTTTGAAGAATTCCTGGGTCAAGTGTATCCAGTAATCGGCGCCAACTGCGATGTTGTCATCGTTGAAGTCGTAGCCAGGGTTGTGCACCATGCACGCGCCCACTGCATCGCCATCACCGTTGCCAATCAGTAAATAACTACCGGGTACTTTTTCCAGCATGAAGGCAAAGTCTTCGCTGCCCGTCAGGGGCGGGCCGTTGAGAATGACACGATCAGGTCCGACCAAATTCAAGGCAACTTGTCTTGCAAATTGCGTTTCTTTTTCTGAATTGACCAAGACGCAATAGCCTTCGTTCCATTCCACCTCTGCCTGGACACCAAAGCTTTCGGCTTGGTGTGTGGCGATGGCTTTAATGCGTTGTTCTAGCAATTTGCGGACACCTGGGTCTAGGGCGCGAACGCTGAGTTCTAACGTGGCCAAAGAAGGTATGACATTGTTGGCTTTGCCCGCATTGATCGCCCCTACTGTGACCACGGCGGTTTGCAGGGGGTCAACATTTCGAGATACCACCGTTTGAAGTGCCATCACGATGGACGCTGCCGCAACCAATGAATCTGAAGCGCGGTGAGGCATGCCGCCATGGCCACCATTGCCGCGTATGCGAATGGTGACGTAATCGCTGGAGGCCATGGCCGAGCCGTCTCTGAACACAAGGTGTCCAGCGGGTACGCCAGGCATGTTGTGCATGGCAAAAATGGCATCGCAAGGGAAGCGCTCGAACAGGCCTTCACGCATCATGCGCAGTGCGCCACCGCCGCCTTCTTCTGCAGGTTGAAAGATCAGGTGTAAGACACCCTCAAATTCGGCCGTGTGAGCCAAGGCATGCGCAGCTGCCAACAGCATGGCCGTGTGGCCATCGTGGCCGCAGGCATGCATGAGGCCGGGCTTGGTGCTTGACCATTCCGCGCCACTGGCCTCTTGAATCGGCAGTGCGTCCATGTCGGCGCGCAAACCCAGGCTGCGGGTGCTGGTGCCGCGCTTGAGCGTGCCCACGACACCTGTGCCGCCCAAACCGCGATGGACACTGTAGCCCCAAGCCGTCAACTTGGCCGCAACCAAATCCGAGGTGCGGTGTTCTTCAAATGCCAACTCAGGATGGCGGTGAATGTCACGCCGGAGTTGGATGAATTCACCCACTTTGGTTGTGAGGGCGTCGCGCAAATACGTCATGCTTATTGAGGTTGCAAGTTGATTGACTTGGCAATGGCTCGGAACTGTGTGGTGCCGTCTGTGTAGGCTTTGCTAACCGCTTGCATTGACAATGGTTTGGCCATCAACAAGCTGTTGGCTTCCATGCCTGCCAATACAGAAGGTTCTGTCAATGAATCGGTGATGGCTTTGTGCAGCACTTGAACGATGGCCTCAGGCGTTTCTTTTTTCACAAAGTAGCCTGTCCAAATGTTGAAAGTGAAGTTCTTCAAAGATTTGCTCTCGCTGATGGCGGGGTATGACTTGACGGACTCCAAGCGCTCGCTGTTAAGCATGGCCAAAATTTTGAGCTTGCCTTGCTTTTGCAGTTCGTCATAGTTCTTGCCAAACGGGGCCAAGAAAATGTCCACTTGACCGCCCAATAAGTCTTGGTTGGCTGGTGCGCCGCCTTTGTAGGGCACGTGCGTCATGGGGATGTTGGTGATTTTGGACAGATGCTCACCGAGCAAGTGATAAAACGAGCCTGGGCCCACGCTGGCGTATGTAATGGGGCGGCCAGCTTGTGCTTCTTTGCGGGCGTATTCCAAGAACTCGTCCACGTTGCTCACGGGCAAATCTTTGCGCGCCAAAAATGCAATTTGAGCGGTTGAAATCATTTGAACCAAACGGAAGTCTTCGCTCTTGAATTTGACTGCCGAAATGGCCAAAGGCGCCAAGATCAGTTCGTTGGGCGAGCCCTGAAAAATGATCTGGCCATCGGCCGGTGCGTTCAATACTTTTTGCGCAGCAATGGCACCACTCGCACCACCCAGGTTGTCCACAATCACGGTTTGTCCTAGGTTTTTTGACAAGGTGTTGTTCACGGTACGCGCAATGACGTCAGACAAACCACCCGCAGGGTAGGGCACCAGCAAGGTGACGGGTTTGGCTGGATAGTTTTGTGCCAAAACGGTGCCAGCTAAGAGCAGCGTGCCCATGGCGGTCACGACGTTCTTGAAATATTTTTCAACTACTGAGTGCATGCTGCAATTCCTTTAGGGTAAGTGATGGCTTCATCGTAGAAATGGCTTGGGTCTAAGTCAAATGCATAATAATATGCATTAGCATAAATAAAATTCATGGATGCATGCGATGACCCTGGTTCAACTGAGACACTTTTTGGAATTGGCCGGCAACGGCTCGTTTAGCAAATCTGCCGAAAAGCTGTACCTCACGCAACCCGCCCTCAGCCGCAGTATCAAGACGCTCGAAGATGAATTGGGGCAGCCTTTGTTTGATCGAGTCGGCCGCAAGAATGAACTGACGCCGTTTGGCCAACATGTCTTGTTACAAGCCCGCGAGTTGGTCGATGCTGCCAACAACTTGAAGCAAAGTAGCAAGCAGTTGCTTTCGGGCCACAGTGGCCAGTTGAAGTTGGGTTTGGGCTCGGGCCCTGGCGCTTTGTGGATGACGCACCTCTTAAGCTTTGTTGCGAAGGAGTGCCCCGAGGCGCGCTTGGAAATTGCCCGTGGTGCTACCGGTCTGCTGGTTCAACAGTTGCGGGATCGTTTGTTGGATGCACTGATACTGGACATTCGATCGCTCAGCCCCGCCATCGATTTAAGGGTAGAGCCTTTGTGTGAGTTGCCTGGCACCTTCATGTGCAACAAAAAACACCCGTTGGCCAAACTCAAACGCGTGACGTTTGAGCAAGTTTTGAAATACCCCGTTGCGTCTACCCCTCTGAGCGATGAGGTGGCCCGCGTGCTCACGGAAAGGTACGGCGCACAAGCTCACCCAGACCATCTGGTGCATCTGCGCTGCGAAGAAATTTCCAGTTTGCTGGATGTGGCCAGAAAAACACAGACCGTGGTATTGACTGTGCGCGCCGTTGCGCCTGATTTAATTGAGTTGCCTCTTTCGCCACCGCTCAATGCCAATGCGCGCTTTGGCTGGGTGTCGCTCAAGTCAAGGTCTGAGGTGCCACTGGCCAAGCTGTTGCGTGAAGCGGCTGTGGCGCGGTTGGCGTCGCTTCATGCCGAGACGGCATAGCCTTCCTCTGCAATGGCTTGTGCAATTTCTTCGCGTGGCTTGGCGCTGTCGACATCGACTTTGCCCGCCGCACGGTCAATGACCACTTTGGCTTCTGGGTCCAAGCGCACGACGGCTTTTTTAACTGCCATTTCGCAGTGGCCGCACGTCATGCCTTGAACTTGAAATGTATTGTTCATGTTTGACTCCTTGTATAAAGATGTAAGCTTAGTCTATGTCTGAATTGTCCTGTGATATTGGTATTGGTGGCATGACCTGCGCGTCATGTGTTGCGCGTGTGGAGCGGGCCATTGCAAAACTTCCCGAGGTTGAAGCGGTCAGTGTCAATCTGGCCACTGAGTCTGCCAGGGTCACATGGAAATCGCCAGACGCCAGTCCAGTCAGTGCACAAGCGCAACAAGCGCAACAAGCTCGCTTGCGCCGTGCGGTGCGCGATGCAGGCTATGAGCCGCTGTCAGCAGAGCACCTGGCGCAAGCACCTGCTGGCGCCTGGGCTGGGTTTGGGCCCGTGGCCATTGGCTTGGTGCTCAGTGCACCCTTGGTGTTGCCCATGTTGGGCGATGCCCTGGGCAAGCATTGGATGCTGCCTGCGCTGTGGCAATTCTTGCTGGCCACACCTGTGCAATTTATGTTGGGCGCACGCTTTTACAAAGCAGGCTGGCATGCCCTGTTGGCTGGCAGTGGCAACATGGATTTGTTGGTGTCCATTGGCACCACCGCTGGGTGGTTGCTTTCGATGTGGTTGTGGCTGACAGCCCCCGCTGGCCAGATGGTGCATTTGTATTTTGAAGGGTCGGCGGTTGTCATCACGCTGGTCTTGCTGGGCAAGTGGCTGGAGGCCCGTGCCAAACGTCAAACCACAGATGCCATTCGCGCACTGCATGCACTGCGACCCGCCAAAGCCCGAGTCATCACGCCTGATGGGGAAGTGGAAATTCCCATTGAAGAATTGCTTGTGGGCGACCGTTTGGTGGTGCTGCCGGGCGAGCGTTTTGCCGCCGATGGTGTGGTGCAAGAAGGGCAGACACAAGTGGATGAAGCCATGTTGACCGGCGAGCCCTTGCCAGTTCACAAGGCCGTGGGGGCACGTGTAACGGGTGGCAGCATCAATGGTGAAGGCCGTGTGTTGGTGGTGGTCAGCGCTACCGGAACTGCCACTGTGTTGGCCAACATCATCCGATTGGTCGAGGATGCTCAGGCTGCCAAGGCGCCCATTCAGCGTTTGGTCGATCAGGTATCGGCCGTGTTCGTGCCTGTGGTCTTGGTGCTGGCGTTGATCACTTTGTCGGCCTGGTGGCTAACCGGGCACAGCCTAGAGGTGTCGCTCATTCACAGCGTCGCGGTGTTGGTGATTGCGTGTCCCTGCGCGCTGGGCTTGGCCACACCCGCGGCCATCATGGCGGGAACCGGTGTAGCGGCAAAGCACGGTATTTTGATCAAAGATGCGCAAGCCTTGGAAGTGGCGCACAAAGTCGATACAGTGGCCTTTGACAAAACGGGCACGCTGACCGTGGGGCAACCTCGTTTGCTGTCCTTGACTTCGGTCAATTCTGGAGACGGCGGCGACACAACGCTGTTGTTGCTAGCAGCCAGTTTGCAAAGCGGCAGTGAACATCCTTTGGCGCATGCTGTTGTACAAGCGGCGCAATCGCAGGGGCTGCAGTGGCAGGCGCCAGACGAGGTCAAAGCGGTTCCAGGTTTTGGCAGCGAGGGACAGGTCCAAGGGCGCGCGTTGTTGCTAGGCAGTTTGCGCTGGATGGATGCACTACAAGTGCATGCTGGCTCGTGGCAAATTCAGGCTTCGCAATTGCAGATGCAAGGTGCCACGGTGTCGGTACTTGCCGAGCGAACGACTCACGGTGTTGCCGCTTTGGCCGTCTTGGCCTTTGGCGATGAGCCCAAGCCTGGGGCTCAGTCGGCGCTGAATCTTTTGCGCGAACGCGGACTTCGATTGGTCATGATTTCCGGCGACAACAAAGGTGCTGCACATGCCATGGCGGCGCGTTTGGGGCTCAAGCCGGAAGAAGTCTTTGCAGAAGTGTTGCCTGGCGACAAAGCCGCCTTGGTTCAAAGTTTGCAGTCCAACCCGCAAGGGCAGCCGCATGTGGTGGCCTTTGTTGGGGATGGTATCAACGATGCGCCTGCGTTGGCGGCCGCCGATGTGGGTTTGGCCATGGCCAATTTGAATGCTGATGGCAGGCGCGGTGGCACCGATGTGGCCATGCAGGCAGCAGGCATCACTTTGATGCGGGGAGATGTGGCCTTGGTGGCAGGTGCCTTGGACATTTCTGCGCGCACCGTGGCCAAAATTCGCCAAAATTTGTTTTGGGCTTTTGCTTACAACGCTGCTGGCATCCCGCTTGCAGCCATGGGCTATCTGAGTCCTGTGGTGGCTGGCGCCGCCATGGCGCTGAGTTCGGTCAGTGTGATGACCAACGCTTTATTGCTCAAGCGCTGGGGCCGCTGAATGCGTAGATGTTGAAACCAGCGCTTGGTATGCGTGCCATGTGGCGTGGCCAATCAAGGGTGCAATGAGCAGCAGCAATGGGATGAAAAATACCAGCGCTGCGCCAACCAACAACACGATCAGAGCAGACCATACAAAACACACGCCAATGTTGTCCCATAGTGCATTGGCACTTGTGAAAATGGCGGTCAGAGTGTCGGTCGATCGATCGAGCATCATGGGTACCGAAACCACCGACAAGGCAAAAGCCAGTGTGGCAAAGATGGACCCGACACCCAGCCAGACCATCAGAAATTCGAGGTTTTGCACCGACACAATTTGCGAAATGAGACTTTGCAAATCGGGGTATTCATGGCTGGCAAACAGTGCAAACAACACAATCGAAACGCGCACCCACACAATCATGAGGAAGGTCAGGATGATGGCAAAGAAGCCGATGGATTTCCAATTGCGCAACCAAGCCATCATGCTTTGAGTCAAGCTGACCTGTTCGCCCCGATGCACTTGTCTAGAGAGTTCGTAAATGCCCGTGCAAATGAGTGGCCCCATTAAAAAGAAGCCTGCCGTTAAGCCCATGGTGGCTTTCCAAAAGGTGGCATAGATGAATGAGATGGTGTAGGCCGCCAAGACAAACACCAGGCCATAGAAGGCGCCAACGAAACCTGTGGCGCGCATGTCAGCAAAGCCATTTTGAAGCCAGCGAAGGGCGCTGAACATGGGCAAATTTGTGCGAACAGTCAGCAATTTAAAACCCCTTCCATGTTGAAGCCCCAGCCAAATGATCTGGGCCTTGACATCCTAAGGCATGAGGTAGTGGTCTAGCAACAGTGCTGCAAACAAGGCGGTGAGATGAATCAGCGAAAAGCGAAAGGTTTTGCGCGCCAATTCGTCGGAGTAATTTTTCAGAAGGGCAAGGGCGTAGGCAATGAAACCAATACTCAGCACCACAGCACTGGCCAGGTACAACCAAGAACTCATCCCAAAGGCAAATGGCATCAAGCAAGACGCAGCCAACAAGAAGGTGTACAACAAAATTTGGAGACGAGTGAATTCGTTGCCATGGGTCACGGGCAGCATGGGCAAGCCCGATTTTCGGTAATCTTCTACCCGGTACAGCGCAAGCGCCCAGAAGTGTGGCGGCGTCCATAGGAAAATGATCAAAAACAAAATAGCAGCTTCGGCGCCCACTTCGCCCGTCATGGCTGCCCAGCCTAGTACTGGCGGCATAGCACCCGATGCCCCGCCAATAACGATGTTCTGCGGTGTCAAGGGTTTGAGAATGAGGGTGTAGATCACGGCATATCCCACGAAGGTGGCAAAGGTGAGCCACATGGTGATGGGATTGATCCACACATACAAAACGGCCGAACCGATGGCGCAAAGCGTGGCAGAAAAAATCAGGGCCTGCAAATCGGACAATTCGCCTTTTGCAGTGGGTCGCCAGGCGGTTCGGCGCATCTTGGCATCGATGCTCTTTTCGACCAAACAATTAAACGCAGCCGCAGCGCCTGCAACAAGCCAAATGCCCAAACTTGCCAGTGCCATTCTTTGCCACTCAATCCAGGTGGGCAGGCCTGGCACAGCCAACACCATGCCAATCAGTGCGCAGAACACAATCAGCTGGATAACCCTTGGCTTTGTGAGTGCGTTGTACTGTTTAAAAAGAGGGCCAATGTTCATTTGAGACTTTGTTTGAATAATGTCGAGTCGCGGCCAGCTTGGTGATCTCAATGCGGGTCCAGGAAATTCAGAAAGTAAGCTTTTTGTAATTTTTATTCGAAGCAAGTTTGGCATGCGCGTAGGCCGGCGGCGATTTTTCATGCAATGCCAACTATGTATAATATTTGATTTAGATCAACCTCAACTAATTTTTTCAGAATGCGTGCCATGAGTTTCAAATCTTTTGCCTTTGCGGCAGCTTTGTTCGCGGGTATGGCTGTCCAACTGTCACACGCGCAAGACCTTAAGGGTGATGTGCAGGCTGGAGAGAAAAAAATCGCCATGTGCATTGGCTGCCACGGCATTGTTGGCTACAAAGCCAGCTTCCCCGCTGTTTACAAAGTCCCCATGATCTCTGGTCAGGGTGCCAAGTACATTGCCAACGCTTTGAATGCCTACAAATCAGGCGAGCGCAAGCACCCCACCATGCGCAGCGTGGCTTTGGGACTCACTGCGCAAGACGTGGCCGATGTCTCTGCCTACTATGAACTGCATGGCAATGGCTTTCCTGCACCTGATCAAATTGCGGCAGCACCCGCCAAAGTGGCCGAGTTGTTAACCAAAGGTGGCTGTGCAGGTTGCCATGGCGCCAACTACAGCAAGCCCACTACACCCGATTTCCCCAAAGTTGCTGGTCAGCACAAGGACTACTTGTACATGGCACTCCGCTCTTACAAAGAAGACGGTGGCAGCACTTGGGGTCGTAGCAATCCCGTGATGGGAGGAGTTGCTAAGCAGTACTCATTGGCAGAACTCAAAATGATCGCAGATTATTTGGGTGGCCAGTCTGGAGAACTCAAGGTCGTTCCTCAGTCCAAATTCCGTTGATACCGGTTGGTCATCTCCAGCACTGTTTTTCAAGGATATAAAAGTGAATAAATTGAGCCAACATTGGAAAAAAATTGCCAACAGCAGCGCGCTTGCTTTGGCTGGTTTGACATCGTCTGCCTACGCCGTCAATGACTTACCCGGAGGTCCAGCCGTTAATCAGTTGAACTTGCACGTGCCCGCCACCAAATTGGCCGCCGATCAAGCCGATTTGCATGTCTTCATGATGGTCATTTGCTTGGTCATCTTTGTGGCTGTTTTTGGTGTGATGTTTTACTCAATTTTGAAGCATCGCAAGTCATTGGGTCACAAGCCTGCTCACTTTCATGAGTCTGTCAAAGTAGAAATTGCTTGGACTTTGGCGCCTTTCATCATTGTCATTTTCATGGCCATTCCAGCCACTAAAACAGTGATTGCCCAAAAAGACACGTCCAATGCCGACCTCACCATCAAGGCCACGGGCCACCAGTGGCGCTGGGGATACGACTACATCAAAGGTGAGGGTGAAGGCATCTCCTTCATTTCCTCTTTGGACAATGAGCACCGCATCTTGTCCAATTCGGGCGCCAAAGGCGCTATGCCCGACGACTACTTGCTGAAAGTTGACAACCCGCTGGTTGTGCCTGTTGGCAAAAAAATTCGCATCATTACAACTGCATCAGACGTGATTCACTCATTTGCAGTGCCTTCATTTGGCATCAAGCAAGACGCCATTCCAGGCTTTGTGCGCGACACCCATTTCTTGGCTGAGCGTACAGGTATGTTCTACGGTCAATGCCAAGAGTTGTGTGGCAAAGAGCATGCTTACATGCCCATCAATGTTCAGGTTTTATCCGCAGCTGATTACGCAGCTTGGGTACAAAAGAAAAAAGCTGAGGCAGCGCCTGCCACAGCCAAAGGCGACGCCGCAGCCGCTACGCAAGTAGCCCAAGCGCCTGTCTCCGAGAAGAAGTGATTGAGTTGAAAGACTGAGGTAAACCATGAGTTCTATTTCCCACTCTAACGGCAGCTTTGTCGATTCACACGCTCACGATGACCACGATCACCATCCTCACGGATGGCGTCGTTGGGTCTACGCGACCAACCACAAAGACATTGGTACCTTGTACCTGCTGTTCGCATTCACGATGCTGATGCTGGGCGGCGTTTTGGCCTTGCTCATCCGTGCTGAGTTGTTCCAGCCCGGTTTGCAAATCGTCAACCCAGAGTTGTTCAACCAGTTGACCACCATGCACGGCCTGATCATGGTGTTCGGCGCCATCATGCCGGCGTTTGTGGGCTTTGCAAACTGGATGATTCCTTTGCAAATTGGCGCATCCGACATGGCCTTTGCCCGCATGAACAACTTCAGCTTCTGGTTGATGATTCCTGCTGCTTTGATGTTGTCTTCCACATTCTTCATGCCCGGTGGCGCACCTGCTGCTGGCTGGACTTTGTACGCACCGCTCACCATGCAAATGGGCCCCTCCATGGACGTCGCAATTTTTGCATTGCATGTCTTGGGTGCGTCCTCCATCATGGGTTCAATCAACATCATTGTCACCATCTTGAACATGCGCGCGCCTGATATGCCGCTCATGAAGATGCCCATGTTCGTCTGGACTTGGCTCATCACTGCCTTCTTGTTGATCGCTGTGATGCCTGTGTTGGCAGGCGTCATTACCATGACGCTCACAGACCGTCACTTTGGTACCACCTTCTTCAATCCTGCTGGCGGTGGCGACCCAGTCATGTTCCAGCATATTTTCTGGTTCTTCGGTCACCCCGAGGTGTACATCATGATCTTGCCGGCTTTCGGCATCGTCAGCCAGATCATTCCTGCGTTCGCGCGCAAAAAGTTGTTCGGCTACTCCTCCATGGTTTACGCTACAGCTTCTATTGCCATTTTGTCCTTCATCGTGTGGGCTCACCACATGTACACCACTGGCATGCCAGTGACAGGTCAGTTGTTCTTCATGTACGCCACCATGTTGATTTCAGTGCCTACCGGCGTGAAAGTTTTCAACTGGGTTGCCACCATGTGGAGAGGCTCCATGACATTTGAAACCCCCATGCTGTTTGCTGTGGGCTTCATCTTTGTGTTCACCATGGGTGGTTTCACAGGTTTGATCTTGTCCATGGCGCCCATCGATTTGCAATTGCAAGACGGTTACTACGTTGTGGCGCACTTCCACTATGTGTTGGTGGCAGGCTCTTTGTTTGCCATGTTTGCTGGCGCCTACTACTGGATGCCCAAGTGGACCGGCGTGATGTACAAAGAATCACGTGGTAAGTTGCACTTCTGGTGGACTCTGATTGCGTTCAACGTCACATTCTTCCCCATGCACTTCTTGGGCTTGGCTGGTATGCCACGTCGTTACGCCGACTACCCCATGCAGTTTGCTGACTTCAATGCCATTGCATCTGTCGGCGCGTTCTTCTTCGGTTTTGCTCAGGTTTATTTCTTCTTCTTCATCGTTCTGCCTTGCATGCTGGGCAAGGGTGAAAAAGCTGCCCAACAACCTTGGGAAGGTGCTGAAGGCTTGGAGTGGGAAGTTCCTTCTCCAGCGCCACACCACACCTATGAAACACCGCCCAAGTTGAACGCTGACGCCAACAAGGTTATCGGCTGAAATCGGTTCTGACCACAACATCAAGTCATCATGCAAACCAACTTTCAGTTGATGCGTAAGCTGCTCATGGTGAGCTTAGGCATGTTTGCATTCGGGTACATGCTTGTGCCCATGTATGAAGCCTTTTGTTTGTGGACAGGATCCAACGTGCTTTCTCTAAGCGAGCGTGAGTCAAAGAACTCCATGAATGGTCGTGCCAGTATGCCCCTCAATACGCAGGTGGATACTTCAAGGACCATTTCAGTGGAGTTCGATACCAACGTTCGTGGCCCTTGGCACTTTTCACCCATGACACGTTCTTTGAATGTGCATCCTGGCGAATTGGTCACGGTGATGTTTGAATTTGAAAATATTCAAAACCGCACCATGTCAGCACAGGCCATCCCAAGTTACGCGCCGCAACAAGCTGCTGCCCATTTCAACAAAATCGAGTGCTTCTGTTTCAATCAGTACACATTGGCACCCGGTGAAAAGAAATTGTGGCCCGTCACTTTTTATATCAATCCCAAAATGTCCAAGGACGTGAAAACAATCACGTTGTCTTACACATTTTTTGAAGTAGGGGCTAGCGTATGAGCAATCATGAGCAAGCGCCCAAGACAAGTCCATCATTGCTGCGCGCTTTTGTGATGGTTGCATGGTCTTTTTTTGGCATTCGAAAAGGTGCTGAACACCGTCAAGATCTCTTGACGGTCAAGCCTTTGCAAATCGTCATAGTTGGCGTTATTTGTGGTTTATTGTTTGTTTCGTTTTTGGCCGTTGTGGTCAATTTTGTCGCGAGTTAAGTAGGAGAAAAAGCTATGAGTGCCAATTCGCACGTCAGCACACCACATTACTATGTGCCCGCCCCGTCAAGGCATCCCGCCATGGCTTCTTTGGGTTTGTTTTTCGTCATTTTGGGCGCAAGCCAGTTGGTGAACGAAAGCCCTTGGGGCAAATACGCCTTGTTGATGGGCATGGTCATTTGGTTGACCACCTTGTATCAGTGGTTTGGTGATGCCATCGACGAAAGCCTCCACGGCCAGTACGGTGCACGAATCGACAAGTCTTTCCGTTGGAGCATGAGCTGGTTCATCTTCTCTGAAGTGATGTTCTTTGCCGCATTCTTTGGCGCTTTGTGGTGGTCACGCATTCACGCTGTGCCTAATTTGGGCGGTGAAGCCAACAGCCTGCTCTGGCCTGGTTTCTCAGCCGATTGGCCTAGCATGTTAGAAGGCGCTACTGCCTCGCCTGCCAAGATCATTGAAGAATTCAAAACAGTGGGTCCTTTCTGGTTGCCCACCATCAACACTGCTTTGTTGTTGACTTCTGGCGTCACCATGACCATTGCGCACCATGCTTTGCGCGAAAACAATCGCAGCAAAACAGTCTTGTTCATGTGGATGACGGTTTTGCTGGGTGTGGTTTTCTTGCTGTGCCAAGGCTACGAATATGCGCACGCTTATTCAGACCTCAACTTGAAGTTGACTTCTGGTATTTACGGCTCAACTTTCTACATGTTGACTGGCTTCCACGGCTTCCACGTTTTCGTGGGCATGCTGATGTTGCTCGTCATCACATTGCGTTTGCAAAAAGGTCACTTCACAGCCGACAGCCACTTTGGCTTCGAAGGTGCTGCTTGGTACTGGCACTTTGTGGACGTGGTGTGGCTCGGCCTTTACATCGTCGTCTACTGGTTCTAATCTGAACCCATCAAAAAAGCCCCTTTCAAGGGGCTTTTTTTTTAACCGTTCAGAGGAATACCAGTGGGCTGAATCCAGCCCATGGCGTAGGACAGAATGATGGCCAGAAACAAAGCCACCGACAGGCCAATACGCCAGGTTAAGGCGTTGGCCATTCGCTTGGCTTTTTCTTGCTCGCTAGGCCCACCACGAACCATGAACAAGCCCGCTGCAAGCAAGCTCACAATAATGCCGATTAAGGCGATGATGATCGTTATTTTCATACTGCTATTATCCTTTCAAATGCCAAGTACAGATTTCACATCGTTAAACGTCCTATGAAGCAGACAGCAGACAGGCAAAATGCCGCGATGTTTTCGAAAACATGGCTGGTCATTCTGTTGGCCACCCTCCTTGTTTCTGGTGTCACGGCGCGCCTGGGATTCTGGCAATTGGGTCGCGCACAGACCAAAGAAGCTTTGAATGCCATGACCGAGTCGCGCCAGCTCGAACCAGCCTTGGCCAATGAAGACTGGTCTAAGGCCGCTTTGCCAGACACATGGTTGCAGAGGCGCGTGGCCGTAGAAGGGCAGTGGCTGGATCAATTCACCATTTACCTTGACAACCGCAGCATGAAATCTCAAACAGGGTTTTATGTGCTCACGCCTTTTCAATTGAGCAATGGCCCGGTTTTGTTGGTCCAACGGGGTTGGATCGCCCGTGACCGTGCTCGCAGTGATTTCTTGCCGCCCGTGCAAACCCCTCAAGGCAAACTCACCATTCAAGGCCGGGTTGTCGCTTCACCCTCTAAATTGATGGAGCTGGGCGCGCCTGCCCCCGTCAAAGAGGGGTTTAATGTGCTCAGGCAAAATATCGACTTACAAGCGTTTGGTCTTGAGACCAAACGCCCGATGCTTGCAACGCTTCAGCAAACAAACGACGCCGCCGATGGCTTGCTCCGAGAATGGCCAAAATCCATTTCTGGCGCAGATAAAAATCGCGGCTATGCGTTTCAGTGGTTTGCCTTGTCTGCTTTAACCCTCATTCTCTTTGCTTGGTTCCAAGTCTGGAAAAAACGAAAACATGTCTGACCCCAAAGCGCCTGATGACTTAAAACCAATTGGTTTGACGGTCTACGATCTCCCGCAGCAAAATTCAAGTTCACTCTCAGAATCCTCAAGGACACGGGGAGGGCGACTGTACATGATGCTGGTGCTGTTGGCCTGTGCCGCACCGGTTATTTTGTCGTACCTCACTTACTACGTCATTCGTCCTGAAGGTCGCGTTCACCATGGTGAATTGATTGAACCGCAGCGCATGGTGCCCGCATGGCGCGCCAAAGATCTTCAAGGCACAGAAGTGTCACTGCCCAATTTAAAAGGGCAATGGTTGTTGGTCACCGTGGGATCCGGTGAATGCGGTGAAAAGTGCGAACGCCTCTTGTTTGTGCAACGTCAACTGCACAAATTGTTGAACAAAGAAAGCGATCGCCTGGACCGAATTTGGGTGCTGACAGATCAGGCGGTTCCCAAGAGCGAACTTCTCACAGCCATTGAGGGTGCAACTATTTTGCGCGTGCCTTCTGATCAACTGTCTCAATGGTTGGCACCTGCCACTGGTCGTGCACTAGAAGACCACCTGTACTTGATCGATCCCATGGGCAATTGGATGATGCGCTTCAATTATCCGGAAGATGCCAAAACCGTGGTTGACATGAAGCGCGATGTAGAGCGCTTGCTGCGCGCTTCTGTATCTTGGGACAAACCTGGTCGTTGATCGAACTATGAAATCTAAAACACTTGCAACTTGGCTGACTTTTGTGTTGGGCCCCTTTGGTGTCCATCGTTTTTACCTCAAGGGCATTCAAGACACCTTGGGATGGTTCATGCCCATTCCCACCGCATTGGGTGTTTGGGGTTATGAGCGCGTTCTGGCGTATGGCTTGGACGACACATTGAGCTGGATTCTGTTGCCCATTTTTGGCATTCACATTGCTGCATGTTGTTTGCAGGCCATTGTGTATGGACTTTCTACGCCAGAAGCCTGGAATGCACGTTACAACCCCCAAGCCGATCCCAAAAATATGGCCGGAAAAAGCAATTGGTTCACAATTTTTGGCATCATCTTCAGTTTATTGGTGGGCACTGCTGCTTTGATGTCCGCCATTGCCTATGGCACACAACGTTACTTTGAAACCGAGCTAGAGGCGCAAGAAAAATTGCCCACGCTCAAGACGTCCGCTTTGCCTTCTGCTTCAAAGCCTTGGCAAGTTTGAGGTGTCAAAAGTTGACGCCGCCTTACTCCAACATTTAAACTAATTCGCATGAGCCTCAAAATCGTTATCTACTCTAAGTCTGCGTGCCCACAATGTGAGTCCGCCAAAATGTTACTCAAAACACGTTCTTTGGCGTACGAGGAAATCAAAATTGACGATGAAGCCGAGCGCATGGCTTTTTATGAAAAGTGCGGCCCCGCTGTTCGGCAAATGCCGCAAATTTTCATCAACGACCAGCGCGTCGGTGGCCTGGCCGGCTTGCAAGCCGCCTTGGCACAAATCAGTCAGTAGGCTGCTCTAACTTGTCTTGGGTGCGGTGTAAAAAGTCACTGGCATCGTGCCTTTCACGCAGCTGAGTATCAAGGGGCCCCATCACCCGATTGACCATGCGGCCTCGCTGTACAGCAGGGCGGGCTTCAATCTCATTGGCCCATCGAATCACATGGGTGTACTCGTGCACTTGCAAAAATTCGCCTGAGTCATAACGCTCGCCTTTGGCCAAGCTGCCATACCAAGGCCAAATGGCCATGTCGGCAATGGTGTACTCGTCGCCACCAATGAACGGGTGATCGGCCAGGCGTCGGTTGAGGACATCCAATTCACGTTTGACCTCCATGGCAAATCGATCAATGGCGTATTCAATCTTGGTTGGCGCGTATGCAAAGAAATGGCCAAAGCCGCCACCTAAATAGGGCGCACTGCCCATTTGCCAAAATAGCCAAGACATGCACTCCGTGCGCTTGACCACATCGGTGGGTAAAAAAGCGTTGAACTTTTCGGCCAAGTAAAAAAGAATCGAGCCAGATTCAAACACCCGAATGTCTTCTGTGCCGCTGCAGTCTAGGAGGGCTGGAATTTTAGAGTTGGGATTGACGTCAACAAATTCACTGCCAAATTGCATGCCTTCATTGATTCGGATAAGCCAGGCATCATATTCAGCACCACTGTGACCCATGGCCAGCAACTCTTCTAGCATCACCGTGACTTTGATGCCATTGGGTGTGCCCAGAGAGTAAAGCTGCAGGGGGTGTTTGCCGCGTGGCAGCGCTTGTTCGTGCGTGGGGCCTGCCACAGGGCGATTGATGTTGGCAAAACGGCCACCATTGGCCTTTTGCCATGTCCAAACTTTGGGCGGTACGTAGGGGGATTCAGACATGCGCTACCTCGTTGAAATTGTTGTCAAGCCTACACGAGATCCAGGTCGACTCAAACAAGGTAAACACCCGTTTCCAGCACGCCGCCCAGATCTACACTAGGGTACATTCTAGAAACATAGCAACAGCGAGACAGCCATGAGTCAGCAAATCCCTACAGTTCAAATGCAACAGATTTTTGATGCACAGGCCCCCACCGCTTTGCGACTCAGAGCTTCTACAGCCGCCGAGCGAATTGAAAAAATCCGCAAGCTTCGTGATGCCGTCATTGCCCACACTGAAGACTGGTATCGCGCAGCCTACGCAGACTTTAAAAAGCCTGCGGGTGAAGTCGATCTGGCTGAGATTTTGCCCATTTGTTTGGAGGCCAATGATGCCATTCGCAACCTTAAAAAATGGATGAAACCGCAACGCGTATGGCCGACATTGCTCACACTGGGTACGTCCAGTTATGTGCAATCCATGCCGCGTGGACGATGCCTGATCATTGGTCCCTTTAATTACCCAGTCAATCTCACCTTGGCTCCCTTGATCTCAGCCATTGCCGCAGGCAACACAGCCATCGTCAAGCCATCGGAGCTGACGCCCCACCTGTCTGGACTTATTGCCAAAGTGGTGCGCGAGGTTTTTTCAGAAAACGAAGTGGCCGTGATCGAGGGTGAAGCCGATGTGGCGCAGGGACTCCAAGCCTTGCCATTTGATCATGTGTTCTTCACCGGCAGCCCTGCCATTGGCAAACACGTGATGGCCGCCGCAGCCAAAAACTTGGCCAGCGTTACTTTGGAATTGGGTGGCAAGAGTCCTACCATTGTGGATGCCACGGCCAATTTGAAATTGGCCGCACGCAACATCATTTGGTCTAAGTTTGCCAATTCGGGTCAAACCTGCATTGCGCCCGACCATGTGTTTGTGCATGACAGCATCAAAGCGCAATGGTTAGAGTTGTGTAAAAAGGAAATTCGCAAGGCCTACGGCAATAGCTTGGCCGATCAAGCCAGCAGCCCTCACTTGGCGCACATGGTCAATGCAAGACACACGTCACGCATCAAAAATTTGCTTGAGGATGCCAAAGCCCGAGGTGCACGCACGCTAGACGGCGGTGGCGTCGACGAGTCAACGTGCTTTGTGCAACCCACTTTGTTGGATCAAATTCCAGCAGATGCCAAGATCATGGAAGAGGAAATATTTGGCCCCTTGTTGCCCATCATCGGCTTTACCGATTTGGACGACGTCATTGCCAAAGTGAACGAAGGTCCTAAGCCTTTGGCCTTCTACATTTACAGCCAGTCTAAAGCCAACATCGACAAATCGTTGACCCACATCACTTCAGGCGGTGCGTGCGTCAACCACTCCCTGATGCAATTCTTGCAAGGCAACTTGCCGTTTGGCGGTGTGAACAATTCAGGCATTGGCCGCGCGCATGGGCATTACGGTTTCAAAGAGTTCAGCCATGAACGCGGCGTGGTCAAAACACAGTTTGATTTTGCCGCCATGCTGATGATGCCAGGGCAAGTTCTGCCCATCATGCGCAAAGCATTGCGGGCAGGTTTTAAGTTTCTTTAAACTTACTTTTGAATGGCTTCCAAAGCAATTTCAATGCGAACTTCGTCACCCACGTAAGGTGCGTATTTGCCAGCATTG
The DNA here is from genome assembly GCA_030158125.1 of Limnohabitans sp. Taxonomy (GTDB): domain Bacteria; phylum Pseudomonadota; class Gammaproteobacteria; order Burkholderiales; family Burkholderiaceae_C; genus Limnohabitans_A. The sequence goes on along the minus strand of JAOATL010000021.1, from coordinate 39,571 downwards.
AATTCAGAGCGTTTGATCACTGTGAAAGCATTGGCGCCAATCGCGTCTTTCTTCAGCATGGGGTGCGCCATGGCTTGGAATGAGGTGATGGTCAATGTCACGGCCTTGGTCACGCCCTTGATGGTCAGCTGGCCCTCAACAGAGGCAGGTTTGCCGTCTTGGAAGTTGACTTTGGTGGATTTGAAAGTGGCTTTTAGAAACTTGGCAGTGTCCAAGAAATCTTCACCTTGAATGTGGCCATTGAAATCGGCAAATCCAGTGTTCACAGATGTCATGTCGATGGTGATGTCTACCGAGCCAGTCTTGGCATCGGCATCAAACACCACAGTGCCTGTGGTTTTGTCAAAGCGGCTGATTTGCGTGGAGTAGCCGAAGTGCGAGTATGCAAAGCGAGGGAAGGTGTGTGAGCCATCGACCTCGAATGTTTTGGGTGCGGCAATGGCTGATGTGGCGGCCAAAGATGCGAATGCCAAAGCGGCAGCGATGCGGTTGAGTTTTGTCATAGAGAAGCTCCTGGTCTAAAAAAATTATTTGCCCGCAAGTGCGGTGATTTGAAAATTCACTTGGATCTCGTTCGCCACAATGTCGAACTTGGCCCACATGCCCTCACCGATGTTGAAGTCGGCGCGGCGCATGACAAAGCTGCCATTGAACACACCCACGTTGCCTTGTGCAGTGTGTTTCAATGGAAAGCGGATGTCTTTGGTTTGACCTTTGAGGGTCAATTTGCCCGTCACCTCAAATTGATGGGCGGCGCTTGGTTTGATCTGGCTGCTGACAAAGATGGCTTTGGGAAAAGCGTTGGTGTTGAACCATGATTTGCCCGTCACTTCTTGGTCTGCTTCGCCAGAGCCAGTGTCGATGGCGGCCAAATCAATTTCCAACGTGGCTTTGGCGTTGGCGGGTTTTGCGGGGTCAAAGCTCAGTTGTGTTGCAAACTTTTTGAACTTGCCGTCCATGCCCACGCCCATTTGTTTGTAGCTAAAGGTCACATGGCTTTTAGCAGCGTCGATGGTTTTGTATTCAACAGCTTGGGCACTGAGGGTGCTTGCCAACAGTGACGCTGCAAGCGTCTTGATTGCGCTGAGATGCCGTGTTTTCATGATGGATCCTTGTTCAATTGAATAAAGGGCGCCATTCGGCGCAACGTATCGTCTTTGTCAATGAAATGATGCTTGAGCGCGGCAGCGACGTGGCCAGCAATGAGGATGACCATGATCCAGCTGAGGGTGCCATGCACCTCTTGCAGCAATTCTCCGAGTGCCTTGTCTTTGCTGATCAAGTCAGGCAAGGGCAGGACGCCAAACCACACAGTAGGCACGCCTTTGGCCGAGCTCATGAGCCAGCCCGTGATGGGAATGATCACCATCAAGGCATACAAGGCAACGTGGCCTGCATATGCCAAGCGCTTCACATTGAGCGACATGCCCTCAGGGTAAGCGGGTGGCGGGCTGATCAAGCGCCACACCAAGCGAAGCCACACCAACATGAAGACCGTGACGCCGGCCCATTTGTGCCATGAAAAATATTGCAATTTTTCTGGCGACAACGCCATGTCGCTCATGACCGAGCCTAAGACGACCAAGCCAAAAATACCAAAGGCCATGGCCCAGTGGAGGGCTTTGGCAACAGCAGAGTAAGAATTGCTTTTCATGGCGTGTCTTTAAATAAATGTGTAGCCGTCCATGGCAATCACATAGCTGCTGATGCCGCGGTAGAACGCTTTGGCGCTGGCGTCTTTGCCTGCAGCGCCCAGGGCTACAAACAAGGGCAACAGGTGATCTTCTGCAGGGTGCGATCGAACCCCTTCGCGTGAGTGTTGGCGGTAGTCAACCAAGTTCTGCAAATTCTGGGTGGTCAATTGCGCCTCCACCCAATCGGCAAAAGTTTGCACATACGCCGGTGTTTGCCCACCTTGCATGGCGGCCATTCGGTAGTCGCCTAAGTTGTGCGTGATGTTGCCTGAGCCGATGACCAAGAAGCCTTGGTGTGTTAGCTCTTGCAGTGCTTCGCCCATGGCCAACGCATGTGCTGTGCCGGCGTGGCTTTGGATCGACACAGCAATGATGGGGATGTCTGCATCCGGAAACATCTGGCGCAAAGGTGTCCAAGCGCCATGGTCTAAGCCGCGCGCAGGGTCTGTGGCCACTTGGCTAAAGCGTTTTTGCAAAGCATTCACCACTTCCAGTGCCCCTTCGGGGCAACCGGTGGCGGGGTACTTGATGCGGTACAGCTCGTCGGGGAAGCCGTAGAAGTCGTAAATGGTCTCAAGTTGCGTGGCTGTGCTGACGGTGGGGATGGCCGTATCCCAGTGCGGGCTCACCACAATGATGGCGCGTGGTGTTTGCAGTTGACTGGCCAATTTGCTCATGGCCACGCCTGCGGCGCCAGGGTCTAAGGCAAAAGTGGGCGCACCGTGTGGCACAAACAGCGCATTTCGAAGATTTTCCATGCTGGTCTCCAAAGGAATGGACGGACTGTAGGTTTTAAATTGGTTTTAAAAAAGTAGTCAATCAGCAAATATTTGTTGCAAAATTAGCAACAATGGACAAATTAAACGCAATGCAAGTGTTCGTACGTGTGGCTGAGGCCGGCAGCTTTACGGCTGTGGCCAATCAGGAGAACGTGGCGCGCTCCATGATCACGCGGCAAATTGCCAGCCTTGAAAAACAACTGGGTAGCAAGCTCATCATTCGCAGCACACGCAGTCTCACGCTCACCACGGCGGGTGCGGCTTATCTCGAGCGTTGCCGCGTTATCTTGAACATGGTGGACGCTGCTGAGTCGAGCTTGTCTGAAGAAAAGGTGGAACCGCGGGGGCGAATTCGTTTGGGCTTGCCGCTTAGCTTTGGTCTGCAGAGGCTGATGCCTAGCTTGGCAGAGTTTTCTAAACTGCATCCTCACATTCAACTCAGCATGGACTTTTCGGACAGGCGCGCCAATTTGATTGAAGAAGGCATTGATGTGTCGATTCGCATCACGGGTGATTTAGACCCCAGCGACATTGTTCGAAAGCTGGGTACGTGCAAAATTTTGACCTTGGCATCGCCTCAGTATTTAGCACAGCACGGCACACCCAGGCATCCGCGAGAGTTGCAAAACCACGAGTGCTTGGCCTATGCCATGGACATGAAGCCTGCCAACTGGATTTATGACGTCAATGGCGCCAATTTCAATGTGCCAATTCGGGGCCGCATGATGGCCAACAACGGAGAAGCGCTAATGCAAGCAACAGCGGCAGGGATTGGCATCACTCGGCAACCCGATTTCATAGCGCAGCCTTTTCTGAACAGCGCGGAGGTGGTGGAAGTCTTGAAAAAGTTTGCCATTGCCCCCTTGGGCATTTACGCCGTGTTGCCCAGCAATCGCTACATTCCGCACCGGGTTTCGGTTTTGATTGAATATTTATCCGAGGCGTTGAGGCGTTGAGGTATCAAGACTCTAAGGCGCCAAGTCTTTCATCACTTGCACTTCAATGCTGGCCCATTCGTCATCTGTGAACAAACGTGAGCGTGTGTGAAAAGCTTTGCCAGTATGGCCTTCCAATGAAAAGGTGCCACCATGGCCCTCAATCACATCCAAAATAAGTTGGGTGTGTTTCCAGTATTCGTATTGAAGCTTGCCAATGTAAAAGGGCACGCCACCCACTTCACCTAACTTCACGTCATAAGGACCAATGGTGAGATCGGTGGGCAAATAACAATTGGCGGCACTGTTGTCGCAGCAGCCGCCCGATTGGTGGAACATGATATCGCCATGAAGCGATTTCATTTCTTCAATCAATATCAGCGCTTCGGCCGTGGCCACAATGCGTTCAACCATGGCAAACTCCTTTGAAGAAACAAAGGGGCGAATTGCTTCGCCCCTGAATCGTGTCTCAAGTTGAGATCAGAAGAAACCGAGCTTACTTTCACTGTAACTGACCAACAAGTTTTTGGTTTGCTGGTAGTGGTCAAGCATCATCTTGTGAGTTTCACGGCCAATGCCAGATTCTTTATAGCCACCAAACGCTGCGTGTGCAGGGTAGGCGTGATAGCAGTTGGTCCACACACGGCCCGCTTTGATGGCGCGACCCATGCGATAGGCCACGTTGCCATTGCGGCTCCACACGCCAGCGCCCAAACCATACAGAGTGTCGTTGGCAATGGCCAAGGCTTCTGCTTCGTCTTTGAAGGTGGTGACGGCCAAAACGGGGCCAAAAATTTCTTCTTGGAAGATGCGCATTTTGTTGTGGCCTTTGAACAAAGTTGGCTGAACGTAGTAGCCGCCTTCCAAGTCGCCACCCAAGTGGGCTTGTGCACCACCGGCCAACAATTCGGCACCTTCTTGCTTGCCCAAATCGAGGTAAGACAAGATTTTGGTCAATTGTTCTTTAGACGCTTGTGCGCCCATCATGCTGTCTGAGTCCAAGGGGTTGGCATGTTTGATGGCTGCCACGCGTTTCAAGACGCGCTCCATGAACTTGTCGTAAATGCTTTCTTGAATCAATGCACGGCTTGGGCAGGTGCAAACTTCACCTTGGTTGAAGGCAAACAACACCAAGCCTTCAATCGCTTTGTCAAGGAAGCCATCGTCTTTGTCCATCACATCAGCAAAGAAGATATTGGGTGATTTGCCGCCCAACTCCAGCGTTGCAGGAATCAGGTTATTTGCCGCAGCTTGCGCAATCACGCGCCCCGTCGATGTAGAACCTGTGAATGCAATCTTGGCGATGCGCTTGCTGTTGGCCAATGGCATGCCGGCTTCGCGACCGAAACCATTTACCACGTTCAAAACGCCAGCAGGCAGCAAGTCGGCAATCAACTCCATCAAAATCAAAATGGAGATGGGCGTTGACTCGGCGGGTTTGAGCACCACGCAATTTCCAGCAGCCAATGCAGGCGCCAGTTTCCAAGCCGCCATCAAGATGGGGAAGTTCCAAGGGATGATTTGCCCCACAACGCCCAGTGGCTCGTGCATGTGATAAGCCACCGTGTTTTCATCGATCTCACTCACGCCACCTTCTTGCGCGCGCAATGCACCTGCAAAATAACGGAAGTGGTCCACTGTGAGTGGAATGTCAGCATTGAGTGTTTCGCGAATGGCTTTGCCGTTGTCAACGGTTTCGGCATAGGCCAGCAATTCAAGATTGGCTTCAACTCGATCAGCAATTTTCAACAAAATGTTGCTGCGCGTCGCAACATCTGTTTTGCCCCATTTGTCTGCTGCAGCATGTGCGGCGTCCAATGCCAATTCAATGTCGGCCGCGTCAGATCGTGCGGCTTTGGTGTAGACCTTGCCACTGATGGGTGTGATCACGTCAAAGTACTGGCCCTTTACGGGGGCTGTCCATTTGCCACCAATGAAGTTGTCGTATTGCTTCTTGTACTCAATTTTGGCGCCTGCTGCGCCGGGTGCTGCGTAGATCATGGTTGTCTCCTGATACAAAAGTGGGTGAGTGGGCACAGCACGCCATGCGCTGTCCTGGGCTTCTTTTGCAAAAGGGATGCCAAGTTGGCACAGGCATCAAGATTTCGGGTTTACCCTGACGTTTTGAGCCGTGAGCTGCCTTTGTATGGGCGGACTTTGGGGTTTCTAAGTACGCATGAGATGTGACCTGTCCGCAAGGTGTAAGTCACACATGTCACAAATTGAGACAGTTGCGACAGGTCAAGGTGAGTTGACCTTGTTGCGCTGAGAATTGTCCATAGACTGCCAACAAAAGAAACCAGCGAATCCATTCGCAACCGGAGACAAAGCCATGCGGCATCACGCCATCCTGCCCGCAACACAATTGCGGCAAGCACGTTTACAGCTGGTCGAAAACGGCATTCATCCCATGCCCGAAGTCGACTTTCAAATTGCGCAATCTTGGCAGCGCAGTTTGTCGGCCGGCTTGTCGCCCATTGGCCGCATTGATTGCGCGGACAACCTCAGTGGCGCCAATTTGCAGCGCGCTAGAACATCCAACCACGATTTGATCTCGCACTCAGAACCCGTCATGGAGTATCTTTACGAGCAAGTTCGTCAAACACAAAGCATGGTGATCTTGGCGGATGCGCAAGGCGTTCTCATGCATACCATGGGCGACTTAGATTTTTTAAACAAAGCCGAGCGTGTGGCCTTGATGAGTGGGGCGTCTTGGTCTGAGAATCAGCGGGGCACCAATGCCATTGGCACAGCATTGGCCTCTGCCAATGAAATTGAAATTCATGGTGCAGAGCACTATCTTGAAAGAAATGGTTTCTTAACTTGTGCGGCTGCGCCCATCATGTCCTCGCAAGGCAAATTGATGGGTATTCTGGATATTTCTGGTGATCACCGCAGCAGGCATCCGCATACTTTGGGTCTGGTCTCTACCGCTGCCCAGATGATCGAGAACACGCTGGTGATGAGTGCCTCCAGACATCAAATTTTGGTGCAACTCCATCCACGTTCTGAAGGCATTGGGTCTGTTGCACAAGGGGTGTTGGCGTTTTCTGAAGATGGTTGGCTAGTGGGTGCCAATCGAAAAGGCTTGGCGTACTTAGGCTTGCAGTATGCCGATCTAGGTGCCATCTCTTGGCCTTTCTTGTTTGACGAAGAATTTCAAAAAATGTTGGCCATGCAGTCGCGAGCAGGTGGCAGAGCCACAGCCTTGCGCACACACCGCGGGCTCAGCATGCATGTGCAGGTTCACAGCCAAACCAAGGCGCAACAGAAAATCACCGTGGCTGCAACACCCGCAACAGATGCTTTGCGTGCTTTAGAAACAGGTGATTTTCAGTGGAAGGCTTCTGCCGAAAAAGCCAAAAAGGTCATGGACAAAGCCATTCCTCTTCTTATCACCGGTGAATCGGGAGTGGGCAAGGAACTGTTTGCGCAGGCCATCCATCAGTGCTCTCAGCGGTGTGACAAAGCCTTTGTCGCAGTGAACTGTGCCGCGTTACCAGAACATCTCATTGAGGCGGAACTGTTTGGTTATGTGCCAGGTGCCTTTACGGGCGCATCCCGTCAAGGCTCATTGGGTCGCTTACGTGAAGCACATGGGGGTACTTTGTTTTTAGATGAAATTGGCGACATGCCCGTTGGTCTACAAACGCGATTGCTTCGTGTATTGCAAGAACGAAAGGTCACGCCCCTTGGCAGCAGCACGGCAACGGTAGTCGATTTCAATTTAATTTGCGCCACCCATCAAAACCTCAAACAGGCGGTAGAGCGAGGAGGCTTTCGGGAAGATTTGTATTACCGCGTCAATGGTTTAACCCTGCGCTTACCAGCGCTTCGCGAACGCACCGACTTTGCCGCCTTGTCTGATCGAATTTTGAAAGAGTTTGCGCCAGAGGTCAGTTTGCGCATTGCGCCCGATTTGTTGAAGGCCATGGCAGCCTTCAAATGGCCGGGTAATTTGCGCCAACTCAGCCACGTCTTGAAAGCGGCGGTGGCCCTGTTGGAAGATCATGAGTCGCAAATTGATTGGATTCATTTGGCCGATGATTTGGCTCAAGACTTGGCTGTAGCAATTGAAGAGAAGGCTCAAAGTCAAACGAATGAAGCACCTGCCCAAAACTTGCATGATTTGTCGATGAAAGCCATTCAATTGGCCTTGGAAAATGCCAGAGGTAATGTGTCTGCTGCAGCGCGCCAATTGGGCATCAGTCGCCAAACTTTGTATCGGAAATTGCAAGAGCGCTAAAGTCCCTGCTGTGTTAATGCTTGGGCGCCTTGAAGAGGTCTTGGGCGCTAAAATCGGCACAGCATGCAACCTCCTACGACACAACTCAACACTGCCGTGCCTTTGGCCACGGTGAACCAACTCAAAGCAAGTCTCCGCCAGAAAAGTCAACTGAAGGGCCGGCAGGCGGATGACACATCTTTGCGGAAAGTCAAAGCCTTGCTGGGCTTGGATGCAACGATGCTTCGTCAAAGGCGTGATTTGCTGGTTGAACATCTGCACAAAATCAACGACACCTTTCGTGGACTGCATGAGCATCATCTAGTGGCATTGGCCAAGCTGATGAACATCCCTATGGCCGAGGTGTATGAGGTGGCCACGTTCTACCATCACTTTGAAGTCATTCGCGATGGCGAGTCAGCGCCAAAGTTCACGGTGCGGGTCTGTGATGGGCTCAGCTGCGACATGGCGGGTGCCACCACATTGCTTGGCAAGTTGCAGGCATCCCTTGGCACTGACAAGGTCAAAGTGGTGGCAGCCCCTTGCATGGGCCGATGCGAACAAGCGCCCGTTGCAGTGGTGCATCAACACGAAATGGGGCATGCATCGGTAGACCAAGTGATGCAAGCTGTCCAGACCAACGCCATTGAAGCGGTGGTGCCCGAGCACATTGACTTCAACGCGTATGTGGCCGACGGGGGCTACGAATTGCTACAAGCTTTGGCCAAAGGTCAATCAGACACAGAAGCCGTTCTCAAGGCGATGGAAGATTCAGGTTTGCGCGGCTTAGGCGGGGCAGGATTTCCAGCGGGCCGCAAGTGGCGCATTGTGCGCGAGCAAGTTGCCCCCCGTTTGATGGCGGTGAACATTGACGAAGGCGAGCCCGGCACCTTCAAAGACAGAACGTATCTAGAGCGGGACCCGCATCGGTTCTTAGAAGGCATGTTGATAGCAGCGCAGGTGGTGGGAATTGAGGCCATCTACATTTATTTGCGCGATGAATACCATGGCTGCCGACAAATTTTGGAAACAGAACTGGCAAAGCTCCAAGCCAATCCGCCTGTTGCCTTGCCCAAGATTGAATTGCGCCGGGGAGCTGGGGCCTACATTTGCGGCGAAGAGTCGGCCATGATTGAAAGCATTGAAGGCAAGCGCGGTGAGCCGCGCATGCGTCCGCCTTACATTGCGCAGGTCGGCTTGTTTGGCAGGCCTACCCTAGAGCACAACTTTGAAACCCTTTACTGGGTTCGCGACATTGTGCAAAAAGGACCTGAGTGGTTCTCTGGTTATGGCCGTCATGATCGCAAAGGTTTGCGCAGTTTCAGTGTCAGTGGACGTGTGAAAAAGCCAGGCGTGAAGTTGGCGCCTGCAGGTATCACCATTGCAGAATTGATTGAAGAGTACTGCGGCGGCATGCAAGAGGGTCACGAGTTCTATGCCTACTTGCCCGGCGGTGCTTCAGGCGGCATTCTTCCCGCAACATTAAAAGACATTCCTCTCGACTTTGACACCCTGCAACCCTACGGTTGCTTTATTGGTTCGGCGGCTGTCATTGTGTTGGGACACCAAGACTCGGCGCGTCATGCCGCGCTCAACATGATGAACTTCTTTGCACACGAAAGTTGCGGCCAATGCACGCCCTGTCGTGTGGGAACTGCTAAAGCGGTTGCGTTGATGCAAGCCCCCAAGTGGGACAACAACACCTTGGAAGATTTAAACCAAGTGATGACCGATGCCTCCATCTGTGGTTTGGGTCAAGCCGCGCCTAATCCAATCAGGTGTGTGCAGAAGTATTTTCCACAGGAGATCAATTGAATGAACGCCCCTGTGTCTAAAGAATTGCTGGCGCCGCCCAGCGTTGAATTCAAGCTCAACGACCAAACGGTGGTGGGCTTTGAAGGCGAGTCCATCCTCAATGCCGCCAAGCGTCACGGCATTGATATTCCGCACCTTTGCTACAAAGAAGGCATGCGTGCCGACGGCAATTGCCGTGCATGTGTGGTGGAAATTAAGGGCGAAAGAACACTGGCCCCCAGTTGCTGTCGCAACGTCACGCCTGGCCTCGAGGTGCTGAGCCAAAGTCTTCGCGCTAAGAAAAGCCAAGAGATGGTGTTGGAGTTGTTGCTGTCCGATATGCCTGAGCAAGGCCACAAATGGACCGAAGCAGGGCAGCATGGCGAGCTGAGTGATTGGGCGCAGGCCATGAATGTCACGGTCAGACCTGAACTTCAAAGCCTGCGGCGCGAGCAGCCTTCTGCCGATGTCTCTCATCCTGCAATGGCCGTCAACTTAGATGCTTGCATTCAGTGCAATCGTTGTGTACGCGCGTGTCGCGAAGAGCAAGTGAACGATGTGATTGGGTATGCGCATCGTGGTGCGCACAGCCAAATTGTGTTTGACCTGCAAGACCCCATGGGCACCAGCAGTTGTGTGGCTTGTGGGGAATGTGTTCAGGCTTGCCCCACCGGCGCGCTCATGCCTAAGACGCAAGTGGGCTCGCAAGTGGTGGACAAGAAGGTGGACTCTGTGTGTCCCTTCTGTGGCGTGGGATGCTTGCTCACCTACAACATCAAAGACAACCGCATTGTGAGCGTGGAAGGGCGCGATGGTCCCGCCAATCACAATCGCTTGTGCGTGAAGGGGCGATTTGGCTTTGACTACATTCAGCATCCGCAGCGCCTCACGGTGCCCCTCATTCGCAAAGCAGGAATCCCCAAGGACCCAGAAGCCATTCAACATCTGAATCGCAACGCGGCCAAGTGGTCTGATGTTTTCAGAGAAGCCACATGGGAAGAAGCCTTGGCTTTGGGGGCTGGTAAATTGAAACACTTGCGCGATGCGCAAGGCCCTAAATCCTTGGCAGGCTTTGGCTCCGCCAAGGGCAGCAACGAAGAAGCTTACTTGTTTCAGAAGTTGGTGCGCACAGGTTTTGGCTCCAACAACGTCGACCATTGCACGCGCTTGTGCCATGCCTCTAGTGTGTCTGCACTGCTAGAGGGTGTGGGTTCTGCTGCCGTCAGCAATCAGGTCAATGATGTTGAACACGCCGGCTTGATTTTTGTCATTGGCTCCAACCCCACCGCCAATCATCCCGTGGCCGCCACGTGGATGAAAAACGCGGCCAAGCGCGGCGCCAAAATTGTGCTGGCCGACCCCCGCGTGACCGACATTGGCAAACACGCATGGCGCACGCTGCAGTTCAAGCCCGACACCGATGTGGCCATGCTCAATGCGCTCATTTACACCGTCATAGAAGAAGGTTTGGTCGATCAAGACTTTGTTCAATCACGGGCCAGCAATTACGAAGCCTTGAAGCAAAACATTCAGGGCTACAGTCCCGAAGCCATGGCACCTATTTGTGGTGTGCCTGCTGCAACACTGCGCGAAGTGGCGCGCGAGTTTGCCACCAGCAAAGGCTCGATGATTTTGTGGGGCATGGGCGTGAGCCAGCACGTGCACGGCACCGACAACGCGCGTTGCCTCATTGCGTTGGTCACGGTGACCGGACAAATTGGCAAGCCAGGTTCAGGTCTGCATCCCTTGCGCGGTCAAAACAATGTGCAGGGTGCCAGCGATGCGGGTCTCATTCCCATGATGTACCCCAACTACCAGCGTGTGACCAATACAGAAGCACACGATTGGTTTGAAAAGTTTTGGAACACACCACTGGACAAGCAACCCGGCTATACCGTGGTGGAAATCATGCACAAGGCCTTGGCCGATGACACAGATCCTCACAAAGTACGAGGCATGTACATCATGGGCGAAAACCCCGCCATGAGCGATCCAGATTTGAACCATGCACGCCATGCCTTGGCATCGCTAGAACACTTGGTGGTGCAAGATATTTTCATGACCGAGACGGCATGGCTGGCCGATGTGGTGTTGCCTGCGACGGCATGGCCAGAAAAAACCGGCACTGTGACCAACACCGATCGCATGGTGCAAATGGGCCAGCAAGCTGTGCAAGCGCCAGGCCAAGCCAAAGCCGATTTGTGGATCATTCAGCAAATTGCCAAGGGCATGGGCTTGAACTGGCAATACGCAGGCGAACACCATGGCGTGGCGGAGGTGTACGAAGAAATGCGTCAAGCCATGCACGAAGTGATCAGCGGTATTTCATGGGACAGATTGGTCCGAGATTCCAGCGTGACCTATCCGTGCCTCACAGAAGAAGATCCTGGTCAGCCGACTGTTTTCAAAGATCACTTTGCCACCACAGATGGCCGTGTGCATTTGGTCCCTGCAGACATCATTCCTGCCAATGAACGTCCTGATGCGCACTATCCGTTTGTGCTGATCACTGGACGTCAGTTAGAACATTGGCACACAGGCAGCATGACGAGACGTGCCACAGTGCTGGATGCCATTGAGCCCGAAGCCACTGCGTCGATGTGTGGTGCTGATTTATTGGCTTTGGGTGTCAACGCCGGCGACATCATCACCTTGGCTTCAAGACGGGGCGAAGTATGTTTGCGCGTGCGCCGGGATGATGGCACACCGCAGGGTGCAGTGTTTGTGCCGTTTGCTTATTACGAAGCGGCTGCCAATCTCATGACCAACGCCGCACTCGACCCGTTTGGCAAAATTCCAGAATTCAAATATTGCGCCATTGCCGTGAAAGCGGGTGGCCAGTTGTCTGAATCGGTTGGATTTTTTCAAGCACCTGCTTGAGAGCTTGCTAATTTGTAACGCTCATGCCCCGCGCGGCGCAAGTCACAAGCGGGGCAGGCGTTGCAACCATAACCCCAGACATGGCGGTGGGTGCGATCGCCCAAATAGCAGGTGTGGGTTTCTTCTTCTATCAAAGATACCAAGGCTTGTCCCCCTAAGTTTTCTGCCATCTTCCAAGTTTGGGCTTTATCAAGCCACATCAAGGGGGTTTCCAATACCAGACGCGTGTCCAAGCCCAAACTCAAAGCCACCTGCAAAGCTTTGAGGGTGTCGTCGCGGCAGTCTGGGTAACCGGAGTAATCGGTTTCGCACATACCCCCCACAATCATTTTGAGTTGACGGCGGTAGGCAATGGTGGCGGCAAACGTAAGGAACAACAAATTGCGGCCCGGCACAAAGGTGTTGGGCAAGCCGTTTTTTTGCATTTCAATGGCTTTGTCCTCGGTTAGGGCCGTGTTGCTGATTTGACCTAGCAGGCTGAGGTCCAGCATGTGGTCTTCGCCCAGCTTGTGCGCCCACTGTGGAAATTGTTGCTTGATGCCCGTGATGAAATGCTCGCGGCAGGCCAGTTCAATGACGTGTCGTTGGCCGTATTGAAAGCCAATGGTTTCAACGCGCTCATAGCGCTCCAGGGCCCAAGCCAGGCAGGTGGCAGAGTCTTGGCCGCCTGAAAAAAGAACCAAGGCAGAGGCGTTGAAAGCAGTCATGGCGCATTTTGCAAAGTGGGGAATCTGGCCATTTTATTTCTTTCGCAAAGCTTGTTTGCAGTAATTCTCTAAAAAGGAGGCCACTGATTGCGTGGCGATAGAAATGTCTTTTTCAGGCAAGAGCAAACCCAGTGGATCAAAGGGAAGCTTCTCTTTCAGCTGCAAGGTGGTCAGCTGTTTGGCATTCTTCAGTTGCTGAAACACACTGGCTGGCACCAAGGTTAGGAGCGGTCTTTGCTGCATCATGGCCCAGGTCATGGACGAGACGCGTGTGATGACATGACAGGTGTTTGGCGTGAATTTGTGAAGCTCACTGAGCGCTTCAAATTTTTCACGCGCAGCCGAACCAATAGGTGACAAGACCCATGTCTCTTGACTTAAGTCTTTCCAGGTGACTTTTGATTTTGTTGCCAGACGGTGTGTCGTGTTGCAGACCACCACAAATTCGTCGGCCATCAAAGCTTGAAACTGCCAGCCGGCTGGGCATTGCGCCGGTTGCCGACACACGCCCAATTCCATGTCGCCGTTGCTGATCGATGCAAATTGTTCGTTCAATTCAGCCTCGTGAATATGCAGTTGTATGCCCGGAAATTTTTCGTTCAAGGCTGGCAGGGCCTCTACCAACAAGCCATTGATGCCAGCAGTTGATGCTTTGATGCGCACCACGCCTTGCCCCAGCGTTGAGCGATCGGCAATGGCTTCAGCGCTGGTGCTCAAGCCCAATAAACATTGACGCGCCATGGGCAACAAGTCTTGGCATGCCTGTGTCGGCATGACCCCACGTGCGTGACGGTGAAACAGTTTGACTTCTAAAAGTTCTTCGAGATCTGCCAGCAATTGCGTCACGCCTGGTTGTGTCATGCCAATGGAATCTGCAGTGCGTTTGACGCTACCCAGTTCGGTGAGCCGAACCAAGACTTCGAAATGCCTGAACCTGGCTTTGGCCATGAGGCGATTGAGCAAAACTTTGGCAGAAATGGACATATTGCGTTTACTTATACCTGAGGCCTCGATTCTATTTCTCCGTCACAAAATTGCAATCCACAATCCGACTCAACACATAAGGAGACAAGCATGAACCTCAAGTTGACACGTCGCAAATTGACCGCTGCACTTGCCGCAGGCATTGCCAGTACATGGACTGCTGGCACTGCATGGGCGCAGGCCTATCCCCAGAAGGCCGTGAAGCTGGTGGTGGGCTCGCCCCCAGGCGGCCCCTCGGATTTCTTGGCCAGGGTCTTGGCCGATGCCATCGGCCCAGGCATGGGACAAAGCTTCATTGTTGAAAACAAACCAGGCGCCAGTGGCATGCCTGCCGCAGACCTGGTGGTGAAATCTGCACCAGATGGTCATCAGCTGTTGATCTCAGGCCCCGCTTCCATTGCGGTCATGCCGCACATGTTCTCCAAAATCACCTATGAACCCATGCGTGATTTGGTGCCCGTCAGCATGCTGGGAGCAGGCGCGTTTGTCCTGGTGGTCCACCCTTCCGTCAAAGCCAACAATGTCAAAGAGTTGGTGGCGCTGGCCAAAGCCAATCCCAATCAGCTGACTTACGGCTCGGGCGGCAATGGCTCCTCTGGCCATTTGTGCACCGAGTATTTCAATGGTTTATCGGGCCTCAAAATGACCCACGTGCCTTATAAAGGTGACGGTCAAGCTGTACTCGATTTGTTGGCTGGACAAATTCAGGTGATGTTCACAGCGCCTAACGTGGCCATGGCGCATGTGAAATCGGGCAAACTGCGTTTGTTGGCGGTGACCACCAAAGAGCGCGTCAATTCAATGCCAGATACACCGACGGTGCATGAAATGGGCGTCAAGGATTTTGAGTATTTGGGCTGGATCATTGTGTTTGCGCCTGCTGCTACGCCAACTGCGGTGGTCGATCAGTTGTCGGCGGCTTGGCTTAAAGTGAAAAACACCCCCAGCATTGCGCAAAAACTCAATGAACTGGCCATGGCCGCGCCAGAGCAATACAGTTCGCGCGCAGCCTTGCTCGAGTTTGTGAAGTCTGAACACGCCAGACTGGGTAAGCTGATCCGAGACAACAACATCAAGTCAGAGGTTTGAAGGTGGTATTTGAATCTTTGGCTGTACAGCGATGGGCATTGCCCAATGGCATCGAATTGCATGGGGTGCGCGCCGGTCAAGGCACACCGCTCATTTTCATTCATGGTGCCATGGGCGATTGGCGTTCGTGGGAAGCGCAGTGGGCGCTTTTCACAGCCCACTTTGATTGCATTACCTACAGCCGCAGGTTCAGCTTTCCCAATCAGAATCACCAACCCTCACCACACCATTCGGCACTCGACGAAGCACAAGACCTTGCGTATTTGATGGATTTGCTGCAACTAGAACGTGCCATCTTGGTGGGCAGCTCGTACGGTGGATTCACGGCCTTGGCCTTGGCGGTCAAGTCGCCCCAGCGTATTCATGCGGTGGTGGCGGTAGAGCCGCCCATGATGAAATACGCTTACTTCACGCCCGAAGGGCGTGCCGTTGCGGAGTCTTTTAGGAAGGAAACCATCGAGCCTGCCAATGCCGCCTTTAGAGCGGGAGACGATGTGAAGGCGGCACAAATCATGACAGGTGGTATCAATGGTGCTACTTCTCAACTTGCATCGGGTGCTGCCATGGACAAGCGCTTGCAAAATTTGCAGGCCATGAAAATGATTGCCTTGTCGAGCGATGAATTCCCGCTCATCGAGCCCACGCAACTGGCTGCGCTGCCAATGCCAGTCATGTTGTTATCGGGTTTGAAGACACAAGCGGTTCACAAAGCCATTTTTGACAACTTAGTGCAAGCCATGCCCAACGCCCAAGCCATACGCGTGGCTGGGGCTGGCCATGGTGTGAGTCGTGAGCAGGCAGATTTTTTCAACGAAACAGTGAAGCACTTCTTGACTGAAAACGTTTAGACCCACGTGCATTTCTTAAATCTGCCCTGCACACCAAACGATGGCTGGAAACGTGGCCAACCACGCCCAAAAGAAGCGGTTCAAACCGAAGAACCAAAACACCAAGAAGTGGAATAGCCCGGCAATGAAGCAGAACGTCAGCGCCAAACGTGCATCCAGCAATGCCAGAGGCGCCAGACATTCCCACACAATGAATGCCCAAGATCCCAACGCAGCCAACCATGACTTGCGTAACCAATGTTGGTTGCTGAGTGGCCCGTGAATGGCGGCATTCAGGAAGATGGTCATGGCTTGGCCATTGCGCCATTCGGGCCGCAACAACTTGACAGCACCCGACAAAAAATAAGAGGTGATGGACTGCAGGGTGATGTACCAAAGTCCAGCGCGCCATCCCAACTCGGGGCCGCCCACATGACTCACAAGCTGAGCAATCAACAAACCTGTGAGTACCACCAGGGTCATGAAGTCGCTGCCGCCGTTAAAAGCACCACGCCATCGAATGAGCACAAGCACATTGCTGGCAAACAAAAATCCGATGTTCAACGCATGACTTCCTTGTGTGGCCAAGCTGATCAATGCCAAGAGCCTGAAGACCAGCAAAGCACTGAACAGATTGGGCTTAAAGAGCGCGTCAAGCCATTGACGCAGCCTGGGATCAGGAATGTCTTGCCGCTGAATTGACCATGTCCAAAGACCATCGCCTTGCATGGCGCCACGCATGCGCCAATATTCAAGGGTTTGAATGCCCACACTCCACGCGAAAAGCCATTCCAAAGTGCGAATGGCAACGGGCGTGCTGAGGATGTAGGGCGTGCTCCAGTCCATCATCATGTGAGCGCTGCCACAGGTGAAGTCATCATGACGTGGGTGTGCACGGTTTCCGTGGTGTTGTCCAGCAACATGCGCATTTCAAATTGGCTGTGCGTATGCGTGGGGTGCTGAGCTTTCAAAACACCTGCCACAAAATGCGCCACCATCTGGTAGGAGACAAAATTTCGGGGGTCGCTGCCATCGGGGGCATCGTTTAAATCGGCCCAAAAATGATCGATCAAGTTTTGCTGTGCCAATCCTAAATTGGTCACAGGGTTGTGGAAAAGATACCAAAAGTGCTGCTGTGTTCTAGGGTAAAGATGCGTCCAGTCGGACCATGCCAGCTGGCCATCTGCGTTGGCAATGGCAGCACGCGCATAAAGATGGGGAACGTACCCAACAGCATGGAAAAACTTCCAGTTGGGAAAAAATGAGCGCAACAAAAACAACCACGGCCCCCGAACGATGGGGGTTTTATAGAGCAAGGTGAGAACAAGCACCAAGAAATAGCCGATGACCCAATAAATTGTCATTTCCAGAGGATGCGGTTTGTGACAACATGGCAACCATGAATGACCTCATTCTATTCATGAATGAGCGATCAAAACCATCATTTCAGATTAGGATATCTGCATGAAAATCTTGACGCTTTTGCCTTGGGCTGATTGGCTGGCCATGTTCCTTTTTTTGGGCCTGTGGCTAGGTTATGCCTGGTTTGCCAGGGTAAACGGCAAGCGCAACATGACCTTGATTGCCACCACCAACCACTACCGGCAGTTGTGGATGATGCAAGCCACTGCGCGCGACCCTCGCATGCTAGATGGTTTGATCACGCAAAATCTGTCACACACCCCTTCATTTTTTTCGTCTACATCGATCATCATCATCGGTGGCTTGTTTGCATTGCTAGGCACCACCGACAAAGCCGCCGAGCTGGTGCGTGAGATTCCATTTGCAGAACAAACCCCCTTGTTGGTATTCGAATTCAAGGTGTTGGTGTTGGTGGGCATCTTTGTGTATGCGTTCTTTCGGTTTTCATGGTCTTTACGCCAATACACGTTTGTCGCACTGTTCATCGGTGCTATGCCTTTTCCCAAAGAGTTCGCCGAGGGGCGGCAAGATCGGGTGAAGTTTGCAGAGCGTGCCGGCAATTTGGTCAGTGCAGCGGCAGAAACATTCAACGACGGCCTGCGTGCCTACTATTTTTCGTTTGCAGCCATGGCTTGGTTTTTTTCGCCCATCGCATTGGTGCTGGCCACTGCGCTGGTGGTGCTGATTTTGTACGGGCGCGAATTCAAGTCCGAAGTGCTCGAAGTTTTAAGGGATGAATCATGAGCGATACACCGCATTGCGAATTTGTGTATGAGGCCATTGTCGACATTGAAGATGTGCAAAGTTTGGGCGAAAGCCCCTTGGGGCAACGCTTCATCGTCAACATTTTGGGCGGCGAATTCAAAGGCCCTTTATTGCAGGGCAAGGTCATGCCTGGAGGCGCCGATAGGCAATTGCTTAGGCCCGACGGCATCAAAGAACTGGACGCACTGTACGAGATGCAAACCGATGATGGTGTGATCATCACGGTGCACAACCAAGTCACCATTGACATTCCCAATCCGTCGCAGCGCTACGCGCGTTCAGTGGTGAAGTTCAGGGCGCCATCTGGCCCCTACGAATGGTTGAATCGCCGTGTGTTTGTGGGCAATCTGGAATCGCAGAAGCCGGCCAGAAACGCAGTGAAGATTCGGGTGTTTCAGGTGAACTAAAGAATTTTTTGCAGCTAGTTCATGGCATTGAGATACTTAAAATCTCCGTGTGACTTATGCTTTCTCAAGTCGCTTTAGCTTGTCTTTAAGTTTGCTGATGGTGTGACGAATCTTTTTGGCCTTGTCTTTGTTGCGTTTTTTCTGCGACAGTGGCTTGACTGCCAGCAGCGTTTTTCGACATTTTGGGCTGCCACACCAACAAGGATATTGCGCCATCAGTTTTGACGTGATGGGCTCATCAATGATGAGACCATAGTCATAGTTGAGCTCTTCGCCAGCTGAAATGTCTTTTTTGGCTTTGATCAACACACGATCTTCTTCAACGGAGGGTTTGCAGTTGGGCACGCAGCTGTGATTGATCCAACGCGCAGAGTTGCCGCCATGCAATGCATCAATGACGCGGTCATCATCGATTTGAAAATAAAACGTGTGATGGGGATCAGATGGATTGTGGGGGTGTCGATCTTCGGCTTCTTGTGCAGAAATTATTTCACCCTTGTATTCAATGATGACGTCGCCCTTGGCAATGTCTTGCAGGGCGAATACGCCTTTGCCATGAACACCCGACGTACGAACTTGAATACGACGTGTAGAAGTTTTGGCGGGAAATGGTTTTGATTTGTCAGAAGTCATACTTTCATGTTGCCAGAAAATAATTCAAATCAGTGCGTTTCAAAAATAGCTTTCAAAATTTAGAGACACGTGTCACAAAAAATTCATGCAACTGAAATGAACTTGAAACCATCGGCTTGCAAGATCAACTTCCAAGTAAGAAACAACTTGGGAGACCTTCATGAAAGAATTGCCAAACCCGACATTTCCAATTTCGCAAATTGAATTTCCACGGGGGTCACTTCATCAAAGCCCTCGCCATCAAATGGGTGTCAACTGCACTCAAATTGAAAAATCAGCCATTGAAGTTAGCTGGGCCAAGCATCAAGACGAAGTAAGAGAGGCGCAAAAGCTTCGTTATGAAGTCTTCGCCAATGAGATGGGGGCACGCTTAGCGCGCACCATGGAAGGTCATGACATTGACCTGTTTGACGACTACTGTGAGCACCTGTTGGTGCGAGAAGGTCATACGCAAAAAGTCATTGGCACCTACCGCGTCTTGACGCCCGCACAGGCAAAGCGCGCCGGGGGAACTTACACCGACACAGAGTTTGACTTAACGCGTTTGCGCTTCATGCGCGAACGAATGGTCGAGCTTGGCAGAAGTTGTGTACATGCGGAGCATCGCCACGGCGGTGTGATCTTGGCGCTGTGGGGGGCTTTGTTTGAATTCATGTCTCGCAACCAGTTGGACACCATGATTGGGTGCGCCAGCATCCCCATGCTGCACAACGGCATGGTCAGTGGCGATGCTGCTGCAAGCATGTGGCGCCAATTGGCCAAGTCTCATCTGGCCTCTGTTGAATTTCATGTCAGACCTCGATTGCCCTTGCCAATCGACGAATTGGATGGCAATTTGCCGGTTGAGCCGCCAGCTCTGATTAAAGGCTATTTACGCTTAGGTGCAAAGATTTTGGGTGCGCCAGCATGGGATCCTGACTTCAATACGGCGGATTTGCCCATGCTGATGCAAGTCAAGGATTTGCCCCTCCGCTATCGCAAGCATTTTGCAGGGGTGTGACGATGTTCAAAGATGTTCAAGAATTCATGCCGGGTGAAGGCCAAGCTAAGAAGCACTACCGTGCCATCTTCATATCTGATTTGCATCTTGGAACCCCAGGGTGTCAAGCAGAAGCTTTGCTGGAATTTCTAAAAACCCATACGTCTGACACCTTGTATTTGGTAGGGGACATCATCGATGGGTGGCAATTGCGCCGAAAGTGGTATTGGCCTCAGTCTCACAACGACGTGGTGCAGAAATTGTTGAGAAAAGCAAGAAAAGGTTGCCGCGTGGTCTACGTTCCAGGCAATCACGATGAATTTGCACGTGAGTTTCTAGATCACTCCTTTGGTGGTGTTGAAGTGCTCGAGCAAGCCGTTCACACCACCGCCGATGGCCGCAAGTTGTGGGTCATTCATGGCGATTATTTTGATGGGGTGATTCAGTTTTCAAAATGGCTGGCCTATGTGGGCGATTCTCTTTACGAGCTGGCATTGAAAGCCAACAGACACTTGAATTACATGCGCGGCCGAATGGGTATGCCTTATTGGTCTCTTTCTGCCTATCTGAAACTGAAGGTGAAGAAAGCCGTTAATTTCATTTCTGATTTTGAAGTTGCAGTTGCGCAAGAGGCAAAAAAATTGGGCTATCAAGGTGTGGTGTGTGGGCACATTCATCATGCAGAAATTCGGGATATCGACGGTATTTTGTATTGCAACGACGGGGATTGGGTCGAGAGTTTAAGTACCTTGGTAGAGCATCACGATGGCCGTTTAGAAATTCTGACATTCGATCCATACGCCGCCAAGAAGCCTGCTTACAAAGAGGCAAGCGCATGGGTAAACGCATGAAAATTGTTCTGGTGAGTGACGCGTGGCAACCACAAGTTAATGGCGTGGTCACCACGCTGGTTGAGTTGGTGAAAGAGTTACAGCTTGCGGGCCATGCTGTGGAAGTAATTCACCCAGGCCTTTTCAAAACAAAGCCCTGTCCAGGTTATGCAGGCATTGATCTGGCTGTGGCCCCCAAAAAACAACTCCAAGCCATGTTGACTTCAATGGATTTCGATGCCATTCACGTCGCCACAGAAGGGCCCTTGGGATGGGCTGCGCGTCGAATTTGTCTTGTGCAGAAGTGGCACTTCACCACCGCTTATCACACGCGCTTCCCAGAGATTTTGAAAGCTGCCCTGAAGATTCCACTTTGGGTGGGCTATTTAATTTTCAAACATTTTCATCGCCATTCAGCTGGCGTGATGGTGCCAACCCATGGGGTTCTGTCGCTCTTGTCTGAAAAAGGTTTCAAAAACCTCAAGCCGTGGACCCATGGCGTTGATGTTGAGTTGTTTGAATTTGCGCAGTCTCCGTCTGAATACCTGCCTTTGTCACATTTGAAGCGGCCGCTGGCTGTCTTTGTGGGTCGCGTTTCCTATGAAAAGAACATAGAGGCATTTTTAGCCATGCACTTTGAGGGCTCTAAAGTGGTGTGTGGCGTTGGTCCATTAGAGGCCGATTTGAAGCAGCGATTTGATGGCATCGCTTGGCTTGGTTTATTGGCCAGAACAGAGCTGGCCAAGGTCTACCGTACAGCCGATGTATTCGTTTTCCCTAGCCGACACGAAACATTTGGCTTGGTCATGTTGGAGGCAATGGCCTGTGGTACCCCTGTCGCGGCATATCCAGTCGACGGCCCGCAAGAGGTTCTGATGGACCATTCGACGGGTGAGGTTCAGGGCGGTGTACTTGGGGATGACTTGTCCATCGCAACACAAGCTGCCTTAAAAGTACCACGCGATTTGGCACGAAACAGAGCCCAAGATTTCAGCTGGAAAAAAGCCACCTCCTTGTTTGTGCGCAACTTGGTGCCCGCCAAACAGCTCGCGCAGTGAATGCGCGCGTTGTGGTGGTTGGGATGCAACATCACAAACACTTCATCCGCTTGTCATCAATTCGTCACGATAGCTGGCAAAAATGAGATTCTTGTTTTCATTCCATGTCAGTGACTTGAATATTTTTTTGCAATTGAAAGCTTCTCGTGTTGACACAAAATCCACCCACCCCAACGCCCCTCCATTCTGGAATTGAATTGCTAGACAGAGATGGCAGCATTTTGGCGTTCAATGAGCGCGTCTTGGATTGGGCTAGAAGACCGGAAGTTCCTCTCCTGGAGAGACTGCGTTATCTTTGCATCGTGTCTTCTAATTTGGATGAGTTTTTTGAAGTACGTGCAGATTTGCACATGGCCGCGTATCGCCTTCAGGAATTCAAAGGGGCATACAACGTTGACACTTTCAAGGCGGTCTATCAGGATGCAAGAAATTTGGTCAATGAGCAATACAAGCTTTACAACGATGTGTTGTTGCCCAGCTTGGAAAAGGAGGGCATCCGCATACTTTCCCACGGTAGTCGAAATGCTGCTCAAAAAAAATGGGTTCAAGCTTATTTCAGACGAGAGGTCAAGCCTCTTTTGGTTCCTGTGGGTTTGGATCCTGCGCATCCTTTCCCACAAGTCGCAAACAAATCCCTCAATTTCATTGTTCAGCTTTCTGGGAAAGACGCGTTTGGCCGTTCTAATGACATCGCCATTGTGAAGGTTCCGCGCGTTTTGCCGCGGGTCATTCCTTTGCCTGACAAGATCGCTGGCAAAGGCAAAGCTTTTGTTCTTTTGTCCAGTGTCATTCGTGCGCATCTGAATGATTTGTTTCCGGGTCGGGTTGTGGGCCAATTTTCGCAGTTTCGTGTCACTCGGAATTCTGATCTTTCGGTCGACGAAGAAGAAGTTGAAAACTTACGGACGGCACTTCGAAAAGGGTTGCAGCACCGACAATTTGGACAAGCCTTGCGCTTGGAAGTCTCAGACAGTTGTACTGAACATCTTTCTGGTTTTCTACTCAATCAATTCAGTTTGCCTGACACAGCTTTGTTTAGAGCCGCAGGCCCTGTGAACTTGGTGCGCTTAAGTCAACTGATCGATTGGGTTGACGATCCTCAATTGGTTTTCCCGCCATACCAATCTAGTTTTCCCAAACAACTGAATCAAAGCAGTTCTATCTTTGCGCGAATTCAACAAGGCGACGTGCTTGTCCATCAGCCCTTCGAGAGCTTCGATGGTGTCTTGGCCTTCCTAAAAGAGGCAGTTGAGGACCCCAACGTATTGGCCATCAAACAAACCATTTATAGAACGGGCAGCGATCCTGCCATGATCAATCTTTTGCGAGAGGCTGTTCGTCGAGGAAAAGAAGTCACTGCTGTGGTTGAACTGAAGGCGAGGTTTGATGAAGAAGCC
The DNA here is from genome assembly GCA_030158125.1 of Limnohabitans sp. Classification (GTDB taxonomy): domain Bacteria; phylum Pseudomonadota; class Gammaproteobacteria; order Burkholderiales; family Burkholderiaceae_C; genus Limnohabitans_A. Next base: position 16,166 of record JAOATL010000021.1, on the reverse strand, counting down.
AATATCAACTGGGCTGAGCAACTCGAATCAATTGGCGCTCAAGTTGTCTATGGCGTGGTGGGTTTAAAAACACACGCCAAAATGCTGTTGGTGACACGGCGTGAAGGTCGATTGTTAAAGCGATATGGACATTTGTCGACAGGCAACTACAACCCCAGAACTGCCAAGTTATACACAGATTTAAGTTACCTAACTTGCGATCCGCGCATGACGGCAGATATGGAAACTTTGTTTGTGCATTTGGCCAGTCCTAGTCGCATGGGCCGTATGAGCAAACTATGGACGGCACCGTTTCAGCTTCAACATAAGTTGACTGAGAAAATTGAGGCTGTGGGCGAAGCGGCTGCCAAGGGCCTGCCTGCAAGGATTGTCGCCAAGATGAATTCTTTGACAGATCCTGTGCTCATTCATGCGCTGATTGTGGCGGGGCAAAAGGGCGCGCAAATTGATTTGATTGTGAGGGGCGCATGCATGCTTCCGGCAGGCATTCCTGGCAAGACAGACAACATCAGAGTACGGTCCATCATCGGTCGATTCTTAGAGCATTCGCGAGTTTTCTTTTTTGAAGCAGGTGCGGATCAAGACATTTATTTGTCCAGTGCCGATTGGATGACGCGAAACATGACGAGACGCGTCGAGCTGGCATGGCCCGTGTTGGATTTACCTTTGCGACAAAGAATTGTCGATGAGTGCTTGCTGGCTTATTTGCACGACACACGAAATGCATGGACCTTGAGTGCTGATGGCAAGTACCGCCGCGTAGAAAAGCAAGGCCATAAACCTCAAAGTGCACAAGCCTTGTTGATGCAAAAATATTCGCCTGCCATTCGCAAGGCAAAGTAAACATTGCATGATGGGTCCGACATGGATTTGATTTTTTGGCGCCACGCAGAAGCATGTGAAGCAGAGGACGGGCAAGAGGATTTGTTGCGTGTTTTAACCCCTAAAGGTGACAAGCAAGCCCATCGCATGGGGCAGTGGCTGGATCGACAGTTGCCAGAAGGCTTGAGAGTGGTGTCCAGCCCCGCCTTGCGTTGTGAGCAAACGGTTAAACACCTTGGGCGCAAGGTCAAGTACAAATCTGAGTTGTTGCCGCACGCCAGTCGCGATGACTTGCTGCAGGCAGTGGGGTGGCCAGATTCCAAGATGTCTGTTTTGATTTCAGGACATCAACCGGTCATGGGACAAGCCATTGCCTATTTATTGGGGCTACCCTCTGGCGATTGCGCAGTTCGCAAGGGTGCTGTTTGGTGGCTCAGAAGCAGGGTTCGAGATGGCATGACGCAAACGGTGGTGGTCACGGTCCAAACCCCTGAACTGCTTTAATGGCGTCGTGTTGAAAGCACACTTAAGCGGTTTCAGAAAACGCAATTTGCCAAGGTGTTTTCTGCCACGCAAGGCATTCCTCGCGCAGTAAATGGGCTGATTGCGGCCACAGCTGAACCCAAGATTTTTTGCACTGGATGACCAGTTCCGAGGAAGTGCCATCTGTATATTTAAGGCTGAAGCCTTTTAAATCAGGGTCGCGCCTTGCGTGGCAGAGAATGCTGGCCATTCGCAAACTCAAGAGTTGAATCATGAATTCGTGATTTTTCAATTCCAACTCCAGCTTCTTAAGCTTGCCTCGGTGTCCTAAGATGAGTTGGCTCAGTCTGTGCAACTCAGACATGGAAAAGCCTGGTAAGTCTGCGTTGTCAAGGATGTATGCGCCATGCTTGTGAAAGTCGCTGTGCGAGATGCGTGTGCCAATTTCAAGCAGACTGGCCGCCCAATTTAATTTTTTTTCTAGGCGTGCTGCGTTGTCGGTGTCGCAGCTGCTTTTGTCCTGGAGACTTTTGAAGAGTTTCAAGGCTGTTTTTTGAACACGTTCAGCTTGCGCTTTGTCGACTGCGAATCGATTTCCCAGTGCTGTCACCATGGCGCTGCGCAGATCGGTGCTGTGTTCGCGCTGAACCAAATCGTACAAAACGCCATGGCGCAATGCCCCTTGGGCGGCATGCATGGTGTCAATTTTCATGAGGTCAAACAAGGCACATAAAACCGCCAAACCCCCGCCAATGACCGGTTTTCTGTCTTCCTTGACGCCCTCCAAGCGAAGAGCGTCTGCGCGTCCTGCTTTGATCAGTTTTTCTTTTAACCAGTCTAGGCCTTCTCGGGTAATGATGTCCTCTGGCCAGCCAGCAGCGTGCAGTACATCTGACACGGCGCCAATGGTGCCTGAGGAGCCATAGGCCACGTCCCAGGCGGCGTGTGGGTAGAGTGCCAAAGCTTCATCCAGCACTGCTTTTGCAGCAACCTCGGCCCATTCAAATGAACTGGGGCTGAACTGTCCATCGGCGAAATATTTCATGGACCACTTGACGCTGCCAACGCGGTAAGACTCCATGGTTTTGGGTTTGAAGCCTTGACCCAAAATCATCTCGGTGGAACGGCCGCCGATGTCAACAACCAAGCGTTTTTCGTTAGATTGCGGGAGCAGGTTAACGACACCTGCATAGATTAAGCGAGCTTCTTCACGACCAGAAATAACTTCGATGGGAAAGCCGAGCGTTTTTTCTGCTTGCACCAAAAAATCATCCCGATTTTTGGCCTCTCTGAGCGTTTGGGTGGCAACTGCACGAACGTGCTTGGGGGCAAAGCCCGACAATCGCTCTGAAAATCTGGCCAGACATTCCCATCCTCGGACCATGGCCTCATTGGACAGCAGTCGATCGGCGTCGAGTCCGTTGCCTTGCCGAACGGTTTCTTTGAGGTACTCGACACGTCGAATATGACCATCTTCAAAGATGCCAATTTCCAGGCGAAAGCTGTTGGAGCCCAAGTCAATGGCTGCGATGAGTTGTCCGTTTTGCATCTAAGTACTTCAATCCTGCGCCAATATTGCGCGTATCTTTCTGATTTTGTGTCTTATTTTTGTCGATTTGATGACAATGCTCCGATAAATTGTGTCAATCCAAAGACGTTGTCAAATGTTTTGTCCCGAGCGCTTGAATGGGCTTGAAGGCCAAAATGACATGAATTTGTCACAATTGGTCGTTAGATTAAAGAGCGTGATGCAACAAATTGCCAATTAAAGCGGCAGCTTGAAGCACACACCACTCTGAGTATCAACCTCTGAATCAAGGATTCAAAATGTTAAAGATTAAAACTTTGTTAGCAGCATTGGGCCTAGCAGCCGTTGCTGCTACTTCCATGGCGGCTGAATTGACGGGCGCCGGCGCCACATTTCCTTTCCCTATTTATGCCAAATGGGCCGAGGCCTACAAAGCTAAAACAGGCCACAGCATGAACTATCAATCCATTGGTTCTTCTGGTGGCATCAAGCAAATCAAAGCCAAGACCGTTGACTTCGGCGCGACCGACGCCCCCATGTCGGCTGCCGATTTGGACAAAGAAGGTTTGGTTCAATTTCCTGCCATCATTGGTGGCGTGGTGCCCGTGGTGAACATTGAAGGCATCAAGCCAGGCCAGTTGAAGTTGTCAGGCGAGTTGTTGGCCGACGTGTTTGCCGGCGTGATTCCAAAGTGGAACGACAAACGCATTGCCGATCTGAATCCAGGTGTGAGCTTGCCTGATGCCGCCATCACGGTGGTGCACCGTGCAGACGGATCAGGTACCACGGCCGTGTTTACAGATTATTTGGCCAAGGTCAATGCCAACTGGAAATCGACAGTGGGTGCCGGTGCTGCCGTCAAATGGCCTGCTGCTTCGTCAGTGGGTGGCAAGGGCAATGAAGGCGTCGCCGCCAACGTCTCACGCATCAAAAATTCTGTAGGCTATGTTGAGTACGCCTATGCCAAGAAAAACAACATGTCACACATGAACCTTCGCAATCAAGCCGGTCAATTTGTGGCGCCTGATGACGAAACCTTTGCTGCAGCTTCTGCCAGCACAGATTGGTCAAAAATTCCAGGCATGAGCATCTACTTGACCAACGCACCAGGTGCCAAGTCTTGGCCAATTACAGGTGCCTCTTTCATCTTGATGTTCAAAGAGCCTACCAACAAAGCCAACGCTGCCGAAGTGATGAAGTTTTTTGACTTTGCCTTCAAAGACGGCAAAAAAATGGCCACAGACTTGGAGTATGTGCCCATGCCTGATGCAACAACTGACTTCATTCGCAAGAGCGTTTGGAACAAAGTCAACGTGAAGTAACTGAGAGCACCATGAACGACGTAGACAACTTGATGACGCCACACCGCCAAAGCGTTTTGCGCTGGCAGCGGTGGCAAGACTATTTGTTTGAAAAAACCACAATGGCCTTTGCGCTGTCAACGCTGTTGGCACTGACCGGCATCATTGTCTCGTTGTTCATCAGTTCATGGCCAGTGCTCACCACATTTGGTTTTGAATTTTTCTACACAGTTGAGTGGGACATCATCAACTCAAAATTTGGTGGTTTGATTGCCATTTTTGGCACAGTCGCAACGGCCACCATCGCCATTTTGATTGCATTGCCACTGAGTTTTGGCATTGCTGTATTTTTGACTGAGACATGCCCAATGCCATTGCGCCGGCCCTTGGGCACAGCCATTGAGCTGCTGGCGGCCGTGCCGTCCATCATTTACGGCATGTTTGGTTTGTTTGTGTTTGCCCCCTTGTTTGCCGAATATGTACAACCGGCGTTGGCAAGCACACTGGGACAAATTCCCGGCATTGGCATTTTATTCACTGGTGCCTTCAATGGCATCGGTATTTTGGCTGCAGGTTTGATCTTGGCCATGATGATCTTGCCCTTCATCGCATCTGTCATGCGAGATGTCTTTGAAATTGTCCCGCCCATTTTGAAAGAGTCTGCCTACGGCATCGGTTGCACCACTTGGGAAGTGGTGACCAAAATTGTGTTGCCGTACACCAAAACTGGTGTTGTAGGCGGTGTGATGCTTGGCTTGGGGCGCGCCTTGGGTGAAACCATGGCCGTGACATTTGTCATTGGTAATGCGCACAAGTTGTCACCCTCCTTGTTCTCACCAGGCAACTCAATTGCCTCCACGTTGGCCAACGAGTTTGGTGAAGCCGAGCCTGGGCTGCATTACGCATCCTTGTTTTCGCTGGGGTTGGCCTTGTTCTTGATCACGTTGGTGGTGTTGTCTTTGGCCAAATGGATGTTGATCCGTGCTGAAGCCAAGAAAGGAATGAAAACATGATTGGCATTGTGAACAAAGACCCCTCTATTTACGCACGTCGCAAGCGTGCGAATTTCATCGGCCTGGTGTTGTCCATGTCGGCCATGGCCGTGGGTTTGATTTTCTTGCTCTGGATTTTGGCTATTTTGATGGTCAAAGGCTTCTCAGCATTGAGTTTTGCCATGTTGACCCAAAGCACGCCTGCACCAGGTTCTGAGGGCGGCGGATTGGCGAACGCCATTGTGGGCAGCTTGATGATTGTGGTGTCATGCGCGTTGCTCAGCACGCCCATTGGTGTGCTGGCTGGAGTTTACTTGTCGGAATACGGCGATCGCAGCAAAATGGCCTCCATCACCCGGTTCGTCAATGACATCATGTTGTCGGCCCCCTCCATTGTCATTGGCCTTTTTGTGTACGCGCTGGTGGTTGTGCCATCTAAGCATTTTTCTGGCTGGGCTGGCACCATTGCACTCTCTCTCATTGCAATCCCTGTGGTGGTTCGCACCACAGAGAACATGCTCAAACTGGTGCCCGTGAGTTTGCGCGAAGCTGCATTTGCATTGGGTGCGCCAAAGTGGAAGGTTTCAACGTCTGTTGTACTGAAGGGGGGCAAAAGCGGTGTGATGACCGGCCTTTTATTGGCGCTGGCCCGTGTCAGTGGCGAAACTGCACCTTTGTTGTTTACTGCGCTTAACAACCAGTTCTTCTCTGCCGACATGAACAAACCCATGGCCAACCTGCCAGTGGTCATCTTTCAATTTGCCATGAGCCCTTATGAAAACTGGGTCAGCTTGGCGTGGGGTGGTGCATTGTTGATCACTCTCACCGTCTTGACGCTCAACATCATTGCGCGCGTGGTTTTCCGCGAAAAAGTTGCAGCTTAAACATTCAACACCTCCATCAACATGAATACATTGCCTGCCACCAAAGAAACTATCCTTGAAGTTCGTAACCTGAACTTTTATTACGGTGCGTTTCAAGGTCTCAAAAATATCAATTTAGACATCCAGAAAAATACCGTCACAGCATTCATCGGACCATCTGGTTGCGGTAAGTCGACTTTGCTGCGTACCCTCAACCGCATGTATGACCTTTATCCTGGTCAACGTGCAGAGGGCGAGATTAATTTTGGTGGAGAGAACATTCTCAATCCCAAGCAAGATCTGAACTTGTTGCGTTCACGCATCGGCATGGTCTTCCAAAAACCAACGCCATTTCCAATGTCCATTTACGACAACATTGCCTTCGGTGTTCGTTTGTACGAAAACCTATCGCGCAGTGACATGGACGATCGGGTCGAGTGGGCGTTGCAAAAAGCGGCCATTTGGGGCGAAGTCAAAAATAAATTGAACCAAAGTGGCTTGTCTTTGTCGGGCGGGCAGCAGCAGCGTTTGTGCATTGCACGCGGTATTGCGGTGAAGCCATCCATTTTGTTACTGGACGAGCCAACCTCCGCGCTAGACCCCATCTCAACTGGCAAGGTTGAAGAGCTGGTTCATACTTTGAAGAGTGAATACACCGTGGTCATCGTGACGCACAACATGCAGCAAGCAGCACGTGTTTCCGATTACACCGCCTATATGTACTTGGGTGAATTGATGGAATTTGGCGAGACCGATCAAATTTTCATGAAACCTGTTCGCCAAGAGACCGAAGACTACATCACTGGCCGATTCGGCTAATCAGGAGAAAGAAATCATGGACAAGCATATTTCAAGTCAATTTGATGCCGAATTGGGCAGTGTTTCAACGCGTGTTTTGGAGCTGGGCGGTTTGGTTGAATCGCAAATTCGCCATGCGGTTTATTCATTGTCACAGTTCAACAGCGAAGTTGCCGATCAAGTGATTGCAACCGAAGCGCAAGTCAATTCAATGGAAGTTGAGATTGACCGCGATCTGTCCTCAATCATTGCGCGTCGTCAGCCTACAGCGCGCGATCTGCGCTTGTTGATCGCCATCTCCAAAATCACGGCCAACCTGGAACGTGCGGGCGACGAGTCTGAGAAGATTGCACGCATGGTTAAATCCATCATTACCACGGGCAACGCGCGCTCATTGCCTTCTTCGGAATTGCGCATTGCTTCCGATTTGGCGTCTGGCTTGCTGCGCAAAGCGCTCGATGCCTTTGCCCGCTTAGACGTCACTGAAGCTGTTTCGATCCTGAAAGAGGACGATTTGATTGACGCTGAATTCGATGGCTTTGTGCGCAAGCTTGTGACTTACATGATGGAAGATCCGCGCACCATCTCTGCCAGTTTGGACTTGTTGTTTGTGGCCAAAGCCATTGAGCGCATTGGCGACCATGCCAAAAACATTGCTGAATTCATCATCTATGTTGTCAAGGGTGCCGATGTTCGGCACATTGCCTTGGCCGATGTGGAGTCTGCAGTTAAATGAGAAGCCTGCCACGCATTCTCATTGTGGAAGATGAACCTGCAATTGCCGAGTTAATTGCAGTGAACTTGCGCCACAATGGGTTTCAACCAATATGGGCGATGGATGGGGAAACTGCGCAAAAAGAACTGGACGATGTGCTACCAGACGTCATTTTGTTGGATTGGATGCTGCCCAAAGAAAGTGGTTTGTCCTTGGCTAAAAAGTGGCGTTCAGACAAACGCTCGCAATCAGTTCCAATTTTGATGCTCACGGCCAGAAGCGATGAAGTCGACCGTGTAGCGGGCTTGGACGCCGGTGCGGACGATTACATCGTCAAACCATTTTCTACCAAAGAATTGCTGGCAAGAATTCGTGCCGTCCTCAGAAGACGGGCGCCTGATCAATCAGCCGGGCGCATTCAATTGGGCGATTTGGTATTGGATGCTGATACACACCGTGTCAGCTTTCAGGCCCAAGCGCTCAAATTGGGCCCCACTGAATTTAAGCTGCTGCAGTATTTCATGACGCACAAAGAGCGAGTGCACAGCCGTGGCCAGCTGCTTGACCGGGTATGGGGTGACCACGTTTTCATTGAAGAGCGCACGGTCGATGTCCACGTCAAACGCTTGCGCGAAGCACTGGGTGCAGCTGGCTGCATGGTTGAAACAGTTCGCGGGGCAGGTTATCGCTTCACGGACAATTGGCAAGCGTCGCAGTCTGCTGCTTAAGTTACGAGCAACCCATCGATATGTTTTCTAGAACCCTCGGTTTGGTTTTTGGCATGGCCGTTGCCTCGGCCACCGGCTTCTGGCTTGACGGGCCACAGGGGCTGTTGGCGGGCGCCTTGATTGTGTGTGTTTACACGCTCTTGAAAGATCTGTGGAAGGGCCAAAAATTGGCCAATTGGTTGCGCCACAACAATGTGCAAGAGCCGCCGGAAATGGGGGGGATTTGGGGCGATCTCATCGACCGCATGAAACGCATTCTCAATGAACAGCGCAAACAAACCAAACTTGAACAGCAAAGATTGCAAGATTTTTTGTTGGCCATCCAGGCTTCACCCAACGGTGTGGTGCTGCTAGATCCTGAAGGCAGAATCGAATGGTGCAATCAAACCGCTGCGCTGCACTTGGGCATGGATGCCAAAAGAGACCTGATGCAACACGTGGTGCACTTGGTCCGTGATCCTGTCTTCAAAAAATACCTCAGCACAGATGTTCACGAAGGCGAGGTGATCATCGATGGTCGCAACGCATCGCTGCAACACACGGTCAAGTTATCTGTTCAGTTGCACAATTATGGAGAAAACAGGCAGCTGCTGTTGACGCGTGACGTGACAGCCGTGGCGCATGCCGATGCCATGCGGCGCGACTTCGTGGCCAATGTTTCGCATGAAATCAGAACGCCATTGACCGTGATGAGCGGGTTCATAGAAACATTGCAGAACTTGCCCTTGAATGAACAAGAGCGTGAGCAATACTTGGGGTTGATGTCGACGCAAGCATTGCGAATGCAGGAACTGGTGAATGATTTATTGATCTTGTCGCAGCTAGAGGGAAGCAGCTTGCCATCAAGCAGCGATCCCGTTTTGCTAAGCAATTTGATGGGGGCCATTGAATCAGAGGCACGCGGCTTGTCAGCCTCGCAACATGTGTCGGCCGATGAGCCTCAAGTGTTGCATTTTGAAGCGCCTGAGGGCGTTCAAATTTTGGGCGTTGCAAAGGAGTTGCACAGTGCCGTTTCAAATCTTGTGAACAACGCTGTTCGTTATACACCAGCAGGTGGCTTGATCACAGCGCTGTGGACGGTGTTGCCGGATCAAAGAATTCAGTTCAGTGTGGTGGACACTGGCCCAGGCATTGCTTCAGAACATCTCCCCCGTCTGACCGAACGGTTTTACAGAGTTGACAGAAGTCGATCACGTGAGTCGGGTGGTACTGGATTGGGCTTGTCCATTGCCAAGCATGTGATGCAGCGACACGGTGGTGAACTGAAAATTGAAAGTGAACTTGGCAAGGGTTCGCGTTTTGTGTTGGTGTTTCCTGCTTCGCGCGTTGTCTTGTAAATTTATTATTTGCGTCATAAATATTTAACTTGAGTTGGACATAGTGCGCCTATAGATTTTTTTATAGGAGCTTGACATGCCAATCAATGACGATATCGACTGCAACAATTCTTCCAACGTTCACTTCCAAGACGTACTCACGCAGGCCTTGAAAGATCCCTCTCGCCGCAACATGTTGCGAGGTGGCATGGGCCTTGCCGCCATGTTTGCATTGCCAATGCTGCCTGGCTGTGGTGGTTTGACAACCCCAACGCTCAGTGAGTTGCCCAGCTCATCCTTGCTGGGTTTCAATGCCGTTACCAAAAGCATTTTGGACCAAGTGCTTGTGCCTGCTGGCTATAGCGTCAAAGTGTTGCACGCCACCGGTGATCGTTTGACCAGCAATGTGACGCAGTTCTCGGGTCAAGGTTTGGAAACCGATGACTGGAATGAGCGCATTGGCGATCACCACGATGGCATGGACATTTTCTACATCGACGCCAATGGCCGTTACAGCACCAAAGCCACAGCCCGTGCTGTGTTGGCGGTGAATCACGAGAGTTCTGCTGACTCTCATTTCTTGCATCCCAAAGGCCAGACTTCTGGCGGCGTGAATGGCAAGAAATTTTCACAATTTGGCGACTGGGATACCAAAGCACGCCCGGGTTTGGAAGTTCTGAAAGAAATCAATTTGCACGGCATTTCTGTTGCCGAAATTTCGTTGGATGCATCTGGCAAGCCTACGGGCTACATCACGGATTCGGCTTTGAATCGTCGCATCACGCCGCAAACCGTGGTGGATGTTCAAGGGCCTGCCGCCCATCTGAGTTCTATTCGAAGCATGTTTGTCACACGTTTTGACACCAGCGGCGCTACCGCCCGCGGCACTTTGAACAATTGCGGGCACGGCTTGACACCATGGGGCACTTATTTGGGCTGTGAAGAAAACTGGGCCGCATACTGGAACATGCCAGCTGGCGCGGCCTTGCCTGAGGCCAAAATCATTGCGTCACGCAAGCGTTACGGCGTTAGCAGTGTGGCCCTGTCTAGCACCGCCACCACGGGTTCTGGCCAAGGTTGGTACACCCCCACAGACATGGATGACACAGACTTTCGCTTTTCCCGCTGGAACGTGGCGGCAGTGGGCGCCAGTGCAGCCGCAGACTTCCGCCAAGAGCCACAGACCTTTGGCTACATTTTGGAAGTTGATCCTTTGAATCCAACAGCACGCCCCGCTAAGCGCACTGCACTGGGTCGTTTTGCGCATGAGGCGGCTGTGTGCGGAATTCCTGTGGTGGGCAAACCACTGGCGTTTTACATGGGTTGCGATAGCCGCAATGAATACATCTACAAGTTTGTCTCTGCCGCCAACTGGGATGCAGCTGACATTGGTGGTGGCATGGCTGCGGGCAACAAATACTTGAACGAAGGCAAACTGTATGTGGCCAAGTTCAGCAGCACAGGCGCAGGCGAGTGGGTTGAACTGAACATCAGCAATCCCTTGATCACTTCTTATGCGGGTGCCGCTGGTTTTACGTTCACCAATCAAGCAGAGATTTATGTTCACACACGTTTGGCCGCTGATGCTGTTGGCGCAACCAAGATGGACCGTCCAGAGTGGGGCGCCGTTAACCCGGCGAATGGTGAAATTTATTTTGCGCTGACCAACAACAGTGCCGCAAACCGCACACCTGCTACCGCCGATGGTGCAAACCCACGTTCTTACAACGATGCCGATGGCAAAAAAGGTTCTGGTAACCCCAACGGCCACATCATTCGATTCAAAGAGCAAGACAATTCAAGCACTGCGCTTGGTTTCAAGTGGGACATTTATGTGTTTGGCGCTGAAGAAGACATGCCCGCCAATGTGAACTTGTCTAAATTGACTGCCAACAACAGCTTCTCTTCGCCCGATGGTTTGTGGTTCAGCAAGAGCACCGGCATCTGCTGGATTCAAACCGACGATGGTGCCTTCACAGACGAAACCAACTGCATGCTGTTGGCTTCTGTGCCGGGTTCTGTCGGCGACGGCGGAGAGTTCTATGTAGACAACGAACTGACCGCTGGTACTTCGACCTCCAAAGGCGTGACCAAAACATTCATTGGTGGCGTGCTGGGTGAGTCGCGTTTGCGTCGATTCTTGGTAGCCCCCAAAGGCGCAGAAGTGACGGGATTGACTGAAACAGCCGATGGCAAAACCCTGTTTGTGAACATTCAGCATCCGGGTGAAAACACGCCTGCTTGGGGTACTTCTGCTGCTTTGACTGTTGAAAGCACATGGCCAGGCAATGGTGGCGGCATGAGTGCCGCTTATGGACCATTGGGTCGCCCACGTTCAGCGACGTTGGTCATTACCAAAAATGATGGCGGCAAAATCGGCTTGTAAATCGACACATTCCGTCGGTATCATCTAAGGTGAGCGGTCTATTGAACCGCTCACCTTTTTTTATGCTGAAAACTGAATTTGCACCTACCGGCACCTTGCGTGCAGCGATCAACTTAGGAAACCCCATTTTGGCCAACGCAGATGCCAATGGCCAGCCCTATGGCGTTTCAATTGATTTGGCCACTGAACTTGCCAAGCGTTTGGGTTTACCGCTTAAATTGGTGGTTTTTGATGCCGCAGGCAAATCGGTGGATGCCGTGACAAACGGAGTTGCAGACTTTGGATTTTTTGCAATCGACCCCGTGCGCGGTCAAGGCATTGCATTCACCGCACCCTATGTGCTCATTGAAGGCAGCTATTTGGTGTCGAAGGATTCGCCCCTGACGCGCAATGATGAGGTCGACGCAAGTGGCACCCGAATCGCAGTAGGCAAGGGCAGTGCATACGACTTGTACCTCACGCGTGAAATCAAACATGCCCAAATTCTGCGGGCACCCACATCGCCCACAACCGTCGATTTTTTTGTTTCAGAAAATTTGGAGGTGGCCGCTGGTGTGAAGCAACAACTTGAGATGGACGCCCAGCGCCTGCCCAACTTGCGTTTATTGCCCGGCCGCTTCATGGTCATTGAGCAAGCCATGGGCTTGCCCAAAACACGCAGCACAGAAGCGCAAGCTTATTTGAAGCACTTCGTAGAGGACGTGAAGGTCTCTGGTTTTGTGGCGCAATCTTTGGCGCGACACAACATAGGGGGTGCCGCTGTAGCACCCGCGCATTCACTCTAAATACGTCGCGCGAAGCTTTAGCAAAGCCGCAGCCGACAGCCCCAATTTCTGTTGAAGGTAATTGGGCATGCCGCCGTGGTCTTCTTGAATGACATCCAGCGATGCTTTCAAAAAGCTCTCTTGCACTTCCCAGACAATTTTCAGCACATCAGGCGACAGTGTGGTGTTGCCCGTGCTGTTTCGTTTGTACAGTTGGTTGGTGAGTAAATAGTCTTGCCATATGTCCGCCTCTGAAACGCCCAATGCCGACAAAATGAGGGCAGCGGCCAGGCCTGTCCGGTCTTTGCCTGCCGTACAGTGAAAAAGCAGAGGCTCTGGTGTTTCGAGCATGTGGTCAAACAATTGCGCAAACCGATGCGAGTCGGCTCGCACAAAATCGCGGTAGGTGGTCTGCATCGCGTCAAGTGCATCGGCCGCCGTTAAAGGCTTGCCTGTGAGGTGCTGTGCTTGTAAGCGTTGAACCACAGTCGGCTCGATGCTAAGGCTGTGTCGTTCAATCGATGGCCACGCATACGATTGCGCCTGGCTTTCGTGCACACCTCTAAAGTCAAATGCACGCCTGACGTCCAATTGGTGAAGCTGTTCTAAATCGGCTGTGTTCAAAGCAGCCAAGTGGTCGGACCGAAAAATTTTTCGCCATTTGACGGGGCGACCCTCGTGGCCTGCATATCCACCAATGTCTCGAAAATTGGAAGCGCCATTCAAACGGATGTGCCGTTGCGCGATGTCGTGAGGGCTGTAAGTCAACATGCTTTGGATGTTAGCGTGATCGGCACCCTGAACCCGTCATACAGCGTCGCAATTGAGGGTTTACCCTTGGCTTGCAATGGAGGGCGGTTGCCAGATGGTTCGTGAGGTATTCTCCCGTGGACATCAGGCATGCTGTGCACCCCATCCAAAGAGAATCGAGAAAGTTGATCATGAGTGACAACGGTATTTTGAAGATTGAATCTATGAAGCAGCGCTGCTCACCAGAAGAGTGGCAAGCGCGTGTCGATTTGGCCGCTTGTTATCGGCTGGTTGACATCTACGGCATGTCCGACATGATGGCCAATCACGTGTCGTGTAGCGTTCCTGGAGAGCATGGTGCTTTCTTGATCAACGCCTACGGCATGATGTACGAAGAAATCACAGCATCGAGTCTGATCAAAATTGACATTCAAGGCAACATTTTGGACAAACCCGATTTTGGTGACCTCAACTACGGCATCAACAAAGCGGGTTATGTGATTCACAGTGCCATTCACGAAGCCAGGCCTGAAGTTAAATGCGTCATCCACACCCACAGTTGGGCATCCATGGCGGTGTCTTCCTTGGAGTGTGGCTTGTTGCCACTGACCCAAACTTCGATGCGGTTTCTCAAAATTGCTTATCACGACTATCAAGGCGTGGTGCTCAACAATGAAGAGAAGGCCTCTTTGCTTGCCGACTTGGGTCAGGGTGAAGCCTTGATTCTTCGCAACCATGGCGCGCTAACGGTTGGCAAGAGTGTGGGTGAAGCTTTCAACTGGATGCATCGTTTGGAGTTGTCGTGTCAATCGCAGTTGGCCGCCATGGCCTGCAATACACCCTTCACCAAAGTGTCGAAAAGTGTGTTGGAAGAAACTTGGAACAACTACCAGCCCAGCACACGCAGGCCCTACGGCCTGATGGAATGGCCGGCATTGCTGCGCAAACTCGATCGCATGGACCCCAGTTACAAGACTTGATTCAGCGTTGTATGACGGCCAACATGGCGATGTGATTTGTATGAAAATTTTGATGTCAGACTTGGCCCTTCAAAGCTTGCGCTCGCAGATTGACGCGGCATTGCCCGGCCGTGTTGTTGAATGTGTCAGCTTTGAAGACGCCATCGCATCGGCCCGTCGAGATTTCGATGCCGCCTTTGTCTCGCGAGATGTCACGGGTCTCTCTACCAAACACGAGTTGGCGCCTAGCTTGAAGGCGTGTTACCAAGTTCTGGAAGAATCAGCGCAATTGCGTTGGGTTCACATTCACTCGGCTGGGGCCGATCGGGATGTCTATGTGCGGCTCAAAGCCAAAGGCGTACAGATTGCCACATCATCAGGCGCCAATGCCGAGGTGGTTGCGCAAACGGCATTGGCCGGCCTGCTGGCTTTGTCTCGCAAATTTCCGCAACTTGTACATGCCATGCAAGAACGCAAGTGGGCGCCCTTGCTGGGCGGAGAATTGCCTAAGGACTTGGCTGGGCAACATGTGGTGCTGGTGGGGTGGGGTCCCATTGCGCAGCGTTTGGCGCAATTTCTTCAAATGTTGTCACTCCACATCACGGTTGTTCGGCAATCGCCCCAGGCCAAGCACCACAACAACTCAGGGCAGCCCCAGATGATCACGTTTCAAGAGTTTGAACGTGTTTTGCCAGAAACAAATTGGTTGGTATTGCTGTGCCCCTTAACCGACACAACCCGTGGCTTGATCAATGCAAAAACACTTGCCCTGTTGCCTCCAGGCGCAGGCTTGATCAATGTGGCGCGAGGCGAGGTGATTGTTGAAAAAGATTTGATTCAATCACTGAGCCAAGGCGGGCTAGGCAGCGCGTTTCTGGATGTGTTTGAGCACGAGCCCTTGTCACCAAATTCGCCTTTGTGGGCTTTGCCCAATGTGATGTTGACGCCGCACTCCGCTGGCTTTTCTGCTGGGAATGAACTGCGGGTGAGTCAAATGTTTTTGCAAAATTTGGTCACGTGGTCGGCACATTGCCAGTGAGCGGTAAAGGGCGCACGCTCAGCGTTGAACCCAGGATCGAAGTTTGCCGGGGTTGAGCAGACCGAAGGGGTCGAAGCGCTCCTTCATTTTGACCACAGCGGGGTCTAGGTTGTTTTGCTTGCCATCTTCAATGATGTAAACATGGGGATTGTTAATTTGCACGCCGTGGCTGCGGTAGATGTCCATGATTTCATTCAGCCGTGCTTCGGTGGTGTAGTGAACCAGTTGCAGCCCACTGCAATTGAATTCGCCTTCTTTGGTCTGCAAAAATTCCAAATGCATTAACACTTCGCCGCTGAGTGCTTTTTCTAGAGCTTTGACCTGTTCGACGTGAAGAGATGGCGTAAAGCCGATGTGAAGTCGATGACTTTTCTTGCTCGGGGTTTTTTGCCTAAAGTTGAAATGACCAAGTCGGCTTTGCGTGTTTGCAAACACGGGATGTGGTTGGCATGAAACATCTCCAATGAAGTAAATCTTGAGGAAGGAGTTTGTAAGACCTGTGCCGCCCAGTAAGGCCGATGAATCCACGCTTTTGGGTCAAGGGTGCACCATCTGAAAGCAAATGGATGCAAAGGGACAGCAGCGGTAGTGCACTTTTGGAGGCTTATGACAGATTTTTTCAGAACCATTGCAACAGCCCAAAATCCCGTGCTACAATCCACAGCTTCGCGGCTGTAGCTCAGCTGGATAGAGTACTTGGCTACGAACCAAGGGGTCGTGGG
>JAOATL010000020.1 GCA_030158125.1 Limnohabitans sp. | reverse complement strand
TGGTGCCGTCGGCGAGACTCGAACTCGCACAGCTTTCGCCACTACCCCCTCAAGATAGCGTGTCTACCAATTTCACCACGACGGCGGTTATTTTTTGCTCCGATGGCATGAGGCACCCCATAAAGGGAATTGGCGCTCAGAACAACTCGTAGTTTACCCCTAAACCAGGCCGATCTTGAGGGCCAAATGCTGAAATTTACAAGCTGCCTCAAGAAGTTTTGAGACGGCCGATGCGCTTACTTTGAAGCAGCAGGTGCATTGCCTGGAATTTGAGATGCCGTACTGGTATCGGCAGGTGCTGCGGGCGTCACAACAGCGGCCCCCTCCAAAACACTGCCCGTAGCTGCTGGACGGAGATTGCCAAAATAAGCCAACATCAGGGTGCTGACAAAAAACACAGCAGCCAAGACGGCCGTGGTGCGAGATAAAAAGTTAGCGCCACCAGAAGCTCCAAACAAGCTGCCAGAGCCGCCACTGCCAAAGGCTGCGCCCATGTCAGCACCTTTGCCGTGTTGCACCAAGATCAAGCCAATCATGGCCAAGGCTGACAACATCTGTACAGCCAAAATTACGGTGATCATTGCATTCATGCTTTGCTCCAAATCAAAATAACGTCTGTCTAAAGTTCAAGCACGCTTAAGCGGCCGTTGAACCTGCGGCCATGATGGCCAAAAAGTCTGGCGCCTTGAGGGCAGCACCGCCAATCAAGCCACCATCAATGTCGGGTTGTGCCAGCAACTGTGCGGCATTGGCGGCATTCATACTGCCGCCATACAAAATAGAAATACGCTCTGAATGCGACGTGGCCGCCTTCAACTGTGCACGCAAAACTGCGTGAACTTCTTGCGCCTGTTCGGGCGATGCCGTGCGGCCGGTACCGATGGCCCACACAGGCTCGTAGGCCACCACAATTTCGCTGATGCAATGGCCGTTGGTGTGGATGACAGCAGCCAATTGGCGCTTCACCACCTCTTCAGTTTTACCAGCCTCTCGGTCGGCCAACGTTTCGCCAACACACACAATGGGTGTGATGCCAGCCGACAACGCGCGCTGCGCTTTGAGGGCCACAGTGGCATCCGACTCTGCATGGTACTGGCGACGCTCCGAATGACCCACGATGGCGTAGCGCACCGCAAAATCTTTCAACATGTCAGCAGAGATTTCGCCTGTAAAGGCACCCGCCTCTTGTGCTGACACATCTTGCGAACCCAGGGCGATGAGCGATTGACCCGACAGAATGGCTTGCAACTGCGACAAATATGCCGCGGGCACACACACAGCAGCTTGGCAATTCATGCCTTTGCTGCCGTCTAACACCGCCTGCAACAAAGATGCGTTGGCAGCCAAACTGCCATTCATCTTCCAGTTACCAGCAATGAGCTTTTTCTTCATGGTCAACCCCTCTTCGTTCCTTGTACGTTGCCTGTTCGTCGATTACTCTGAATGCGCAGGCGCAGCAGGACGATCGATCAAGGCTTTCATGGACAATTTCACGCGGCCTTTTTCATCGGTCTCGAGCACTTTGACTTTAACGATCTGACCTTCTTGCAAATAGTCGGACACCTTTTCAACGCGCTCGTGTGCAATTTGGCTGATGTGCAACAAGCCATCTTTGCCAGGCAACAAATTGATCAAGGCACCGAAGTCCAACAACTTGGTGACAGGGCCTTCGTACACTTTGCCGATTTCAACTTCGGCCGTGATCTGCTCAATGCGGCGTTTGGCTTCGTCAGCCTTGGCACCGTCTGCAGCCGCGATGGTGATCGTGCCGTCTTCGTTGATGTTGATCTGTGTGCCCGTTTCTTCGGTCAACGCACGGATGGTGGCGCCGCCCTTGCCGATCACATCGCGAATTTTCTCGGGATTGATCTTCATGGTGAAGAGCTTGGGTGCGAAGTTGGACACTTCTGTTTTGGCTTCGCTCATGGCGTCTTGCATTTTGCCCAAGATGTGCATACGCGCTTCTTTGGCTTGTGCCAATGCCACTTGCATGATCTCTTTGGTGATGCCTTGGATTTTGATGTCCATTTGCAAAGCAGTCACACCGTTGGTGGTACCGGCCACTTTAAAGTCCATGTCACCCAAATGATCTTCGTCGCCCAAGATGTCGGTCAACACGGCAAATCGGTTGGCATCTTTGATGAGGCCCATGGCAATACCGGCCACGTGTGCTTTCATGGGCACGCCAGCGTCCATCAAGGACAAGCAGCCACCGCACACAGAAGCCATGGAGGAGGAACCATTGGACTCTGTAATTTCAGAGACCACACGCATGGTGTAAGGGAATTCCTCTTTGGTAGGCAACACAGCGGCCAAAGCACGCTTGGCCAAACGGCCGTGACCAATTTCACGACGCTTTGTAGAGCCCATGCGGCCCACTTCGCCAGTGGCAAAGGGAGGCATGTTGTAGTGCAACATGAAGCGGTCTTCGTATTCACCGGCCAAGGCGTCAATGCGTTGTGCATCGCGCTCTGTACCCAAAGTGGCGATCACCAAGGCTTGTGTTTCGCCACGTGTGAACAAAGAAGAACCGTGTGTGCGTGGCAACACAGAGTTGCGAATTTCGATAGGACGCACAGTGCGTGTGTCGCGGCCGTCGATGCGGGGCTCGCCTGCCAAAATTTGGCTACGAACGATGTTGGCTTCGATGTCAAACAACATGCCTTCAACTTTGACGCTGTCGAATTCAACGCCGTCAGCTTTCAAAGCGGCCATGGTGGCGGCGTATGTTTCGCGGCAAGCCTGAGTACGGCTTTGCTTGTTGCGAATTTGATAGGCAGCGCGGAGTTTTTCTTCTGCGTGGGCGTTCACTTTGGCAATCAAAGCTTCGTCCTTGGCAGGCGCCGTCCAGTCCCAGGCGGGTTTGCCAGCATCGCGCACCAATTCGTGAATGGCGTTGATCGCAATGTTGCCTTGCTCGTGGCCAAACACCACAGCGCCCAACATGATCTCTTCAGACAATTGTTGCGCTTCAGATTCCACCATCAACACGGCAGCTTCTGTACCGGCAACGACCAAGTCCATTTGGCTGTCTTTGCGTTGTGTTTGACCAGGGTTCAACACGTATTCGCCGTTGATGTAACCCACGCGTGCAGCGCCGATAGGGCCATTGAAAGGCACGCCAGAAACAGACAATGCAGCGCTCACAGCGATCAAAGCTGCGATGTCGGCATCGACTTCAGGGTTCAAAGAAACGGTGTGCACCACAACGTGCACGTCGTTGTAGAAGCCTTCTGGGAACAGAGGGCGAATAGGACGGTCGATCAAACGGCTGGTGAGGGTTTCCAACTCGCTAGGCTTGGCTTCGCGCTTGAAAAAGCTGCCAGGGATTTTGCCGGCTGCGTATGCTTTCTCGATGTAATCCACGGTCAAGGGGAAAAAGTCTTGACCTGCTTTGGAATTTTTAGAAGCCACCACTGTGGCCAGAACCACGGTGTCTTCGATGTTGACCAGCACAGCGCCGGATGCTTGGCGTGCAATTTCGCCGGTTTCCATGATGACCTTGTGTTGGCCCCATTGGAAGGTTTTTGTCACTTTGTTAAAAATGGACATGTTGAGTAACTCCAGAAAATCACAGTGCAAACGGCTGCACTGAAAAGCCTAGATATTTGCAGTCTGAACTCGATGCCATTCCATGAATGATCTGCTCAATCACAGATGATTGATGGAATGACACAGCGCGGGTTCGGTCTGAAAACGTCTTTTTAGAAAACTTAAAGTAGAAAGCGCCTGAGCTAGCGGGCTAACTCAGGCGCTTGTCATCTTTCGATACGCTTATTTGCGCAGGCCAAGTTTGGCGATCAGAGCAACGTAGCGGTCAGCGTCTTTGGACTTCAAGTAGTCCAACAATTTACGACGACGGCTCACCATGCGCAACAAACCGCGGCGACCGTGGTGGTCTTTGGCGTGTGTTTTGAAGTGAGGTGTCAACTCGTTGATACGAGCTGTGAGCAAAGCCACTTGGACTTCGGGGCTACCAGTGTCATTGGCAGCGCGGGCATTGGCCTTAACGACTTCTGCTTTGATTGAAGATGCAATCATTTTTCTTCCTTGTTTTTCGGCCCTGTTCAATTGCAAAAGTCTGCCATTCAAAAGAGGTCGAGGTTTTATAACTTGCGCAAGCGGTTTGGAATCAACTGCTGCGTGCGATCTTAGCCAGGCGCTTCCCCCTCAGGGGCATCACTTGGCAAAGCCTCGGAATTATAACCATAGGCGCCTGCAGAATTCGACCCGCCAAGCACCACTGGCTATAAAAAAGGGGTATCCTTTTAGCTCCATAAGCATCAAACCACTGGATGAATGTCCAGCATATTAGCTTGTTTTAACCATGTCTCGATATGTATAGGGATCAGTCTGCATAGACTGCTGCAGTAGGCGATAAAAAAGCAAGCCACGAAAGCTGGATGTTCGCCTGTTGAAGCGAAAGACGAACTCGTTGAGATAGGCGTCCAGGTGAGGAGGCTGCACAGCACCATGATGTGTGCCCAGTGGGTATTTTGATCGACCGTGACCACCCATTCCAGTAGATCGTGACCAGTGAA
>JAOATL010000019.1 GCA_030158125.1 Limnohabitans sp. | reverse complement strand
TTCACTGGTCACGATCTACTGGAATGGGTGGTCACGGTCGATCAAAATACCCACTCAAGGACTGAACCAAGCCCTATGGCCATCATTGGTGCCATCCTCGCCCAGGGCGCTATCAGGTGGATGGATCGGCAAAAGAAAGATCAACAGGTTGCTCAAAAAAGCAGCAAAGTCTCTGCCTCCCGCCTAATTGCTAAGCCCGGGAGCACTTTGCCGCCGCCGTAAATCCACCTGCGTAACTCCAGCGCCGTACCCGCCCAATCCCGCTGATTGACACGCCGTCGAAGCGTAGACGCCTGCAACCGGCCAGCACCAAGGTTGAATGTGAAATCAACAATGGCCGCAAGCCGCCCCTCTGGCTCAGTGGCCAGTACCGGGCAGTAGCGCAGTGTGGCTCGCAGTGCATCGGCCATGTCGGCAGCGAGATAAGCCTCACCCTCTTCCATAGTGATTGGCGGATGCTTGGCATCGCAAAGATGGCCGTACCCGATCGTCCAAAAACCTGCCGGGCAGACATACGGATAAGCGCGGTCAGGGTCTGACTTAGGCACCCGGCAGAACCCCTCGAACCGCTTGGCCAAGTCGATCGCTGCCTGCGGCACTTCGATCACGGCCGAACCTTGTCAAACACGCGGCCCAAAAACCAGAAGTTCAGCACCCCAGCCCATAGCGCCTGATCGGCTTCAGTCCAAGCGTGCAGAACTGCTGTACCCCAGTCGGAACCGGCATACAGGGCAGCCGCAAATGCCGCCGTCTTTGCCGCACAGTACAGCGCCATGAACCAGTATGTAATCACTGGGCGCACAGAGCTAGAAAGCGCATCTGCCCATCCCAACCCAGTTTTTTCGCCCTGGGCACGCACGGCATCGCGCAGAGTTTCGATTGCGCCGGTGTTCCAAGCGCCGTTGGCAGCCGCACCTAGCTCGGACATGCGCTGCGCACCACGCAGCTTTTCAAACTCGAGCGCCTTGTCCTGCATGGCCAACTCGTGGCCACGTTCACCTTTCCGGTCGAACCACTTCAGGACTTCAGGTGCCAATCGAAACGCACCGCCCAACAAACCACCCAATAGTGTCTCAATCATTGGGGACCTCCCATCAGCCGCAACTTGATGGCGATGCCGACCAACAGTGCAGCCAACACACCAGTGGTCAGAACCTTGACTGTGGTCTGCCAGACCGTTCGGCGCGCTTCACGCCATGCATCGATAAGACCCCGCAAGTCACGGATATCGCGGGCAGCGTGCCCGTTCTCAAGGCCAAGGCAGGCCAAAGCGCGCTCGGCTCCTCGCTCGGCGGCGCGGGTGAGCAACTCATCAAGATCTTCAGGGCGCAGGTTCAGGATGTCAGCGTTTTGGGTATTTGTGGATTCTTCTGTCATGGGTATCTCCAAAAAAGAAAAACCCGCACAGGAGTGAACCTGGCGGGTTTGAAATAAGAATTTTTATTGTTAAGCGGCAACAACCGGAACGGGGAATGGTTTGCGAGTGACTTCCTCCCCTTTGGCATTGGTGTGTGTAAGTCCGAAAACATCCTTTCGAGCCTCTGGGATGTCTCCTTCTATGAAGACAGGCACCAAGCCAGTCAGAAACTCAATTCCAGACGCAAAGATTGGGAGTGCATCGGAATAGGCGTTGTTACACGAGGCTTCCCAAAGCGGCCCCTCCAAGAACATGCACGCGCCCTTGCAGATGTGAAGCACTGGACACTTTGGACACTCATCGCGCTTCGACCAATGCGTTGCAGTCCGAAGCTCAACAGAGGCCAGAGAACTGACGTGGCCAATGCGGTGGCTCTCACCGTTAGGCGCAGTTGACTGCGCGCTCACGTTTTGGCAGGTCAGCACATTGCCCCGGAGATCAACTGCGATTGCTTCAGTACTATCCATTCCACACTTTTGCGCCAAACTCGATGCGAGTCGTTGAAGGCGAATCGAGTTAATGAATGATGCAACCCGATCCCTTACGCCAGAGACCCTGTCTGCTTTACCTTGGCGGATTTCCTGAAATGATGATCGACGAAACGCATGGGCTTCACTGGAAGGTAGCGAGAGCGCGAGCCCGCCTGGGTCGTAAGCATCAACAAAAGCTCCTTCTGCGATCATGACCTCAGGGTCTCCGGTCAGTTCGGTAAAGAACTGCTGAATGGCAGCTCTAGAAATATTTGAGCGGTTGAGCATCGCGTTAAAACTTACACGACCCTTTGGAGCAAGCCGCTGATAAAGATCCATGATGGCGGCTCGCTTTTCAGGATCATCCAGTGGATCAGGGCCTCGTACATGTTGGCCAGGGCCATCATGAGAGATGCCAACACTGAATTCCATATCGTCCAGCCATTCGTTTACATCCGCATTCAGCAGCGAACCGTTGGTAATCACTGAAAAATGGGCGCGGGGATACTTTGCGCGCAGCAGCTGGGCAAGTGGTCGCAATGTTTTGATGTAAACAAGTGGCTCTCCACCCCAAAACTCAATCCGCTCGGGGGGCAAAGTTACCCACTCATCAAGGCCATCAATGAAAGACTGCACCTCAGCGGGATTCGTTTCAGCAGCGCGCGGAACAAATCGCTGCGAGCAGTACTCACACTCATAGTTGCAAGAAAGCCCAAGAGATATCTTCAAGACTCGTGGGGAATTCTTTTTTGCAGGGGTGTCTTTGCTGGTTGCGAATACATGATTGTTTGCAGGCTCAGAAGCAAAAGATTTCACAACTGGTTGCCCAGTTAGCGAATCGGTCAACAAGGATGTCTGGTTGTCGTAGCAAAGGGTTGGACCTTCCCGCCCACCAGGAATTAGTGTGTGAATCAAAAAAGTACTCATAACTTCCTATTCGTGAGAAAGAAAAAAAGATCAAGCGATTTCCATTTCAAAATGAATCTCGACACTGGGCTTTTCAGATCGATAGACATGGCCGAAGTGAACTAAGTGGCTTGGAAAAATTAGCAATTGATCTGGCTTTGGATCAATGAATCGGACCCTTTCCTCAATCGGTAACCCCTTGGTCCCGAAAGGGCCAACTGGGCTTTGAAGAACTAGCGATCCGTTGTGATCCCCACACGCATGTTTGGGTTCAGCTGCGGCATCAATCCAGTAGATGGCAGACAGCGCGGACGGCTCAACATGCGGAGGGACAAAATCGCCATCAAACTGAACCAATTCGCGACCGGTGATGGATGCGACATGGACTCCAAATGCAACTTCTGCAACCCTAGAGACCATTGCAAAGAGAGCCTCAAAAACCGGCTCTTGGACTGCCAGAGACTCCCGAGTAGCCCTAGACCAGGGTTTCCCGTTCGAGTTGTTGGCCCGGTATGCGGCCAGGGCACGCTCGCAGAGAACGCTGCGTTCACGTTCAGATATGCCCAGTTCCGTTACGAGGACTGGGACCGCAAACAGCGCTTGGAGCATCAGACGACCTCAAGCGAGATGTCGTCCACCCCGGGAAAGTACTTCCAGCCTGCTTTGATGCGAACCTGCTCACCTGGGCTCAAACCAGTGGCAAATACAGGGACGGCTGCAGTGCCCTGAATGGTGGTGACCCTGGCTCGAGGTAATACACCTGAGACCGCTTCCAGATAGACGGTTGCCTGCCTTTCAATCGGCTGCTCGGCAGCATCCTCAAGTTGAATAGTGATCGTCGCCTGGCCATCGGCTGCGATGGTTGAAGGAGCCGACAAACGCAGGTGCGGGAGCAACAGGGTTCTGTGTGTTCCGCTTGAAGCTGCTTGGCTCCACTCAAGATCCAAATCACCGTCAAGTGAGATATCAGCGTCGCGGCATCGCTGGTTCATGTTGACGGTCAGAAACAGCTCGTCGTCCGTAGCGTCGGCAAACGGCACATTGATTCCCAAAATCAAACTCTGCTGCGACATCGTTGCGAACTCTGTTGCTGCAAGTCGTGCAGGAAGTGTTGCCACAAAAAGGGAAAAGAGCGGTCCAAGACGTTCTTCTTTCAGCGCTAAGAAATAGCACTGGTGATCGCACCAATCCGGGCGATTTCTGAGTGCGGATAAGTCAACTCGTACTTCTTTTTCTTCGGCATCAAAAACTGGTAATTCATCGGAATGACTGGTTCTTGCCAGCCGATATCGAGCGATCAGCAGTCTGCTTGCTTTGTCGTGCGTGATGTGAAGTTGGTGAAAAGCATAAGAATGGAGTAACGCGTTTCGAACTGCAATGACCTTCATGATTTCCTCCCTCAGCAGCAGCAATCGCAAGCACAGTTGCAATTGCAGTTGAAGTTGTACCGAACTGATCGAAGTTGAATTTGGCTTCCGTTATCGATCAACTCTGTGCGAACCGTCGCAACGTTGCCACTTCCATAGCAGTTAATTGGCACCTCTGGGATGCAATTACCAGCATTACCGTTGCAATTAACAAGGGTCGGAGCACAGTTGGATACCGATGAAAAAAAGTAGTCGTGCAACCATCCATAATTTGCCGTCCACATGGATCCGCCGTTGTTCACGTACATGTCCCAGTTGCCGTCGGACTTCAAAAAGCCCATCAGGTTACTGTTTACATGGAGGTAGCGGGTCACGTTGTCCGTGTCCTGCATGTTGATGGTCGGGGCGGTGTTCTGTATCGTCAGATTCCCGGTCATCGTGTCGCCGGTCTTGGCAACGCGGCTAGACAGATCAATGTTGACAGTCGCATTGCCAGCAGCGTCAGGCCCGGCACCATTTACCGACCTTACAAAAGCCGTTGAGTCATAGCCATCGAGCTTGTCAGCGTCTGAGGCTTTGGCAGTGATACCAAGGTATGTCGCGTTATGGTTATGAGTGCTTGAGGCAAATGCACTAGCCTGTTGACCATCAAGCAGGTCAGCATCTAGCCCAGTTCCCGCCCCATCAACGGTAAGAAGCTTTGCTAAGACATCGGCAGCGGTGTAAGAAGCGGAATTGAGCTTGGTCGCGAACTGGGAGTCAATGCCGCTGGACAAGTCCATGATCAACCGCCAGTTATCGGGGTTGGTTCCGATCAACAGATATAGCTTCAACTGATCTGTGCGGTAGCAGAGCATTCCAACTTGCTGGTTTGTAGTCGGGAATGTGGTTCCGCTGTTGCAAGAAATCCCAGTCTTGTCGTTGTTCAAAATCTCAATGAGCGAATCCGAGAGCGAACGCGACGACGGTATGTCGGTAAAGTTTTGCATCTAGTACCCCTGTGCAATCCAAGTGAAAGAACCGGCAACTCGAGTGCCGGACGTGTTTTCCAGAACAGCGGTGAAGCCGACTGTTGTGATGGAGCCAACTAGCCTCGCTATTGCCACGACCGTTCCGCCCTTGTGGGTCATCGTTACTTCGGGAGGAACTCGAAAGGCACGTGTGAAAGTAATTGCGACACCCACGGCTGCGTCGGTAATCTGAGCTGTTCCTCGGTCGAAGATATCGGGCACGTCGACCGTTACTCTCAGGGCATCAATGAACCCTCGGTCTGAGTTTCTTGAGTTCAAGATCGCACGAAATAATGCGCGCCTGTAGGTGTAGTCACCCTGAATGAAGTCTCGAAAGTCGGTGTAGCCTGGTGGATGGCCAGACTGAACGATGGCCGCAAAGTCATCTTCAGTAATCGCTCCGCTTGAAACGATCATGTCGCTGATCACACCATTGGCGTGCCTGCGGTACTGCTCGGCAAGAAGTAGTGCCTCTCGAGCTGTCAGCCTCAAAGCTTTTCGCAGTGCATCAGATACACCGAAACCATCAGTGAGGTTGCGCCGGTATGCCACCGTCCTGCCCAGGGCCTCGCCAATGGCCACGGCTTCGGCAACTCGCTTGATCGCTTGGCGAGTCACCTTGTCGGATGTGCCAAAGGATTCGCTCAGTGGCTTTCTTACCTGCTTAGCGCCTAAATCGCTAACGCCGAGGCCTTCGCTAACTCGCAGGACAAAGGCAATGAGGTCTGTGTAGGTTTCAGCAAACGCAATCGCCTCTGCAACCTGCTTTGTGATCGCCCGGTCAAGATCGTCGTTGAGTCTAAAAGCCTCAGATCTGTTTTTAGCGATTAACTTTTGAATGGATTCAGAGATGGGCAGAACTTCAGCCAGACGCTTAATACTGTTTTGGCGGAGTGAATCGGACCATGCAAGGCTTTCATTGTTGGTTTTTGTGAGTGCATTCGCAAGGTAGTCAGCAGACTGAAATGACTCCACAATTTGCTTTTTATTGTTCTTTGCAACGCCTTCTGCAAAGGCCATCGATTCAACCCAGCGCAAGACAAAAGCGATCAGGTCAGAGTAGGTTTCAGAGAACCCAACCGACTCAGACTCACGCAAGGTGAATATGTTTTTTCGCCCTTCTGAAATTGGAAGGCTCTCACTAGAACGCTTTGTCCAGCTTCGCGACCCAGCTTCGATGAAGGCAAGCGTTGCGGCTACCGCAATGCTGTAAACCGCTGGATAGGCTGCTGTCCAGCTTTTGCCTGCACTGGCACTCGACCATGTGAATCCAGCCGAAGCCCAGGTGTATCGAGACCCCTGGGTTTCAGTAACCGTCACCGTTTCGGGCATGACAATCAGCTCATCGTGAAGGTGAAAACGGCGGTCAGGCTGTCATCAGCACCTTTATTGACCACAGGGAACACCACTCGGTCAAACATGATGCCAGCTGACGCTGCGTTGAATACCCCTGCCTCTGTGATTGCACCGGTGCCATCACCAGCCAGGAAATCAGCTGTGAAAGTAAATGTTTTGGTGCCAGCAGTATGGGCGTAGGTCGCAGCGTTGCGATCGAGTTCTGTCACCAGCGCCGACTGTGTTGCTGCGGCTGCGGTAGTCCCTGCGCCAAGGGCAATGAATCCCATCACGTTGGGACGACTGACAGACTTTCCAATGGCATCGGCAATAAAGTCGAAGCCCACGTTGACGATGATGTTGTCCTTGTGAACAGTTTCAACCTCGCCGTTAGAACGGTGCACGATGAGAGTCATCGCGCCATAAAGCTGCATAGATTCTTGGATCATAAAAGTCCTCATTTAAAATAAATGACGCCGCCTCTTGCGAGAGCAGCGCCACGGTTGGGTGAAATTTTGTTGAGCTAGATCTAGTACAAACGCAGGCTTGTAAAGGTGCCGACCGGCGCTATTGCAGCGCTCGCCGAATCGACATCACCATCCATTCGTCCTGCAAAGAGTCGGCGCTCGCTGGCCGTTTGACAAACACCAAGACAAATCCGGTCCGTAATGGATACAGAGAACGAAACACTCACTCGCCTTGCGAGATGGTCCTCCAAGAAAAAGGAAGCAGTTGAAGCGTCATATCCCACGAGCAGTTGCCCCGATGAGCCTGTCGCTGCCCAGATGACACAAGTTGTAATCTCAGAAGGCGCAAACCAGAATGACGTGTGAAAGACGTCTGGAATGCTCACACTCCAAGCGACTCGGGTCGTGTCCTTGACCATCAGCCCGTCGCCATATCGACCTGCGGCGTAACTCACGCTTGCTGCTTGGCTTAGCAACGGGTTACCAAGACCGCCAGTGGAGCCATTAAGCCGCCAGCCGTAAATTTCTCCGGCTTGCAGCGCATCTTCACGCGCAATTTGAAACCGCGCATCCACGTTGGCAATTGCACCGTCATAAGCCCATTGCCGTTTGGCAGCATCGCTTGCCCAAGGGAAGTTCGCCTCCAGCCACGTTGTACGGTCATCAACCGATGCACCCAAACTGTTGAGCAGCGTGTTCTGAGCACGGATGGGTGAGACCAAGTCCAACTCAAACAGATACTCAGCCGTCTGAGCACCTGTACTCATGCGCAGCACATTGCGGCCATTGACCGAGACGACCGATGCGAAGTGCTTGGTACCAGGAAACCCTAAAGCCTGCTCATCGCGTGCGAGGATCAGATTTGCGTTTTGGGGTTGGGCCACCACCGTCGAGACAAAGGTCGGCGTGTCGCTGTAAATCCCAGGTGACGCAATTGCTTTGATCCAAAACTTACGTTCGCCATCAAAACCGGAAGGCAGCGTGTAGCTGGTGGATTTGACCTCGGCAACAAATAGCGAAGCGTCCCAAGCCGCCCCTTCGCGTAACTCATAGCCCACCACCTCGGGCTCAGGGTTAGGTTGCCAGCGAAATTCCAAACGATTGGCCGATTGCACAACATCGAACTGCCGAACCGTACTCGGAGCAAGTAAATTCAGCACAAAGGTTGTGACGTGCGCGCTGTAATTTCCAGAGGTATCAATCGCACGAATGTGATACGGGTACTGACCTGCTGCACTTTGATCATGCAACATCTGAGTACCTGACGTCTTGGCCACAAGTTGAGCGTCATCCCAACCTGTCCCCACGCGCACCTCGTATCCTGAGAGGTCAGCATCTTGCAGTTCATCCCAGGCAATCATCAAGTCTGAAACTCTGCGCTGGACCGTAAATCCAGTGACGTCCGATGGCGGCAACGTCTTACCCAGCACTGTCGCGCTGAGGGTTGCGGGAATGCTCTCCTTACGGGTGATGCCAATGGCTCTCAGACTGAACTCGTACTGCCCCTCTTGGGCGTCACGAATTTCAGCGTAGTTTGCGCTGGTCAGTGGCAGGCTTACGAAGTTTCCGCCTGCGACCCGATAAGACAGGCGGTAGGCAATGGCAGTTTGAACCTCGGTCCATGAGACCTGAACCAAGACTTGAGCCTGGTCTTTCACCCTATAAAGACTCTCTTGCATTGCCAACCCCGTAGGCGGTGGAGGAATGTCCGAAAGAACAGTAATCGAGCGTGGCTGAAGTGCCAGACCTTCTTCAATCGCTGCGTATTTACTGGGGTTGTGCGCCAGTGCCGTTACTTCATGGACACCCGGATCACGCTCAGCGACAGAAACCACTCTAAAAAGCTGCGGCTCAATGATTGAGGATGCCAACATCCAAATTGCATCAACTTGGGGGACCGAGCTGAACGGTATCGTCACTGTCAGAGTGCGACCGGATACAGGCCCCACCAGTCGCTCCTCGACAGTTCCATTCAGCAAAACGACCGAGAGTCGCCAAGGTAAATCAGCAGGCAACTCTTGGTCGAGCGTGACAGTGCTAGCCGTTGCAGCGGCGATCCGACCACCCAACCGCATACCGCCGCGAACAGGATCAGCGACCTTGATGATGTCGCCTGGACGCACCACTGCACCTTCAAGGCCCGTTCGGAAAGTGACAATTTCTGACTCAGATTGCTCGGAGAACAAAAGCCACTTGCCCACCCGGTGGGCCTGACCGCGAGCAGTGCAACCGAGTGCAACTACGTCGCTTTGCACAATCCCATAGCGGGCGATACCTGCGGCGTCTTCGACATATTCAACCTTCTGACGGTAGAAATCATCTGGATCGTTCCAGGTCACGAGCGCCACGGTGTGACGAGCTTTAGCTGAAGATCCTTGGTAGGCAAACTCACCGTCCACCACGTTGCCGGGGGCGAACTGGTAAACCGCATCACTGGGTGCGTCCTGCGTGACAGTGATTGCTCCACCCGACCAATACACCATGCCTCGAAAAATCGAGGCCATGTCCTGCACGACCTTGTAAGCCTGCTCGCGCGTCTGAAGATACAAGTTACAGGTAAAGCGTGGCTCAAAGCCCCCAAGCCCGTTAGGAACCAACTGGTCACAGTACTGCGCTACTCGGTAAAGCGCCCATTTGTCGACCTGTGACTCAGGGATGTATCCACCCAAGCCGTACCGGGTACTGGTGACCAGGTCATAAAAACACCACGCAGGGTTGTCTGTCCATGCGATTTTGAAGTTTCCGTTCCACACGCCACTGTAGGTTCGTGTACCAGGGTCATAGTTCACCGGCACACGGACACGCAGCAGTTTCATGTCGTAGCTGCGCCGAGGAATGGCCGAAAACTGCGAAGCATCTACCCTCAACGCAACCAAGGCGCTGTTGGGATAGCGCAGCTTACTCTCAACAACTTCGGTGTAGGAGTCAAGGTAGGTCTTGTTCTGGATGGCGCTGGAGGTTGAATCCGCCGTAATACGCCGAACACGAATTTCCCACGGGCCGTTACCGGTTAGCGGCACGTAGTAACTGCGCTGGTACTTGGTCGTGGTCTTACCTGAGATCGTGTCGTTTATTACTTCGACAAACCCGCCGCCGCTGACCTGCCGATCGATGGAAAACGATACAGCGCTTCCGTTCAGATCTCCATTGGTCGTGTCTTGGTTGGTCAGTTGCCCAACGCTCACCTTAATCCTGACTGCGTCTACATCAGGATCAGTGATTGAGCGAACCACAGGCTGGGTCGCCTTGATCTCAACGCCAACGGGTACCTCGTTTTCGACAGAAGAGAACCCAGGTACGTAGCTTTGCTGCTGTGTGCCATCTCTGGTCTCAAGCGTTACGCCAGAAAAATTGGTTGTACCGTCGGCGTTCTGTATGGGCGTGTCGTCCAGATATACCGATTGGAGTCCATCGACCAAACCCTCAATCTCTCCCTCGGAAATGAGATCAACAACCCGTGCATAGGCTTTGGAGCGTAAGCTGTCAGGCGCTTCTTGGGCAACGCGTGCGCTAGCACCTCCGCCCCCTTTGCCACCACCTCCTGCGCCGATGATTAGTTCAGTCATGCAGGAATCTCGTCGACATCAATACCTGCACTGATCACAGCCGAGCCCACAATCAATCGACCATAACCCACAGGCACGGGGTGACCCTGAGCTGTCGTGTTGACTGCACCGTTGAAGCTGTAGCTTGGCTTGTTTTCTGGACGCTCAGATGGTTCAGTTGCTTTAGGTGTGGGTGCAATCATCTGCGCAACACCGCCAAGAATCATGGCTGTGCCCACCGAATAGAGCGTGGCCTGAGACAGAAATGCACCCGATGCAGCCCAGCCAAGTGGGTTCCACCATGCGACGGCAAGCAATGCTGCGCCAAGCAAGATTTGCCCCAAACCATCTCCGCCAGCGCCAGACAATACCGGCGCAATCGTGATGCGCTGGGAGCCGGTGGGCTCGTGCAATCGCTCCAAATTAAGTGAATCTCGGCCAGCAAGCACCCGGTAGCCAACCCCGCGTTCACCGGACGCAACCAACTCCCTCTCAAAGGATGGAAAGTTGGCACTAAGCGCGCGAATCGCTTCTGCGGCTGATGAAATGGCAAGGGTATGCCTGCGCCCAAAGCTGCGTCCGAGTTCACCGAGAAGTATGACTGTGACCATATCGAATGACGTGCGTTGTAACTTTTTGCCAGTACCCACCGTAGATATCGCGGCTGGAAAGACGTCCCTGCAAGTGATGCAGGATCAGTCCATCCCCGAGATAGACGGCGGCGTGATTGGGAACAGGCGAAGCAACCTGCATCAAGATGCAATCGCCCATTTGGATTTCTTCTGGCTTCACTTGCGTAAAACCTACTTTTTCGAAGTTGTCGATGTACAAGTTCTCACCACGTTTCCACCAATCATCAAAGCGCACGAAGTTTGGAAGCACAACCCCACGCTCCGACTGGAACCAGTCCCGCAGTAACGCGTAACAGTCAAGAACACCGTGAGACCATTCACGCCCCACAAGCGGTGCGACATAGCCAGAAGGCTGAATTTGCGCCCATTGACCGCTGGGAAAACTGAAGATGTGCCAAGGCAAACCACTGGCTTCACAAGCCACGCGATCGGCCTGACTCGCTGTCGGAGGTAAGCCCGGATGGCTGTGCACCACGCCTACGATCTGCCCCCTTGAGTCAGCTTGTGCGAAGTCCTCGGGATGAATAACGAATTGATCGGTGCCCACGCCGATGTTTCGGCAAGGCACATACACCTCACGGCCACGGCGGATCACAAGCAAGCCACAAGATTCGCGCGGATACTCCTCGCGGGCGTGATCCATTGCCAGAGACTGGTTCTCGCTTTGCATCAACGAATCAACCCAGCTGCGGGGAAACCGCCGAATGGAAGCTCAGCGTTTTGTCCAAACCGCACTTGGCATGAAGCCAATCGCTTGCCACAGATATCCTGAATGCTTGAAACTACCGACTGATCGTTAGCTTTGAAATAATTTGAGCCTGTGTAGCCACACTCAGATCCCCGGTAACGCCAGGGACATACGTTTTGAACGATCTGCCTGCGCGGCAAAGTTACGCCCTCAAGATCAAATGAAGCCGCGAGTTCGAACTCAACAACATCTCTAGTCTCACGCGACTTTCGATCCACGTAATAAATGTCATCGGCAAACTCCGCCAAAGGGTCAGCAGTTGGGTTTGATCCACCGGAAAAATTAACTGCGTCAAGGTATTTGGCAAGCGTTCGCTTGCGTGTGATCTTGGCACCCACCAAGTCCTGATAGGTCAGTACAAGCGCCGTAATGGCTCCAGTGACGTTCGCCACGCGCAGACGCGGCCTTGGCACCTGGCCATTGCCGTTGAACTCGAACCCCTCGACCTCAATTGGAAATGCTTCGTAGGCGTTCCCCTGCCAGACCACGCGCTGCTGCAACGCATTTGTACCTGCATGAAAGCGCACTGGCCCCTGTCCAAATATCGCCAGATCCAAAACGAACAGCTCAATGACACTACTTGGTGCGAGCTTCTGGATTTCCGAAGAGATGGCGACAGCAGTCATGAGAGATCAAACACCTGCTTAAAAGTTGCTCGGACAGATTCAATATTTGGCTCGTCCACGGAACGACTCCATTCATCACAAACAAACTTGGCAGGCAATCCACCTGGAGGCGTCCAATCAAAGGCCTGGACTGCACCACGAGCCCGAAGAAAGTTGTCGATTGCTAAGGCATCACTACTGGTACGTCCGCGAAACTCCAGCGACCACACCTGCGGCTGTGTATTGATTCCGAATCCCAAGCGCTGTTCATAGCCATCACCAAAGGAGACACGGCGCACTGTGGGACGCATTGACAAATTGGCACCAACAGAAGGAGTCCAAGTAAATGTGGCCATTTATGCCCCCCTGCGACCGTCAAGCAGGCCACCGGCACGTTTTTGCGCAAGGAGTTCTTGCCGCACTGCACTTGCTATAGCGCGGCCTAAATCGCGCCCACCTGGGTCATCACCACGGCTAGATGCACCTGAGTCAGTCAAACTGACGGAAATGTTGAAGACATCCCCACCGCCCCCAGCCCCACTCATGGTTACGGGAATTGAACGACCATCAGGCAGCGGTACATAGGCTTCTGGGCGAGAGCCCTCACCAAAAAGGGCTAACTGAGGTGAATTGGCAATACCCCCGCTGGCATAACTGCGCAGTGCAGTTGGACCTGCAGAGGTCATGACACCTCCGCTGGCAAAACCAAAGAACCCGGCCATGGCGTTGGCCAGGGGCAATGTGATGGCCCTCTGAATCTGAATCCTGATCAAGTCAGAAATGATGGAGTTCGCCAAGGTTCTGAAATCAAGCTTGCCGGTCATCACAAAGTTCACCAAAGCATCGGTCATCCCGTTAAATGCTCGGGTGGTGGCTGACTCCATTTGCTTGCCAACCTGCTCGGCCTCTTCGGCAACAGAGCGCAGGCCCTTGGCAAAGCCAGCTTCCGGATCAGACAGTTCCTTGACGCGTAAAGTCAAAAGAGATGCGCCATCGGCTGCCTGTCGAGCCGCTTCCTCAATTTTTCTGAGGGCATCTGCTAGCTTTTCGTTACCAGGCGTTGCCTCAGCCAATTCACGTGCCTGTCGAGCAAGCGCTGACAATTGAAGACCACTTTCTTGGCGTGCCGTTGCCAGTTGCTGCAATGATTTCAGTTCACTGATAGCGCCCGTTTCACGCAAAGTTTTGATTTGCTCTTCAACCGCACGAAGCTCCCCAAGCCCTCGGGCTGCTTGCTCTTGCAGATCCTTCATCGACTCGCCAGGCAACCGAATCTGGCGCTCCAAATTCGACTGTTGAGCTTCACGCTCTAGTCTTTGCCGTTTTAAAGTGATTTCAGCCAGACGATCCTGAAGCTTAAGTTTTTCTTGGGTGGTCTTAGCGACTGTATCTAGGCCTCTGCGCAAGATCGTCTCTTCATCTGCAGACAGTGCACGAAGCTTTTCCGTGAAGTCTTCTTGCGCAGCCAGGCGCGCCTCACTTGCTTCTTTAAAGCTCAGGTAGCCCTGACTTTCGTAGAGGTCGATGATTCTTTGCCTGTCCTTGAGGATGGCACTTTCGACATCCACCTGCCCCTGAAGACGCTTAATCTCGCTGTCTATTCCGGCCATTGCATTGGCCGAAACAGCGCCAGTCGCAGTGCTGTAATTCAACTGCTTTCTGGGAGCGGCTGCCTGAATGGCTGCGTTGGAAGCCTCCGAACCTTTGCGGATCTCGTCAAATCGTTTAGTTACCGCATCTGCCAAAAGCGGCATATCCCAGAGCTCAACGTAGTTCTGGTTGGACTGCGCCACGATGGCATTGCGCTTTTCAAGCGCTGCCTGCAAGCGAGAACGGTTTTCATCTGAAAAAGGATTGAGCCCTTTACCCCCCGCCAAGAATGTTCCCGCCAATTCAATATCGGCCCAAACAGCAGAAAAGCTGCCGATGACCGATTTGATTGTGTGGCCAATACCTCGAAGTGCATCTATAACGACGGCAATCGCATAGGCCGTTTTCTCTGCCCAATTTGTCAGAGTACCCTCAGCCCGCATCCTCTGAATACCGTCAACTGCATTGTCCGTTCCCAGCAAAAGTCGCTTGAGTTCTTGCGTCAAAACGGACATCGATGGGATAGCCGTGGTCACTAAAGTCTGAGCGACAAAATTCGACTCTGCTCGCATGCGACCCATTGCTTTTGAGGCGTTGTCTGCTTCCTCAATTTGCTTAGCCGTTAAGCGAATATTTAGGTCTTGGTTTTCAGCCAAATCTTTAAGGAACGGGAGCATGGTGGCCCCCGACTTTCCAAAGAGTTCCATTGCAATAGCGGTTTTTCCAGCACCGTCCTCAAACTCCGCCAATTTGAGCGCGACATCATTCATGACCTCTGCAGGATCACGCAAAGTTCCACTGGCTTCTTTTGCGCGAATACCTAAAAACTGCAGCGCCTTCGTTGCCCCAGCAGTCTCATCATCAACACCTGCCAAGCCTTTGGAGAGTTTGGCGAGATTGCCGCCAATTGCCTCCATAGCCGTGCCTGAAATAGTGGCCACGGGTGCAAAGCCTGAAAGGGCCGCAGCACTTGCGCCTGTCTGCTCTGAAAGACCCTGAAGAGCCGCAGCGGCCTCGATGGTCTGACTGACAAAGTCTCTCAAGGCGGCAACAGAAGTCGCACCTATCGCTACCGCAAAGGTTGTCCTGGCAATGGATGAGACCTGCTGCAGCGAGGTCTTCATGTCATTGGCATGTCGATCTAAAAGTCGCGCCGTCCTTCCTAGATCGGCACGAAACTCAGAGGTTTCCGCCGAAAGCTTTACGACAAGTGAGCCAAGATCAGCCATGCTTTTTGACCCTGTGTGCAAACATTGACTTAAGACGAGCGACGTTCAATCGGGCCTCATCAATTGGCTCGGGTCGGTCGATAAATGGCATGAAATCTTCTGGCGTAAAAGGACGTGCGTGCTTGGTACGGTTGGCATTGGCAAAAGTTGACGCAATCACACCACTTCTCAAATCAGCCCGCATGTCGCCAAAGGGTTCCAGTTGATAAAAGGCCATCCACTCGGTGATCTCGTCTGATCCGATCCGCTGCAATAGCTCACGAACCGGCATGCCCAGCGCAAGCGCCAAGCGAAAAGCGAAGCGACGAGTGGGATTGGCCTTTAGTCCTTTTTTGCTGATTCAGCCTGCTCGATACCGATACCGTTTAGACGCTGAGCAACAGCGAAAACCCTGTCTAGTGCTCGAGCACTTTTTCGGCCAAGCGCAACAATTTCACTATCTTCAAAAAGACGGCTGCCCGTCGCATCGCAAAGGGTGAGCGCGACAAGTCTGGCTCGAACGTTTTCCATACGACCATCCTTTGCACCATCGCGAGCAATAAGGCTGCTCTCAAAGGCATCGCGGTCCGTACCGCTCATGGTGCGGACGTAGACGTCTCCCCCCCACTCAGGTACCAGGACTGTTTCGCGCGGCAGATCATCGGCTGCAAGGATGGCTTCTTTGGTCAAAATATTCATAGTCTTTATGCCTCCGTGATATCGCCATCGATTTCGATCGTGACGCTAGCTTCAACTACAGCATCCACACCACCTTGAACACTGAACTGTGTAACGTAGCCGTAGAAAGTCCATGTCGCAGCGGGCGTGGTGTCGGTGAAGGTGATCTTGAACTGGCGGCGCACGCGATTGGCTCGATCTGTACGAAGGCCCTGATGGACCGTGTCGTCAGGATTGAAGTGCAGGCTCAGTGAGAGTTGACCTTCATCGCGAAGACCGACTCTCTTCTCTTTGGCTGTTGAAGCAAGATTGGTGACGTCAATAACTGAGGCTTGACCCCCAGGCCCCTGAAAGGAGACTACGTTGGGGATGGTCTCAAAGGTTGTGGTTCCAAACCGGGCAATGGTGATGCCCTGCGCGGTGATGGCAGTACTAGGCATAAAAGGCCTCCATAAAAAAATGAAAAGACAACCTGACCACCGTTACCGGTAGTAGGTGAAGTCCACGGATATCCGGTAAGTACCGGCTTCATCGTCGAAATCGGTAAGGCCCATGCGTACATCGGCCACCGTTTTGATACTGGCTAGCAATGCCGCAAGGACCTGCTCTTGCAGTTGTTCGCAAGCGACCAGCGTTAGTGCGTACGCATCGACTTGCACTCGCGAGCGCCGCAGCTGGTTTGGTCCGTCAAGCGACGCAACGTTTGACTGATCAATAGGGGTGTAAACAAGCGTCGGATACTGAGCACCCGCAGGTGCAACGATGGCGTACACCTGCCCAGCGGCCAGATGTTTGATCGCGTCATAGAAGTCCTGCATCGTTATCGACCATTCAAGGCTCGCGCTTCTATCTCGATGCGCTGGGTCAGTCGCTGCTTAATGGCATCAACGGCTTGGCGGCGGCGAGATTCCAGTGCCGGACGCAGAAATGGACGAGCCGCCATCTTGCGAGTACCTAATTCAACAAAGCGCCAATACCAAGCATCTTGCGATAGGTTCCCTCGCTTGCCTTGATTGCGGTACTTTTTACCGTGGCGCACCAAAACATAAAAGGTCTGGCGACCCCCACCAGATAGCTCGCGAACGTGCTTCATGATCACCGAACGCTTGAGCGTTCCGGGTGGTGGTTGCTTAGAGCCAAGCGACTGCGCAGCTTTTGGAGCCTGAGCACGCGCCTCATCACGTATGACCTTTGCTCCTGCGTAAACCGATGCCCTGAGCCCTCGATTAGCAACACGGTCAGGCAGTTCACGAAGTGCACGATCAAGTTGTGCCAGTCCTTCAATGCGAACTGTTTCAACTTTAGCCATTGCGCGCCCCTTCACTTGCCAAAAGCATGACCGAGACATTGGCCTCGTCTTCATTAAGGGCAGCATGGATTGAAAAAATACGATCTCGAAACAGAACTCGCATTTGTGAAACGCTTTTGGGGTCGTTGAACTCGGGTCTGTAACGCACAGTAATTTGATGACTCACCACCGCAGCTATACGATCTGCAATTCGTGCCTCGCGCCCTGATATCGGTTGTATATCAGCCCAGACAGTCGCTATATCGCTCCAGGTCTGTGTCGGCGCACCCAATGCATCTTTTGCAACAGTGGGCTGCTGAATGCGAACACGCTGGCTCATCTGACCAGCACTGATTAAGCTCATACAACGCTTACGCGGTAGCCGTCTAAAAGTCCATCTACAAATGGCAATGAGTCAATGCGACCGCGCGTTAGCACTGCCATTTCTTCCCGATGTCCGTACAGGCTTCCCACACGCAACTTAATCCAACTCTTGATTCCCTCGGGCACAGAGGAGCCTGCGCCGTATCCTGCGTCAAAGGTGACGCTCACAGAGCCAATCTGTGGGAGAGTCGGGGGCCAAGTCTTACCAAATACCGGGGTGAGTCTCGCAGGCTCGCATGCTGCGTCCAAGACGTAATCGCCAGGCGGCATCAACTCGGGGTTGCCATTCATGTCAAGGTACTCGATGCTGACCAATGACTGCACTGGGCATTTATCAAGAAGGATTGCGTGCCCAGGCAAGCTAAAAGAAGCATCGCCAAGAACATGGTTAGCCCAAGCACCCGGAAAGGCGTCGAGCACCAGCTTCCAGCGGGCAGTCATCAACTGCCTGCCAGTACGAGTCTCGGCTGCCTGCCGGGCTGCCGTAATCAGCGAGCCGATCAAAGCATCATCGTCATCAACATCCACCCGCAGGTGCTGCTTTGCCTCAAGAAGCGTGATCGGCTCCCCGGCTGGAGCTGAAACGAGTTGCAGTGGCATTTAGACAATCTGCACAACAGCCGCCTGATTACCTGCATTGGCAGGGAGCTCTCGCGGATTAACACCTAGGACTTGAGCAGCAGTTTGGCTGGCAGCCACTCCTACCGTCAGAGACAGGCGAACAAAGCCAAAGCCGTTGACTGTGTCGAGCTCCTCGGGCTTAACGTTGATAAGCGCCTGCTTGTTGTCGCCTGTAGCTTTGACGATCTGGGTGATCGCTTTGCCGGTGATGTCCTTGGCACTGGTGCCAGTGGAATCAACAGCTTGCTGCAACTTCGCATCCACTGTGGCGCTGGTGCCGAGCACTCCGGTCTGAACCAAGGAGAGGAATCCGTGGTGGTTGGCCACAGAAATCCAGCCTGTAGTGACAGTTCCTGCGGCTTGCGCGGCAGGGTCGATGGTGGCGAGAACGGACAGCAGTTCGCTGCCTTTTGCGTTGGGAAACATAGTTTTCTCCTAAGGTTTGGGGCTGCTTAGCGCGCGCCCAGTTGGATGAAGGGCGACATCGTTGCGCTG
Source organism: Limnohabitans sp. (assembly GCA_030158125.1). Classification (GTDB taxonomy): domain Bacteria; phylum Pseudomonadota; class Gammaproteobacteria; order Burkholderiales; family Burkholderiaceae_C; genus Limnohabitans_A. The sequence continues at coordinate 121,063 of JAOATL010000019.1, read as the reverse complement.
CCTTTGGCAGGCGTGATCGCTGTAGAAATCTTCGACTGACCATCCATACGGAAGGTGGTTCGAAACGCCGTGAGATCAGCATCGAAGTACAGGTGCATCGATGTGGCGGTCTGCATGCCACCTGCCTTGGTGATGGTCTGGTAGTACTTCAGGTCCACCAGCAAGATGTCCCCTTGGGCCGAGAAGGTGTTGGCGTGCTGAGACACAAACACCGGGCGACCCAGCAGCGTGCCGTAGGGAGAGACCTGCATGCCGCCAACGTTCAATCCGGTAGGCAGGTAGATCGGGTAGTTCCCCAAGGTTAAGGTGAACAATGCTGGCAGCACGTCGTTGTTGACGATCCATACCGCATTGGCCAGGCTGCCCGAGGGAAGTCGCGCAATCATCTTGGCCAGGTTTTGCGGAAGCAGCGTTTGAGTCAACTGCCCAGTCTCCTTGGCCACACTGACCGTAGCGCCAGCATTGAGTGCACCTACCGGTACGCCAGAGCCCGAGCCGAACAGGATGGATTCATTGGTTTTCCAGCGAATGGAGTGTGCAATTTTCTCGGGCAGATAGGTCGACAAGGCATTGGCGTCTTCCAACAACTCATCGGTTGTTGGCACCAGAGCCATCAGCTTTTTGAGCCGCAAAGTAGACAGTCCTAACACGGGCTTGGTGGTCACCGAAGGCGCCGCTTCGCCTTGCCAGTAAGCGCGAATGCCGTTGGTGCCCCAGGGCGTGGTTTCATCCTTAGGAAACGCCATGGTGTTTCCGCTGATCTCCACATTGTCAGTAAGCGGCAGCAATGAGTCCTCGCCCAAAGACAGCTGGAAAATCTCCTTTGAGAACTGTGGCGGTACAAAGAAGCCACCGTCTTGACCGGAGCCTTCACTGCCAAAGGTGGCTGGAGCGGCAGCACCACGACCGCTGCCAATCAGCAGGCGATCGTCTATCGGGTTGCCTGGCTTTTGCGCATGGCAGACGTTTTGCAAAAAGTCACCCAGGCTTTGAAACCCATGTTTGGGGTCGAGTTCGCGGTTATCGCTCACTATGACGCTTGGGAATACCGAACCATTACCAGCACCAGAGTGGTTGCCTACATGCGCCCCCATCTGAACCTCTTCGGAAATCAAGGCCGACTCGCGGTCAATTGCTGCCGAAGCGGTCTCAATTCGACTCTTGAGTCCATTGAACTTGGTTACCTCCTCATCTGAGAGGTCACGGTTTTCTTGGGCGGCGATGTCAGTTAAGGCACGAGCCTCTTTGACAAGATCAGACTTACGAGCTTGAAGCTCGCGCAATTGCTTACTCATTTGGGTTTCTCCAGACGTAAAAAAACCACCTCTTGGGTGGCGGGATTGCAAATATTAAAAAATGCGCAAAGCTAGTCACGCATCAGGTTTGCGACCTACGGGTCGCCTTTCGGACTGGAGGCGCTCAACGGAGCAACTCCTGAGCAGTCCAAATTACAAAATCCCAAGCTCTGAGCGGGCTTGGGCCAATCGGGAGGTTTTGGGCTTGGCAGGTGGACTGGTCTTAGCACTTGACGCCGCGTCTTTATGCATCTTGCTCAAGACCTGATCGAAGCTGGCGATGCCGTCGACCATGTTTTGAGCCAAGGCCGCATCAGCGCCCAAGACCCGGCCCTGGCCCATTCCATCTCGTACCTGAGTGATGGGCACACCACGCCCCTTGGCCACAGCCTTGGTAAATGCGGCGTAATAGTCATCTACGCGGGACTGCATAAATCCTTGCGCTTCTTCGTCCAGTGGTGCATAGGGATTGCCCTCGACCTTGAACTTGCCCGCCGATATGAGCGTCGTCTTAACGCCAGCTTCATCCATGGCTTTGCTGTAGTCCTGGTGCGCCTGCCACACGCCAATTGAGCCGACTTCTCCGCCGGATGTGACGTAGAACTCACTGGCTTGGGAACCGATCCAGTAAGCCGCCGAAGCTGCCAGACTGTTAGCGATGGCCACCACCGGCTTTTGGGCACGAGCACTCAAAATAGCATCACCCAGTTCAGAAACGCCGTAGACGCTGCCGCCAGGGCTATCAATGTCCAGCAATATCTGACTGACCGCGTCGTCGGCAACAGCTTGTCTGAGCATTTGGGTGACGATCTGGGTGCTGACCATGCCAGGGCCGGAGACGTCATCCACCATATTTCCTCGCTGTGTAATGACGCCGTAAATCGGGATGATGGCAATGCCGCCACCCGAAATGGCAGCCGAGGTCTGTCTGCGGGTGTCTCGCAGCACCCGGTCTGTTTGGACCTGAAACATGGCAGCGTCGCTGGCAGGCGCGCCTTGTGTCCATCGGGAAATGACGGTGGCCAGAGCACTCAAACGCTCAGGCATCAAGGCCCAAGGCGTTGCCAAAAATTCAGCCACTAAAAGTTGGTTTTTCATAAATTCTGTCCGAGGGAGATAAGTGATTCGGTGAGCTGTTTTTGATCTAGCGGCTCGTCTATTTGGCTTGCCCAAAGCTGAACCTGGTCTAGCGGTACGGCCAAGGCTTGGGAGATCAACAAGATATCTTTTTCTGCCAGATGATCTGATCGGCCGATGCGGCGAGCAAGTCGCTCAGAGGTCGTTTTAACAAGGGCGCTATATCGCCCACTGAGTCGGGTAACACTCTCATCCACTGAAGGCTCGATCGCTTTTTGCTCCAGTGGCTCTGCCGCTTCTGCTTTTATATCGATTTCCACATCCTCTGCCACGTCCTCCTCGACCATATTGAGTGGTCGCAGTGGCTGATCAAGTCCGTCAATGGGATTGAGGTTTTCTGCAATGCGTGCTTCGTTGCGGGTGAGCCAGCCGTTCTGAATTCCGCTTTGGTAGTAGCTTGAGCGGCTGGACGCATCGCCGCGCATCAGATTGGCGAAATCAAACTCAATTTCTATATCGTCACTCTCAAGAAGTAACTCAGATTGAATGCTGGCCTCCCAGCGCTCAGCCCAGGGCGTCATGGTGTGCATGACGAACTCCAGACTCTGCTGCTCGATGTTGGAGAAGGTCGCTCTATCAAGATCAGCAATCATGTGCGGTGGCACACGAAAGAGCCGGGCCACGTCGGTGATCTGAAACTTGCGCAGTTCCAGAAACTGGGCGTCTTTGTTTGTGACGCCCACTTCGTGAAACTTCATGCCGTTTTCTAACACCAGGACCTTGCCCCGGTTGGAGCCGGACTGCGCCTGCTGATAAGACTCACGAAACACCTTCTTGGCCTCGGAGTCCTTGAACGAGCCAGGAAATTCAATCCACCCTCCTGTAGGCTTGGCGTCATTGGCAAAGAAACGTGCGCCATAGCCTTGGGCTGCTAGTGCAGTACCCAGATTCTCCCGGGCAAGCTCAATCGGGCTCATACCCATCAAGCCGTCCGAGGACAGGCCACGCAAATGCCAGACCTCACCTCTTGGCAAGATCACCTCAGTGCCAGAGCGGTCGCTAATTCGGTAGCGGTATTCACCTGATGGCAACAACTCAATCTTGACCCGGTCCGGGTGGATCGGCATGAGTTCGATGATCTCGCCACGCGGGTTGGTGATGATCTGGTTGAAGGCGTTACCTCGCAAAGCCAGGTGTCCTTGCAGCATCTCACGCCACTCAAAAGGATTTTGAAACCGGTTCGGCCGCTTGGCCATCAAGCGGCAAAGCCAGTGGTCCGTGACCCTGTCCTTGCCGCCGTCAGGGCGGCGCTGGTAAACCACCAACGGCAGTGATGCAATTGTTTCGGCCAGGATCCGCACGCATGCATACACAGCAGCTAGGCGCAGCGCGCTATCGGGCGAGACACGCATGCCACTGCTGGTACGCGCAGATATCGACTCAAATGAAAAGTCACCCCATGGCGAACGATCTCCACCTGAGGCGTTGGAGCCACCAGATCCGCGAAAGCGATCAAAAAAGGTAAACAGTCCCATCAGTTCAGAGCAACATCAACTCGTAGTCGGATCCCAGCACCACCGAGTCGCCCGGTTTGATCGCGCGCGACAGCGCCATGATCAGTGCCACGATGCCGTCGATCTTGTTTTCTGCTCGCTCCTTGCGTGGATAAATGTTGTCTTTGGCGTCCAGGTGGGCCACCACGTTGCTGACCATCCAGCCGAGCACCGGGTCACCGTCGTGAACCAATTTCTTTTGAAGCACCAGGGCTTCAAGCGTCTTCATCGGTTCTGAGAAATTCAGCACCGTCGGACGCACTTCAATCATGGGCAGACCCTCACTCATCATTCGGGTCGAGAGTTGCGTCGCCTGAAACGGATCAAACGCGACTGCCTGAACAGCAAAGCGAGAGGACAGATCATTCAGATCCGCTTCGATCCAACTGAAATCAATCACATTGCCCGGCGTCACGGTGAGGCGTCCGGTATGCATCCATCCCGGGTACTGACTGTTGCCGTTGGCATTGACCGTGTCCTCTGGCAGGTAGTACTTGCCGAAGACTACGAATGCGTCAGCAATCTCGGGATGGGCAAACACAATCACCAATGCCGCAATGTCTGTCTTGCTGGCCAAGTCCAGGCCCACCCAGCAGGGCTGGCCAACAAAAGACTCGATGTCTAGGTCCTGATCAGCACATGCGTCCCAGGAGCGCATGTCCATCCATGCGGTGTCGGCGTTGACCCACTCGTTCAAGTGTTTGGTCTTGAAGTTGTTCATCGCACTGGGCAACTGCATGGCCTTGGCCTGCAGCGGTCCCAGGATTTCCGGGCGCACAGAGATACCCCAGTTGGGGTTGGCCTTCATCAGCGAGTCTTCGCTGGTCCAGTCGTCCCCGTCATCCAGCCCGTAGACGATGCCAAACTGGCTGTCATCCTCGAACACGCCATCGAGCAGTCGGGTTACAAAGGTGCGTACCTCGTAGCAAATGCCTGCGCGATTGCTGCCTGCGGTAGTGATCACCCACAGAAGTGAGTTGTCTCGCTTGCCGGTACCGGTCTCCACAACGTCGTAGACGGTGCGAGTCTTATGGGCGTGCAGTTCATCAATGCAGCCGAAGTGAATGTTCAGGCCGTCGAGCGTAGATCCCTCTGCCGAGAGCGCTTCAAACTTTGAGCCGGTATGCAGCACGTTCATGTTGTGCGCACCAACGTTGACAGAGAACCGGCTGCGAAAGCCCTGTGACCTGCGAGCCATGGTCTGCGCATCACCAAACACAATGCGCGCCTGGTCGCGGGTGGTGGCCAGAGAGTAAACCTCTGCACCACCTTCACCATCGGCGGCCAGCATGTACAGCGCAAGCGCAGACGAAAGGGTCGACTTAGCGTTGCCACGTGGCACCTCAATGTACGAGCGCCGAAAGCGGCGATTACCGTCAGGCTTGACCCATCCAAATACGGTGGTCAGGATGAACACCTGCCAAGGCTCCAACTTGATCGTTTCGCCTGCCAGCGGCCCCTTTACGTGGGGCAGGCGTTCAATGAACGCGCACAGGTTGTCAGCGGGATGGAATTCCCGCCCGTCCTTGTCGGTGAGCTTTGGGTTGAACTGGTAGGGACTTGCCTTGCCCTTGAACTTTGCCAGATCGTTCAACTGCCGTTGGCATGCCCGTTGGACCCATTTGCAAGTCAGGATGTCACCGGTAACGACTGCCTGCGCATACTTGCGGGCAACGGCGGCGTAGTTATCTGCTGCCAAAGTTCAGTCTCAGCCCGCTATGTCCGCCCAAGGATCGAGATCGATCTGGGTATCTGTGGGCTGTGTGATACGCGAACGAGAGGCTGGCGTAAATCCCATCTCCACCGCTGCCTTGGTCATGATCTGGGCCTGCTTGTTGGCGATGGCCAGGTAAGGCGACTGCATCGGCACGCCGGTGTTCGGCGCTTTGATCAGCAAGCCGGTCTTGGTGATTCCGATCTGGGCCTTGCGGTACAGGTCCGCAGCGCAGGACCAAACCTCCAGCACCGACATATCGAGTTTGCGCAGCAAATGCTCAGGCGCGCTCTCAATGGCATAGCGCCAGGCCTGCTTGGCACCGTCAGACATGTACTCTGGCGGCGCAACCAGATCCCCTTGGGGCTGTGGCTCATGCGGGTTGGTCCTGCACTTTTGCAGGGTTCCCCTGAGCTTTTTAATCTCCGTGGGGAGTGGTTTTCTTCCGGCCATCTGGGTTCAGTCGTTGGTAATCGTTAATATGGAGGCTTCAAACCCACCGGAAAACTCCCAGTGCGCAAAGCCGACGTCATCGCAAAATGCCTCGTTCAGTCCGCTCTGGCGGCTGATATGAAAGCTGGGCGTGAGGCGGTTCGATCTGCGTTTGACAAGAGCGTGACGGACAAGAACTTTTCCAAATGGAACAGCGTCGTTGAAGAAAACGTCGCCAACTCCATCATTCGCTCGGTGGGGAAATCCAAAGCCATCAATATTGAAAAGTTCATCGCCGATCTCAACTGATCGGCTCTTAGCCCCGACCGGCGAGGCCCGGCAATAGGCTGCCTTCGGGGCAACCCCCCTAGGTTTCAATTTGCACGCGCAAAAATCTTGGCAGGCGCACGCATCTTTGGCCGCCGTCTGTAGAGATTGAGCCCCCCCGGGGGGTAGTCAGCGCCGACCTGCGGTCTCACGCGCCGTCTTTCGGTTGTGACATGAGACGCACAGCCCTTGCAGATTGACCCAGTCAAAGCGCTCGCCGCCGTCCTTGAGCGGCCTGATGTGGTCGGCAACCTTGGCAGCCACCACCCGATCCGTCGCCTTGCACGCCACACACAGTGGGTGTTCACGCAGGAATGCAGCACGTACCTCACGCCAGCGCGCGGACTGGTAGAAGCCCAGCTCAGTATCAAAGGCACGCCTGGCACGCCCGTAGTCCCGGTGCACCTTGGGGCGGTGCTGCTCGCAGTAGCCGGGTTTGTCCAGCACCAACGCGCAGGCGGGGTGACGGCATGGTGTAGGGGCGCTGCGGGGCATATCGGCTCGGTATTGGCGTGTTAGCAACTCAATCAAAAAAACTAATCGCAATTGATGCAGATAAAGCTTGGCTTCACTTGGATTCAGAGCGTTCATAGGAACGTCATCAACAACCCAAGGAGCTTTGCAAATGACCTACACCACACAGTTCACCGTCGACGAGGTCGGGTTCATCCAGATCGCGCTCACCAAGGTACTGGCAGCCGCCGCACGTGGGGAACTTGACCTAAACCTGCTGGCCCGCGAGGAGTTGGCCTCACGCGGCCTTGATACCCAAGGCGATTGGGTCGGCTTTGACCGCGCCCGCCAGATCCACAAGGTGAAGGGATCCAAGTGATGGACGCTAAACAACTGGAGCGTCTGCTCAACCAAATCGCCGCAGAGCATCTGTACATCGACACGCTGGCAACACGCAACAGCGACCGCCTGGACTTTCATGAAGTCAGCGTCTGGGGCCTCAAAGAAGCCCTGCAAGCCGCATTCACGGCTGGCCAGCAATCCAAACAAACAACCCAACCAAACTGATACCGGAGGTCAACATGAAACTCACACCCAGCCAAACCTTGCTTCTCAACGCTGCAGCCAGTCATCCTCAGCATGTGCTGACCGACTTCCCGTCCAACCTCAAAGGTGGTGCATTGATCAAGGTACTAACTAGCCTTGGCAATGAAGGCCTGATCAGCCCCCACAGCAAAGGACCAGAGGGCTCTACCCGTTTTGCCATCACCGTTGCAGGCTTGAAGGCCATTGGTATTGAGCCACCGGCCAGACCCAAACGCGAAGGCAGCAAACAGTCGGTACTCATCGATCTGATGAAACGCCCCGAAGGTGCAACCCTCCCTCAAATGGTGGTGGCCACAGGATGGCAAGCGCACACGGTGCGTGGATGCATGGCCGGGACTTTGAAAAAGAAACTGGGCCTGACGATCGACTCCGTCAAGGAAAGCGGTGGTGAGCGGGTCTACAGGGTCTCACCCTCCAGCGCGCTCCCCACAGCATCCAAATCAGACTGACCTTGCGGCGATAGATCTGCAAATGCAGAGCCATCCGATTCACGGGTGGCTTTCTGTCCTGTGAAGTCCTCCCAGCGCTTGACGATCACGTCCACATACTTGGGATCCATCTCCATGAGTCGTGCCTGTCGATTGGTTTTTTCGCAGGCAATGAGCGTGGTGCCAGAGCCGCCAAACAAGTCGATCACGATGTCATGCGTCTTCGATGAGTTCTTAATGGCACGCTCTACTAACTCCACCGGTTTCATCGTCGGGTGCAGGTCGTTCACGCGAGGCTTGTTGTAATTCCAAATGTCTGACTGGTCGCGGTCGCCGCACCAGAAGTGTTTAGCGCCGTCCTTCCATCCGTAGAGGATGGGCTCGTACTGGCGCTGGTAGTCGGCGCGTCCAAGCGTAAAAGTGTTCTTAGCCCAGATCACAAATGTCGACCACTTGCCACCCGCATCAAGCCAGGCCTTTTGCAGTGTGTGCAACTCGGATGAGCTCATGCACACGTAGCAGGCACCTTTGGTGACCACCAACAAGTTGACACAGGCGTCATAAAGGAACTTGTAGAACCCGTCACCGAGCGCATCGTTCATGATGCGGCGGTCCTTGCCGCGCATCTTGTCTTTAGCGTTGTTGCCGTAGTCCACGTTGTAGGGTGGATCAGTGAACGCCATGTCGGCGAGTTGACCGTTCATAAGGCGCTCCACATCGGATAGAACTGTGGAGTCACCGCACAGCAAACGGTGCTGACCCAAGACCCACACATCACCTGTTTTGGAAACAGGTTCGGCTGGCAATTCGGGTACTGCATCGTCTTCGGTCAGGCCCGTGGTGTCGCCGTCGCCATTGAGCAAACGCTCGAGTTCTTCGTCACCAAAGCCCATCAACTCCAGATTGAAGTCAGCCTCATCGAGTTCGGCAATCTCAAGCTTGAGCAACTCTTCGTCCCAGCCAGCGTTTGCAGCAATGCGGTTGTCGGCCAGTATGTAGGCTTTCTTTTGAATTGCGGTGAGGTGGCCCAGCTCAATCACGGGCACTTGTGTCAGTGAGAGTTTGCGCGCAGCAGCCAAGCGGCCATGCCCTGCGATCACGCCTTTGTCCCCGTCGGTCAGGATCGGATTGGTAAAGCCAAACTCAGCGATCGAGGCGGCAATCTGTGCCACCTGGTCTTCGCTGTGGGTGCGGGCGTTTCGCGCATACGGGATGAGCGAATCCACCGCGACCATTCGGATCTCGGGTGTCATAGGGAAGCTTTCGGGTTGGGGTGCGGCGTGCAGGTCAACCAGCGAGGGTTGCTTGCAAGCGCGATAGATGCGGGGAAGTGAAGACCCAAACAAAACGCCCACAAGGCGCGAACCGTGTGGGCGTAATTTGAGTGATTAGCAGAATGCTACCGCTTCGATATATACCCCGTCAAGGGGTTTTCGTACGATTTTTAAATCAGATTCACGCCATGATTTGATAGCTCTCGGCATGAGCGATCGGACGCACCGAGCGTTCGTTCTTTTCCATCTTCACCAGCCCATACCGGGACATAGTTTTCAGGGTGCGAGACAAATTACCCTGCTTACGCCCGGTTATGTCCGCCAGTTCACTGATTGATGCCGGTCGAGCGGTGCGAATAACGTCCAGGAGCGCGCGATTCTCATCGCTTAAGACTTGGGATAAAGATCGCATTGAGGTGAACCAGATTTTGGGGTCTGATGCCTTAGGCTTGATCTCACCTTTGGCGATAGCCAAAACCCTCTCGCGGATCTTCTCCTGCGGGGCTATACCAATTTTTATGACTTTCATTTTGACCTCACCTCTTTCAAAACCGAATCGACTTCGGTAAAAAAATCTGACAACAACTGATTCGCATCCTTGAATTCATAAGGCACGCCCTTATCGGCTACATGCCGGTGCTTGTGGTCAAACGGGAGTCGCTGACCAGAGTACTTCTTCCCCTTCACTTTGACGGCGTGCGCGTTGTCATACCCCAATATCCTTTTGCCACTGGGCGCGTGCAGGGTAAGCGTGTACCTGATTCCGTGAGGAATATCCTTGCTGGGCGCAACTTCCCAAGCCTCGATCTTGAGCCAATAGCCGTCCTCCTGATCGATGATCTGGTCATGGAGGTCAAGGAGCGTACGGATTTGGTGTTCTTCCATGGTCTCAGTATATCACCAGATGATATTTGTGTCACCTACTGTACCCGTAGTGAACAGCCAGCACCCCCAAAGCGCCAACCAAAATGCCCTTGGCCTCGTACTGATTGAGCGTGCGTCCGTTCCACCCCTCTTGGGCAGACCACTCCCTCACGCTCTGACCCAAACCTGCCACGTGCCAGACTGCACAGCCGCCGGGGCTGCCGATGCCGCCCACCGCATCAAGCGCCTCGCCCAGGCGCTTTCTGGCCCAGGCACAGCGCTCAGTCATCGTGTCCTGCCAATGACCCCCGGGGATGCGATCAAGCGGCGGTGAGCCCGCAGGACTTAGCTGCGCAAAGACAAAGGTACGAGAGAAGTCCTGACCCGCGTCGTGCATCTGCGCCGTGATTGCGCCGTTGCGCATCAAAAGCCCGAGCGAGTCCACAGTCCGGAAATGCTCGGTGCGGTAGCTGGTGCCTTCCTCTGCTTCGCTGACCCACTCACCAACCCGACCGCCGGGCAGGCTCACCAGAGCGCCATGGGTCAGTGGCTGTGCAACTTGCTTTTTAGCCATGGCGCACCTCCTTGCCCAAGGCGGGATCTGAACCCTGTGCCAGTGCCCAGTGCAAGAGCGCAAGAGCATCCGCTTCGTTGTCGTCGGTGACCGGGTGGCCCAACGCCTTCATGGCAGCAATCACCTCTGCCTTGCCCGCGTTGCCCTTGCCGGTGGCATGGCGTTTGATGGTGCCCACAGGAACGCCCTGGTACGGGATCTGGTGGTGCTCACACCAGGCGGTCAGCGTGGCCAGCAAGCCGCCGTAGACGTGCGCGGCGTCCACGCCGAGGTGACGGCGCACCTCTTCAAAGTAAACGGCTCCAATGCCCGTTAAATTGGCCTGTGCGCCAGTCTTTGGCGCGTTCAAGGTCAGCATGTCAGCGAGCCACCGGCCAAAGCGCAGGTATCGCATGCCGCCTCCCTCAAAGCGCTGGGACTTGAAGCTCACAAAGCCATGCGCCACCGGGCCGTTGGCCGAGCGCAGCGCCCAGCCGGTGGTGGTGCCCAGGTCCAGGGCGAGGATCACAAGGCGCGGGGTGGATTCGTTATTCATCAGGGATGTCCTCCAAGGGTTCGTACAAGGGTTCTTGTGCGACCTGGAGGAGCGCTGGCACCAAGGCCGTGTCAGGGCGGGTGCGGCTCCCTCATGTCTGTCATTGCCGATTTGTTCAATCGGATGCGGTTATCAGGGCTGGCAAAAAGTCATCATCAGGTGACGGGGACTTTCTTCAATACTTCATCTTTCAAAGGTGGAGTCCGGGTCTGGGAGGTACTTATTTCAATACTTCTTCTTTCAATATATATACATATTTCTCTGTCTACCCTCTCTGACCCCTCCAGAGCGCACGTTTTCGCGCGCGCGAGGGATTTTTTGTGTGTATAGGGCCCCCGAATATTTATTTGTATATAGAGGCACCCCCATTGAAAGAAGGTCGTAATTGAAAGAAGTCACCGGGCGGGCTTCTTTCAATACTTCATCTTTCAAACGTGGAGTCTGTTTGGACCGTCTACTCATATGCGTCAGCCAGTTTGACCCATTGGCTGGGCCTGCCGCCCGTTGGCTTGGCGAACATCTCAACCAGGTGGGCGTCCGTCAAGGTGCGCAGCACGCCGTCCCGCTGGCGGTGGTCCATGAACTGGGTACGCCGTGTGAACTCGCTCTTGGACATTCCAGCGGCATCGCCATCACGCAGGATTTGCAGGGCGCGTTTGTGGTTGGACTCGACCTGGTTTTCTGAGACGCGCGCCGTGGCTTCTCGGATTGTCAGTTCGGCGCAGTGGCGCGAGAGCGCAATCCCCCAATGCGCATCGTGGTCCTCGATCTGCGGCGTCAACGCGTCCCGCGACACGGCACGAATCAGCGCCAGTTTGGTGGCGTTCTCCTCGATGCGCGCCAGGATCGATGAAAAACCGGTGCCTCGCGACAAGCGAAGCCGCCCCAGTAACTCGTGGTCCAGCACGCGAAAAGCGTCACGCGCCTGCGCGGTCATGGGGACTACGCGCGGATCGACAAGCACCTCGTCAATCGCACCCACATCCGTGAGGTTGCCACTCAACTGCCCACCGCCCTGGTGGATCAGGAGCAGCCGGTCGATCAGGTCTTGCGGTGGATCGATCGTGCCAAAGAGTTCGTTGCTGTCGGGAAAATCGTCCTCGCTCTCCAGAATCAGAAAGCGCGCCAGAGAGCCGTCGGCCACATTGGAAGCTTGGAGCGCCTGCCAAAAGTGAATCGGCGTGGTGGTGCCGTAGATGCAGGCGCAGGGCTGGTGAATTGCCCGGTGCGCGTTGTTGAGCTGGTTGCTTGCGTACTCAATGCCAAAGTAAGTCGTGCCCGAGGTGGTGTACAACTCGGTCATCAGGTCCAGGATTTCACAGATATAGCGCGGCGAGCGTTTACGGTCAGCGGCAGCTGACAAAAACATGCCGAACTCATCAAGCTGAAACAGAATGGCGGGCTGACGCTGGATGGCGGTTAAGAGGCCCGAGCCTGATGCGATCTTATTGCCGCCCAGGTATTGCAGCAGCCCGGCTTTGCGAAACAACTCATTGATCACCACGCGGCTGTGGTTTTTTCCTGCGCCGCTTTCAGCGATGCCTACGACATACAGGTTTGAGCGCGTGTTGCTCTCAGTGCGGTACTTGCGCCCCATTAGCGCGCCGATGGCGCATAGGCTGGCTCCGAGCGCCAGCACGGGCTGTGGACGCTTTGCCGTCGTTCCCATGAGCGCCATCATGTCGGCAATCACGCCGCCAACTTGGTCCCAGCCCGTAGGCAGTGGTTTGGGCGGCGGCAACACCGGAGGTACTACTGATCCATCAATCGTGATCGGGTTTTGTGTTTGCAGCGTTTGCAACATCTCCTTGGCCGGGTGGTGACCGTTCATCACAATTTCACCATTGAGTTGCAGGTCAGCATCCGGAATCCAACCGTTGTCCAGCGCCAGTTTGTAGATGGTGCCTGCCCCAATGCGCTGGGGCGCAAAGCTGGCCCAGCTTTTGGCGGTGGTCTTGGTATCGTTTTTGGTGGACGCCGCAGACCATGACTCAAAGAGTGGCCAACCTTTCTCAGCGAGTGCCCCTTTGATGGCCATGCCAATGCGTACCCAACTGTCGTAGTCCAGATCCTGGTTGGCGATGTACTGCAACGCGTCCTGTACTGCCTCAAACGTGCCGCGCTGCTCGGGCAGATTGGCAAACGCCACGGGGGACTTCAAACCCACGCCCAGACTTTTAGGGCGCATGGATTCGGGGACCATCTCGTAGGCCTGACGCGCAAACTCGCGTGCCTGCGCCTCGGTGATAACAGGCAGTTCCTCAATTTTCAGATCGGCCAGGGTTTGCACCGGCCACTCGTAGGGTCTGCCAGTGTCTGGGTGAATGCCATACGCAATGAACTGCTGCCCCACGCCCAGCACCTCGATTGGCGGGTACTTGAAACCGCTGAAGGGTTGGGCGGCGCGGTACACCAGCAAGCGCTTGGGCGCGTTGCCAATACGGACTGCGGGTGTGTCGCCCAGCAGCCGTTTCGCCAGACCCTCAATCTGAACGGCGATGTCCTTGGACTGCAGCACATCGATGTCGATGCCGATCACCTTGCCTGCGGCGATGCCAATGCCTGCCTCAGGCCAGTCGCCCCAGATGTCGACTTCGTTTTCTGTCGTGTCGCGCTCACAGTGGCGGCTCCACTTGGGGTAGTCCTGCCAGGCACCCAGGCGAAACATGCCTGGCTTTTTGGTGCTGGGCTGGATCGGCAGAATGGCGTACCCGCGATCTACGAGTGTGGCCCCCAGCTGGGCCATGTAATTGTTTGGATTCATGCGTTCCTTCAAAATGGTGGATCGTCTGCATAGGCAGTGCGAAGTGAGTCTTGAAAGGCGGTCACGACCACATCAATCAAGGTTGACCACTCCACTGCTGTGAAACTGGCCAGATCTGTTTTTTCGAGCGACTCGACGTACTCGCCCCCTGTCTGGCAGGCCGCTGCCAGCGCGTTGGTTTCGTGTTGGTTTGGATCAATCATTCCCTTTAGCCTTGCTGCAATGTTTTGACAGCGCCGGGAGCACAACTTCACGCTCGGCGCATCAATACGGATCAAACAAGGCGCGAACCCATACCCTCGGGCATCGCGCCTGCAAATAGCGCACAACATTTATGCGCTCGTCATCAAAAGCGCGCACCAACGATTTCGGTGTAGCGCCCGCTGGGGCGCACCGCGATCTGCGATGGGCACTTGAGCCGCTGCGACACCGCGAGCGCTTCATCAACACCACGGGGCAGTGGCAGGCCCGGCGCACGGTTGGCCCACCAACTGGCTGCCTTCTGGCGCGCATAGCCCTGGTGCTCAATGCAAACCCACTCACTGTGGGAACTCAGTCCACTCCAGTAATCAACTCGAAGTGACGGCGGCTTACCAGTCTTGTCGTGCCGGGCATAGCTGACCCGTGTCACCGGGACCCACTCGGGTGGACCACCAGACAGGATGTCCAAAGTGCTGGCTTTGGCGTCAATCTTGATTTGCGGCTCCGGGAACATGTGGCCACAGTCGGGGCACTGACGTACCGCCGCGTGCACGATGCTGTCGCACTCAGGGCAGGCTTTGGTGGGCGCATCGCCGTCTTCACCCGCTTTGGGTGTCTTGGGCTTGATGGCGTCAATGGGTCCGTGGCGCGCAATGTTCCCGGCAAAGTCGAGCACCAAGCAGTCGGTCTTGCCCGGTGCAAGGCGGCAGCCACGACCAACGATCTGCACATACAAGCCAGCCGACTTGGTCGGGCGCAGCATGGCAATCAGGTCTACCGCAGGAGCGTTAAAGCCTGTCGTCAAGACATTGGCATTGGTCAGGCACTGAATTCGTCCGGCCTTGAAGTCATTGATGATCGCTTCGCGCTGGGCGCTGGGCGTATCGCCCACAATCGTCTCGCAGGTCACGCCTCTGCTGCGCACCGCATCACGCACGTGATACGCGTGGTCCACGCCAGCACAAAAGATCAGCCAGCTTTTGCGGTTAGTTGAGTACGAAAAAATTTCATTGACCGCGCTTTGCGTGATGGCGTCCTGGTCAATGGCCGCCTCCAAGTCCTTAGGGATGAACTCGCCGCCGCGTGTGCCCACACCAGTGAGGTCAATTTGCGTTGCCATGCGTTTGGAGATCAGTGGCGAGAGGTAGTGGTCATCAATCAACTCGCGCACCGAAACCTCGTAGGCGATGTCAGTGAAGATGGCCTCACTACCTTCATGCAACAACCCAGAGTCAAGGCGGTATGGCGTGGCTGTCAGACCAATCACTTTGAGCATGGGGTTAATGCGCTTCAAGCCATCAAGAAACTTGCGGTACATCGTGTTTGAGGAGCGCGGGATCAAATGCGCTTCATCAATCAACACCAGATCGCACTGCTGAACGTCATACACACGCTTGTGAATGGACTGGATGCCAGCAAACAAAATCTGCGCACGGATCTCACGCTTCTTAAGTCCTGCTGAATAAATCCCTGCCGGGGCTTGCGGCCAAAGCTTTTTGAGTTCGGCAAAGTTCTGTTCAATCAGTTCACGCACATGAGTCACGATCAGGATGCGCTGATCTGGAAAGGCTTTGAGCACGCCTTCAACAAAGGTGGCCATGACAAGGGACTTGCCACCAGCGGTAGGAATCACCACCAGCGGGTTGCCGCTCTCATCTTGGAAATAGTTGTAGATGCCTTGGATGGCAGCGCTTTGGTAGGGGCGAAGGGAAAAGCTCATGACAGGGACTCCTTTTTCAATTGCGTTTAGGTTTGCGGTTGGGGATTCAGTTGGCGGCGTGCTTGTTCAAACCGGCATCGCGCCAGCGAACACCGTTGGTAAATTCGTAGTCAACCCAGTCGTCACCCGCATCGACTTGCGTAGCAGGAACAAGTGGTGGCAAATACAGGTGCTGCTCACAGCCGCTGCGCTGATCTACTTCGGTCAGGCGCTTTTGATGCCGGTCGCAATGCCAACCACCATCCACGGGTGTTGAGTGCAGGCAAGTACGGCAATTGATCGCAGGTGCCACCACGCTGTTGCCACTTGCATGGCAAACCGGTGCGTGGTCACACATGCGGCACTGATACCAACTTGGCTCTTCGCTGATGCGTGGCAGTGGTGTTTGGGCAAAGATGATTCGCCGGGCTTTTTCCAGAAGAAGTTCCGCATAAGTGACATCTGCCTCCACGCGTTCGACATACAGGTCATCGGTGTCCTTGTTCACAGCCAAGTACATCGATCGGGTAATGCCCATCAGGTGCATGTAGATTTGCATCTGGGCAAAGTGCTGCGGCTTGGACTCGCGCACCTTCTTGGCCACCAGATCGCCAAAGCTCTTGTTGGAGTGCGTCTTGAACTCCAGCACATGCCAGGCTTTGGGTGCTTCAAGCAAATTGATGGCAAGACCGTCAAGCGAGCCCCCAAAGTGGCCGCCATGGGCCTGCACCCGAAATTGACGCCCGGTCTCAGGATCAACTTCGAGTACGGTCGCGCCGGTGCGCCGCAGGTTCAGCACCAGACGTGCTTCCTCGAGTTGGCCGGTTTCAAACAAGCGCAACAACCGTCCTGGGTGCTTGCTGCGCGTGACCCAGCGAAAGTCGTACCAAAGCGCACGTTCGCATTCCTTGCCAATGAGGGACGCGCCAAGGTGGCTGCGAAACCCATCACTGGCATCTGCTTCATAGCCAGAGAAGATGGCCTCGCGGGTAAGGCTTGTGATGACGGGCAGTTCAGCCATGGTTTCCTCCTTGGCTCGCGTGTAAGTCACGCGCACGCTGCACCAGGCCCGCCCACTCTTGGTCATTGCAGTTTTCACGCACCACTTCAATCAAGGTGTCTTTGAAGGCATCACGGTGATTGGGCGCAGCGCGTTTATCAAAGGTCGCAAGATGCACAGTCACCTGCGCCAGCTCCTGCTGCTTTAAACGCAGCGCGGTTTTGGCGCGATGGAACCAGGCAGCATCAAGCGTCTTCTTCTCTGTTTGCCGCCGAATGTCAGTCGTTGCGATCTGAATACGAATGGAAGCAATCTCGCCTTGCAGCGCAGCCATTCGCTCCCGACAGCCCTGCGCAGAGTCCGGCAGGTGCACCGCCTCGGGCGTACCTTGATGCAATGTGAAGTGTTCGTGCATGCAGTTGGACCTCAGGCCTGACGCTTCCAGGGCAGTCCGTTGGCGGCGGGCGTTGCTGTCGCCACGGCAGGACGCACTGGCGGATTGGCAGGACCGGTGCTGAAAGTAGGTGCGTTTGCAGCCTGGCCGCCGCGTGGCAGGTAGCGGACCGAGTTGCTCTCGCCGTACATGCCCTTCGGAGGTCTCACACGCACATCCGCGATCAAGGGGATGAGGTGCAATTGCTCGGAATTACCGACCTGCAACTTACCCACGGCACGGCAGATGGAGGACAGCGTGCGCTGTGCGATTTGCACGGCATCCGCATTTGCGTTGATGAGGTTCAGGCGGTCAAAGAGCTTGCGCCCTGCGTACTGCCCCTCAATGACATCCACCTCAAGGTAGAGGTACTGGCCCATGCCGTCTTTGGTTGCACGCATTTCGCTTGCAACAATTTGGGCGAGGTATTTACCGGGTGGCAGGACTTCGTAGCCGCTGCTGGGTTCAACTGAGGATGCGTCGAAAGTTTGTCCGAATGAAGCCATGGTGTTTTCTCCTATTTCAATTTCAGGTGGTTGGGTTGGTGGGGGTGACTGGGTTGGCGATCAACATGGGCTTGATCACATCGGGCATGGCCTGGGCAAAGGACTGCCAGTCCAGTGGCAGGGTCTCTGGAAGGCCATAGCGGTTCTTAGCCAAAAAGGCTGGGCGCTCGGCGGTGTGAATCACCCGCTCGCCCGAGCCCATGGCGCGGTTTACTTTTTTGTTGAAGCCGACATCGGCCTTCACGGTGGAGATGCGGTAGTTGGCAAACAGCACGATGTCGGAGTGCTCTTGCATCAGCGCCGCTGCGCGGGTGTGCAACTTGATGACGTACCGGTCGTAGGGGTCGTGCTCAGGCGAGTCAAAACGCTTGATGTCGGTGTGCGCGATTTGCACAACGGTCATGCCACGGTCGTCACGCAGTGCGTTCAGGCCGTCGATGTACTGACGCCATAGGCTCAAAGCGGCCACGTAGCCTTTGCCGTACCCGGCGTCTTCAATCGATCCCCAGCCGTTGTCGCGGCAGGCCTTGCCCCAAACTAAGGGCTCGAGCCAGTCAACGCTGTCAATGACCACGGTTTTGAAGTCATGGTCTTCGGTGTAGAGCGAGGCCAGTGACTCAAGGACTTCCTCAAACGTGCGTGCCAGCGGGAAGTTGGCTGCCGGAATTGTTCCCAGACCGTCTTCCGTTTGTACGAACACAGGTTTGCTGGCTTCTGCGGCGAAGGTGGTTTTACCAACGCCTGCAACACCGTGAATCAGAATACGGGGTGGCTTGGGCGTATTGGCGCGGGTGAGTTGTGCAAGTGAAATGGCCATCACACACCCCCACCAAAGTGACTGTCGTTGGCAGCATCTGGAATGACGCCAGACTTGATTTGCTCGAGCTTGTAACTGGGCTTGCCGGTTTTGACCGTGCGTGCAGGCTCGAACAGATCGCGGATACCGGGTGGCCAGGCGGTGTACTTGGACTCGGCGACTTTGATTTCGATGCCGACATAGTTCTCTGGGTCCTCGCCCCACTTGCGCAGGGCTTCCACGGCTTCTTTGAGCTTGACCTGGTTGTATTCAGGGCGTTTGGGCAAATCGGCGACGACCAAGTAGCCGTCGACCTCAAAGCGCACCGTGCCGGTGGACTTGCCTGCCTCTTGGCGAAGCTGCTGGGCCTGTTGTGCAAAACGATTGTTCAGCGCTGAGTGCAGCGCCGCTTCGTAGTGTCGAGCGGTGTCACGAACTTCACTGACTTGCCTGATCAGGTCGTCCAGTTCAGCAAGTGGCAAAGCATCAAGCTCTGCCATGGAAAGCTGGCCGATTTCGTCCAGGATGGCGGGGGTGGCGATCATCTGTATCTCTCTTTCAATGGGCTTTACGGGGGGCGGGTTGTGCGGTGCGCAATCGAGCGCGAATTTCTGGTGGCTTTAGGGAACTGCTCGTTCGTATGGCCAGATACCGGTAGTTGCTATCTGAAATACGCTGGCTAAAAAGATGCACGAGACCGAATTCGCAAGCGATCCAGGCTCTGCGCGCGACGGCATGAATGCGTGCGCGCTCTTTGGTGGAGCGGTCACTGCTAATCTCAGAGCGATCCCGCAGTAACAAGCCCTCGTGATAAAGAATGGCTTGCCCCACAGATGCACTGGCAATCCAGTCGCACAGGTTTGCCTCACTCAAGGAAATAGTGGGTACGTAAACCTTGCGCTCTTGCACGAGCGGCATTGGGTCCGGTGGCAAGCCCAGGTGGGCCTGGGTGATTTCGAGAAATTTTGTAGGTGCTAACAATTGCAGGCTCCATCAGCGTGTTGATCAATTGGCTTGCACAACCCGACCGGGTGGTGCTGCCGTCTCTTGGAATCGCGCTGATGGCGGAGCTCACTGCTCGTTGCTTTTCACGCGATATGTAGGTTCTTACTGGTCGAGGTCATGTTTTTTCTCAGGCCACTTTGGCCTGTGGCATTGGGCTTACGCCGCCAACCTGAAACCGAACATTCGAAGGTGCATTTGCATTTCATTGACGCGGCGATAAAACGTGGCACTGGATACGCCACTGGCTTTGCATGCACTGGAGAGGTCGAGGTGGGCATCAAGCAAATCGAAGAAATCGAGTTGCTCATCGTTCATGTACTTGCGGGCTTTATCCAGATCCAGCAAAGCCATGTGGTCACCGATCAAATCTTTTTCGTCAGCCCACATGGGCACCACGGTGTCGTCTAAGTTCTGATCAGGCCCCCCCATCTGCGGGTCATTGGCCGCTTCACTGCCTCCCGAGAAGAAGCACATGCGCGCGCGGTCCTTCATCAGCGCATCGAGCACCTCGACGGCGCGGTGCTGGGAGACAACGCCGGTGTACGTGTTGGCGCAGGCGCGTTGCGGATCAAAATCTGGAGCCCGTTCAAGCAAGTCAAGCAGCAATTCTTGCTGCATGTCTTCCCTGTCCGCGCTGGGAAGTCCCAAGCGGGCTGCGAGGCGGTAAGTCCGGGTTGCCGCTGCAGCCAGCGCGGCATCGAGGTAGGTTTGGTCAATGGTTTGGTTTTTCATCTTCTTTTGCCTTTGCGCGTTTAGTCAATGGTTAACGATACAGTTCAAGAAAAGGCACCCGCAGGTGCCCGCTGTTGTTCGGCCCGGTTCAGTTAGCCTTGTTCTCCGACGGAATCATTCCGTAGCGCATCATGCGCACTTCAATGAATGCTGGACTGACCCCAAAGTGCGGAGCCAAGACGCGTGTAAACGACCAACAGTCCATGTCGTAGGTGACTTCAGACCAGACGATCTTTTTTTCACCGTCTGGAGTCTCTGCAAACAGAGTGTCTTCACCGTAACGGATTTCAAGCGCGTGCTTGGGCGCTTCTTCCATCACCGCGTCCCACAACAGTTCTCGAGGCACAAGGAGCGAACCCATGAATTCATTGGCGCGAAGTTCTGCAAATCGAATATGGGATGGCAGAAGGTTGTCGGCTTTTTGCAATTGGGTTTGTGTTTCCGTCACCAGCCTGAATGCGCGAACGGTACCTTCTTGCATCAAATCCGCCAGGGGCTGATTCTGGTGGTGAGACACAAGTGCTGGACCATCAAAAATTGCGTGGCCCATCTCATGCGCCAAGGTTGATAAGCGCAGTTCCTCGCTCATGCCTGAGCCCGCTGGGGATACGCTTACCGACACGGCATCGACAGAATGGATTGGGGTGAACTCAAAAACCCCAAACACCGGATTTTTCTGTTCGTCATGGACCTGGTGTTCAAGGTCTAGCCAAACATCGTATGCCACGCCATTGACATTGAGTTCGTTGATCGCAGCAATGTCTGCGATGGTCAGTGCGCGGCGGTCTGAAAGCCCCAGTTGCTTCCGAACCTCAGTAGCCACCCTTTCGATGTCTCCATGGTTGGTGTAGTGAGGCTCATAACGGTGGTTATGTCGGTAGTGCAGTTTGAGGGCTGGCATAGGCGGGTCTTACGGTTTCTTGTTGATGGAACGATACAGACGAACGACCTCGGCGACTTCCTCTTGCATGTCGGGGGGCAGACGGGATGCCTCAATGAACAACTCATCCTCGCTCAAGCCCAGGATGGTTGCTGCTTTTTTGATCAGTTCATCTTTCGGGGGGTTTTCACGCCCCGTTTCGATGCGAGACCAGTAGGCGGGACTGATCTCCAGTTGCCGAGCGAATTCGGTCAGCGTCATGCCGACTTCCTCTCGCTTGGTGCGCACATAGGTGCCAAATGGGTTCATGAAAGTCCTAGATTGTCGTTACGTCGTTGCATTATAGCGCAACGGCAAAAGATTGTGCAAGTGGGGTGTAAACGTGCCGGTCCGACAGCGAGTGCCCTGAGAAAAACACCCCCCTGCGGCGGTATGAACCTTCATGACCGCCCCAAAACGCACCCCACCACCAACCACGCCCGCCGAGCCAAGCCCGATGGCCGTCATCGGCGCAATCCTGGCCCAGGGCGCAATTCGCCTTCTGGACCGCCAAAAACGCGAAGCTCAACTTGCTAACCGTACCGAAGAGAGCGTTCATGCAGGTGTTTTGACTACCAAGGACAACACCCATGAATGACTCACTCGTTGCACGCGTTGCAGCCCTCAAGACCTCGCCCACCCCGGATCTCAAGCAGATGTGGCGGGAAATGTTTCTGACCGAACCACCGCCGTTTAACCGGCGCTTCCTTGAAACGCGTCTGGCTTACCGGATCCAGGAGTTGGCCCTTGGCGGGCTGCGGCGCGAGACCATCAAGCGCCTGGAGAAACTGGGCGAACAACTCGACGGCGGCAAGCCGGATGTGCGCCGCCGCCGCACGGACGGCAGGCCCCTTGCCGGAACCCGCCTGATTCGCGAGTGGGACGGTCAGCGCCACGAGGTGGTGGTGCACGTCGATGACTTTGAATACGCAGGCCAGCGCTACAAGTCCATCTCGCGCATTGCCATGGTGATCACGGGCACCAACCGAAACGGCTGGACCTTTTTTGGCATGTCTTCTGGAAGGAGCGTCTGATGACCGCCACTCCTAAAGTCCTGTGCGCGATCTATACCCGCAAGTCCACCGAAGAAGGCTTGGACCAAAACTTCAACTCGCTGGATGCCCAGCACGACGCCTGCGCCAATTACATTGCCAGCCAAAAGTCTGAGGGCTGGATGATGCTCAAGGACCGGTACGACGACGGCGGCTTCTCCGGCGGTACGCTTGAACGCCCGGCCATCAAGCGACTGCTCGAAGACGTCCGTAAGGGCCTGGTGAACACCATCGTGGTCTACAAGATCGATCGGTTGTCACGATCGCTTGCCGACTTTGCCAAACTGGTTGAACTGTTTGATCAGTACAAGGTGACCTTTGTGTCGGTCACCCAGTCCTTCAACACCACCACCTCCATGGGGCGGTTGACGCTCAACATCCTGCTGTCCTTTGCACAGTTTGAACGCGAACTGTCCGGAGAGCGGGTACGCGACAAGATCGCAGCCTCCCGCAAGCGAGGCATCTGGATGGGCGGTATGCCCGCCCTGGGCTATGACGTGGTGGAGCGCAAGCTGGTGGCCAATCCGCACGAGTCGGCCATCATCCAAGAGATGTTCTCCCGCTTTGCTGCGACGCCATCAATGTCCACCATCGTCAAAGACCTGCGCAAACGCGGCGTCACCTCCAAGTCCTGGACAACTTCCAAGGGCGTCGAACGCCAAGGCAAGCTGATCACCAAGGGCGCGGTCTACAAGATTTTCAGCAACCCGGTCTACATTGGCATTGCGGCCTACAAGGGACAGCACTTCCCTGGCGAGCACGACGGCATCATCACCCAGGAGCTTTGGGATACGGTGCAGACGCACCTTAAAAACGGCACACCCATGAACAAGGCCAGGTTGGCCGGACGTGGCAGCGCGCCGTCCCTGCTGCGGGGGTTGCTGTTTTCTGAGCAAGGACGGGCCTTCACGCCGGGCTGGACGCGCAAGCAGAACAAGACCTACCGTTATTACATCAACACCGACTCGATCAAGATCGGCAAGGAAAGCTGCGACATCTGCCGCATCCCTGCAGGTGAGATCGAACAGGTGGTGGTTGAAAAGATGCGTGGCATCCTGCGCTCACCTGAGGTGCTGGCCCACGCGGTTCGTGAAGTCAACACACAGCGCCCCACGGTGGAAGAAACGCATGCCGTTGGAGCATTGCAGTCCATCGACGCGATCTGGGAAGAGTTATTTCCGGCTGAGCAGGCCAAGGTCCTTCACACCTTGGTCGAGCGCATCACGGTGCGCAAGAGCGGCATCACCATCAAGTGGCACGACAAGGGTTTGAACAAACTGTTGCTCGACACACTTGAACCACAAAAAGAACTGGAGGCAGCATGAGCCAAGAGACTGAAGCGGGTTTCACCACCGAGATTCCGATGACTTTTCGCAGGCGCGGTGGCAAGGCAGTCATCGTGCTGCCCGACGGTTCTCGGGCCATTGAGCGGCGTGAGGCACTGATTGACAACGCCATGGTCAAACTGTTGGCACGTGGCCACCGCTGGCATCGCAAACTATTTGACGGAACCCACGCGTCAATTGAGGACATGGCCAAGTCCGAGAACATCAGCCCATCGTTTGTGAGTCGCATCCTGCGCCTGGCCTACCTGTCACCCACGATCGTCGAAGCTATCCTGGACGGGAAGTACCCGGCACACCTGACGATGAAGGACCTAATGGAGCCGTTCCCGATGGACTGGTCTATGCAGGAGAAGATATTTTTGCAGCCAAAGTAGAAGCGAAAACGGCCTTCATTTCTTGCGTACCAACGCAAATCCGTACCAAATGGATCTCTGGGTAGTCCTCACTTCGACTCACTAGGCCGTTAATGATGATTTCAGCAGACAACTCTGGTGGGAACTTGAAAACGCCAGTTCCGATCGCGGGCATGGCCATTGATTTGATCCCTGCTTCTTTGGCCACACGGAGAGTCTGAGCAACGGCAAGGTCGAGGTATTTCTCGGGGTGATCGTCATTGATGAAACTGGCTGCCCTCGTGTGAATCACAAATGGGTTGGGCAGTTCAAAGCCGGGGGTCACAACAGCTTCACCCAGCGCAATCGGTGAATGGCGGCGGCAATACTGCTCAAGTTCTGGCCCGGCTGCAGTATGAATGGCACCGGCCACGCCTGATCCAAAGCGAAGGTTGGCGTTGGCTGAGTTAACCAGCGCATCGACATCCGGTTGCTGGACGATATTGCCAATGACGATTTCAATCTGCATGAAGTTCAAGTACCTTAAAAATCGTCAAAGTCATTTCTGGATTTTTTGGAGCCAATCCCAAAGTCGTCGCTCGAGTTGTTGAAAACAGCACCAAGTCCAGTGGCAGTGCTTCCCATGCGAGTGCTGCCGTCGGTGCTAAAGCTTCCCATCTGAGTGAAGACAGACCCATCTGACCCAACGGTGGTCGAACCCATCTTTGTGTAGGTCGTGCCGTCAGACGAGACGCTGGTGGTGTCCGAGACCTTTTGCAATGTTTCACCGGTGTCGGACACAGCGAATCGCCCCAAGATTTGCCAAAAAGACATGTTCATCTCCTAAAAGTGATGATTTCGGGCCTGGCGACCGGATCCAACCTGATCGTTCTAAAAAAATTCTAGCACCAATGCCGCTTATCTGCATCAAAATGATTAAGTGTAGTCATTGAATATGCTAGAGTGGAACACGAGCAAATAAGATGGAGACAAATCCGTGGTCAACAAACGAGTCGCTGCTGCACTTGACGACCTGACGCAGACGCAACGAGAGCGACTTTTCTACATTGAAGTCAAAGCCTTCTTCTGCGGCGATCTGACTCGCGCGGACATTGAGCGACGCTTTGGGGTCAAGCCTGCCGCATCAGCACGCGACCTGAGCACGTACCGCCGCCTGGCTCCACTGAACCTCTTCTATGACGCAGGTCAGCGAAAGTACGCAACGACCGACCGCTTCACCCCGCTGTTCGAGCACTCTGCAGAGCGTGTGCTCACCTGGTTCCGCGCAGGCTTTGGTGACAACATGGACCAAAAGCTCAAGCGCACTGTTCCCTGTGAAAGCGCCAGCGACCTGGTCAAGCCCGACATCGAAACGCTGGCAACACTTACCCGAGCCATCGCTGGCAGACGCCAAGTCAAAGTCAATTACCTGTCATTGACCTCAGGGGCGTCAACCAAGACGCTGTGCCCTCTGGCCTTGGCCGACACGGGCCTACGTTGGCATTTGCGCGCGTATGACCGTGAGCGGGGCCGCTTTGCCGACTTTGCATTGACACGGATCGTCAAGGCAAAGCCGATTGACCAGCCCATCCCAGTCGAAGAACAAATTGAGTCAGATGTGCAGTGGGCACGACTGGTCCATATCGAGCTGGTGCCCCACCCGGGCATTGCCCACCCCAAGGCGATCGAGGCTGACTTCATGATGCACAACGGCATGCTGGCGCTTGACATGCGAGCCCCACTCGTCGGTTATGCCTTGAGACGCTGGTCAGTTGATTGCTCGACCAAGCACACCTTGGACCCCAAAGAGCACCATCTTTGGTTGAAAAATTCACAAACACTTTACGGCGTTGAAAGCGCTGCACTTGCTCCCGGGTATCCCTCGAGTAGGTCGGTTAGTGAGTTAAGGAACATTGAATGAACCACATGTTGGCCAACACACCTGGCTCTCAAACAGTCATTCGGGAGAAAGAATGGCGTGTTGAGAGAATTTATAGGTCAGGCTATGAAATTACCCTAATAAGCAGTTCAGGCGAACTTCAAGAACTGGAGAGCCTCACCAAAATGCATCCTTTGAATTTCTCATTCAAGCGCGACAAAGTGCGCCACTTTGACAGGAAACAGCAATGACTCCCGAAATTGGTCAACTTGCTATCGTTCGGAAACGACCATTTGTCGTAACGGAAATAATTCCCTCCGCTCCTGGTTTGGGCGGCGATGGTGCACGGCCCACCCACCTAATCAAGCTGTCCTCCGTCGAGGATGATGGGATTGGCGAAGAACTGAATGTCATTTGGGAGCTGGAACCCGGCACCCAGGTGCATGAAAAATCCACGCTACCGGACCCTGATTCATTCGACCATCCAAAACGCTTACAGGCCTTTTTAGATGCAGTCCGCTGGGGAGCAGTCTCCCAGGCTGATGACAAAGCCCTGCAATCACCCTTCCGCAGTGGCATTGAAATTGACGAGTATCAGTTGGATCCGGTGGTCCGCGCCCTGTCCATGCCGCGGGTGAATCTGCTAATTGCCGATGACGTCGGGCTTGGAAAAACGGTAGAAGCTGGCTTGGTGGTACAGGAAATGATCCTGCGCCACCGGGTGCGCTCAGTTTTGATCATCTGCCCATCTTCCCTGCAAGTGCAGTGGCAGGAAGAAATGCGCGACAAATTTGGTCTGGAATTTCGCATCATTGACAGTGAAACCATTAGCCAGCTGCGTCGCAAGCGGGGTATCCATGTCAATCCATGGTCACATTTCCCGCGGTTGATCACATCAATCGATTTTCTCAAGCGCGAAAGACCGTTACGCACCTTCCGTGAAACGCTTCCCGCAGGTGACCAGCCAACCTACCCGCGCGCGTATGACCTAATGATCGTGGATGAGGCGCACAACGTTGCGCCCTCTGGCCGTGGAAAGTACGCCACGGACTCCCAGCGCACCACGGCAATCCGCTCTCTGGGTCCGCATTTTGAGCACAAGCTTTTCTTGTCAGCTACCCCGCATAACGGTTATCGCGAAAGTTTTGCTGCACTTCTGGAGTTACTTGATAACCAACGATTTGCTCGGGCTGTCACTCCTGACCGCAACCAGCTCGATGCAGTCATGGTCCGACGAATGAAGTCCGAACTCAAGCTGCGCTGGGATGGGAGTCGTCGCTTTGCTGAGCGCATGGTCAAACATATTGAGGTACCCCACACCGACGAAGAGCGTCAGGCTCACCAAGCTTTGCGCCAATATTCTGAATTGCGCTTGAAGCAGGCCACGACGGACGGCGAACGCATGGCCACCGAATTTGTTTTGAAGCTGCTTAAAAAGCGGCTGTTTTCATCGCCTGCCGCCTTTGGCATCACATTGAAAAAGCACATTGACACGGTTGGCCGTCGCAAGCTAGCCAGCAACCTCCATCGTGAGATTGAAGATTTTTCGGATGACTATGCCGATGATGAAGCTTACGAAGTCGAAACCGGGGAAGTTGTTAGCGCTGTCAGCCAGGCTCTGTCGCCCATATCTACCGAAGAAAAGGCGCTACTGCGTGAGCTCAGCGAATTTGCCGCCAAGAGCACGCAGCGACCTGATTGCAAGGCACAAACGCTGATCGACTGGATTAAAACTACCTTGCAAACCGGTGGTCAGTGGAATGACGAGCGCGTCATCATCTTTACCGAATACCGCGCCACACAAAAATGGCTTTTCGATTTGCTGGCCCGTGAGGGTTTGGCCGCGGATGGACGCCTAGAAATGATCTTTGGGGGCATGATGAATGACCTGCGCGAACCCATCAAGGCGGCGTTTCAATCCAACCCGAAGGAATCCAAAGTGCGGATTCTGTTGGCCACCGACGCCGCATCAGAAGGTGTCAACTTACAAAACCACTGCTCAAAGCTTATTCACTTTGAGATTCCGTGGAACCCGAATCGCATGGAGCAGCGCAATGGCCGTGTTGATCGTCATGGCCAAAAAGCTGATGAAGTCCACATTCACCATTTCGTTGGCCGCGGCTTTGCCGACGCCAGTGTTTCCGGCAAGGTAGGTGATTTAGAAGGTGACCTTGAATTCCTGATGCGGGCTGCCCTCAAGGTTGAGACTATCCGAGAAGATCTTGGCAAAGTGGGTCCCGTTATTGCCAGCCAGGTTGAAGAAGCCATGCTTGGACGACGCAGCAGGCTTGATACCACGCGCGCTGAACTGGAAGCTGAACCAGTACGCAAAATGCTGAAGTTTGAGCGCAAGCTGCGTGAGCAATTGGAAAAACTCGCGTCCCAATTACATGAAACCCAGCATGAGCTGAACCTGACACCTGAGCACATAGAAAACGTGGTCCGTGTTGGTCTTGAACTGGCCGAGCAACCGGCGCTAATTCCGGTCAATGTTGAGGGCATCTGGCCTGATCCCACCGGTGTGCGGAAAACCTGCCCGGTCTTCCGCTTACCAGCTCTTTCAAACAGTTGGGCCCAATGTGCCGATGGGCTTGCCCATCCGCATAACAAGAGGGTACGCCCCATCGTCTTCGACGCTGCCCTTGCCACCGGACGCGATGATGTAGTGCTTGCCCACCTTAACCACAGATTGGTTCAAATGTGCCTGCGTTTGTTGCGTGCTGAAATCTGGTCCTTGGGGACTCAAGCTAAGCACCTATCAAGGGTATCGGCCTGCATTGTTGACGACTCAGCCTTGAGCCACCCGGTAGTCATTGCCCATGGCCGTATCGTCGTACTAGGAGGTGATAACCACCGCCTTCACGAAGAAGTCATCACTGCGGGCGGTGCGCTGATTGAAGGCCGCTTCAGTCGCCTTAACGTTGGCGAAACAAAAACTGCATTGGAAGCTGCGACAGACAACCCTGTACCAGCGGCTATTGAGGAACGTTTTCAGGCCCTGTGGGCTAAAAATCGGGATGCATTGCTGGCATCACTGGATGTCCGTCGTGTCGAGCGCACAAAGAATCTGGAAAAGAACCTTGAAGAGCTGGCCGAAAAAGAAGTGAACAAGATCAAGACCGTAATGACGGAGCTCCAACGCGCCATCCAAGCTGAGCTGGATCGTAAAGATGGTCCGCAAATGGTGTTGGATCTTGGCGCAGATGAACCTGGCAAACGTCAGAGGGAAAATGATCTCGCAGCTCTGCACCGCCGCATCATGGAAATTCCAGAAGAAATTCAGCGTGAATCCGATCACATCCGATCTCGCTTTTCCAATCCGAGTGCGAGGCTTTTTCCAGTTGCTGTCACCTGGCTGATTCCGCGTAAAGCGGTACTTGAGATCACAAGGAGCCGGTCATGAGCGCCCACACCGCTTCTCGCCATCATTCTGACTGGTTGTCCCTTGTTGAGATATCAGGGCCGTTTGTTTCGCTACCGGTATTGCTTCGAGTTTTTTCGCATGGTCTGGAGCCGCGAGATCCAACTCAGGCAAAGGCTCTGCGCGCCGCATATGAGGAATGGCAGGACAACCCTGCAGCACCTGGACAACAGCGCGCGTGGGTGCTCCATGTCCTAACAACGGTGCTTGGTTACCCGGCAAGTCAAGTTGTTGAAGGGCAAGCTCTTCCTGCAGGCTTGGAAGCTAAGATGCCAGAAATGGGTGAAACCTTGCGCCCTGACTTTGCTCTGATTGGTCCAGCCGGTACAGATACAAGTGGCAAGGCTCAATTGCTGATCTCCAGCTACCCCGCTGAGCAGAAACTTGATCGCCCAGTCATAGGCAAGCACTGGAAAGCAACCCCCGCTACGCGAATGATGGAATTACTGCATGGCGCAGATGTTCCCTTGGGTCTGGTAACGAATGGCGAGCAATGGATGCTTGTATACGCACCCCGCGGGGAAATCACAGGGTACGCATCATGGTTTGGTGCCCTTTGGTTGGACGAGCCCATCACTTTGCGTGCTTTTCACTCCCTTCTAGGTGTGCGCCGCTTCTTTGGGGTTGCTGATAACAGCACGCTCTTAGCATTGCTCAAGGAAAGTGCCAATGACCAGCAAGAGGTTACCGATCAGCTTGGTTTTCAGGTGCGTGAAGCTGTAGAGGTGCTGGTCCAGTCCTTTGATGCACTTGACAAGGATAGCAATCGAATCCTTTTGGAGGGCGTCAGCCCAACTGCGCAATATGAAGCTGCACTGACCATCATGATGCGGCTGGTTTTCTTGTTTTCGGCGGAGGAACGTGGTTTATTGCACCTCGGCAAGCCGCTGTATGACAACAACTACGCGGTTTCAACATTGCAGGAGCAACTGCAGGAAATTGCTGACCTCTATGGCGAAGAAGTTTTGGAGCGCCGGACCGATGCTTGGGCACGCCTGTTGTCCAGCTTCCGGGCTGTGCATGGTGGCGTCAAGCATCAAGACCTGTTGATGCAAGCCTACGGCGGCTCATTGTTTGATCCAGACCGATATCCATTCCTTGAAGGAAGGGCAGCTGGTAGTCTTTGGCGTAAAACCACAGCCGAACCTCTGGGGGTCAATAACCGAGTGGTGCTGCATCTACTCAATTCTTTACAACGCTTGCGTATGAAATCCAGCGCAGGTGGTATGGCTGAGACACGGCGCATTTCCTTTCGCGCCCTCGGGGTTGAACAAATTGGCCACGTCTATGAGGGCTTGCTTGATCACACGGGAGTTCTCGCTTCAGAACCAGTGCTGGGCATCAAAGGCCCTCGCAACAAGGAAGCTGAAATCCCACTTTCCAAACTGGAGTCCTTGTTCGCAGAAGGTCAGGATAAGCTCGTCGAATTTCTAAAAGAAACTACCGGTCGCTCACTATCTGCGATACGCAAATCACTCGACGATGGCAGTCTGCTTGATGAGCACAAGCTTCTGGTCTCCTGCGGTCACGACCAAGCCTTGCTAATCCGACTGTTGCCCTTTGCCCGTCTGATCCGCGAAGATTCGTTTGAGCGCCCATTGGTAGTACTGACTGGAAGCGTCTATGTCACCTCGGGCACCGACCGGCGCAGTTCTGGCACCCATTACACGCCCCCAACACTTACTGAGCCTATCGTCCAGCACACGCTGGAGCCACTGGTCTACCTAGGCCCCTCTAACGGCTGGCCGCGTGAGCAATGGACGCTCAAGTCCCCCAGGGACATTCTTGACCTTAAGGTCTGTGACATGGCGATGGGTTCGGGAGCTTTTCTGGTGCAAGCGTGCCGCTACCTGGCAGAACGTCTGGTTGAATCTTGGGAAAATGAGGAGAAGCTGTATCCTGACCAATTGCTGATCACGCCCGATGGCAATTTCTCTGATGGATCCGCTAGTGAGCGTTTGGTGCCCGTCGAAGCCGCAGAACGTATAGCCATTGCCCGCCGTGTTGTAGCCGATCGTTGTCTTTATGGTGTTGACATCAACCCGATGGCGGTTGAAATGGCCAAACTTTCACTCTGGCTCGTTACCGTTGATGCAAACCGTCCATTCACCTTTTTGGATCACGGCTTCAAGTGCGGCGACTCTTTGCTGGGTATTACGGCGCTTGAACAATTAGAAAACTTCAGCTTACGGCCTGGTGGTGGAAAGCAGCAGTCATTTGGCACACTCGATATGAGGCAACGTTTGAAGAACGCAAAGGAAAAAAGAGATGCATTGAAGTTAATGCAATCAGACACTCCAGAGCAAATTGAAACCAAGACAATCCTTTATGCGGAGGCTGAAAATTCAGTTGCCATGCTAAGCGCAGCAGCTGACGCACTTATGGCGGTTGAATTAAAAGGACTGAAGGGAAGAGCCTATGAATTAGGACGTGAAACGTCCGCTGAGACAATGATTTCCTATTGGGATAAGGGTTTTCAAGAACTTAAAAGTTATTCCCACGAAAAATTAGCTGGTCGTAATGCACTGCATTGGAACTTAACTTTTCCTGAAATAATTGAAAGCGGTGGTTTTGATGCTTTTGTTGGAAATCCTCCATTTATTGGTGGAAAAAAAATCTCTGGTGTGCTTGGGTCAGATTATCGTGAGCTACTGACTGCGCACATAGCTAATGGCGTGAAAGGCAATGCAGATTTAAGTGCCTTCTTCATTTTAAGAATGGCAAAATTATTGCGGAAAGAAGGTGTAGCTGGCGTAATTTCAACCAATACCATTTCACAAGGTGACACAAGAGATGTAGGGCTAGATCAAATTACATCCAGTGGAGGAGATTTAATAAGGGCTATTGTTTCAATGCCTTGGCCAGGTATGGCAGCCATTGATGTTTCTCTTATATGGTTTTCAAAAAATAATTGGAAAGGGAAATTTAATCTTGACGGCAAAGAAGTTAAGAAAATTAGCTCCATGCTAAGTGTTCCTGGCAAAACGCAAGGAAAACCTTTCCAACTAAAAAGCAACTCAAATAGCTCATACCAAGGTAATGTCGTATTGGGAAAGGGATTTGTTCTGAGCTACGAAGCCGCTCAAAATTTAATACAAAAATCCCCCAAAAATAAGGAATGCCTTTTCCCTTACATAAATGGCGAAGATTTGAACTCGAGGGTTGATCAATCTCCTAGGAGATGGATTATAAACTTCCACGACTGGCCATTAAAACGTTCTGATGTTGGATTATGGATTTCATCCAGTGAGTTAGATAAAAAGAAATTCTTGCGGACTGGAGTTGTTCCCAAAGACTACCCTCATCCTGTTGCCGAAGATTATCCGGATCTACTGGATATTTTAGAAAAGGATGTTAAGCCAGTAAGAGCACTTGTGAAACGTCCAGTTTATAGAGATATTTGGTGGCAATTTGCAGAAAAACAGAAGTCTCTTTATGCCCGTATTGCTTCACTTAAAAAAGTTCTTGTCAAAACACAAGTTAGTTCTTCTTGGGCATTTGAATATATTGATAATGGCGTTGTATTTGATCAACGACTTGCCGTACTTTGTGATAACCCATTAATACTGCTTCAAAGTTCAATTCATTGGACATGGAGCACTTATTATGGTTCCAGCATGCGGAATGCAGGGTACAACTATGCATTAACAGATTGCTTTGAAACTTTCCCATTCCCTGAAGATGCAACGTCCCTGAACGCAATTGAAGTTAGCTTTTTAAGAAAAAGGCGGGGCTTAATGGATGCCTATGACCTAGGTCTTACGGCACTTGAGAATATGATTAATGATCCAATAAATCAGCAAGATGACATTTTAGAATTTCGCACCACAATTATACAAATTGATGAAACAGTTGCGGCTGCTTACGGATGGACAGATCTTAATCTTGAGCACGGATTTCACGAAACCAAACAAGGAATACGTTTTACTATATGCCAATCAGCTAGATTAGAGATATTAGATAGGTTGTTGGAGCTTAACCATAAGCGACATAATGAAGAGATTTCCGCTGGACTGCATAAAAAAAGAATGCCGATTAGCTCTACCCAAATTAGCAAGAGTCAAGTTAGTAATCAGGAAGATTTATTTCGCGATGTTTCTCAAAATAGCCTCTTTATTGGTAAATTAATTTCTGATTATCTAACTGCTAATCCTGGTTGGCACAGCAAAGAGACCATTCTTACTGCCACAAATTTCCCCGAAAAAAAATGGAGCGTGACCATAAGCGATTTGCTTGAGGCAGGAAAAATAGAGCGTATCGGGGAAAAACGTGGAGCCCGTTATAAATCAAATTCAACGCTGGAATCACCTGAATGAATATTGCCACCCCCACCGACATTCGAAACGAACTCACCAGCATGGTTGTTCGTGACCTGCTTGGCCCAGCTGGAGGCGCTGAAGAAGAATTGAATCAATACGAAGACCATGCTTACCAGCGGTATCTGGTAGGCATGCTCGCCCCAAAAGACAAGGAAGTTGACGGTGGTGAATTAGATGAACTAGCAACTGGCGATGGGGATGACGGTGAAGAAGGTCCAGCTGATTCAGGTGTCCCTGCTGGCAGTACCTATTTCCCCTCGTCAATGGGCCTGAGCTTTGTGGTTGCCGCAGACGTACAGGAAATTGTGGTTGAGGCCGATTGGGGGCAGTACCTCAAGGTATCAAGTGAAGCTCAACTCAAAAAGGACGGGAATCCCGCCAGGGTCTGGAAGCGGACAGCAGTCATAGCACCACAAATGACGCTCAAACTGAAAGACGGTGTTATTGCTCCTGTGACCCTGCATCCTGACCATCCGCTGGTTGTGATGCAAGGGCGTATGCGCCTAACTGCTGATGGTTGGGTGGCAACGCTTTTCATGGTCAACCTGCAAGAAGAGCGTAAAGGCCGTAATGAGCCCAAAGACGAGGTCTGGTTGTTCCAGCCAAAACTGCGTGTACATGGTGCCGATAACGCACCCATATTTGTCCAGCGCAAGAACGCCAAGGCGGACCTTTCACGCATGGATCCGTTGACCCGTGAAGAGACAGAAACGCTTGAAATGCTGTATCGCCACCAGCGCGAATTCGCTGTTGGGCACGGGATTTCTATTCATTCGACATTACCGGAGCCCCTTGCTGAGCGTGCCGTGATGGTGGAAACCGAATGGGTGCCAATGTTTGAAGTTCCCCAGCAAACTCCTCGTTCCGCCAAAGATGACGAGAACCTTGCTGGTCTGACCATGGACATGAAGATCTTGAGCGAGCTACCCAAGGAAGGTTTGATCGCCAGCCTTCGCCATATCGAGACGGCTTATCGGGTCTGGATCAACGTTGAAGAGGTCAAGCTGCAATTGCCCAAAGAGCGATTGCAAGGACATGAAGAGGCGGCACTGCGATCCGTCAAGAGCTGCCGCCGGGCATTGGAGCGAATCAATGCGGGGGTGAGCCTGATTGAGTCTAATCCGCTAGCGGAGGAGGCTTTCCGCTTTGCCAATCGTGCCATGTGGCAACAGCGTATTCACTCCATCTTTGCCCGTAAAGTTCGCAAAAATGCGTTAACAATTGAAGATGGTACGAGTTCGCTCGACCAGCCTGAGAACCGAAGCTGGCGTCTTTTCCAGATGGCGTTTGTGTTGCTCAACCTGCCCAGCCTTACCGACCTGCAACATCCCGATCGAAGCCATGAAACCGATGCCGTTGCTGACCTGCTCTGGTTTGCCACCGGTGGCGGTAAAACTGAAGCTTATTTGGGCTTGACCGCTTACACCCTTGCCTTACGTCGGCTTCAAGGGGTGATTGAAGGTCGAAGCGGTGAGCATGGCATTGCGGTCCTGATGCGCTATACCCTGCGATTGTTGACCTTGCAACAATTCCAACGTGCTGCGGCTTTGATGTGCGCCTGTGAAACGATACGCCGTGCTGATGTTGCCAAATGGGGTGAGACTCCATTCCGCTTGGGGCTGTGGGTTGGTAACAAGACCACCCCAAATACGCTGGCATCGGCTGCCAACTCGTTGCGCCAACACAATGTAGGTGGCCGTCCAACATCATCCGGTACACCGCATCAAATTACGTCCTGTCCCTGGTGTGGCAGTTCGATCAGGGAGCAACACCTTCATGTCTATGAAGCGCCTAGTGATATTGGTCGCTGCGTGACGTACTGTGGTGACAGTCTGGGCCGCTGCGAATTCACAGCAAAACAAGCGCCCAAAGAGGGCTTGCCGGTGATGGTGGTGGACGAAGAAATCTATCGTCGACCCCCCTCCCTGCTGATTGCGACAGTGGATAAATTTGCGCAGATGCCATGGAAAGGCCAAACACAAATGTTGTTTGGTAAGGTCAATGCTGTATGTGATCGACATGGATTTTTATCGCCTGAGGTTGATGACGCTCAGTCTCATCCGTCACGCAATGGTCTACCCCGCGTAACCAACAGAGCACATTCTTTCCTGCGACCGCCTGATTTAATTATTCAGGATGAATTGCACTTAATTAGCGGCCCGCTAGGCTCCATGGTGGGTTTGTATGAAGCAGCAGTAGATGAACTCTGTTCATGGGTGGTCGATGGCAAGAAGGTACGCCCCAAAGTTGTCGCATCTACGGCAACGATTCGTCGCGCTCCCGACCAGGTTCAAAACTTATTTGTGCGTAAGCTTGAAGTGTTTCCGCCACAAGGTACCAGCATTCGCGACAGCTTCTTCGCCATTCAGCGACCTACGGGCGCTCAATATCCTGGCAGACGTTACATCGGTATCAGCGCCTTCGGGCGTCGTTATCCAGTGGCTTTGATTCGCAGCTATGTTGCTCACATGGCTTCCTCTCAGGTCCTCTTTGAAAAGTACGACCGCCTAGCTGATCCGTGGATGACGCTTACCGGATACTTCAACTCGATCCGTGAGCTTGCCGGTACCCGGCGACTGGTTGGTGACGATATTCGGGCACGCCTTCGTGATGCTGACCAACGTGGT
Organism: Limnohabitans sp.; assembly: GCA_030158125.1. Lineage (GTDB taxonomy): Bacteria > Pseudomonadota > Gammaproteobacteria > Burkholderiales > Burkholderiaceae_C > Limnohabitans_A. The sequence continues at coordinate 84,900 of JAOATL010000019.1, read as the reverse complement.
CTGGCCAAGCGACGGATTCGAATGGGTGCGGTAGAAGAATTGACTTCCCGTAAATCTGGCATTGACATCCCAAAGATACTTGAACGGCTAGAGGCAACCTTTGACAAGACGCTCGAGGCTCAGAGGGCTGCTGAGCGCAAGGCAGGTACGCCAATGACTTCAGCAGTGCCCTATGACGTCGTGCTAGCCACCAATATGATTTCCGTCGGCGTTGATATTGAGCGTTTGGGTTTGATGCTGGTCGCTGGCCAGCCCAAAAACACCTCTGAATACATCCAGGCGACAAGCCGTGTTGGCCGCTCCAATGATGGTCCGGGCTTTGTGAGTACGGTTTTCAACTGGGCTCGACCTCGCGATCTGTCTCACTATGAGCGCTTTGAGCACTATCACGAGACTTTTTATAAACACGTAGAAGCCCTTTCTGTCACTCCCTTCTCAGCACGGGCGCTGGACCGTGGCTTGACCGGTGTCATGGTGGGTCTAATGCGTTTGGCAGATGACCACCTCAATGCCAACATGAAGGCGGGCGAAGTCACAGACACTGACCCCATCTGGGCACAAGTGTTCGATGTGCTGAGTAAACGTGGGGCCAATGCCACCCATGATCCCGCGGTTGCTGTACGCATAAAAGACATGCTGGATCGCAGGCGTGATGCGTGGCTCAGTCGGGTGCATAAACAGACTGATCACAAGTTAGGTTACCGGTCAGAAGGTGGTGCCACAGTTGGCTTGCTGGAAGATGCTAGCGACAAGGATTGGGAAATGTTTACCTGTCTTAATTCGTTGCGCGACGTTGAAGGCACGGTTGACTTGGTGCTAGACCAGAGGTCCACCGGTTTACGGACCGATTGAGGAAAATAATATGAACGAACTCGGAGAACTCCGTCCCAGCCAACTGATTTTCACCTTTGGTATCGGATCGTTGGTTGATTTGCCAAATATCTCAGGCTTGGTCATGGGTCTGGACGATTGGGATACGAGCTACTGCAAGGAGGTGGATGAAGACCGTCTTGTAGCAGCCATTCAGAAGCGCCTTGGCGCACAGATGGGTAAACTTTATTTGCCGCCAATCAAGCTGGAAAGTATGGAACGTGACCCTGCAGCCCCAGCAGTAGGCGTGCCTGTAGTTCCTTTTCCTCGGTGGATGCGTTGCTCACTTTGCGACACGCTGTCCTCAGTGGAATCCGGTGTTTTCAAGCTGGTTCAAGACCCTTATCGCCCAGACAAAACCGCCTATGTCCATCAGGGATGCCTCAAGAGCCAAGGTGGGCGAGCACCCACGGCTATGTCAGTTCGCTTTTTAGTGGCGTGCCGCGAAGGGCACTTATCAGACTTTCCATGGCGCGCCTTTGTCCACAAGGGTAATGTTCCGTGCCAAGGCTCTCAGATGACTATGCGCGAATTTGGCGCGTCCGGTGATGCTTCTGACATTATTGTTAGTTGTGGATGTGGTGCTGAACGACGCATGGCAGATGCATTTGATCCAGATTCACCATTTGCTTGCACGGGGCATCATCCGCATCTACGCCTAATTGAACAAGGATGTACCGAACCGGCAAAGGCAATTTTGCTTGGCTCATCCAACAGCTGGTTTCCCACCGCATTTTCAGCTTTATCCATCCCGCGTGCTGTCGATAAAATTGGAAAGTTGATTGAAGAGCAGTGGTCCAAGCTGACCAATGCTACAAGCATCTCTAAGTTGGGTTTCTACCGTGAGGAGCAGCAGAACTACCAGTCGTTAATTCCATTGTTTTCTGAATTTAGCGATGAAGAAATTTGGGCTGCAATCGAACTCAAACGGTCCGGCATTCAGGGTGGCAATTCCCCAGCCGAAGATCTTAAACTTCCCGAATGGCAGGTCTTTTCAAAGCCGGATTCTGCCGCTGAAAATCGCGATTTCAAACTGACCCGAGTTGCGCCGCCAAAAGGATTTGAGGCCTTCTTTGAAGATACCGTTTTGGTTGAACGCATCCGGGAGGTTCGGGCACTGCTTGGCTTCACCCGTATTGAATCGAACGCAGATTTTGCAGAAGCGACTGTCACCATGGATGGTCGGCTAACCAAGCTCAGCCGCGAAAATCCCAAATGGCTCCCAGCGTCTGAGGTTAGGGGCGAGGGTATCTTTTTGCGCATTCGAGAAGAAGTGTTGTTGGCCTGGCAAGACAAGCCAGAAGTGCAGCAGCTTGAGCATGAGTTTCTTGATTCACACAAAGCGTGGCGCAAACTGCGCAAGCTGCAGCCACTGGGTGAAGGATTTCCTGGTATTCGACTGGTGCTGCTTCATTCGCTCGCGCATGCGCTCATGAGGCAAATCGTACTGGACTGTGGGTACACATCCGCCAGCGTGCGGGAGCGCTTGTACTCGCGACTACCGGGTGAAGAAGGCGGCCCAATGGCAGGCATCCTGATCTACACAGCCGCGCCCGACAGCGAGGGCACTCTGGGTGGTTTGGTTGAGCTTGGTAATCCTCTGACATTGGGCAGGCACATGTTGCAGGGTCTAGAAAGCATGCGACTCTGCGCATCAGATCCGCTGTGTTCAGAGCATCGCCCTGATACGCTTGGCCGCGGCATACAGGGTGCCTGCTGCCATGCCTGCCAGTTCGCACCCGAAACGTCTTGCGAGCGTGGCAATCGATACCTAGACCGGTCTGTCCTAGTGAATACATTCTCTGCTCGCGGTACTGCGTTCTTCGATTGATGCTGATGTTCGACGATTTATTGACCACAGTCGAACAATTAATTCGCAAGGCACCTACAGCTTGGCTGATATCAGCATGCAAAACCCTTCGTAGTCTGCCGGCCGATGCCAATGCGGAATTTGTTCTCCAGCGATTGCCAGCTACGGCTAACGCAGACGTATCGTTCCTTATGGCCTCGGCGGTGCGCTCAGCATCAGGTCAAATGTCGTGGGAGGCTTTGAGCTGGGCAATTCAAACTGCATCCAGCTCTTTTCATCACTTGCGCGCTCAGCAGCACATTGAATTGTTGTGGGCTGGACCATCACCAGCCAATAAAGTACCGGCGCGCCGTATTGACCAGGCACTGTACGACCTTATCGCGAACGCTAAGCACGAAATTTTATTGATAACTTTTGCCGCGGCAAAGATAAAGCGATTGACCGATGAGCTTTGGAAGGCCGCGCAGCGTGGCGTAAAAATTCGATTGATTCTTGAGTTTGAAGAGTCATCCGAAGGCCAACTGAGCTTTGATGCAATGAACGCCTTTCCTTCCACACTCATAAAAGTGGTCAACGTCTATCACTGGCCAGTCGAAAAACGGGAACGTAACCAGGCTGGGCGTCCCGGAAAACTCCATGCAAAAGTGGCGATTATTGACGACACCGCGTTGATATCCAGTGCCAACCTTACCGACGACGCTTTCAACCGGAACTTGGAAGTGGGCGTCCTGATCAATAACGCGGAATTCTTGATTTCGACCAATACATATCTTGATGGCCTGATTGCAGACGGAACACTTAGCCGTTTATCTGGCCCTGTATGACGATTCTCAAATGCCCAGTCACTGATCCCAAACCGAACCACCAACTTTTATTCGGCTTGGTTCAAAGCCTGTCATGCCGAAACCCGTAAATTCAAGGCTCGGAACCAAGTCCGAAAAAGTCATGAGGTTTTGAGACAAACGGGGTTTGAGACGACTTTGCCGGGCTGCTGCGGGATGTCGCAGTCAGGAGCCCAAAGCAAAAAGCCCCGCGTGGTGCGGGGCCTGAGGCTGTCTCAAGGCCTGCTGGGCAGGTTTGAGGTCTTTGTACTGGCGGAAACGGAGGGATTCGAACCCTCGATGAGGCTCTACACCCCATACTCCCTTAGCAGGGGAGCACCTTCGGCCACTCGGTCACGTTTCCAGCACTCGAAAATTATATCAGGCTTGGTCGAGGTCAAACGCCTTGTGCAGGGCACGAACTGCCAATTCCATGTATTTCTCGTCGATCACCACCGAAGTTTTAATTTCTGACGTGGAGATCATCTGAATGTTGATGCCCTCTTCGCTCAAAGAGCGGAACATCTTGCTGGCAATTCCCACGTGACTGCGCATGCCAATGCCCACGATGGACACTTTGCAAATCTTGGCATCGCCGCTAACTTCGGTGGCGCCCAAAGCAGGCACTACTTTTTCTTTCAGCAAATCCATGGTGCGGGCAAAGTCATTGCGGTGCACGGTGAAACTGAAATCGGTCTTGCCATCTTTGCTCAAGTTTTGAATGATCACGTCAACCTCAATGTTGGCATCGGCCACTGCACCCAAGATTTGATACGCAATGCCGGGCTTGTCGGGCACGCCCAGCACAGAAATTTTGGCTTCATCGCGGTTAAAGGCAATGCCGGAGACTACGGCTTGTTCCATTTTTTCGTCTTCCTCAAAAGTGATCAGCGTGCCAGATTTGGCTTCTTCATTGATGTCGATGTCCCAAGGTGTGAAGCTAGACAACACACGCATAGGCACTTTGTATTTGCCAGCAAATTCAACAGAGCGAATTTGCAAAACTTTGGATCCGAGTGATGCCATTTCCAGCATCTCTTCAAAGCTCACGGTGGTGAGGCGGCGGGCCTCAGGCACCACGCGCGGATCGGTGGTGTATACCCCATCCACGTCGGTATAGATTAAGCACTCGTCGGCCTTCATGGCCGCTGCCACCGCCACCGCAGAAGTGTCGGAACCGCCACGTCCCAGTGTGGTGATGTTGCCATCGGGGTCTACACCCTGGAAACCGGTCACGATGACCACACGACCATCGGCCAAATCCTTGCGAACGCGAACGTCGTCAATGGACTCAATGCGGGCCTTGGTAAACGCGCTGTTGGTTTTGATGGGCACTTGCCAGCCAGCATAGCTCACAGACTGCATGCCTTCAGATTGCAAAGCAATGGCCAGCAATGCAGACGAGGCTTGCTCGCCAGTAGATGCCAACATGTCGAGTTCGCGGTCGTAGGCCGAGTTGGTTTTGGCCGGTGCCAGTTCTTTGGCCAAGCCCAGCAAGCGATTGGTTTCGCCGCTCATGGCGCTGGGCACCACCACCATTTGGTGGCCAGCCCGTGCCCATTTGGCGACGCGTTTGGCCACATTTCGAATGCGCTCTGTAGAGCCCATGGAAGTGCCGCCGTATTTTTGAACGATCAGTGCCATTTTTAAAAGTTATAAAAGGGAAATTTCAGCAAAACCCAATGATTGTACCCGGGAGAACCCTGAATTTGAGGGGTTTTTTAGAGGCTAGTCCTCAGCCGCCCAGGTCAAAACCTGTCCATCGCGACGCACATGACCACGCCCCACCTTCAAATGCATTTGATGACCACGCGTGGTGCACGCCGCAATTTGCGACAGCAACTCGGCCAACTGAACGGTGCTGGGCGTGGTTTGGTGCTGCACTTTCAACCAATGCCGTAGCACCAAAGACTGCCTTGCAGGACTTAAGCCTTGCAAGGATCTGATGCTGGGCAGGCCATCTGACAAGACGCCTTGCAAATCGGCTGCAGCCACCTCGTCCAAAATTTGTTGTGCCTCAGCGGCGTGCGAAGCGCTGCGTGCAAAGGTGCCTCTGAACTGCGGGAATGAACGCTCTAAAGCAGGCAGCAATTGCGCACGAATGCGGTTGCGGGTGAACTGTTCATCTTGGTTGGTGGGGTCTTCCATCCAAGCCACTTGCGCATCAACAAGGTACTCACGCAAATGGGAGCCCGGCACTTTCAACAAGGGGCGATGCCACTGCAGGCCATCGCGCATCCACTGTGCTGGCATGCTGGCCAAGCCGGGCATTCCAGCCCCACGTGACAGCGCCAGCAACAAGGTTTCGACTTGGTCGTCTGCGTGCTGGGCCAAAGCAATTGCCGCCACACCTTGCAAATTGGGATGCGTGCGAACTGCGTCGCTCAGTGCCGCGTAACGTGCCCGTCTGGCCGCATCCTCAGGGCTCTGCCCTGCAGCATGTTGGGCATTGACTTTGCATTGCACCAATGGCACTTGCAGTTGATCACATAACCGCTGGCAATGGCTTGCAAATTGATCGGCAGCCGCTTGCAAGCCATGGTGTATGTGAATGGCCCTCACCTGTCCCGGCCACTGCTGAACGCAGGCCAGCAGCAAGGCGGTGGAGTCGGCGCCGCCGCTGAACGCAACGGCCAAGGGCAAAGAAGGCTGAAAGTTGGACGGCAGCAAGCTGACGCTTCTCACTGAAGTGGTTGCTGGCTTGTTGACTGACTTATTTGCTAGCCTTGGTGTCGGTGAAACGGCCATAGCTTTGCAAGCGCTCGTAGCGACGCTCGACCAATTCTTTGGGTTTCAAATCCGTCACTTGGCGCCATGCATCGCCCAAAGCGCGCTTGAGGAATGCCGCCATCTGCGCATGGTCACGGTGAGCGCCACCCACAGGCTCGTTCACAATTTTGTCGACCAAGTTGAGGGCCTTCAGACGATGCGCCGTGATGCCCAAAGCCTCTGCAGCTTCTTCGGCCTTTTCGGAGGTTTTCCATAAAATGGACGCACAACCTTCAGGGCTGATGACCGAGTACACGGCGTATTGCAGCATGAGCACCGAGTCGGCCACGGAAATGGCCAAGGCACCGCCCGAGCCACCTTCACCAATGATGGTGGTGATGATGGGCACTTCGAGTTGCGCCATTTCAAAGATGTTGCGGCCAATGGCCTCAGACTGGCTGCGCTCCTCGGCATCAATGCCGGGGTACGCGCCCGGTGTGTCCACAAAGGTGAAAACGGGCAGTTTGAATTTTTCGGCAGTCTTCATGAGGCGCAAAGCTTTGCGATAGCCCTCTGGTTTGCTCATGCCAAAGTTACGCTGTGTACGCTCTTTGGTGTCACGACCTTTTTGATGGCCCAAGACCATGCAAGGCGAACCATTGAAACGGGCCAAGCCCCCCACAATGGAAAGATCGTCGGCAAAGTGACGGTCACCGTGCATTTCCACAAAGTCTGTGAAAATTTCACGGATGTAATCCATGGTGTAAGGACGCTCGGGGTGACGGGCAATTTTGGTAATTTGCCAAGACGTCAAGTCCGAATAAATGTCTTTGGTCAGCTGGTGGCTCTTTTTACTGAGCTGGTCAATTTCCTCGGAAATGTCAACGGCTGATTCGCTTTGCACGTAGCGAAGTTCTTCAATTTTGCCTTCAAGTTCCGCAACGGGCTGCTCAAAGTCTAGGAATGTGCGTTTGGCCAAAATGGGCCTCCTTTATCGATCTCAATACTCAACCGGTAGCGGGTCGAGCGACCGCCAAATATACCAAGTTGCAACAGTACTGTAGGGTTGCCAGGCTTGGGCCACTTCGCGCGCATCGCTGCGACTCACGGGTTCGCCTGAAAAATAGTTCTTGCTGATGCCATTGATCAAGCCCACATCGTCGAGCGGCAAGATGTTGGGACGCATCAGGTGGAAGATTAAAAACATCTCGGCCGTCCACCGGCCAATGCCGCGAATGGCTACCAACTCGGCAATGATGGCTTCATCGTCCATGCTTTGCCATTCTTTGACATGCACGGTTTTGCCATGAAAGTGCAAGGCCAGGTCGACCAGGTACTCTACTTTGCGCGCGGACAGGCCTGCTGCGCGCATGTCATCTACCTTGAGCTTGAGCACGCCGGCTGGCGTGATTTTTTTACTCAAAGCGGCAAACTTGTTCCAAACCGATTGCGCGGCCTTGACTGAAATTTGTTGACCCACGATGCTGCGCGCCAGTGTGACAAAGGCATCGCCACGCGAGACCAAACAAGCATCGCCAAACTGGGGAATGAGGCGCTTCATGACCCGGTCTTTTTTAGACAGATGCGCACAGGCAGCTGTCCAATATTCGGGCGTCATGACCTCGTCAGCTTTGCTCATTGAGACGCTTCCCACGTGGTGCCTGCTGCAGAGTCTTTGAGCACAATGCCCTGCTCTAGCAAAAGTTTGCGAATGCGATCGGCTTCTGCAAAGTTTTTAGCGGCCTTGGCATCGGCACGCGCTTGAATGTGGGCCTGAATGGCCGCCTCGTCCAAACCAGCACCCGCCTGCAAGTAGGCCACAGGATCAGTTTGCAAAATACCCAAAATGCCGCCCAAGGCTTTTAACAAACCGGCTTGTTCTGCCGACTTGCTGCGATTAACCTCGCCCGCCAAATCGAACAGCACGGCCACAGCTTCGGGCGTGCCAAAGTCTTCGTCCATGGCCGCTTTGAAGCGTGCGGCATAGGGGGTGGCCCAATCAATTTGCACATCGTGAGGTACAACGGCCTGCAAGGCAGTGTACAGACGTTTCAAGCCACCGCGCGCATCGTTCAAATGCACGTCAGAATAATTCAAAGGCGTGCGGTAGTGACTGCGGACCAAGAAGAAGCGCACGGTTTCGGCATCAAACGCCTTGAGCACATCACGGATGGTGAAGAAGTTGCCCAAGCTTTTGGACATCTTTTCGTTGTCCACATTGATGAAGCCGTTGTGCATCCAAAAATGCGCAAACTGCTGACCTGTGGCGCCTTCGCTTTGGGCAATTTCGTTTTCGTGGTGTGGGAACTGCAAGTCGGCACCACCGGCGTGAATGTCAAAGCTGTTGCCCAGCATTTGGCAGGCCATGGCCGAGCACTCAATGTGCCAACCCGGGCGGCCAGGGCCAAAGGCGCTGTCCCACTTCACATCGGCGGGCTCAGACGCTTTAGCGCCCTTCCACAACACGAAGTCGAGCGGGTCGTCTTTGCCATCGAGCACGGCCACGCGTTCGCCGGCATGCAATTCGTCGAGTGACTTGCCCGAGAGCTTGCCGTAACCTGGGAACTTGCGCACGGCATAGTTCACATCCCCTTGAGGGGTGCGGTAGGCCAGGCCCTTTTCTTCAAGGGTACCAATCATGCTGAGCATTTGCGGCACAAATTCGGTTGCGCGCGGCTCGGCTGTGGGACGGGCAATGCCCAGGGCGTCAAAGTCGGCGTGCATGGCTTCGATCATGCGGTCTGTGAGCGCACGAATGGTTTCGCCATTCTCTACGGCGCGCTTGATGATCTTGTCGTCAATGTCGGTGATGTTGCGAATGTGCGTCACCTTGTAGCCACTGGCTTTGAGCCAGCGCTGAACCACATCAAAGGCCACATTGGAACGCGCGTGCCCCACATGACAGAGGTCATACACGGTCATGCCGCAAACGTACATGCGAACGTGACCCGCCTCAAGGGGCGAAAAATCGGCAATGGCACGGGAGAGCGTGTTGTAAATGCGCAAGCTCATGAATAACTGTTTTTGTTGTTTGGGTGCAAAAAGGGGCCTCAGCCCCATTGACGTAAGAAGGACGACCTGGACGCAAGGTCTCCGTTACAATTTGCCCCAGTATAAGGCCCAAATAAGTCACTGACAAAGCCTCTTTTTGAGCAGTCCGTGACGCCTTTTTACCGCCTAAAGCCACTCAATATGCCGATTCAAAGGGTTCTCACCCGCGTTTTGCCGCTTCTGCTCTGCGTTTTTTGCAGTGCCGCTTGGGCAGACGCGACTGCCGAACTTGAAGAATTGATTCAAAACAAGCAATGGGCTGTGGCACAGCAACGCCTGCAAAGTGCTGCTCAACAGAATCCCAAAAGCGCGGACTCACCTCAATGGCGCTTGATGTCCAGTCAAATTTTGGCCGGCCAGGGCAAGCCACAAGACGCCATCGCGATGCTGCAAGGCCTGATTCAAGAGTTTCCTGAATTGCCCGAGCCCTACAACAATTTAGGCGTGCTGTTGGCAGCTCAAGGCCAGTTGGAAGCAGCCGTTGCGGCTTTGCAATCGGCCATTCACGCTCGCCCAAATTACAAAATTGCCTTGCAAAACTTGGGTGACGTTTACACGGCATTGGCGAAGCTAGCCTACCGTCAAGCGAGCATGGCCGCTAACGGCAATGGCCAGTTGCCATTGCCGCCACCTTCTGCGGAAACCACCACCTCTACCAACACCCGCACTTTGCGTTGATGACATGACCACAAACCTTTTGCGCCGCCACTGCTTGAATTTCTTCAGCACTCTGGCTTTGTCTGCGGCCCTTTGCATGCCTGCAATTGGCCAAACACAAGATGCGCCCAAGCTCAAGATTGCCACCAATCAAGGTGACATTTTGATTGAACTCTATCCCGACAAGGCCCCTAAAACCGTGGCCAACTTTCTGCAATACGTCAAAGACAAACATTACGATGGCACTATTTTTCACCGCGTCATTCCCAACTTCATGATTCAAGGCGGTGGCTACGATGCGCAATACAAAGAACGAAGCATGCGTGCCCCAATTCAGCACGAGGGCCGTCAAGCCATGACGGCTGGCCTTAAAAACCAAACCGGCTATTTGGCGATGGCTCGGACCAACGACCCGCACTCGGCCACAGCCCAATTTTTCATCAACACAGTCGACAACGCCTTCTTAGATCCCACGCCCATCCCTGATGGCGACCCCGTGAAGCGTTTCGAGTACCGGGGTCAGGTCTACGAAAACGTGCCGCGCGAAAACTTACTCAATGCCCTACAACTTTTTGGTTATACGGTTTTTGGCAAAGTCACAGCCGGCATGGATGTTGTGAATAAAATCCGAACAACCCCAACGGGCATGGGCGGTCCTTTTAGAACCGACGTTCCCAAAACACCCATCACTATTCTTTCAATCACTTTGGTGCAATAAAAATGAGCAATCCTCAAGTCGAACTCCACATCGCCGGCAAAGGCGTCATCCTCATCGAACTCGATGCTGAAAAAGCGCCTTTGAGTGCTGAGAACTTTTTGCACTACGTGAACAAGGGCCATTACAACAACACCATTTTTCACCGTGTGATTCCTGGCTTCATGATTCAGGGCGGCGGCTTTGAACCCAACATGGAACAAAAGCATTCAGATGCAGCCATTCAAAACGAAGCCAATAACGGTTTGAAAAACAAGAAGTACACCTTGGCCATGGCGCGGACACAGGCGCCCCACTCCGCCACGGCCCAGTTTTTCATCAACACGGCAGACAACGAGTTCTTGAACCACACAGCACCCTCCCTGCAAGGCTGGGGCTACGCCGTGTTTGGCCATGTTGTGTCTGGCAACGACATTGTGGATGCCATCGAAGGCGTTAAAACAGGTCGCAATGGTTTCCATGACGACGTGCCAAAAGAGGCTGTGATCATTGAAAAGGCTGTGGCGCTTTAATTCCCACGCCGCCTGTTGATCCTGTTTCATGACAACAAGCGTGTTGCCGTTTCCGGTGTTTGAAGCACCTGAAAACTGGCGCACGGTTGATTTCATTTCAGACCTGCACTTGCAGGAAAAAGACCCTGCCACATTTGACGTGTGGCAGCGCTACATGCATAGCACCATGGCCGATGCGGTATTTGTGCTGGGCGATTTGTTTGAAGTTTGGGTGGGCGATGATGCTGCCGCACAGCACAGCTTTTTGCAACAATGTGCTGCCGTTTTAAAAGACTGCGCACAGCAACGGCATGTTGCCTTTATGCGAGGCAACCGCGATTTCTTGGTGGGCACTGATTTTTTAAGCGCATGCCATGTTCACAACTTGCAAGATCCCACCATCTTGCGCTTTGCATCGCAAGCTTGGTTGTTGTCACACGGCGATGAAGGCTGCCTGGACGATGTCGATTACCAAGCCTTCAGGCGCATGGTGAGACACCCCGACTGGCAACACATTTTTTTAGCCAAGCCCTTGGCAGAACGAGAAGAAATTGCCCGCCAGCTGCGCGCGCAAAGCCAACAGCACAAGCGCAATCCTGATGCGGTGTATGCTGATGTAGACCCTGTCTGGGCCACTACAGCATTGACACAATCGGGGTGCTCTTGCTTACTGCATGGCCACACCCACCGACCCGCGGACCATGTATTGCCAGGCGCTCTCAATTTAAAACGCCTTGTGCTGAGTGACTGGGATGTCCAAAACGCAAAACCTCGGGCAGAAGTTTTGCGTTGGCATGCTGCGGGACAGGTTGAACGCATCAAGCTGCTGACTTGAAGGCCGCCAGGCCTTTCAAATCAACGACGCAGCAAGTTCTTCAAAGCGTTTTGCAAACGGCGCGCCACCTTGGCATCGTGCGCTGAAGACAACACGGCGGTGACATCTAACGCCCAAGTCTCTTGCGGACCCGGTTGATTTTTGCGTGTGAGCAACTGCAATTGCAGTGCCCGGCGCTCGTTCAAATTCTCAGCAGGCGTAGGCACTTCAGCCGCCATTTCCAAACGCAAGATGGCTTCGCCGGCAGATGCAGCCGGCGCTTGACTGACCGCTTGAGACCAAGCGGCACGTGCAGGCGCATTGACGTTGCGGCCCAACTCTTGTGCTGTAGGTACCAGATCGGCTTGTCGCTTTTCCCATGCCGTCAGCAGATGCGTCAATGACTCTCCGTGGGCTTGGGCCGCCAACTTTCTGAGCGCCATTTCGGCATGTTCTTTGGCATCGCGCTGCGCTCTAAAAGCAGCATCGCTCAAACGTGGACCGCGGTCTTCACGCTCAAATCGATCACCTCTGTCAGCACGGTCACCACGGTCGAAACGGCCACCGGTTTTGTCACCAAAGCCAGGCTTGTCGCCACGCGGACCACCTTTGCCATCGCGTCGATCACCAGGGCGACCCGCTGGTGCAGGCACCGATTTCTTTTGACCAGGACGGTCATCACCGCGCATGGCGACCAATGGACGCGCGGGTTTGGGTGCTTCGACAGGTTTAGCTGCCGCGGACTCTTCGGAGGGCGCGACATCGGCTGGTGCAGCTGATTCTTCAGCAATTGGGGCTGCCACTGCGACGACTTCGGCGGCTGCAGGCTCAGTTGTTTGAGGGTTTGTTTGAGGGTTTGTTTGAGGGCTTGTTTGAGGGCTTGATTCTTCAGAGGCTGCAACAACAGGTGCTGCGGCCTCTGCTGCCACAGCCTTGGCTTGACCTTTGATGGCCGCATCCAAAGCGGCCATGGCAGCCTTGATTTTTTGTACATCGCCAGAGGCATTGGCAGCCTTCAAGGCGTTGGATGCATCGAGCACCAAACGATCGTGCGCAGACATCGGGGCAGAGGCCGCGTGTTCACGTGAATTGGTTTTGCGACTGAAAGCTTCATCCAAAGGCTTGCGGAAGGCCTCCCACATTTTTTGCTCGATGCGGCGGTCCATGGGCACGCTTTGCGCTTCGGCTTGCCAGTTGTGCTGCAAAGCCTTGACGGCATCAACGCGCAGCAAAGGTGCTGCCCCCAACTGCTCGGCTTCGGCAATGAGGGCTTGACGGCGCGCCGTACTGGCTTTTTGCGCAGCTTCAAGGGGTGCGGCAGCAGCATGCAGCGCTTGCTTCCAAAGAGGCTGCAATTCTGCAAATGCTTTTTCACTGAGATGTCCGGCATTGCGCCAACGATCGCCAAACTGATGCAAGGCCCGAAGGTGGGCGCGCCAATCGGCATTTTGCGCATTGGCCTCGCCCCAATTTTTGACTTCTTCAATGAGGGCCAAGCGTTGTGCACGGTGCTCAGTGGCTTCGTGTTTGATTTTGTCGAGCCATGTTTGAACCACTTTGTAGGCATTGTTGCAGGCGGCATCAAAGCGCTTCCACAAAGCGTGATTGGGCAAGCCACCTTGATCGGCTTGCTTCCACTCTTCACGCAGCTGTCGCAAGGCTTCTTGCATCTTGCGACCACCCAATACGGGCTCGAGGTGGAACACTTCTTTGGGTTCTTTGGATTCTTCGGCTACTGGCACAGTTGCATCAACATCTGCAACATCTTGTGCCGCCACGGCCTCTACAGGCTGGTCTTCTGTCTTGACAGGCACTTTCTTGAAGAGCGCTTCTGCTTTCAAGACCAATGCCATGCGCGACTGGTCGGCCACGTGACGCTGCCAGCCCTCGGCATCGCCGGCAGCAATCAGGGCTTCATGGACTTTTAAATCCATGTTGGTGTCCATGTTGCGGCCATGCTCTTTCAGCGCTTGACGCAAGGCCAACAAGTGGGCCTCATTGGCCTCGGCTGCCAGCAAAGTCAGGGCACCTGTGACCACTTGACTGGCGGCTTCACGCAAGGCCAAACGCTGCGCGGGATCCATTTTGGTGTTGCTCTGTTTGGGTGTTTTTGCAGGCTTGCCTTCGGCTGCGACGGCGTCAGCCGCCACGTCAGCGGCTTCGGCATGGGCGACTGCCGCGACTGCCGGCACTGGGGCCACGAGTGGTTGACCGCCCCGCGCCACACGCAGTTCTTCTGCCCACACAGGCACAGAGGGCATGGCCTCATTGGCATCGTCACGTGCGGCCTTGCCCTGAAACAAAGCGGCTTCGAAGGCTTCCCACACGCTGTTGAGTTGATGGCGCGATGCCTCCAACTGGGGCGGGAATTTCAAATCCACACTTTGCCAAGCAGCTTCTTCTGTCAGGTCATGGGCTTGTTGCTGCCAATTTGCCACATCGGCTTGCAAGGCTTCATTTGCTGAATCGGCTTCTTTCAAACTCTTGGTCGACAAGACCTCAATGCGCTGCGCCAAGAGCACAGCTGTTTCGCGCTGCACCATCACTTGGTGCTGCAAATCCTCGACCGCTTTGATTTTCTCAGCCAGCTGGGTTTTCAAACTGGCCAGTGGCTCACGCGACAAGGGCGCGCCAGCTTTGGCCGCATCACGTTGCCAAGCCATGGCGTCGGCAATGTTCAAGCGACTGGCGGTCAGCATGGCGTTGGCACGCTCGGCCCACTCTGAAGCCAAGACATCTTGGCCGAGCGAGCGCTTTAACTCATCCAACTTTTCCCGCAAAACTTTGGCAGCACCTTTGTCACGCGTTGAAATTTCTTTGTAGACGTGTTGCAAATCTTCTTGCGAAGGCTCAGTCAACAACCAATCGCGCAACTTGGCCGCACGTTCGCCGGATGTTTGCGCAGCAAAAGCGCCACCCGTCAAGGTATCAAGCGCTTGAACATCGGGGGTCTTGGGGGAGGAATGAGTCACAGTCACAACACAAAAAGATAAAGAAGCTATTTTCACCGAGGAAGGCAGTGTGCAATATGCCAAAAGCATCTATTTTCGATTTTTTTTATAATTCTCACTTCTGCCACTCACCGCCCAACCTTGAGCACACACACATTTCAAGAATCTGCCAGTCATTGGACCGAGCGCTTTTGGCACGGCCTCAAGACCTTTGTGGGAGACATCGCACGCGGGTTTGTGAACATTTCACACCACAGCTTCGCCCTATTGGGCTTGCTGGCGGTGCTGCTCAGCATGCTGGCTTTGGCAAGGCCTGAGATTCGATTGCAAACCGTGCAAGGCATTCAATCTTGGCTTTACACACGCCTGCAAATCACAGCGGCTGAAGATGAGCGCCAGCAAGTTTTGTTGCGCAGCTTGGCAGCCAAATCCACCGACTTGGATGCGGATCAATTGGCATTGGTCCAAGCTGTTAAAAGCAAATACCGGATTGCACCCGAACCACTCAATGCCCTGGTTTTGGAGGTTTACGACTTGGCCAACCGGAGTGCTTTGGACCCCACCTTGATTTTGGCCGTGATCGGGGTGGAGTCCAATTACAACCCGTTTGCGAACAGCCCGATCGGCGCCAAAGGTTTGATGCAAGTGTTACCCGAAACACACGCAGAGCAATTCACCCCTTACGGGGGGGCCATGGCCATTTTTGATCCCAAAACAAATTTAAGAATTGGCGTCAAAATTTTGAAAGAGTGCATCGACCAGACAGGCAGCCTCGAGGAGGGGTTGCGGCTCTTTAAAGCGGGTGAAGAATCGGTTTCCCTAGAGTCTGACTACATTGCACGGGTGCTGGCAGAACAAAATCGCCTCAAGGAGGCCTTACCCAAACCACCTGCCAAGGCCAAAGCCGCCCCTTTTAAGTAGCCCAGGTGAATCACAAGGCACCATCGGCTCGGCTACACTCTAGGGGTACGCAACTGGCGATAGGAGACTGGTTTGGGCTTGCATGGCCCTACAGCCTCTGACGTGGACAAGAAGAGGCTTGCCCCCTTCACAACCACTAGGGAGCGTGCACCTTGCCCCGACACCTGGGACACAAGGTATCAGCCGTTCGCCTGGGCAGCCCGTGACATTGGGATCTAAACTTCCCAGTGGCGCTAGGAACCATCATTTGAAGGCCTGCCATGTATTCAAGAAACATTCTGATTGAACAAACCGATCCCGAAATTTTTGCTGCCATTCAGGCAGAGAATGCGCGCCAAGAGCATCACATTGAGCTGATCGCCAGCGAAAACTACGCCTCGCCAGCTGTCATGGCAGCCCAAGGCTCACAGCTCACCAACAAATACGCTGAAGGTTACCCAGGCAAGCGCTATTACGGTGGCTGTGAATATGTCGACATTGCCGAACAATTGGCCATCGACCGCATCAAACAAATCTTTGGCGCTGAAGCGGCCAACGTGCAACCCCATTGCGGCGCCTCTGCCAACGAAGCTGTCTTCTTGGCATTTTTAAAGCCTGGCGACACCATCATGGGCATGAGCTTGGCAGAAGGCGGCCACCTCACGCACGGCATGCCCCTCAACATGAGCGGCAAATGGTTCAACGTGGTGAGCTACGGCCTCGATGCCAACGAAGCCATCGACTACGACGCCATGGAAAAGAAGGCGCACGAAACCAAACCCAAACTGATCATTGCCGGCGCCTCTGCCTACAGCTTGCACATTGACTTTGCACGTTTTGCCAAAGTGGCCAAAGACGTGGGCGCTATTTTCATGGTCGACATGGCCCACTACGCGGGCCTCATTGCCGCAGGTGTGTACCCCAACCCTGTGCCCCACGCCGATGTGGTCACGTCCACCACGCACAAGAGCTTGCGCGGCCCACGTGGCGGCATCATCTTGATGAAGGCAGAACACGAAAAAGCCATCAACAGCGCCATCTTCCCTGGCCTGCAAGGCGGTCCGCTCATGCACGTCATTGCGGCCAAAGCGGTTGCTTTCAAAGAAGCCATGGCGCCCGAGTTCAAGGCTTACCAAGCACAAGTGGTGAAAAACGCGCAAATTGTGGCTGAAGTGCTCACCCAGCGCGGCTTGCGCATTGTGAGCGGTGGTACACAAAGCCACGTGATGTTGGTCGATCTGCGCTCCAAAGGCATTACCGGCAAAGTGGCCGAAGCTGCTTTGGGTCAAGCACACATGACCATCAACAAAAACTCGATTCCCAACGACCCCGAGAAACCCATGGTCACCAGCGGCGTGCGCATTGGGACACCGGCCATGACCACTCGCGGTTTCAAGGACGAAGAAGCACGCATCACGGCACACCTCATTGCCGACGTGCTCGACAACCCCACCGATCCTGCCAACATTGAAGCCGTGCGCGCCAAGGTCAACGCCTTGACTGCACGTTTCCCTGTTTACAAATGAAGTGCCCCTTCTGCAGCCACACCGACACCCAAGTGGTGGAGACGCGGCTGGCTGAAGACGGTGACCTGATTCGCCGCCGCCGTCAATGCGCGGCGTGCGAGAAGCGTTTCACCACCTACGAACGGCCGGAAGTGAGCTTCCCAGCCATCGTTAAAAAAGATGGCCGCCGCATTGAGTACGAGCGCGTCAAATTGCGCGCCAGCATGAACTTGGCCCTGCGAAAACGTCCTGTCAGCACCGAACAAGTCGACTCGGCCATTGAACGCATTGAAGAAAAATTACTCAACTTGGCCCAACGCGAAATTGCGTCCAACAAAATTGGCGAGTTGGTCATGCGCGAGCTGAAAAAACTCGACAAAGTGGCCTACGTTCGATTTGCCAGCGTGTACCGCAGCTTTGAAGACATTGACGACTTCAAATTGCTGGTGGATGAAGTGAGCAAATAACGTCGCGTTTGCTGTTTGACGGCAATAAACGCATTATTTTGGACAGTCTTCAATCAAGGCTTTTTCCAGACGCGGACGGCCCACTGCATTGACCACCACGTGCCAGCCCGATGTGTTGAGCGATTGCCGTTCGCAAACTGTCAATGTGCCTGCTTGAAAAGCACCATTTAAAGTCAAGCTGCGACCACTGGCACCAAACGATACAAAGTGACTAACGGTGACATTGCCAGTGGCTGACACCGACCTGTGCAGCGGCGCTTGTTGGGCCAGTCGCGTTTCACCCTCATCCCACGTCCCATTGTTGTTGGTGTCCTCAAACATTAACCAGCCTTGACGCCATGCATTTGTGAAACTGCCATCGCGGGTCAGATGACAGCGGACGGGCGCATCGTCTTTTGCAGAAGAGCTCAGCTGCGCTGCGGCACACAAGGTGACCCGTCTCTCCAATCGCAGGGCTTGCATTCTTGCGCTTAGAACCGCGCTGTGCAAGGATTTGGCAGCGCTTTGGAGATGCACACTGGTTTGCACATGTTGCAAAGATGCAGCCGCCACACCACACAAGACGGCCACCAAGAAAAGTGCCAACAATGTGTCCATCAGGCTAACGCCTCGACAGGCAGGGGCGCGAGCTGGCGTAGAGATCATGCGCAGATCATGAAAGACTGGCCGCTTCCTTTTGCTTCCTTCCACTTGCATTTGCCACGTCTGCATGCGAAAGAAAGCTGACCTGACAGCACATCAAGGATGCTTCAGTCATGGCCTCCCTTACACACAATGCAATCCAAGGATTCACCCTCATAGAATCGATGGTCAGCATGGCGCTGCTGGGAATTTTGATGGGCATCGCCCTGCCCAGTTTTGAACAACAATGGCAGCACACACGAAGGCAAGATGCCCAAAATGCATTGATGCAATTGCACTTGCGTCAAACTCAATGGCGAGGCATGCACGCACAATACGCCAGCAGTTTGGCCGAATTGGCTTGGCCCAACGCAGCAAGCAACAGCGGACATTACACACTGTCGGTGCAGCAGGTCACGGCACACAGTTTCGAGTTGCACGCCACGGCCATTGGTTTGCAATCACGCGACACGCCATGCCTCACCATCAGCCTGTTGCGCATGGCCGATGGCAGTGTAAGGCGCACCAGCAACCGAGCAGACCTCACAGATTTGGGGCGGTGTTGGACATGGTAAATCTGCTCATTGGCATGGCCATGGGTTTGGGCATACTCGCTGCTGCCAGCACCTGGACTGCCATGCAATGGCAAAGTGATCGACACACGGCACAGCGCAGCCTTGCACAACAAGACATCCGCGCCCTCATGGACACTTTGGTGCACGACATTCGGCGTGCACAGTTTCGCAGCCAACCCCAACATTTCCAGGTCAGTCCACATCAAATACTGTTCAGCATCAATCGCAACGACAACGCACAACGTGACAACAACGAATGCAGTGGTTTTCGCCTAAATGGCACAGCCTTGCAAACCCAAACAGCTTGTCAGCCCGTGGTGTGGACAAGCCTGAACGATAGCCGCACATTGCAAATTTTGTCTCTGAACTTCGAGTGGTCGTGCGACAACAACAACGGCAGCCTCGGCGATTTACTCTGGCTCCAAATAACCAGCCAATCGCCCCACGAACCAACACCCAGCACCTGGCAACGCCATGTGCGCATGCGCAATGTGCATGCGCGTTTGCGGCCCGATGTCACCACATGCAACAGCGCGGCTTAGCCACACTTTGGGCCAGCACGGTGCTGCTGATCCTCACCAGTCTTTGGGGCTGGCTGTGCTTGCAATCGATCCATGCCGACAGCGTGCGAAGCCAGCAACAAATGCAGGCTGCACAGGCATTGGTCAATTCAGAGGCTTTGCTTGAAACAGCATTGGCTTTCATAGAAAGCGCCTATACCCGCCCTGCCCTCGACGCCGATCTGAGCCTTTGGTCTACTGCCACGGCCAACCACTGCCCCAGCGACAAAGCCCCCCCGCAATGGCAATGCATGTTGTGGCCACTGGACGGGTTACCCCTTCCCGAATGGACAGACGCCACACCATCTTTTGTACGCTTGTTGCGCGATGTGCGCCATGCACCCCATCGCATTCAAATCATGGCGGATGCCACATTGAAGCCTTCACATCCAGGTGCAGGCAGTCGCGCCACTGTTCAACAAAGTGTGTATGTGCCAATTTCGGCAACGCTCGAGGGCGTCAGTTCAGCAGCGCTTGTACTGAACGAACAGGTGCTGACCGTCGACGCACCCCATTGCGACATGCGGGCTTGGCAATCGGTGTTTGGCCAGATCACACCCTTGCAACTGAAAGCCTTGTCGGCGCTTCAAATGCACAACGGGTTAAGTACCGAGACGCAACCCACGCGGACGGTCTATTGGATCGACAACCCGCAGCTTTGGACCCAGCATCTGGGTACTTCCACATCACCCGTGGTCTTGGTGTTTTCAGAAACAGCCTGTGCCGTTGAGTGCCCGTCCCTGGCCCACAACACGACAGTGGTGGGCACTGTGTTTTATCAAAGCCAATGCCAAGCCAGCAAAATGCAGCGCTGGCAATCAGGCATCATTGCGGGCCAGTTGGGCATCGAGGCAGACCTTGCACCGGCCCAGAAGCTGGCTCTGGTCAATGGCCCAAATGGGTTGACGGGTTCGGCCAATGCACACGCTGCAATCCATTTCGATTGGCCAAAAGGCATCGACTATTCACGGGTCCAACGCGTCGCAGGCACTTGGAAAAATGCTGGCTTTTGATGCGTGCCTTGTCGACACCCCATGACAAGCCCTGGCGGCACGCACGGGCAGCGGGCTTCACGGTGTTGGAAGCCTTGGTGGTCAGCGCCTTGATGGCCTTTGGGTTGACAAGCGCCATGCGTTTAAGTTTGGAGGCTTTGGCGGCAGCGCAGCACAGTCGCAATGTGGACATCGCCAGCGGCCTGGCGCAAGATTTGGCCGAGTGCTGGGGCCTTCACACGCCACGTTGCCAAATGATGTTTTTGCAAAATGTCCCGTTGTTTCCCTTATCGACCGATCCCAACCTGGGCTTTGTCCGCTCGTGGACGGTTCACCATATTCCCGTCAAAGGCAGACCTGCCGAACAATTGCAAGAACTGCAAATTTCAGTGACTTGGTCCGACTCGGCGCAGGGTGCTCAAGTGGCGTGGCTTCAACGACGCGCCAGCACCCCACTTTGGGTAGAACGCTAAGTGCACTCAACTTATCGTATCCTTGCAACCATGGACGCCACCTACTCAAGCTCCCCGCTCCCAAGCCTTCACATGCAACAGGCCTTGAACATGGCCGCGCAAGCGATGCGCATCACCTCGCCCAATCCCCGCGTCGGATGCGTCATCGTCGATGCGCGGGGCAAGGTGTTGGGGCAAGGTCATACCCAACGCGCCGGTGGCCCGCATGCCGAAATCATGGCCCTGCAAGACGCAGCAGCCAAAGGCCATTCGGTGGTGGGTGCAACCGCCTATGTCAGCTTAGAACCCTGCGCGCACCAGGGCCGCACAGGTCCCTGCTGCGATGCCCTGATTCAGGCCAAATTAGGCAAAGTCGTGGCGGCATTGTCCGACCCCAATCCTCAAGTAGCGGGTCAAGGTTTTGAGCGACTTCAAGCTGCTGGCATCGAAGTGCAAGTGGGCGATGGTGCGGCACAAGCTGCCGATCAGAACCCAGGATTCCTTGGCCGAATGACACGCCAAAAACCCTGGGTGCGAATGAAAATTGCAGCATCTTTGGATGGGCAAACAGCTCTCACCAATGGCAAAAGTCAATGGATCACCGGCCCCGAAGCCCGCGCTGACGGGCACGCTTGGCGCGCACGGGCTTGCGCCATCCTCACAGGCATTGGCACCGTTCTTGAAGACGATCCGCTGTTGGACCTGCGCCTATGCGCCGCACTGGAAACGCCGCCCCGTATGCCGCATCTGGTCATTGTGGACAGCCGACTCGAAACGCCTCTCGGTGCCAAGCTGTTTCAACACACGGGGCCCGGCGCCAAAACACCCCGCCAAATATGGATTTACTGCGCCGTAGACCATGCCCAAAAACGAACCGCGCTAGAAGCCCAAGGCGCACATGTCACGGTGATGCCCAACCCACATGGCAAGGTTGACTTGCACGCCTTGTTTACAGACTTGGCACGCCGCGAAGTGAACGAGGTGCACGTGGAAGCTGGCCAAAAACTCAATGGCTCACTCATCCGCGAAGCCTGCATCGATGAGTTCTTGGTGTACTTGGCACCACAAATGTTGGGCATCGGTCAAGGCATGGCGCAATGGGGGCCGCTGGAGGACTTGTCACAGGGTGTCGCCCTGAGGTTCACAGAAACGCAATTAATCGGTAAAGATTTGCGGGTTTTAGCCAGGGTCCAGGACTAAACCACCCCAATCCCTGCGAAAATACGCCCATGTTTACCGGAATCATCACCGGCGTGGGGCGTATCGCCGCCCTCCACGACCTGGGCAGCTCTTTAAGCCATGGCAAGCGACTCACTCTCGAGGTGCCCACGGGCTACCTGGACGACGTTGGCCTGGGCGACAGCATTGCCATCAACGGCGCCTGCATGACCGTCACCTCCTTTGACCTGGCTGCCCACCAATTCACCATCGACATTTCTGCCGAGTCGCTCAACAAAACTTGCGGCTTGAACCAACTTGGCAAAGTCAATTTGGAAAAAGCCTTGCGCGCGCACGACCGATTGGGCGGTCACATTGTGTCGGGCCATGTGGACGGCATTGGCCACGTGACGCACTTTGCCCAAGTGGGCGAAAGCTGGGAACTGCGAATTCAGGCACCCGCAGCCCTGGGCAAATACCTCGCCTACAAAGGTTCCATCACCGTCAATGGTGTCAGCCTCACCGTGAACAAAGTGAACGATTCAAATGCGGGATGCGAGTTCAGCATCAACCTCATTCCCCACACCGTCGACAACACAGCACTTGGCACCTTGCAACAAGGCAGCGCTGTCAATTTAGAGATCGATCTGATCGCACGCTATGTGGAGCGCATGCTCAGCAACGATGCCTCCGCCAACTCCGCTTCATCAGCCCTTCTGGCTGGTAAGCACTCTTGAAAGAAGTGACATGACGACGAATTCTGGCCGTCCTTTGACGCCTGTGCAAATTTCTCCCGTGGAAGACATCGTCGCTGACCTGCGCGCAGGTCGCATTGTCATCATGGTGGACGACGAAGACCGCGAAAACGAAGGCGATTTACTGATTGCCTCCGACCACGTGACAGCCGAGGCCATCAATTTCATGGCGCGCTATGGCCGAGGTCTCATTTGCCTCACGCTCACTCGTGAACGTTGTGAGCACCTCAAGTTGCCGCCCATGGCAACCAGCAATGGCACCGTGTACAGCACCGCCTTTACAGTTTCCATCGAAGCCGCTGAAGGCGTGACCACCGGCATATCTGCTGCCGATCGTGCCTTGACCGTCAAGACTGCCGTGGCAGCCAACGCCAAAGTGACTGATTTGGTTCAACCCGGTCACGTGTTTCCTTTGCAAGCCGTCGATGGCGGCGTGCTGATGCGTGCAGGCCATACCGAAGCCGGTTGCGACCTGGGCACCATGGCCGGTTGCAGCCCTTCTTCTGTGATTTGCGAAATCATGAAGGACGACGGCACCATGGCTCGCTTGCCGGATCTGCAAATTTTTGCCGCCGAACACGGTTTGAAAATTGGCACCATTGCCGACCTGATCGAATACCGCAATCGCACAGAATCTCTGGTTGAAAAAGTGGGTTCACGCGTGATGCAAACAGCGCACGGCGAGTTCACCGTCCATGCGTTCAAAGACAAACCCAGCCAGTCCTTGCACTTGGCACTGGTCAAAGGAAAATGGTCTGCAGACACCGAAGTGCCAGTGCGCGTGCACGAGCCTTTGTCGGTGTTTGATGTTTTGGAAGTGGGTCGCAGCATGCACTCATGGAGTTTGGAAAACAGCCTCGACTTCATCAACAAGCAAGGACAAGGCGTTGCGGTGTTGCTCAACTGCGGCGAAAGTGCCGAGCAGTTGCTGGCCCAGTTTGAAGGCCGTGCGCGCTCAGCCCAAGCACCCAACAGAAGCAAAATGGATCTGCGCACCTACGGCGTGGGCATACAAATCGTGCGCGAGTGCGGCGTTCACAAAATGAAATTGATGGGCCAACCCCGACGCATGCCCAGCATGGCGGGCTATGGCGTTGAAGTCACCGGTTACATCCCTAAGGAATAAAAATGCAAGGCGCAGACAAAGGTATTGATCAGGAGTTAGACGGCTTGGGACTGCACATTGGCATTGTTCAAGCGCGCTTCAATGAAGGCATCACCAATGCATTGGCCGTGGCCTGCATTCGTGAGTTGGAAGAGTTGGGTGTGCACGACATCGACCACGTGTTGGTGCCAGGCGCATTGGAAGTGCCCATCGCATTGCAAGCCATGGCCGAGCGCGGTGAGTACGACGCCTTGGTGGCATTGGGTTGCATCATTCGCGGCGAAACTTATCACTTTGAATTGGTGGCCAATGAATCGGGCGCTGGCGTTAGCCGCATTGCCCTCGATTACAACGTGCCCATTGCCAATGCCATTCTCACCACCGAGAACTTGGAGCAAGCCATTGCGCGTCAAACTGAAAAAGGCCGCGATGCTGCCCGTGTGGCCGTTGAAATGGCCATGCTGATGGAAGACCTGTCCATTGGTGACGACGAGTTGGACGACGAGGAATTGGCATGAGCGAGCTGCAAGCACCTGACGCTGGCGACGTACACCCCAACAGCGCCAAAGCCACTGGCCGCAAACCTGGCAAATCGGCCAGCAAGTCTGCCCGCAGTCGTGCGCGCGAGTTTGCGCTGCAAGCGCTGTATCAGGTCATTGTTGGCAAAAATGAAGCCTCAGACATTGATGTGTTCACTCGTGATTTGTCGGGTTTTCACAAAGCCGACTCTGCGCACTACGATGCTTTGTTGTACGGCTGTTCAGAGCAAGCACTTGAGTTGGACAAACTCATCTTGCCATTGCTCGACCGCAGCATGGCCGAAATTTCCCCCATTGAGCGCGCCGCCATGTGGATTGGCGTATTTGAGATGAAGCACTGCCTAGACGTGCCATGGCGCGTTAGCTTGAACGAATGCATCGAACTGGCCAAAGAATTTGGTGGCACCGATGGTCACAAATATGTCAACGCCGTGCTGGAAGGCTTGGCCCCACAGTTGCGTCCCCATGAAGTACAAGCCGACCGCCAGGCTGGCCGCGCACGCGCATGACATCTAGCTTTGTTTTTCCTGTTCGCATTTACTGGGAAGACACCGACGCCGGCGGTATCGTTTTCTACGCCAACTACCTGAAGTTTTTTGAACGAGCGCGCACCGAGTGGTTGCGCTCACTGGGCATTCAGCAGCATTCTTTGAAAGAAGAAAGCGGCGGCATGTTTGTGGTGAGTGAAACGCAAATCAAATATTTTTCGCCCGCGCGTTTGGACGATCTGCTAGAAGTTACAGCACGTACCGCTGAAGCCGGCCGCGCCAGTTTGGTCTTGGCCCAGCAGGCGTGGCTGACGCTTGATGGCGAACGCAAATTATTGGCCGAAGGCACCATCCGCATTGGATGGGTCGACAGTCAAACCATGAAACCTGGCCGTATTCCGGCCGCTATTTTGGAAGCACTTCAATGAACCAAGACATGTCCATCATCCAACTCGTGTTGCATGCCAGTTTTGTGGTGCAGTTGGTCATGCTAATTCTCATGGCCATCTCGATTGCCAGCTGGGCGGCCATTGTGCGCAAGCTCACGGCCATCAAGCGCATTCAAACTTTGAATGAACAGTTTGAACAACAGTTTTGGTCTGGCACCAGCCTGAACGATTTGTTTTCTGCTGCTGTGCAAAATTCAAAACTGGCTGGCCCCATGGAACGCATTTTTGCAAGCGGCATGCGCGAATACCAAAAACTGCGCGAACGCCGCATTTCAGATGCAGGCACATTGCTGGACGGCGCTCGACGCGCCATGCGTGCCAGCTTCCAACGCGAGATGGACGTGGCCGAATCGCAATTGGCTTTCTTGGCCTCGGTGGGTTCCGTCTCACCGTATGTCGGTTTGTTTGGCACGGTGTGGGGCATCATGCACGCCTTTACAGGTTTGGCCAGCATGCAGCAAGTCACTTTGGCCACCGTGGCCCCTGGCATTGCCGAGGCCTTGGTGGCCACAGCCATTGGTTTGTTCTCTGCCATTCCTGCGGTGGTGGCCTACAACCGTTTTGCGCGAGACATCGATCGCGTGGCCATCAAGCTAGAAACCTTCATTGAAGAGTTCTCCAACATTCTTCAAAGGAGTTTGGGTGGCTCTACAGGCGCATCGGGCACAGCGCCTGCGGGCTCAGGCTTTTCTGCGTCTGGTCACTAATTTACAGGAAGCACTCACATGCCTGCTGTTTCCTCTCGCGGCCGAGGCCGGCGCACCATCAATGAAATCAACATGGTGCCCTTCATCGATGTGATGTTGGTGTTGCTCATTATTTTCATGGTCACTGCCCCCATGATCACCCCTAGTGTGGTGGACTTGCCCAGTGTGGGCAAGGCTGCCAAACAACCTGACCAAGTCATCCAAATTGTGGTTCAGAAAGACGACAGCCTTGAAATGGTGAATGACAGCAAAACGCAAAAGATCAATTTGGACAGCTTGGCCAACAATGTGCGCGTCGCGCAAACAGGCCAAGCCAATTCTGCGGTGGTGATCAGTGCAGATCGCAATGTGAAATACGAAATGGTGGTCAAGGTGATGGACACCTTGCAACGTGCAGGCATTCAGCGCGTCGGACTGTCTGTGCAATTGGCGCCCTGAACACAGTCAACTGAACCGCATCTGACCCCCATCCGAACGCATGAACGCCTCTGTCCATCACGAATTTGCGCCACCACCCGTAGGTGGCTTTGGCCGTTCGTTGTCCTTTGCTTTGTTCATGCATTTGTTGCTTTTGGCTGCGCTGACGTGGGGCATTCATTGGAAGACCGAGCCCAACACCTTGTCAGCATCGGCTGAGTTGTGGTCGGCTGTACCAGCAGAAGCGGCGCCTGCCGCCAATGAACCTGAGCCGACGCCCCCCGAACCCGTTAAAGCACCCGAACCGATTCAAAAAATTGAACCCAAGCCAGAACCCAAGCCAGCGCCTGCACCTCCCAAAGTGAGTGCTGAAGCCGAGCGTGAAGCGGCGGACATTGCGCTGAAAAAAGAAAAAGAGAAGAAGAAACTTGAAGAGAAAAAGGCAGCTGACATAGAAAAGAAAAAGAAGCTTGAGAAAGAGAAGCTTGAGAAAGAAAAATTAGACAAAGAGAAGGCCAAGGAGAAGGCCAAAGAGAAAGAGAAAGAAAAGGCCAAAGAACTCGAGAAGAAGAAAAAAGAAGAGGCGCTGAAAAAAGAAGAAGCAGCCGCGAAAGCCAAAAAATCCGCCGCCGATGAAAAGCGCGCTGCCGCACTTCGCAATGAAAACTTAAAACGCATGCAAGGCATGGCCGGCGCATCGGGCGACGAAAACGCCAAAGGCACTGCTTTGAAATCATCAGGCCCCTCGGCCAGCTATGCGGGCCGCATTCGTGCGCGCATCAAACCCAACATCACGTTCACAGAAGATGTGGCAGGCAACCCCAAAGCAGAGGTCGAAGTGCGCACCTCACCCGATGGCACCATCCTCAGCCGCAAGCTGTTGTCCAGCAGCGGCAACAAAGCCTGGGACGATGCCGTGCTCAAAGCCATCGACAAAACCGCCACCCTTCCCCGCGATGAAGATGGCCGCGTCCCCCCCGTCCTAGAAATCAGCTTCCGCCCCAAAGATTAATTTAATTGGGGTCAGATCAACATTAATTTGATCGATTTAAGGGGCTAAAGGCTAAGGGGGCTGAACGATTTCTGGTACTCCAGTATGAGGAAGCCCCCTTAGCCTTTAGCCCCTTAAATTGGAAATTAATGTTGATCTGACCCCAATTAAATTTCGTAAACAATCTCTGCTTTGCCTTGGTCGGCTTGGGCAATCCAGCTTGAGAGGGCTGCATCACTTGGGAAAAACTTGGCTTGCTCGCCAAGCAACAACTCGGCGGCTGCGGCCACCTTGTCATCACGGCGTTCTAGTTTCAAGCGCACCGGCAAACCTCGGAGCAACTCGCCCTGCTCTGTTATCTCGCGCTGTGGGGGAAAGTCCTTCACCAAACGCGCTACTTCTGGCGCACGGCCATTGACGGCCACACGCAAAAACTTGCCGAAGCGACAACGGGCTGAAGGCAAATCCCACACTTGTTGAATCGACAAACGATAACCGCCAGAGAATCTATCAGCCTGCATCTTGGCCATCACAATGACCAACTCATCGTCTTTGAGCAGATGACGATTGGCATTGATCATGGCCTCGTCGGCTGTGGCCTCCATGACGGCGCTCTTGTCGTCCAGCTTAAAGATTGCCAACTTGCCGCGTTGGCCGTTGATGATGCGAAGGTCGCTCACAATGCCGGCCAGCAACTGTGGTTCACGGCTGTCAATCAAGTCGTCAATTTTGCGCTTGGCAAACAAACGCACTTCACGCTCTACCGCATCAAACAAATGGCCGGACAAATAGAAACCAACGGCTGTTTTCTCATTCGTCAGTTGCTCTTTAACACCCCAAGGCAACACATCCACCAACTCTGGTTCTTGCGTGCTGGAGCCGTGGGCGTCGTCGCCCATCATGTCAAACAAGCCCCCCTGATTGGCGTTGGCCGCGGTGGCTGTAGAGAAGTCAAAGGCACGGTCAATGGACGCGGCCAATGACGCACGATTGCGTTGCAAAGAGTCAAAGGCACCCGCCTTGACCAAGGCTTCGACGGTGCGTTTGTTCAAACGACTGCGGTCTACACGCACGCAGAAATCATACAAACTGGTGAAGGGGCCGCCCTCCTCACGCGCTTTCACAATGGCCTCGATGGCTTGCTGCCCAGTGCCCTTGATAGCACCCAAGCCATAGCGAATGACTTTGTCCGACATCGGCTCAAAGCGGTGTGTGCCGCGATTGACATCGGGTGGATCGAAGGTCATGCCAAATTTCAGAGCATCTTCAAACAAGACTTTGAGCTTGTCGGTGTCGTCCATTTCGATGGTCATGTTGGCGCAGAAAAACTCCGCCGTGAAATGGACCTTCAACCAACCCGTGTGATACGCCAACAAAGAATAAGCTGCGGCGTGTGATTTGTTGAAACCATAGCCGGCAAACTTTTCCATCAAGTCAAATACTTCGTCGGCCTTGGTTTCCGACAAACCATTGGCCTCAGCGCCCTTTCGGAAAATGGCGCGATGCTCGGCCATCTCTTCGGCTTTTTTCTTACCCATGGCCCGGCGCAGCAAGTCAGCGCCGCCCAAGCTGTAACCGCCCAAGACCTGCGCAGTTTGCATCACCTGCTCTTGATACACCATGATGCCGTAGGTTTCTGACAGCACTTTCTCGACCAAGGGGTGCGGATACTCCACCACCTCGCGGCCATGTTTACGCGCCACGAAACTGGGAATCAAGTCCATTGGGCCGGGACGGTACAAGGCATTCAGCGCAATCAGGTCTTCCAAACGAGAAGGCCGCGCATCTTTCAACATGCCCTGCATGCCGCGACTTTCAAACTGGAACACGGACTCTGTTCTGCCATCCGAGAACAATTTGTAAGTGGCCGTATCGTCCAGCGGTATGTTTTCAAAGGCGAAGTTTTCTTGACCTTTGTGGCGCTTCACGATCATCTCGCGCGCCACTTCCAAAATGGTCAAGGTGGCCAAGCCCAAGAAGTCAAACTTCACCAAGCCAATGGCTTCCACATCGTCTTTGTCGTATTGGCTGACGGCCGAGGTGCTGCCCGGCTGTTGGTACAAAGGACAGAAATCAGTGAGCTTGCCGGGCGCGATCAACACACCCCCCGCGTGCATGCCCACGTTGCGGGTCATGCCTTCGAGTTTTTGGGCCAGCGCCAACAAGGTTTTGACTTCGTCTTCTTTGTCCAAACGCTCGGCCA
The DNA here is from genome assembly GCA_030158125.1 of Limnohabitans sp. Taxonomy (GTDB): domain Bacteria; phylum Pseudomonadota; class Gammaproteobacteria; order Burkholderiales; family Burkholderiaceae_C; genus Limnohabitans_A. The sequence continues at coordinate 55,127 of JAOATL010000019.1, read as the reverse complement.
AAATAGGCTCGGCCTTGATGGCGCCATCGATGGTGATGTGCTGCCCTGGCTTGTTGGGAATGAGTTTGCTGATGCCGTCGCAAAACATGTAGCTCATGTCGAGCACACGGCCCACGTCACGAATGGCAGCACGTGCAGCCATGGTGCCGAAGGTGGCAATTTGGCTGACGGCATCGCGGCCGTATTTGTCTTTCACGTAGTCAATCACACGGTCGCGATTGGTTTGGCAAAAGTCAATGTCGAAGTCGGGCATGGACACCCGCTCAGGGTTCAAGAAACGCTCAAACAACAAGTTGTATTGCAGCGGATCGAGGTCGGTAATCTTCAAAGAATACGCCACCAAAGAACCGGCACCCGAACCACGACCTGGCCCTACAGGACAGCCGTTCTTTTTGGCCCAGTTGATGAAGTCACCCACAATGAGGAAGTAACCCGGAAAGCCCATCTTCAAGATGGTGTTGATCTCAAACTCCAAACGCTCGGCATAACGCGCACGCTCGGGCTCGCGTTTGGCTGGATCGGGGTACAAATGCACCAAGCGCTCTTCCAAGCCTTCAACCGACAACAAGCGGAAATAGTCCTCGATGGGCATGGGCTTGCCATCGGTGAGCGGTGTGGGGTAGTTGGGCAGCTGCGGCTTGCCCAAGACCAAAGACAAATTGCAGCGCTTGGCAATTTCAACCGAGTTGGCCAAGGCACTGGGCACATCGGCAAACAGCGCCTGCATTTCGACCGACGACTTGAAGTACTGGTCACGGGTGAACTTGCGCACACGGCGCTGGTTGCCCAGAATTTCGCCTTCAGAAATACACACCCGTGCTTCGTGCGATTCGTAATCGTCTTCGGTCAAAAATTGAACAGGATGGGTGGCCACCACGGGCAAGCTCAAACGGGAGGCTAACTTGACGGCTGCAACCACGTGCGCATTGTCTTCTGGCCTACCTGCCCGCTGAATTTCCAAATAGAACCGATGCGTAAAAATGGACGCCAATTGCAAGGCAATTTCGGCAGCGCGTGACGTATCGCCTTGCACCAAGGCCTGCCCCACTGGTCCGGCTTGTGCGCCCGACAACATGATGAGACCTTCTGACAGCTCTTGAAGCCATGCCAGCTTGACCACCGCATTGGTTTTCACCATGTTTTGTGTCCAAGCACGCGCCAACAATTCGGACAGATTCAAATAGCCTTGGGCGCTTTGTACCAGCACCATGACACGCGACAAAGCCAGCGGGTCTGCACCCAAGCCTTCTAAAAAGATTTCAGCCCCCAAAATGGGCTGAACACCCTTGCCGCGAGCGGCTTTGTAAAACTTGATGGCGCCAAACAAATTGCTCAGGTCTGTGATGGCCAAAGCGGGTTGTTGATCGTCTGCCGCTGCCTGCACCACATCGTCAATGCGGCAGGTGGAATCGACAATGGAAAACTCAGTGTGAAGGCGCAAATGAACAAACATAGACCCATTGTAGAAGCTGCTTCAGATGTTTTCTACAATACAGGGGTGAACAATATTCTGAATATTTCAAGCTACAAGTTCGTCCCACTGCCGGATGCCCATGAACTTCGCCCAATCCTCCTAGAACGCTGCTTGTCGCGCGCACTGAAAGGCACTATTTTGCTGGCTGAGGAAGGGATTAATTTATTCTTGGCAGGCCCGGCCGAGGCTGTACGCGGTTTTGTGGCTGAACTGCACGCAGATCCTAGGTTTTCGGACATTGCGCCCAAGGAAAGCTGGTCGGACACCGTCCCCTTCAAAAAAATGTTGGTCAAGGTCAAAGGCGAGATCATTCGCATGAACCACCCCACCATTCGCCCCGCCGAGGGCCGCGCGCCAGCGGTCACCCCTGCCACCGCCAAAAGATGGCTGGACCAAGGCTTTGACGACAACGGCCGGCCTGTGGTCATTCTGGACACGCGCAATGATTACGAAGTGGACGAAGGCACCTTCAAGGGTGCCATTGACTGGCGCTTGACCAAGTTCACGGAGTTTCCCGACGCGGTCATGGCCCACAAAGAAGAACTGCAAGACAAAACCATCATCAGCTTTTGCACAGGTGGCATTCGCTGTGAAAAAGCCGCCATCTTCATGCAACAAAACGGCCTGCCCCATACCTATCAGTTGGAGGGTGGCATCTTGAAATATTTTGAAGAAACCGATGGCTCACATTACGACGGCGGTTGTTTTGTCTTTGACGAACGCCGCGCCGTCGATGTCTCGTTAGAAACAGTGAAGCCCACTGAGGGGCTTCTTTGAATTAACCGCGCAATTTAGAAGCCACAGCTGCCACACGCTCACCATAAGCCTTGGCTGTGTCCAAGTCGCCTTGTGGAATGTCTTCTGCGGGGCTGGTAGGACCCACTTGCGCCATCACACCAGAGTTGGAACCAATGCGGTTGGTGGTGCCGTCGTTCATGGCAGGCTGACCCACCCACACCATGGCTTGTTGCATGGCCAAAGTGATGAAGTACTGAAGCGTTGAAAGCTTGTCGCCGCTGGGGCTGGCAGAAATGGTGAAACCACCGGCCACTTTGTCTTTCCAGGCACTGGTAAACCAACGCTTGGAAGAGGCATCGGCAAATTTCTTGAACTGCCAAGACGCCATGCCCATGTAAGTGGGTGAGCCAAAGATGATCGCGTCGGCGGCATCCAAAGTTTCCCAATCGGCATCGGTGATGTTGCCATCGGCATCGATGGCAATCAAAGCGGCATTGGCGCCTTGTGCCACAAATTGCGCCACGCGTTGTGTGTGACCATAACCTGAGTGATAAATAACGACTGTTTTAGCCATGAGATTTCTCCTGAAAAAATAAAAAAAGCGACTTCAAAAATTAAGAAGCCAAGTCAAAAACCAAGACCTCGGCATCCTTACCGTGGGTCAGTTCAAGATTCGATTCAGCTTGAATGAGGGCGGCATCGCCCCCCTTCAATGCTTGTCCATTCACTTGCAGTTCGCCGCGAATGAGGTGAACATAGGCTTTGCGCGCAGGGTTCAAAACCAGCGCCGCTTGTTCTGTGCCATCCAACAAGCCTGCGTACAAAGTGGCATCTGCAGAAATTTGCACAGCATCGCCTTCACCTTGGGGCGAAGCCACCACCTTCAAGGCGCCACGTTTGGCGGCGGCTGGCACCGTCTTTTGCTCGTAACTGGGCGCAATGCCCATCACATTCGGTTCAATCCAAATTTGGAAAAAATGGGTGGCTTGTCCTTCGGCATGATTGAACTCGCTGTGCATCACGCCTTTGCCGGCGCTCATGCGCTGCACGTCGCCCGGTGGGATGCCTTTCACATTGCCCATGCTGTCTTTGTGCGCCAGGTTGCCCGACAACACATAGCTGATGATTTCCATGTCCTTGTGACCGTGGGTGCCGAAACCTGTGCCTGGTGCGATGCGGTCTTCGTTGATGACGCGCAAATTACCCCAGCCCATGAAGGCCGGGTCGTAATAGCCCGCAAACGAAAAGCTGTGAAATGATTTGAGCCAACCATGGTCAGCATAGCCACGTTCTGCGGAACGGCGAATTTGGATCATTGACTGCCTCACTTCTTTAAAATCAGATGGGTCAACTTTAAATTGCAATGGTTTCAATAAAATCATCAAAATTTGTCGCTATCATTCAAATTATTTGAATATTAAAAATGGCCGTTTCGTCACGCGATCTCCTCACCCCCGATGCCCTCAGCATGTTGCTGGCCGTTGAGGAAACAGGCAGTTTTGCCGCTGCTGCCAGGCAACGTGGCTTGGTACCCAGCGCCCTCACCTATCGCATTCGGCAAATTGAAGACGCCCTGGATGTCCTGTTGTTTGACCGCAGCAGCCGACAAGCCAAGCCCACCGAGGCTGGCAAAGAGTTGCTGCGAGAAGCCAAGCGCTTGTTGCAAGATGTAGACGCCTTGGCCAACCGCGTCAAGCGCGTGGCCACAGGCTGGGAGTCGGTCTTCACGGTGGCCGTCGACAGCATCATTGCCAGGTCGGTGGTGATGGAGTTGTGCGAAGGCTTCTTGGCACTCAATCCACCCACCCGTTTGCGAATTCGTTACGAGACATTGTCAGGCACTTTGGCGGCGCTCAAATCAGGCCAAGCAGATTTGGCCATCGGTGTGTTCATCGCACCTGCCAGCCATGCCGAGCTGTTGCATGAGACCTTGGGGCAAGTGAATTTTGTCTACGCGGTTGCACCACACCATCCCTTGGCCACGGCCGCAGAACCCTTGACTGACGCGGTGCTTCAGCAACACCGCGCCGTGGCCGTGGCCGACTCGGTGCAGCGCGGCGAAGGCGTCACCATTGGCCTCTTGGGAGGACAAGATGTGTTCACCGTGCCCGACATGCCCAGCAAGTTAGAAGCGCAGTTGCGAGGCTTAGGCGGCGGCTTCTTACCCGAAAGCATGGCCAAGCCCTACCTTGACAGCGGCCGCTTGGTGGCCAAAAAAGTAACCCGTGTGCAGCGCATCAGCCAAGTGGAATTTGCTTGGCGCAACCCGCAAGGCAAAAGCCTCGGGCATGCTTTAAGTTGGTGGTTGTCGCAGTTGCATCAAGACAGAACCAAACAAGCATTGCTCCAACCCCACCATCGCGTGTAGAGTAGCCCCATGACCAAAACAAATACCCAGACAAAACCTGTTCAAAATTTCGCCATCATTGGTGCGGGCATGGCAGGCATCACCTGCGCGCGCACCCTGATGCAAGCCGGTCACCGCGTCACAGTCTTTGAAAAAAGCAAAGGTGCCAGCGGACGTCTCTCGACGCGCTCTTCCAGCTTTGGCAGCTTTGACCACGGCGCGCAATACTTCACGGTGCGCGATGGTCGCTTTGCGCAAGCCTTGGCCACCACGCCCAACATTTGCAAGCCCTGGAGTGCCAATGCGGTTCGCGTGTTAGACGCCATGGGCCGCGTGGTAGAGGCCGCTCGCAACACACAAGACAAACATTGGGTGGCCACGCCCGGCATGAACGCACTGGTCAAAGCCTGGGCCCAACCCTTGGTGCAAAACGACACCATTCACTTTGAATCCAAAGTCTTCAAAATTGAACGTGACACCTTGCACCCCGAACTTTGGCAATTGCACAGCGAAGAGCCCGAGGGTGCGCAATCGGTGTTCAGTGGTTTTGACCAAGTACTGCTGGCTGTGCCCTCCGATCAGGCCATTGATTTGCTGCGCAACTCTGGCATCAAAATGGAACAGGCAGCCGCTTTGAACAAGGTTCAGGTAGCGCCTTGCTGGACCCTCATGGTGGCATTCCCCAATGCCGTTCAACCCGGCCTCATCACGCTCGGCCCCCAGTGGAATGCCGCTCGCAGCGTGCATCACCGCGTGGCTTGGCTGGCGCGCGAGTCTTCCAAGCCAGGGCGCGATCAAGTCGAGCGCTGGACAGTGCAAGCCAGTGCCGCTTGGTCGCAAGAACATTTGGAAGATGCACCCGAACGCGTGCAAGCCAAATTGCTCAAAGCCTTTTCGGAAATCACAGGCATTCGCGCCACACCGGCACACGCCGATGTGCACCGTTGGCGCTATGCCAAAACCTTGCAGCCTTTGGGTGCCACTCACATGCACAGCAAGAAGCAAGGGATTGGCTTGTGCGGTGACTGGTGCTTAGGCCATCGCGTTGAAGACGCTTTTGTTTCTGGTTTGGAATTGGCCCTCGCCGTCATTTAAGTCGGCATGTTTCGCGGCAGATTCGCGCCCTCACCCACCGGTGAATTGCACGCGGGCTCTTTGGTCGCCGCCTTGGCCAGTTACCTCGATGCGCGTGCGCACAAGGGTGAGTGGCTGGTGCGCATCGAAGATGTCGATGGTCCGCGCTGCATTTCAGGTGCCGAGAAAGTCATCCTTCATCAACTGCAGCAATGCGGTTTGCAGTGGGATGGTGAGGTGCTGTACCAATCACAACGCAACTCTGCGTACCAGCACGCCCTTGATCAATTGCTAGCCAAGGGCTTGGTCTACCCCTGCGGCTGCTCGCGCAAAGAAATTGAAGAAAGCCAGGCCTTGTTGGGTTTGGACATGGCGCGCCACAAAACGGCGGTCTACCCTGGCACCTGCCGCACCGGCTTGCATGGCAAACCGGCCAGGGCTTGGCGCTTCAATGTGCAGCAATGGTGTGCTTTGCGCGGCAGCCCTGTGGTGCACTGGACCGACAGACGACTGGGGCCACAAACGCAAAACGTGTTGGACGCAGTGGGCGACTTTGTGCTCAAACGCGCCGATGGCTTGTGGGCCTACCAACTGGCCGTGGTGGTGGACGATGCAGCCCAAGGCATCAGCCATGTGGTGCGCGGCCAAGACTTGACCGACAACACCGCCCGGCAAATCTTGCTGCAAGAGGCCTTGGGCCTGCCACAGCCTGCATATTTGCACACGCCTTTGGTGCTGGGCGCCAATGGCGAAAAACTCTCCAAGCAAAACGGTGCCAAGGCGCTAGACCTCAGCACCGAGGCGGCTGTTTGCCAGGCCATGAATCAGGCGGCCGCTGCGTTGGGACTGGACACACGCTCTGCCCCGTTGAATTCATTGGCAGAACGGCCAGCTGTTTTGGCATTTTGGACCGTGCAATGGGCCCTGCGCGAAGCCACTAAAATCGGGGCATGACTTCAGACACCCCCAACCAAGCGCCTGCCGATGTGGCGTTTCCCAAAAATATCAAAAGCTACGTCAAGCGCGCGGGCCGCACCACCACCGGTCAAGCCAAAGCGTTTGAAGTGTGGGGCCCCCAGTATTTAATTCAATACGCGCCCGAGCCTTTGAACATGGCCAAGGCTTTTGCCCTGAACGGCCAAGAGGCCGCGCCAGCACCTGTTATTTTAGAAATTGGCTTTGGCATGGGCGAGGCCACTGCGCACATTGCCAAGGTTCGGCCGCAAGATCACTTCCTCTGTTGTGAAGTGCACGAACCCGGTGTAGGCGCTTTGCTCAAACGCATTGGCGAGCAAGACATTCACAACATTCGCATCTTGCAACACGATGCGGTGGAAGTGATCGACAACATGTTGCCCTTGTCTTCGATTGACGGCGTGCACATCTTCTTTCCCGATCCTTGGCATAAATCGCGTCACAACAAACGCCGACTCATCCAAACGCCTCTCATCGCCAAACTGGCCGCACGCCTGAAGCCTGGCGCCTATATTCACTGCGCCACCGATTGGGAGCCTTATGCGGTTCAAATTTTGGAAGTGCTGAGTGCAGAGCCTTTGCTGAAAAACACAGCAGATGCGTCCAACGGTGGCTACGCCCAAAAGCCAGACTACCGCCCGCTCACCAAGTTTGAAAACCGTGGTTTGAAATTGGGGCACGGTGTGTGGGATGTCGTCTTCCAACGCGTCTAAACTGCTCGTCAATGGCGTCAGCGCCAGCAAAGTGGGCGTGCCTCCCAACACGCTACTGACGGCCATTGATTTTTTGTGTGCAAGATTTCCAGCAATTCAGCGCGAAATCTGGCTGCAGCGATTTGATGCAGGCCGCGTGCTGAACGCCATGGGGCAACCCATTGCACCTGCTCAGGGTTTATTGAGTGAATCGCATTTGCTCTATTTTCGTGAGGTGTCAGACGAACCCACTTTGCCTTTCAGAGCACAAATCATTTTTCAAGACGACCATTTGGTGGTGGCCGACAAGCCGCACTTCATGCCAGTCACACCAGGCGGTCAATATGTACAGCAAAGTTTATTGGTGCAATTGAAACAGCAATTGAATTTGCCTGAGCTCTCGCCCATTCATCGCATTGACCGAGAGACTGCAGGTCTTGTGATGTTCAGTGTTCGAGCCCAAGACCGCGATGCGTATCAAGCCTTGTTCAGACTGCGGCAAGTTGAGAAGACATATGAGGCGATTGCGGGGGTGCCTGAGTCCTCACCATTGAGGCTTGAATTTCCACTGACACATAAAAGCATGATGGTGGAAGATGCGCAGTTTTTCAGAATGTGTGAACTTGCCACTGATGAAATACAAGAGGGGGAACCTTTCAACAGCGAAACTTGGATAGACTGTGTTGAGCGCTTGGATGGCCGAGATTCAGCCATGCAAACAATCACTCCATCGACGCCTGCCTTGGCGCGTTATGTTTTAAAACCCATCACAGGCCAGCGCCATCAATTGCGTGTGCACATGAACGCGCTGGGTCTGCCCTTGGTAGGCGATCAGTTTTATCCGGTGGTCAAGCGCGCTGCGGATGAACTCGATGATTTCAGCTCGCCTTTGCAACTTCTTGCAAAGACGATTGCTTTCAAGGATCCGCTGACGGGTGTTACAAGAAGGTTTGAAAGCCGCAGAGTTCTCAAATTCAATTGAGTCACCCATTAAGAAAGCCCCTTGCGGGGCTTTCTTCAATATCAAGCGTCTAACCTAAATTGGGTCAGTGGCTTTGAAGTATTACAAACGCTCGGTGACCCAAGCTTGTACGCTGGCCAATGCCGCATTGAGGTTAGTCGCATCCGTGCCCCCGGCCATGGCCATGTCGGGCTTACCACCACCCTTGCCACCCACTTGCTGGGCCACAAAGTTCACCAACTCACCGGCTTTCACTTTGCCCGTGGTGTCAGCGGTCACGCCTGCGGCCAATTGAACTTTGTCACCGTCCACCGCAGCCAACACAATGGCAGCGGTTTTCAGTTTGTCTTTCAACTTGTCCAAGGTGTCGCGCAATGTTTTGGCATCAGCGCCTGGCAGCAAGGCCGCCAATACTTTGACGCCCTTCACCTCCGCCGCTTGTGTCATGAGTTCATCACCTTGTGACGATGCCAATTTGCCTTTGAGCGCCGCCATTTCTTTTTCCAAGGCTTTCACTTGGTCCAAGACCTGAGCAATGCGGCTGTTCAATTCTGAAGGCGATGCTTTCAAGCTGCCTGCGGCCTTAGAAACAGTTGCTTCCAAAGACTGTAAGTAGGCCAAGGCATTGCCGCCCGTGACAGCTTCAATGCGTCGCACGCCAGCCGCCACACCGCCTTCAGCCACCACTTTGAACAAGCCAATGTCGCCCGTCCGGTGCACGTGAACGCCACCGCACAACTCGCGGCTAGAGCCAATGTCGAGCACGCGTACGGTTTCGCCGTACTTCTCGCCAAACAACATCATGGCGCCGGTTTTCTGTGCAGATTCAATGTCCATCACACGCGCTTGTGTGGCGGGGTTGGCCCAAATTTCTTGGTTCACTTTGGCTTCGATGGCCAAGATTTGTTCATCGGTAATGGGTGCGTTGTGTGCAAAGTCAAAACGTGTGCGCTCGGCATTCACCAAGGAACCTTTTTGTTGCACGTGGTCACCCAACACTTCGCGCAACGCTTTGTGCATCAAGTGGGTGGCAGAGTGATTGCGCACCGTGGCTGTTCGCATTTCTGTATTGACCTGTGCCTGCACAGCGTCGCCCACCTTCAGGCTGCCTTGTGTCAAAACGCCATGGTGACCAAACACATCCGCTTTAATTTTGAGCGTGTCTTCTACTTCAAATTGAGCGCCAGCTGTTTGCAACAAACCGTGATCGCCCACTTGGCCGCCAGACTCTGCATAGAAGGGGGTGGTGTCGAGCACCACCACGCCGTTTTGTCCGGCTTTGAGTTCTGATGCAGGTGTGCCATCGACATACAAAGCCAACACTTTGGCGGTGGCCTGCAGTTCGTCGTAACCGACAAAGGTGTTGCCCGCGCCTGAGTATTCCAATGCACGGTCCATTTTGAATTTACCGGCTGCACGCGCTTGTGCTTTCTGGCGTTCCATGGCGGCGGCAAAGCCAGCTTCATCGACGCTCAAATCGCGCTCGCGGCAAACGTCGGCAGACAAGTCCAAGGGGAAGCCGTAGGTGTCGTGCAATTTGAAAGCCACGTCACCAGGCAACACTTTGACGCCACCTTCAAGCGCCGTATCCAAAATTTGCATGCCCACTTCAAGGGTTTCGAAGAAGCGTTCTTCTTCGGCCTTCAAAATGTCGGTGATGCGTTTTTCTTGCGAAGCCAAGCTGGGATAGGCCGCGCCCATCAACTTAACCAGGTCGGGCACCAACTTGTGGAAGAACGGTGTTTTTTGACCCAGCTTGTATCCGTGGCGAATTGCACGGCGCACGATGCGGCGCTGCACATAGCCGCGCCCTTCGTTGCTGGGCACCACACCATCGCTCACCAAGAATGCTGTCGCACGAATGTGATCGGCAATGACGCGCAGTGATTTGTTTTGCAAATCGGTACAGCCTGTTTCGCGCGATGCCGCTTTGATCAATGCATCAAAAATATCGATTTCGTAGTTGCTGTGCACGTGCTGCAAAATAGCTGCCAAGCGCTCAAGACCCATACCAGTGTCAACGCACGGTGCTGGCAGGTTGTTCAAGCTGCCATCGAGCTGCATGTCGAACTGCATGAACACGTTGTTCCAAATTTCAATGTAACGGTCGCCGTCTTGCTCCGGGCTACCGGGAGGGCCACCTGCTACTTCGGGGCCGTGGTCATAAAAGATTTCAGAGCAAGGGCCGCAGGGACCGGTGTCGGCCATCATCCAGAAATTGTCGGACATGTAACGTCCGCCTTTGTTGTCACCAATGCGCACCACGCGCTCGGGTGGCAAACCAATTTCTTTGGTCCAGATGTCGTAGGCTTCGTCGTCTTCAATGTAGACCGTGGCCCAGAGTTTTTCTGCAGGCAATTTGTAAACTTGTGTGAGCAACTCGAAGGCCCACTTCAAGCTATCGCGTTTGAAATAATCGCCAAAGCTCCAGTTGCCCAACATTTCAAAGAAGGTGTGGTGACGTGCGGTGTAACCCACGTTTTCCAAATCGTTGTGCTTGCCGCCAGCACGTAAACAAGCCTGCACAGAAGCTGCACGCACATAGCTGCGTTTGTCGGTGCCCAAGAACACATCCTTGAATTGCACCATGCCCGAATTGGTAAACATCAAGGTGGGGTCGTTGCCGGGAACCAAGGGGCTGGACGCCACCACGGTATGGCCTTTGGACGCAAAAAAGTCGAGGAAGGTTTTGCGAATGTCAGCAACAGAAATAACAGGTGTGCTCATGGCAGGGGCATCTTTATAGTTACGTCTTGGAAGACGCGAACAGGACAACCAGGGCGCGGAAAAGCAGCCTTGGGCGTAACTTTCCATTATAAGATTGCAGATACGGCGAAATGCCACCCGACACCTTTAGGAGACCCCCATGGACATGAAAACTTCCCCCTTGGCCCTGTTGAAGGACCCCACCCTCCTCAAAACCGACGCTTTGGTCAACGGTCAGTGGGTCAAAGGCAGCAGCCGTTTTGACGTGAACGACCCCGCCACGGGCGCAAAATTGGCCGATGTGGCCAATTTGGGCGCACAAGACGCCGAAGCGGCCATCGCAGCTGCCAACGCCGCCCTGCCCGCCTGGCGTGGCAAAACCAGCAAAGAACGCAGTATTTTGCTGCGCAAATGGTACGACTTGTTGATGGCCAATGTGGAAGACTTGGGCCGCATCATGACCGCAGAGCAAGGCAAGCCCTTTGCAGAAGCCAAAGGCGAGGTCATGTATGGCGCCAGCTTTGTCGAGTGGTATGCCGAAGAAGCCAAACGCGTCAATGGCGAAACCCTGCCCCAGTTTGACAACACGCGTCGCTTGATGGTCATCAAGCAGCCCATTGGTGTTTGCGCTGCCATCACGCCATGGAACTTCCCATTGGCCATGATCACACGCAAGGTGGCCCCTGCGCTGGCCGCAGGTTGCACCGTGGTCATCAAGCCCGCCGAACTCACCCCCCTCACGGCATTGGCCGCCGGCGAATTGGCCATTCGTGCCGGCATTCCTGCTGGCGTGATCAACTTGCTCACGGCCGATTCCGACAACAGCATTGCGGCTGGCAAGGTGTTCTGCTCTAGCGACATCGTGCGCCACATCAGCTTTACAGGCAGCACAGAAGTGGGCCGCATTTTGATGGCGCAATCGGCACCCACCGTGAAGAAACTCTCGCTTGAATTGGGTGGCAATGCGCCCTTCATCGTGTTTGACGATGCTGACATCGACAGCGCTGTCGAAGGCGCCATGGCCAGCAAGTACCGCAACGCTGGACAAACTTGCGTGTGTGCCAATCGCATTTACGTACAAGAATCTGTGTACGACACGTTCGTCCAAAAGTTTGCAGCCAAAGTCAATGCGTTGAAAGTGGGCAACGGTTTTGAAGAAGGCGTGGTGCAAGGCCCGCTGATTGAACCCGCTGCTTTGGAAAAAGTCACGCGTCACGTTGAAGATGCCAAAGCCAAAGGCGGTGTGGTGTTGGCAGGCGGCAAAGCTTTGAACGGTCAGTTCTTTGAGCCTACTGTGATTGGCAATGCCACATCCGACATGTTGTGCGCGCGCGAAGAAACCTTCGGCCCCTTCGCACCTGTCTTCAAATTCAAAACAGAACAAGAAGCCATTGACGCAGCCAATAACACCGAGTTTGGTTTGGCCAGTTATTTCTACAGCCGCGACGTGGGCCGTATTTTCCGCGTTAGTGAAGGTTTGGAATACGGCATGGTGGGCATCAACGTGGGCATCATTGCCACGGAGCACGTGCCCTTTGGCGGTGTGAAGCAATCGGGCTTGGGCCGCGAGGGCTCGCACCACGGCATGGAAGAGTACCTCGAGATGAAGTACTTGTGCATGGGCGATATTTTGAAATAAGCCGCTACAAAATTACTGCTTGCATGTACAAAAAAGCCGCTTCAAAAAAGCGGCTTTTTCATTGGTTTGATGCAGATTAAAAAATCAAGTTCACACCCGTTTTTCTTTGCAAAAGTTCTGCGGTAACGCCTGGCGCCATCTCAACAACCTTCAAGCCTTCAGGCACCACATCCATCACCGCCAAATCGGTGATGATGCGATCGACCACGCCCACGCCTGTTAAAGGCAGCGTGCACTGGGGCAAGATTTTCAAATCTTCGGTGCCGTCTTTTTTCTTGGCCACGTGTTCCATCAAAATGATGACGCGCTTCACGCCAGCCACCAAGTCCATGGCGCCGCCCATGCCCTTGACCATCTTGCCTGGAATCATCCAGTTGGCCAGGTCACCCTTTTCGCTTACTTGCATGGCGCCCAAAATTGACAAATTGATTTTGCCGCCACGAATCATGGCGAAGCTGTCGTGGCTGCCAAAAATGGACGAGCCCTTGATGGTGGTCACGGTCTGCTTGCCTGCATTGATCAGGTCGGCGTCGACTTCATCTTCGTTAGGGAACGGGCCGATGCCCAGCATGCCGTTTTCAGATTGCAGCCACACTTCAATGTTGCTGGGCACATGGTTGGCCACCAAGGTGGGAATGCCAATGCCCAAGTTCACATAAAAGCCGTCTTGCAGTTCGTGGGCAGCACGCGCTGCCATTTGGTCTTGATTCCAGCTCATGCTCAGACTCCTGCTTTCTCGGTGATGGTGCGTTTTTCAATGCGTTTTTCGGGGTGCTTGTTGAGCACCAAGCGATGCACATAAATGCCTGGCAAGTGCACCTGATCGGGCAGCATGGCGCCAGTTTCAACAATCTCTTCCACCTCCACAATGCACACCTTGCCGGCCATGGCCACAGCGGGGTTGAAGTTGCGGGCGGTGAGGCGAAATTGCAAGTTGCCAGATTTGTCGGCGCGCCAAGCCTTGACCAAGGACACGTCAGGCACCAAGGAGCGCTCCATGACATAGGTTTCGCCGTCGAACTCACGCAACTCTTTGCCATCGGCCACCACGGTGCCCACACCCGTTTTGGTGAAGAAGGCTGGAATGCCAGCACCACCAGCACGCAGTTTCTCAGCCAACGTGCCTTGCGGTGTGAATTCCAATTCCAGTTCGCCTGCCAAGAATTGACGCTCGAATTCTTTGTTCTCACCCACGTAGGATGAAATCATTTTTTTAATTTGACGTGTTTCAAGCAACTTACCCAAACCAAAACCGTCGACTCCGGCATTGTTGGAAATGGCTGTGAGGTTTTTGCAGCCCGAGTCACGCAGTGCGTCGATCAGGGCTTCAGGAATACCGCAGAGGCCAAAGCCACCCACAGCCAACAGTTGACCGTCTGCCACGACACCTTTCAGCGCCTCGGCGGCCGAGGGAAAAATCTTGTTCACAGGGTTCTCCTAAGAGGGAAGACTCAAAAGACACAGTGTAATGGGTCCCCCCGGGGGAAAACTGAAAACTGGCTGACAAAAAGCGCCTGAAACAGTCCATTTTTTAAGCAAAACGGACTCTAATTTGCATCACCCGCCTGTTTAGAATGAGTTCACGACTCAAGGATTGACCATGACCAGCACTTCTGCCGCCAAAAGCCAACGCTACCCCGCACCCGAACTGAAGGATGTCCCAGAGGACATTCGCAACAAGATTTTGGAGGTGCAAGAGAAAGCGGGTTTTGTGCCGCAAGTTTTCTTGGCATTTGCGCGCAGACCCGCAGAGTGGCGCGCCTTTTTTGCATACCATGACGCCCTCATGGTGCCCGAGTCTGTGGGCCGCACCAGCAACCTGACCAAAGGCGATCGAGAAATGATCGTCACCACCACCAGCGCCGCCAACAACTGCTTGTACTGCGTGGTGGCCCACGGCGCCATTCTGAGAATTTATGAAAAAAAACCGATGGTTGCTGACCAAGTGGCGGTGAACTATCGCAAGGCCGACATTTCAGCGCGACAACGCGTCATGCTCGATTTCGCCATGAAGGTGTGCTTGCACAGCGACCAAATTGAGGACGCCGACTTTGCCCCTTTGCATGCGCAGGGCTTTGACGACGAAGACATTTGGGACATTGCGGCCATTACCGCGTTCTTCGGTTTGTCCAACCGCATGGCCAGCTTTAGCAACATGATGCCCAACCCAGAGTTTTATCTGATGGGCCGGGTGCCAAAGCAAAAGTAAAGGCTGAAGTAAAGGCTTAAGGGGTGACCAAGGCCCGGATGTTGTCGGGCAAGGCCACCGCTTTTTGCAGCGGAAAATCCACCCAAATGGTGGTGGCGCCACCCGCTGCATAAATCACCCCTGGCTTGTCGACCAACTCCAAGGTGCACCAGCTTTCAAAGGTGGTGCGCGCAGGGTCGCTCACATACATTTTGGCCAACACATTGCCAGGGTATTCCAGCTGTTTGTAGAAGTTGCAAAAGGCGTTCACGATGACGGGGCCCTGTCCTTGCGGATTGGGTTCGCAGCCAATGGACTGGAAGTAATCAATGCGCACGGTTTCCAGATACCTAAAATAAACCGTGTTGTTGACATGCCCCATGGCGTCCATGTCGCCCCATCGGATGGGGATGATCATTTCATGAACTTTTTTCTTGCTTTCAGGAATTTCAAATTTCATAGCGAGGGTCTCTGATCTGTCGCAAACTGGGGTCGGGATATCACTGCATGGTTTCACCCAGATTCTGCCTGTTCCGCGCTTAAAATGAGTCACCAGGCCGACATTTGGCCCCCACATCCTCAACTTGATGCGAGTCTTTCAATGACACCCGAAGAGATTTTGAACACACACGGTCCCCGCGAATCCATGGAATACGACGTGGTGGTGGTGGGCGGTGGCCCCGCCGGTTTGTCCACAGCCATTCGCCTGAAACAATTGGCGCAAGAAAAAGGCAATGACGTCTCTGTCGTGGTGTTAGAAAAAGGGTCCGAGCCAGGCGCACACATTTTGTCGGGCGCCATCATGGACCCCATTGCGCTGACTGAACTCTTTCCCAATTGGAAAGAAATGGGCGCCCCCTTGAATCAACCGGTCACAGAAGACATCTTCTTGATGACCACTGAAAACGGCGCCACACGCGTCCCCAACTTCGCGCTGCCCCCCTGCTTTCACAACGATGGCAACTACATCATCAGCTTGGGCAACCTCACCCGCTGGTTAGGCGAACAAGCCGAAGCCCTGGGTGTTGAAATTTTCCCTGGCTTTACCGCGGCAGAAGTTTTGTACAACGACGACGGCTCTGTCAAAGGTGTGGCCACTGGCAACATGGGCATCGGCAAAGACGGCGAGCCAACTGAAAACTTCCAGTTAGGCATGGAACTGCACGCCAAGTACACCGTGTTTGCCGAAGGCGCACGTGGCCACTTGGGCAAGCAAGTCATCTCTAAATTCAAATTAGACGACGGCAAAGATCCACAAAGCTACGGCATCGGCATCAAAGAACTTTGGGAAATTGATCCCGCGCGTCACCAAGCTGGTTTGGCATTGCACAGCGCCGGCTGGCCCTTGGACGAAAACACCTATGGTGGCTCTTTCCTGTATCACATGGAAGACAACAAAGTGGTGGTCGGTTTTGTGGTGGGCTTGGATTACACCAACCCATGGCTCAGCCCTTTTGAAGAATTCCAGCGCTTTAAAACACACCCCAACATCCGTTGGTACTTTGAAGGCGACGAGGCCAAAGGCATTGCGCCGGCCAAACGTATTTCTTATGGTGCACGTGCTATCACGGCTGGCGGACTGTTATCGCTGCCCAAAACCGTTTTCCCAGGCGGCGCACTGGTCGGTTGCGATGCCGGTTACCTCAATGCCAGCCGCATCAAAGGAAGCCATGCCGCGATCAAAACGGGCATGCTGGCCGCAGAAGCCGCATACGATGCATTACAAGCGGGCCGTTCGCATGATGAACTCAGCGCCTACCCAGAAGCATTTGAAAACAGCTGGTTGCACACCGAGTTGAACAAGGCGCGCAACTTCAAGCAGTGGTTCAAAAAAGGCCGCACCGTGGGCACCCTCATGACCGGTGTCGAGCAATTTGTGTTGCGCGGCCACGTGCCATGGACCCTTCGCCGTGCAGCGGCCGATCACACTTACCTCAAGCCTGCGGCCGAATGCCAACCCATTCAATATCCCAAGCCTGATGGCAAGCTCACGTTTGATCGTTTGTCGAGTGTGTTCATCAGCAACACCAACCACGAAGAGAATCAACCAGCTCACCTCACCTTGAAGGACGCCAGTGTGCCAGTGGGCATCAACTTGGCTAAGTTTGCGGGCCCTGAGGCACGGTATTGCCCAGCAGGTGTTTACGAATACGTCAAGAACGAAGACCAATCCGATCGCTTGCAAATCAATGCGCAAAATTGTGTGCATTGCAAAACCTGCGACATCAAAGATCCAACGCAAAACATCGTCTGGGTCACCCCAGAAGGTGGTGGCGGACCTAACTACTCCGGCATGTAAAAAGTGCTGGCAGGTTCTCAAGACCTGTTTATAATTTCAATCGTCAGGAGAGCGCAGCCTTGTCAAAAGGCTGCCACCGAAGGCGCAGGAAACCTCAAAATTTCTGAACGCTCAGGTACCCAGGACTGACAAACGCTGTTAACTTTGTTTATCAGCGCATCCTCACTGGAGAGAGAGGGCGGACCATCCGGTCGAACCCTCCACCGAAGGCGCAACCCGCAGTGGGTCTTTCACATGAAGGACGCAACCGGCGAATCGCTCAGGTAAAGCGGACAGCGAGGGCAACCCATGATTTCGGTCATGGTTTTACTTTGCCCTTGGAGATTTCAATTGTCCGCTGACACCGCTTTGCTCAACACCCCTCTCAATGCTTTGCACATCGAGCTTGGCGCTCGCATGGTGCCTTTTGCAGGTTACAGCATGCCTGTGCAATACCCCATGGGTTTGATGGCCGAGCACCACCACACGCGCGCCGAAGCAGGTTTGTTTGATGTGTCTCACATGGGCCAATTGCGTTTGGTAGGCCCCGATGCAGCGGCGGCGTTTGAATCCTTGATGCCTATCGACGTGATCGATTTGCCAGTGGGCAAACAGCGCTATGGTTTGCTACTCACCGACGAAGGCACCATCATTGACGACTTGATGTTTGTCAACCGCGGCACAGATATTTTTGTGATTGTGAACGGCGCTTGCAAAGTCAATGACATTGCGCACATTCAAGCGCGCATTGGCGCACGTTGCCAGGTCATTCCCATGCCCGAGCGTGCGCTCTTGGCTTTGCAAGGTCCTAAGGCGGTGGATGCCTTGTCACGCATGGTGCCAGGCGTGGAAAAGTTAGTGTTCATGACCGGTGCATCGTTTGATTGGCAAGGTGCGGATCTTTTCATCACACGCTCTGGCTATACAGGCGAAGACGGTTTTGAAATTTCTGTCGGCAACGACCAAGTTGATGCGTTTGCGCGGGCTTTGTTGGCCCAAGCGGAAGTGAAGCCCATTGGTTTGGGGGCTCGAAATTCTTTGCGCCTCGAAGCGGGTTTGTGTTTGTACGGCAACGACATCGACACCACCACCACCCCCATCGAAGCAGGCCTCAACTGGGCCCTTCAAAAAGTTCGCCGAACAGGTGGTGCACGCGCTGGCGGATTCCCAGGTGCCAACATCGTGTTGGGCCAATTGGATGGCACGTACCCCCTCACCCGCAAACGTGTGGGCTTCATTGCGCAAGAGCGTGTGCCCGTTCGTGAACACGTAGAACTGCAAAGCTTGCAAGGCGTCAAGATCGGTGAAGTGTCCAGTGGTTTACTCGGCCCCACCGCCAATGTGCCCGTGGCCATGGGCTATGTGGACGCTGCCAATGCTGCGATTGGCACGGTTGTGAATGCCATGGTGCGCGGCAAAGCGGTACCCATGACAGTCAGTGCCATGCCCTTTGTACCCAATCGTTATTACCGAGGCTAAAGATCGCAAAACAATTGTGATCTGACCCCGATCATTTGCCCCCGATAATTAATTGTGATCTGACCCCAATTAACTGAACCTATTTAACAGGAGATAAAAATGAGTTTGAAGTACACCGAAGAGCACGAGTGGATTTTGGTTGAAGGCGATGTGGCCACTGTGGGCATTACGCACCATGCGCAAGATGCCTTGGGTGATGTGGTGTTTGTGGAGTTGCCCGAAGTCGGTAGCAGCTTTGAACAAAAGGCTGTGGCTGGCGTGGTTGAGTCTGTCAAAGCTGCTGCCGATGTTTACATGCCCATCAGCGGTCAAATTACTGAAGTGAATGAAGCCCTGCGTGGCGATCCTTCTTTGGCCAACACCGATCCATTGGGTGCCGGCTGGTTCTTCAAAGTGAAACTGTCCGATGCATCGCAAGTGAATGCTTTATTGGACGAAACCGCCTACACCGCTTTTGCTGCATCGAACTGACATCAGTTTTGAGTATTTGTTTCATTTGATCGAACTTTGAGTTTGAAGGCCCCACCATGTTGATGTCATCTGTTGCCCCCTTGAGCCATCTTGAAAACGAGCGCGAGTTCATTGCACGCCACATTGGCATCAGTGAAACAGATGAGCATCACATGCTGTCGGTCATTGGCGAGGCCTCAAGGCGCGCCCTCATTGACAGCATCGTGCCCGCATCCATTGCACGCAGCCAGGCCATGAAATTGCCGGCCCCCATCACCGAGGCCAATGCCTTGGCCGAACTCAAAGCCATGGCGCAACAAAACAAAATTCTCAAAAGTTTCATGGGTCAGGGCTATTATGGCAATCACACACCCGGCGTGATCCTTCGCAACATTTTGGAAAACCCAGCGTGGTACACGGCTTACACGCCCTACCAAGCTGAGATTAGCCAAGGCCGCATGGAAGCCTTGGTCAACTTCCAAACCATGGTTTGCGATTTAACCGCCATGCCCATTGCCAACGCCTCGATGTTGGACGAAGCCACGGCGGCAGCAGAAGCCATGACCTTGGCCAAGCGCTCGGTCAAATCGAAAAGCAACAACATCCTTGTGGCCGGCGATTGCCATCCGCAAACCATTGAAGTGATTCAAACTCGCGCTGCGCCATTGGGCTTGACCGTGTTGGTGGGCTTTGTCCCAGAGTTGATGAAACAACACGACTACTTTGCAGTTGTGGCGCAGTACCCTTCCACCGTCGGCATGATTCACGATTTGAAAGACGTGATTGCGCTGGCCCACACCGCGCAAGCCGCCTTCATCGTTGCAGCCGATTTGTTGGCCCTCACCTTGGTCACACCACCCGGCGAATTGGGTGCTGACATTGTGGTGGGCACCACCCAACGCTTTGGCATGCCCATGGGCGCCGGTGGCCCCCACGCGGCTTACCTGGCCTGCCGCGACGACTTCAAACGCTCCATGCCCGGCCGCTTGGTGGGCGTGAGTGTGGACGTGCATGGCAACCCCGCTTATCGCTTGGCTTTGCAAACGCGCGAACAGCATATTCGCCGCGAAAAAGCCACCTCCAACATTTGCACTGCTCAAGTCTTGCCTGCCGTGGTGGCCAGCATGTACGCTGTGTACCACGGTCCTGTGGGTTTGAAGCGCATTGCGCAACGTGTGGCCAGCTTCACCGCCATCTTGGCTGAGGGCTTAGAACAACTGGGCTGCAAACTGGCGCACAAGTCCGCCTTTGACACTTTGCAAGTGGTCACCGGCGCACGAACCGATGCCGTCATGCAAAAAGCCTTGCTCAAAGGTATGAACCTGCGCAAGCTCACAGCCGACAGCATTGCCGTGTCTTTGGACGAAACCACATCGCGTGACGACATCGAAGCCCTATGGTCTAGCTTTGCTGAAGGCGGCCAAGCCCTGCCCGACTGGACACCTTTTGAAAAGGGTCGTGACAGCCTCATTCCCACTGATCTGCGCCGCACCAGCGCATACCTCACGCACCCCGTGTTCAATCGTTATCACTCTGAAACTGGCATGTTGCGATACATCCGCCAGTTGAGCGACAAAGACTTAGCCCTCGATCGCAGCATGATTCCCCTGGGCTCTTGCACCATGAAGCTCAATGCCACCAGCGAGATGATTCCCATCACCTGGCCCGAGTTTGCCAACGTGCACCCCTTTGCACCGGCCGATCAACTCAAGGGCTATGCCCTGCTCGATCAGCAACTGCGTGACTGGCTCTGCCAAGCCACCGGCTATGCGGGCATCAGCCTGCAGCCCAACGCTGGCTCACAAGGTGAATACGCAGGTCTGTTGGTCATCAAAGCGTTCCATGAAGCCAAGGGTCAGGGCCATCGCAACATCTGCCTGATTCCTTCTAGTGCGCATGGCACCAACCCTGCCAGCGCACAAATGGCAGGCATGCAAGTGGTGGTGACGGCTTGCGATGCGCAGGGCAACGTCGACATGGCGGACCTCCAAGCCAAGTGCGAACAACACAGCGCCAACTTGGCGGCGGTCATGATCACCTACCCCAGCACACACGGTGTGTTTGAAACCCAAGTGAAAGCGCTCTGTGAGTTGGTGCACCAACACGGCGGCCGCGTGTATGTGGACGGCGCCAACATGAATGCCTTGGTAGGTGTTGCGGCGCCCGGCGAATTTGGCGGCGACGTGAGCCACCTCAATTTGCACAAAACATTCTGCATTCCCCACGGCGGTGGCGGCCCAGGTGTAGGCCCTGTTTGCGTGGTGGAAGACTTGGTGCCTTACTTGCCAGGCCACGCCACCGGCGGTTTGAAAGTCAACGGCGTAGGCGCCGTGTCTGCTGCGCCTTTGGGCAATGCGGCTGTGCTGCCGATCAGCTGGATGTATTGCCGCATGATGGGCGCAGAAGGTTTGAAGCACGCGACTGAGGCAGCTATTTTGGCGGCCAACTACATTAGCCGTCGATTGGCCGATCACTACCCAACGCTCTACGCAAGCGCAGGCGCCAATGGCAAAGCAGGCCATGTAGCGCATGAATGCATTTTGGATTTGCGTGGCTTGAAAGACACCAGCGGCGTGATGGCCGAAGACGTGGCCAAGCGCTTGATGGACTATGGCTTCCACGCCCCCACCCTTTCCTTCCCTGTGGCCAATACCCTCATGGTGGAGCCCACCGAAAGCGAAACTTTGGAAGAGCTGGATCGCTTCATCGACGCCATGATTGCCATCCGCGAGGAAGTTCGCCTCATTGAAAACGGCGATTGGCCACAAGACAACAACCCGCTCAAGCATGCGCCGCACACAGCAACCAGTTTGATGGCGGCTGATTGGAATCGCCCGTACTCACGCGAAGTAGGCGCTGCGCAAGCCGGTCGCCCGTTGAGCAGTGTGAAATACTGGCCCCAAGTGGGTCGTGTCGACAATGTGTACGGCGATCGCAACCTGTTCTGCAGTTGCGTGCCCATGAGCGAGTACGCAGCATGAGCACTTTAAAAGTTCAACGTGTTGACTACCTCAACGCAGACCACGCACAAGCCTTGGTCTATTTGCTTGACGCTTACGCGCAAGACCCGATGGGCGGAGGTGACGCCCTCAAGCCAGAGGCCACAGCGCGTTTGTGCACTGACATGGCCCGCATTGCGGGTGCGGCCAGCTTCATTGCATGGTTAGAAGACAAACCCATTGGCCTGATCAATTGCTTTGAA
Source organism: Limnohabitans sp. (assembly GCA_030158125.1). GTDB lineage: Bacteria > Pseudomonadota > Gammaproteobacteria > Burkholderiales > Burkholderiaceae_C > Limnohabitans_A. Next base: position 32,924 of record JAOATL010000019.1, on the reverse strand, counting down.
GGCTATTCCACTTTCAAGGCCCAGCCTTTGCTGAATGTGCATGACATTGCCGTATTGGACGGCCACCGCGGACAAGGGGTGGGGCAATCCCTGCTCCAAGCCGCAGAAGCCCATGCCCGCTCGCGTGGGTGCTGCAAGCTCACACTTGAAGTACTGAGTGGTAATGCACCGGCCATGGGCAGCTACAAGCGCTTTGGTTTTGAACAGTACGAACTCGATCCAGCGGCGGGACAAGCCCAATTCATGCAAAAGTGGCTGTAAAGTCAGGGGTGCATGAACCCCTCACCGACTTCAAAACCCTTTAGCGTCTTAAGCGTCATCCCGCCGATGACGCAGCTCAATACGCCCTACCCGTCGACGGCCTACCTGACGGGCTTTTTGCGCTCGCGCGGGATTGCAGCCACCCAAGAAGATTTGGCGCTCAAGCTGGTCTTGAATTTGTTCACCCCCCAAGGCATGGCGCAAATTCGCGACAAAGCACTGGCACTGCCTGAAGCTGAACGCAGCGCCAGTGTCAATTTTTTCTTGGATTTCTTTGAGCGCTACGAAAACACCATCGCGCCCACCATCGCCTTCTTACAAGGCAAGGACAGCACCCTCAGCCACCGCATTGCCGGCAGAGGCTTCTTGCCGGAAGGCCCTCGCTTTACAGCCCTAGACGCCTACGACGATGGCGAATCGGCCGACCCCTTGGCTTGGGCCTTTGGCGCCTTGGGTCAGCAAGACCGTGCGCGCCATTTGGCCACCTTGTATTTGAACGACTTGGCCGATGTGCTGCGCGATGCTGTTGACCGTCGCTTTGAATTTGTGCGCTACGGCGAATCATTGGCGGGCAGTCAGGCCACGTTTGAACCGCTGGCCGATGCATTGGCCGCGCCTTTGACTTTGATGGACGAAATGCTGCAAGCGCTGACACTGAAGGCCATCGCACACCACCAACCCAACTTGGTTTTGTTGTCTGTCCCCTTCCCTGGCGCGGTGTATGCCGCCTTCAGAATTGCACAGTGCATCAAGCAGCATCACCCGCACATTCACATTGCGCTGGGCGGTGGCTTTGTGAACACCGAACTGCGCGAACTCACAGAACCTCGCGTGTTTGATTACGTGGACTTTGTCACCCTAGATTCTGGCGAGCGTCCTTTGCTGGCTTTGCTAGAGCATTTGCACGGGCAACGTGCCGCTGCCCGTTTGGTCCGCACCTTTATTCGCAAACCAGACACGGGCACCGTTCAATTGATGAACTGGTCAGAGCCCGATGTACCCTTTGAAGAAGTGGGCACCGCCACATGGGATGGCCTGCCCTTGAGCGACTACTTGTCTTTGCTCGACATGCTCAACCCCATGCACCGACTGTGGAGTGATGGTCGCTGGAACAAACTCACGGTAGCCCATGGTTGCTATTGGAAAAAATGCAGCTTCTGCGATGTCAGCCTTGACTACATCTCTCGCTACGAAACGGCCTCCGCTGAATTGCTGGTTGATCGCATTGAAACCATTGTGAAAGAGACCGGCCAAACAGGCTTCCACTTTGTCGATGAAGCAGCCCCTCCTAAAGCACTCAAAGCTTTGGCTGAAGAATTGATCCGAAGGAAGGTGCACATTTCTTGGTGGGGCAATATTCGCTTTGAAAAAACCTTCACGCCCGAACTGGCCGAGTTGTTGGCCGAGAGTGGTTGCATCGCCATGTCGGGCGGCTTGGAAGTGGCCTCTGACCGCTTGCTCAAGTTGATGAAAAAAGGCGTGTCAGTGGAACAAGTGGCGCAGGTCACCAAAGGCTTTTCTGAAGCGGGCATCTTGGTTCACGCGTACCTCATGTACGGCTTCCCTACACAAACGGTGCAAGACACTGTGGATGCTTTGGAATACGTTCGGCAGCTCTTTGAAAATGGCTGCATCCAAAGCGGCTTCTTTCACCGCTTTGCTTGCACCGTGCATTCTCCTGTCGGTTTGAACCCTCAGGAATACGGCATTGAATTGATTCCGCTGCCCACCGTCAGCTTCGGCAAAAATGACATCGGCTTCATCGACCCCACTGGTGTGGACCATGATTTGTTGGGCCTCGGTTTAAAGAAGGCCATTTACAACTTCATGCATGGCATCGGTTTGGAAGAAGATGTGCGCACCTGGTTCCAAAATGCGCTGATTGAACATGCGGGTGGCAAAAGTCCAGCTTTCAAGGTTCCCAAAAGCACTGTGCCACGCCGCAAAATCGAACAAGCACTTCAACGCTGAATGGAGGGCGCCGCGTTGAATGATGGCCGCTGCTTTAAGCCAGTGCCAAGTCCATGAACTTGGACAAGTCAAAAACAGAGTTGGGTGCAACGGGCATCAAGCTCTTGGGCAATGGTTTGAAGTTGAACGGCAAATTGTGAGCCGCTTGAGCGCGCGCTGAGGCCGGCACATCGCTGATCAAAGCACTCAGTGAATAGGCCTTGAGAAAATCTTGTTCGATTTGCACGAACTGCTCGTACAGCAGGTCTGCCGCCACCGCCTCAGGGCTGGAACGTTTGTCTTCTTTGAGCACCTCGTCCAGCTCAAAGCATTTGACAACATCCCATGCCGACAGCGCTTTCAAATCGCGTTTCAACTGGTAGCCGCCCCCTGGCCCTCTAGACGCTTGCAGCAAATCATGCTGCTTTAGCACCTTGACCAGGCTCTCGGTGTAAGACACCGACAGTTCTAAAAACTGAGCAATGCTTGCAACCGTCACCGACTTGTGAGCCGGTGAGTTGGCGACATGGGCAATGGCCAAGATGCCTTGGTAAGCGCGTTGACTGAGCATGAAGTGCCTTTGTTGACTTATTGAATAGATAAAAATTTAACATACTTATTCAAATACGCTTTAAAATGCTCAAAATATTTCATTTTATCTATTCAATACTTATTCAAAGAATGAGTTTACTGGTGTAATCCTCATGAACCTCCACAAAATTGGTGCTGTTTCCACGCTCAGCGGTGTTCCCACGCCCACCCTGCGCATTTGGGAGGCGCGCTACCAAAGTTTCACCCCCCTGAAGACAGCCAGCCGTCATCGGTTGTATTCAGACGATGACGTCCTCAAAGCCACGCTCATGAAAAGGCTCACAGACCAAGGGCACAGCGTGGGGCAAATTGCGCAATGCAGTTTGCAGGAACTGAACCAACTGTTGCAACAGCACCAAGGCAAGGGGCGTCACATTCTGTCGCCAACCGCATCGGCCCCTGCCGCCACGGTGGCCATCGTCGGCACCGCCCTGGCCAGTCGCATTGAGGCCACTCGCTTTGCACAGCAGATGGCCCCCACCGCGCTGCACATCACAGACATCTTTGGAACAATGGACGAGATGCTGCAAGGCCAGTTGCATGGGTTGCCCGATCTGCTATTGGTGCAATGCCATTCTTTGCATGCAGGCGTTCAAGTTGACATTCGCCGCTTGGCTGAAAAATCTCAGGCCGCGCACACCATCGTGCTTTACAGTTTTGGGCAAGCCCCTGTGATTGAAAGCCTTCAGCAATGGGGCATGGTGGTGCGTAGAGAGCCACTTCCAGAAACTGAGTTGGGTGAATTGATTCAGGCATCCTTGCAAACGGACTTGTCTACGACCGCCAAACTGCCCACCCCAAACACCATTCCACCGCGCAAATATGACGACATGGCACTGCAGCATGTTGCCAGCATTTCAACGCAAATTTTGTGTGAGTGTCCCAAACACGTGGCCGAACTCATCACGCAACTGGCCAGGTTTGAGCAGTACAGTTTGGACTGTCTGAACAAATCAACTGACGACGCGCGCATTCACGCGCACCTGAGTGCCATCTCTGGTTCGGCACGTGCCATGTTTGAAGATGCGTTGGAGATGGTGGCGCAGCACGAAGGCATTGATCTGAACACCCTTCGCAGCTGAAGGTCGCATGCACTGTCAAATGGTTTGGTTCAAACGGGACTTGCGCTGGCAAGACCATGCGGCCTTGGCACGTGCAGCAGCAACAGGGCCCGTGCGCTGTATCTACATTGTTGAGCCTGGTTACTGGAAGCAAGCCGACGCAGCCCTTCAACACTTCGAGTTCATTCGAGAATCTTTGCAGGCCTTGGATGCACATTTGCGCAGCTTGGGTGGCTGCCTTGAAATTCACACAGGTGAGGCCGCCGAAGTTTTGCAACGCCTCCATCAAGAGACCCCCTTCAGCGCCATGTACTCGCACGAAGAAACTGGCAATGAATGGACATATGCCAGAGACATTCAAGTCAAGGCTTGGTGCCAAACACAGCGCATTGCATGGCATGAATTCCCGCAGTTTGGTGTGATCAGGCGCCTGAAAAATCGCAACCAATGGCAAGCGGCTTGGGAGCAACACATGCAGACGGCATTGGCGCAGCCCGCTGCGATTCACTTTGCCCACGCTCCCAGCAACTTGCCCTTGTCAATGCCGGCGCCTGCGCACCTGCAACACAATCCACCGCTTCGCCAACGCGGCGGACGCCCACTGGCTTTGGCGGTCTTGCGCAGTTTTTTAAATTCGCGCAGCTTGGGTTACAGAGGCGGCATTTCATCGCCGCTGTCGGCGCCAGATGCCTGCTCACGGCTTTCGGCGTACTTGGCGTACGGTTGCATCAGCATGCGCGAAGTGGTTCAAATGACACGGGCTTGCATGGCAGCGCTGCCGCCGCAAGCAGCGCGTCACAAGGCCGGACTCAACGCTTTCATGAGCCGCCTTTATTGGCATTGCCACTTTATTCAAAAACTAGAAAGTGAGCCCGCCATTGAATGGCATAACATGCACCGAGGCTACGACGCCTTGCGTGAACAAGAATTCAATACAATCTATTTTGAAGCTTTGAAAAATGCCCAAACCGGTTGGCCGATGGTGGACGCCTCGGTCACCATGTTGCGCGAAACAGGCTGGCTCAATTTTCGAATGCGCGCCATGTTGGTGTCTGTGGCCGCTTACCCATTGTGGCTGCACTGGCGACGCGTGGGCGAATGGTTGGCGACGCAGTTTTTAGATTACGAGCCCGGCATTCATTGGAGTCAATTGCAGATGCAATCGGGCACGACTGGCATCAACATCACGCGTGTGTACAACCCCATCAAGCAAGCGCAAGATCACGACCCCTACGGCAAGTTTGTTCGAAGATGGCTGCCCGCCATGAGAACGGTACCCGACAGTTGGTTGTTCGAGCCTTGGAAAATGCCTGATAACGTGCGGCAGTCCAGTAGCAACAGCACCTTAACCGAACATCATATTCCTGCGCCTTTGGTCGACTTGACCCTGGCCACTCGCGCTGCAAAAACCAGATTGCATGACAGACGCAAACAGGAAGACGTGCGCGCCGGCAAACAGGCTGTGATTGACAAGCACGCCTCGCGCAAAACATTTGCCAACCGTCGCAGCCATACAAAAAACCAGAGGCCAAACAGCGCGGCGCAAATGGGCTTTGACTTTTAATTCAGAAAACGCCAACACATGTCCCCTCTTCCGCCAAAAACTGGCGTTGTCTTTTGGTTCCGCAACGACCTGCGCTTGCACGATCAGCCAGCGCTTCAGCAGGCCATCGCGCTTGCAAACCAGTTGCAAACTTGGCTGTTGCCCATCTACATCCACGACGATGCCTTGCGTGCATTGACACCATGGGGATTTCCAAGAACGTCGCCCGCCAGAGAAGCATGGACCGGCATGGCCGTGAACGACGTAGCCCGGCAACTGGCTGAACACGGCAGTCAACTTTACCAATGGCGGGGCCCTTCGGTAGAGATCATCCAGGCTTTGTGTCAGGCTTTGCCCACTACCTGGCTTGTTTGCGAAGACATTGCAGCGCCGTTTGAACAAGCGCACGTCCAGCAATTGAAAGCGGCCGGCGTGAACATTCAAACGGTTTGGCAATCCACGCTGATGCGCATGACTGATTTGCCGTTTGCAGTCAATCGAGTACCCGATCAATTCACCACCTTTAGGCAGCAGGTGGAGCGCCCCGCACTGAAAGTCGAAACGCCACTGCCTGTGCCTGCACAGCTGCCTGCGCTGCCAGCGCATTCATTTCTCACAAATCAGTTGCAGCAGCGACCAAACTGGCTTGACAACGCGCTTGCCCCGACTGCTGCAGACCACATGCCCGACCTGCGCTCAGCATTCCCATTCGGGCCAGGCAACTTTGACGGCGGCGAGACCGCTGCTCTGGCGCATCTCCAACGTTATTGCAACAGCACCCTGCCCAGCACTTACAAAGTCACACGCAATGGCTTGTTGGGTGTGGACTACTCCACCAAGTGGTCACCTTGGCTGGCCACGGGAGCGCTGTCTGCACGACAAGCTTGGGCGGCCGTCAAGCAGCATGAACAAATGCATGGTGCGAACGACAGCACCTATTGGATTGGCTTTGAGCTGCTTTGGCGCGATCACTTTCGCTGGCTGCATCACAAGTACGGGCAATGGCTCTACAGGCGCCAGGGCTTGCACGCAAAGCCCTCACTGAACCAACGGCATTCTGCTGAAGCGTTTGAAGCTTGGTGCACAGGCCAAACGGGTCACGACTTCATTGATGCGGGTATGCACGAACTCAGCAGGACGGCCTATTTGTCCAATCGCATGCGTCAAAACGTGGCCAGTTATTTAATTCACGACTTAGGCTGCGATTGGCGTGCTGGTGCTGCATGGTTTGAATCGCAATTGATTGACTACGACGTTTACAGCAACCAAGGCAATTGGTTGTATCTCAGTGGAAATGGCACGGACCCCAGGGGGTCGAGACGGTTCAATCCAGACAAGCAGGCCAAAGATTACGACCCCGACAAAACTTACCGCGACATCTGGTGCCGATGAGGGCGTTGTTCAGCGCATCTGCACTGGCATGGCAGCCTAGGGGCTTGTATAAATTTTGAACGACAGAATTTTGCCTTGCGGACTGACTTTGGCCAACACCATGTCGCCTGACCCCACGTTCTCACCCATAAATTCTGCAATGTTGACGTGGTGTGTTACCAAAATCAAAGCCTTACGGCCTTTGGATTTAAGTTGGCCAGCGATGAATGCTTGCAAGCTCGCATTGCTTTGAGGTCCCTGCCGCATGTCATCGAAGAAAGAATTGAGAGAAGACTCAAGAACGGGGGAAGCAAAACCTAATTTTTCTGCAGTCTCTGTGCATCGGCACCAGGCGCTGCTGAAAACCAAACTTTCTTTCACACCTTGTGCCCTCAACCATTGGCCTGTGCGTTGCGCTTGCTCGCGACCTTTGGCATCTAAGTTGCGCTGCGTCTTGCAATCTTGTAGCTTGTAACCTGCAGGATCGCCTACACCGGGCGCCAGCGCATGGCGCATCAGCAAGACGTGGTCTGGTTGTTTGAGCAAATTAGCCAATTCGCTGGCATTGGCATGGTGCCAACCTATGCCAAGAAAACTGCTACACAGCAGCTTAAGCAGCAAGCACAGAAAAGTTGATTTCATTCTGACACCGTGCCATCTTTGGCATGCGAAAGCTGCGCTTCATCCGCAACATCGCTAGCAAGCTCTAACTTGGGCATGGCCATCTTTTCACCATCCCATTCTTGACCGCACCAGCATTTGCCCGACGGATCAATGATGCAGGTTCCGGTGCCGCAACATCTTGGGTCTTCATTCATTGACGTCTCCTTTGAACCAATTGGACCTCACCATGGAATTGCGTGACCTGCGTAATCCACAAATTGCGCACGACCCGTTGGCCTCAATTGCGCCAACACGTGCATCAACTGCGCCACGGAAGCTTGGGGTGTGATTGCATCTTGAGCGGCCACAAACTGAGCAGACAAATTTGACTGAACTGTGCCGGGCTGCAAAGCCGCAAACACAGCCATCGGCCTTTGCCGAGCTGCTTCGATGGCGGCCGTTTGAAGCAGCATATTTCTGGCCGCTTTGGCTGCGCGGTAACCGTACCAACCGCCTTTGTGGTTGTCTTCGATGCTGCCAACGCGCGCAGACAAGGTGGCATAGCACGCAGCCTCTTGCGTTAAGAGCAAGGGCAAAAAATGTTTAATGAGCAAGGCTGGGCCAACCGCATTCACCGTCAACTGCCGCAGCAGCTGTTTTGAGTTCAAAGCTTGCAAACGCTTTTCGGGACCTTGACCGTCAAGGGTTAAAGCACCCGTCGCATCAATGATGTATTTGAACTCACATGCGCCATAGGGCCCCAATGGATTGCGCAACAAAGCCGCGCATTGCGCCATGCTACTTTCATCCTCCAACTCAAAGCGCACATCACCCTGACGCGACAATCCCAATGCCAACACACACTCAGCATCATTTTGAAAATGCTTTAAAAAAGCATTGCCGATTGCCCCAGTGGCGCCCAAGACCAAAGCTTGATATGCACTCATGAATGTCTTGCATCCCATTTGAGCAAGTACTTTTGCACGGTGGGTCGAATGGGTAAAAACATTTTGTAGCCGACGTTGATGGCCCAACTGAAAGGACGCACTGAAAACACACGCCCAGCCATTCGCCAGCCTCGCAACTCTAACCAAAGACGTGCAAAGGCCGAACCGCCTTCAAACAATTGCCCTTGTGCATCACGTACGTGAAAGTAAGACATGGCACGCTGGCAACTGAGGCCATCGCCCAAACTTGCATCGTCATTGGCTTGAAAATTCACACTGACGTCATGCCACACCAAATGCGCTGCATCGGGGTTGCTTTTGTAAAACGCAATTTCACGCCTGCACAGAGGGCAACTGCCATCGTAGTAAACGGTCAGGGGCGTCATGCGTCAAACTTCACCGGCCGCAATTCTTCGAAGTGCTTGCTCAAACACAGCGGCAGGCTGCCCACCCGAAATCAGGTGCTTGTCATTGATGATCACCGCTGGCACCGAGTGAATGCCTGCTTGTTGGTAAAACTGTTCGGTCTCTCGAACTTCTTGTGCATAGGTGTCTGAGGCCAAGATGCTTTGTGCCTCATTGACATCTAAGCCCACTGAAGCCACTGTGGCCAACAACACCGCATCCAACTCCACCACCTCGGCGCGTCCCTGATAGGCTTCAAGCAATGCACGTTTCAACGCGTGCTGACTGCCCGCGGGCCCCTTGACACCCGCCCAATGCAACAAGCGGTGCGCATTGAAGGTGTTGTAAACACGACCTCGACCACCTGGGTTGAACTTGAACCCGACTTCTTCTCCCCGCGCGGTAATGTTGGCGCGAATTTGGGCTTGTTGTTCGGGGCTTGAACCATACTTCTGAGTCAAGTGTTCACTTAAATCTTGCCCGCCTGGCCCCATGTTGGGATTTAATTCAAACGGTTGAAAATGCAGATTGGCCGTCACCTGACCCTCTAGCTGTCCCAGCGCTTGCTCCAGTGCGCCCAAGCCCACCGCACACCAGGGACAGGCAATGTCAGAGACAAAATCAATTTTCAAAGTAGCGGCCATGGCAAAAAGTTTTGGGATAAAAGCGCGATATTGCCTCAAATATTGGAAAATCGAAACATTGCGCCCAGATTCCATGATTTCACTAGGGATCTTTGAAGGCCTCATCTCAGAGGAAAATCATGAAAATTTTGTGTTTGAACGGCATCAACCTGAACATGTTTGGCAAGCGTGACCCTGCCCAATACGGCACCACCACCTTGGCAGAAATTGATGCGCAAGTAACCCAGCTTGGCCAAGAATTGGGGGCCCAAGTGGAATGCTTTCAAACCAACTTTGAAGGCGCCATGGCTGAAAAAATTCACCAAGCCCACACTGACCAAGTGGACGCGGTCTTGATCAATGCCGGCGCTTGGACCCACTACAGTTACGGCATTCGCGATGCCCTGGCCATTTTGAAATGCCCCATCATTGAAGTGCACATGTCCAACATTCATGCACGTGAGGCCTTCCGCCATCACTCTGTGATTGGCGAAATTGCCAAAGGCCAAATTGCGGGCTTTGGTGTCGACAGTTATTTGCTAGGTTTAAGAGCTGCCGTATCGGCCATACATGCCAGCAAGGCCAGCTGAAACGCATCAGCACGTTCGTACTGCACCCAGTGCCCTGCGTCCTGCACCAATTGCCAAGACGCCAAATGTGGCGAGCTGGCTTTGAAGAGGGCCTGCACCTCAGACCAACGACTTTGGTACAGCGCATCCCATTCTCCAAACAGCACATGCAAAGGACACTGGATGCGCTGCAATGCCGCCACCACAATGGGTGTTGACGACAGGCGGCGACGTGGCATGCGGTCGCGCTTCACATTGGCAGCATGCACGCTCATGGCCAAGGCATCCAAGCTGTCTTCATGCCGCAGCATCAAAGCCATCAAGTTGTGACGATGGGCTTCGGCCTGCATGGCCTGGGTGGGCAAGTGACGCCAGCCTTTCAAAGGAATTCGATCAGGCACCGTGAGGCCCAAACCAGGCGAGCCCACCATCACCAATTGCTCGGCATCTTCAGGATGGGCCGCCAACCACAGCGCAGCGGTCATGCCACCAAAAGAAAAACCCACGAAGGTGCTTGGAACCGCGGCGCTTTTGAGCAACTGCCAAGCCGCGTGCAGCGGCTCAATCAAAGCATCCACATCACCGCCTTGCACCGGCGCTGCCGAGTCACCAAAACCAGGTAAATCAACAGCCAACACACGTCGTCCAGCAGAAACCAAAGGTGCAATGTTGCGTATCCAGTGCATCCAACTGCCACTGCCACCATGCAACAAAACCACCACAGGGCCATCCAAAGGGCCCCAGGCATGCCACACCATGGGGCCGGGCAAGGTCAATCTTTGACCAGCCTGCAACACCGATGCCACCTCCATCGTCAAGTGCGCCAGCACATCCGCATCGATGGCAATGGGCTCGGCGCTGTAGGTCATGGCAATGGCGTGAACGCTTTGGCGGGATGCTGGAGTCGCCATACTTTGTAGGCCGCCACTGTCGCCATGCCCGCAGTCAATGTAGACACCCAGTAAACACTTTGCAAGCCCAAACGGTCGCTCATCAAGCCGCCCACCAAGCCCCCCAACACCCCTGGAAAGCCATAGGCGATGACGGTGTACAAAGCCTGGCCACGACCGCGCAGACGACCTGGAAAATGATGCGAAAGCAAGGCAATGCAGACCGTGTGATTGGCTGCAAATGTCAAAGCATGAAGTGCTTGCGCCAACAACAAGACCCACAGCACATCGGCCCACTGCGCCGTCAGGCCCATGCGCAAGGTCATGGCCCCCGAACACACCACCAACCAGCCCGTGAGCGGCAGTTTGGGCATCCATTTGGCCTGCGTGAAAAACCAAACAATTTCAACAATGACCGACACTGCCCACAGCATGCCAATCCATACTTTGTTGTAACCCAACGAGTCGAGGTACAAAGAGAAAAATACATACACGCCGATGTGCGAGAGCACATGAAAAAAGGCGGTGATAAAAAACCACATGACCGGCATTTGCGTCAAGACAGGCCACACACTCACTTTGGTGTCCTGTGCTGGCATCGCCTCTTTGACATCCGGCAACCACCACACACTGGCTGTGACGGCGGCCAAGCTGAGCACGGTCCAGCCTGGGAAATGCTTCATGCCGAATTGTTCAAACCAGGCCCCTGCCAAAAATACTGTGACCAAAAAACCAAGTGAGCCAAACAACCTCACCCGGCCATACCGTCTGGCATCAAACGCACCGCCTTGACTGACCAAATGCGCCATGGCGGCCTCGCTCATGGGCATCATCGAGCTGGTATGCGTGAACATCACCAACAACACCAGGCCCAAACCAATGGGCCCAAGCTCAAAGAATAAAACACACGCACAAATTAAAGCCATGGTGGCGCCGTAGCGCAACAACTTCACACGCTCGCCGGTGTGGTCACTGAGCCAGCCCCAACCGTAGGGTGCGAACAATCGCGTTGCAGCTTGAACAGAGGTCAAAATGCTAATGGCCAACAAGCCAAAGCCCAACTCTTTCAACCACAGCGGCAGATAGGGATTGAAAAAACCAATGTGCGCAAAGTAACTGGCCGATACCGCGGCAAATGGCATCAATTGCCGGCGACTGGCAGCAGAAGCGTTGGGCATGGCGGCCCCTTACAGATGCGCAGGTGGCACCACATCACCGCATTGCGCGCGGTGTTGCAGGGCATGCTCAATCACGACCAAGGCCAACATGGCCTCGGCAATGGGTGTGGCACGAATGCCCACACAAGGGTCGTGGCGCCCTTTGGTGAGGACCTCGACTGCTTGGCCTTGCGTGTCTATAGAGGGACGCGGAATCAAAATAGAGCTGGTGGGTTTGACCGCAATCGAGACTTCCAGATCTTGACCCGTGCTGATACCGCCCAACACGCCACCCGAGTTGTTGCCCACAAAACCATCGCGCGTGATGGGGTCGCCATGCGTACTGCCCTTTTGCGTGACCGCTGCAAAGCCAGCGCCTATTTCGACACCCTTGACGGCATTGATGCCCATCATGGCGTATGCAATGTCGGCATCGAGTTTGTCAAACAACGGCTGACCCAAACCCACAGGCATGCCCTGGGCCACCACGCGCAAGCGTGCACCACAGGAATCGCCTGACTTGCGCAAAGCGTTCATGTAGTCTTCGAGCGCCGAAACATCGGCGACTGGGGCGAAAAAGGGGTTGTTGTGGACATGGTCCCAGCTCTCAAAACCAATGGGCACTTCGCCAATTTGGGTCATGCAGCCCTTGAAAGTGGTGCCATATTGCGCCGCCAACCATTTTTTGGCCACTGCGCCAGCAGCCACCATGGGCGCAGTGAGACGGGCCGACGAACGACCACCACCGCGCGGATCGCGCAGGCCGTATTTGCGCCAGTAGGTAAAGTCGGCGTGACCTGGGCGAAAGGTTTGCACAATGTCGCCGTAGTCTTTGCTGCGCTGGTCTGTATTTTGAATCAGCAAGGCAATGGGCGTGCCTGTGGTGAGGCCCTGATACACCCCCGACAGAATTTGCACGGTGTCGGGTTCATTGCGTTGCGTAACGAATTTGGAAGTGCCCGGCCGCCTGCGATCAAGGTCGGGCTGAATGTCTGATTCAGACAGCGGCATGCCGGGGGGGCATCCGTCAATGACGCAGCCGATGGCAGGGCCGTGAGATTCACCAAAATTGGTGACCGAAAAAAGGGTGCCGAAGGTATTGCCGCTCATAGGCAGCCATTATCTCAGAGGGAAGGCGCTTCTGGGCCATCCATTTCATCTCGTTCAGGCCAATCGCGAATGTAGGCTTTCAGCATTTTGTTTTCAAAATTCTGACTGTCAACCACGGCTTTGGCCACGTCGTAGAAGCTAATGACCCCCATCAGCATGCGTTTGTCCATGACAGGCATGTATCGGGCGTGGTTGCTGAGCATCATGCGACGCACCTCGTCCATCTCGGTTTCGCTGGTGCAGGTCATGGGCGCATCGTCCATGGCTTTGCGCACAGAGACGTTACCAAGAGACCCACCGTTTTTGGCCAGCGCTTGCATCACTTCGCGAAACGTCAGCATGCCCACCAAGTCGCCATGCGCCATGACCACCAAAGAGCCAATGTCTTTTTCAGACATGATGTCGATGGCCGTGGCCAAAGTTTCATCGGGCGTGACGGTGATCAGGCTATGCCCCTTGACGCGAAGGATGTCACTGACTTTCATGGGGAGTTCTCCTAGTGAGCGTCAAATATAGCCCACAATCTTGACTAAGAATACCAATAGCTTACCCTTGGGCACTTGCCTGAACCTTTCAGCTTCTCTTTGGAGACAACCCATGCCTGGTTACTCAGATCCCGGTTTTGACACCTTGGCCTTGCACGCAGGTGCAGCGCCCGACCCCGCCACCGGCGCACGTGCGGTGCCAATTCACCTCACCACCTCGTTTGTATTTGAATCGACCGATCAGGCCGCATCGCTGTTCAATTTGGAGCGTGCAGGCCATGTGTACAGCCGGATCAGCAATCCCACCAATGCTGTTTTGGAGCAAAGAATTGCTGCGTTAGAAGGCGGTATTGGCGCCATTGCCACGGCCAGCGGTCAAGCGGCATTGCATTTGGCCATCACCACCCTCATGGGCGCGGGCTCACACATTGTGGCCTCATCGGCCCTGTACGGTGGTTCACACAACTTGCTGCACTACACACTGCGCCGATTTGGCATTGACACCACCTTCGTCAAGCCAGGCGATTTGCAGGCATGGCGCGATGCCGTTCAACCCAACACCAAATTATTTTTTGGCGAAACAGTGGGCAATCCTGGCATGGATGTGCTGGACTTAGCGGCCGTGAGCCAAATAGCCCACCAAGCGGGTGTGCCCCTGTTGGTGGACGCCACCCTCACCTCGCCTTGGCTCATGAAACCATTAGCGCATGGCGCCGACTTGGTGGTTCACTCCGCCACCAAATTTTTGTCTGGCCATGGCACTGTCATTGGCGGTCTGGTTGTCGATGGCGGTAGCTTCGACTGGTCGGGGCCCCACACACAAGGCAAGTTCGAAGAGCTCACGCAAGCCTACGCAGGTTTTCACAACATGGTGTTCACCGAAGAGAGCACCGTTGGTGCATTTTTACTGCGCGCTCGACGAGAGGGTTTGCGTGACTTTGGCGCCTGCATGAGCCCCCACACAGCATGGCTCATTTTGCAAGGCATCGAAACGCTGCCCCTGCGCATGGCACGGCATGTGAGCAACACCGAGAAAGTGGTCAGTTACCTTGCAGCCCATGCCATGGTAAGCCGAGTCGGTCACCCCATGCTAGAGAGCCATCCCAGCCATGCATTGGCCAAGCAACTGCTGCCCCGCGGCGCAGGCTCGGTCTTCAGTTTTGACATTCGCGGCACACGCCAACAAGGGCGAGCTTTCATCGAGGCCCTGCAGGTGTTCAGCCACTTGGCCAATGTGGGCGACTGCAGGTCACTGGTGATCCACCCGGCCAGCACCACGCACTTCAGAGTAGACGATGAAACCTTGAAGGCTTCTGGCATAGGCCCTGGCACCGTGCGCTTGTCAATTGGCTTGGAAGATCCAGACGATCTGATTGATGATTTAAAACGCGCATTGAAGGCGGCCGAAAAAGCCGCCCCAGCCGCAGGAGGTGCCGCATGATTTACACGGTGCAAGGTGCTCCTTTGTATGTGTACACCGGGGGCAAAGCGGTCGATGTCAGCAAACCCACCGCCGTCTTCATTCACGGTGTTCTCAACGACCACAGTGTTTGGATTTTGCAAACGCGCTACTTTGCCAACCACGGTTGGAACGTGTTGGCACTTGATTTACCAGGCCACGGACGAAGTGGCGGCAAAGCGCCTGCATCTGTCCAAGAAGCAGCACGCAATGTGATCGCCTTGCTGGATGCCGCAGGTGTCGACAAAGCCATTTTGATAGGGCACAGTTTTGGATCTCTGATTGCCATGCATGCTGCGGCAGAACATCCCGAACGTGTTTCGCAGTTGGTCATGGTGGGCACCGCCTATCCCATGCGCGTATCGCCAGCGCTGCTTGAAAATTCGATCAGCAACCCGAGCAAAGCCATCGACATGGTGAATGTGTTTTCGCATTCCACCTTGGCACCACCACCCAGCGCCTTAGGCCCTGGCACTTGGCTATTGGGTGGCAGCAAAGCCCTCATGCGACGCATCTTGGCCAGTAACCCAAATGAAAATGTTTTCAACATCGGCTTCAAGGCTTGCGACCAATACGATCAAGGTGAAACAGACATGGCCAAAGTACTGTGCGCCACGCTGTTTTTGCTTGGCAGCAAAGATCAAATGACCCCCCCTAAAGCGGCACAAAGTTTGATACAACAGGCACGCGATGGTCGCGTGGCATTGGTCAAGGCAGGTCATCAATTGATGGTGGAGGCACCTGAAGAAAGTTTGGCTGCCCTCATCGCTTTTTGTAAAAAATAATGCCCTACGGCAAGGAGTCACCATGAACAACACGGACCCCATTCAAGACGCCAGCGCGTTGAACAGCTTCGAAACTTTCTATCCTTTTTACCTGAACGAGCACAGCAACCGCACGTGCCGCCGTTTGCACTTTGTGGGTTCCAGCTTGGCCTTGGTGTGCCTATGCATGATGCTCATCACAGGCAAGCCGCAGTATTTTTTGTATGGTTTGTTGTGTGGCTACGGCTGCGCGTGGATCGGTCATTTTGGTTTTGAGAAGAACAAACCTGCCAGTTTCAAGCGACCTCTCTACAGCTTCATGGGCGACTGGGTGATGTACAAAGACATGTGGACTGGCAAGATCAAGTTTTGATCACCTCGGCCACCGTCAAGTGGCCCAGCTGTGTTTTTTGCCACAGCACATCAGACACATCAGAGTGCGCCAGCCAAAGCTTTTCAGCCAAGGGCGCCAGCGGCGTAGCGGATAAATCCACCAACAAAACCCACGGCGTTTCGACTTTGACATTGGTTTGCTCTAGGCGCCCCACCCAGCCCAAGTCATGCAGCGCGTCCAACACGCGCAGGGCATGCCTGTGCTCAATGTGCAAATGATTGGCCATGTCACTTAAATACAGACCCTGTGGCGAGTTCACACGCGCCGCGTTCAAACGGTGCAAAACTTCCAATGACAATCGAAACGACCACCCTGGGCCGTCCGCTTGTCGTTTGGCCTGCAGGCCAATCTCTGGCAAGCTGGCAGCCAGGACAGCCCCAAGCAGCACCACCACCCAAGCAACATAGATCCACACCAGCAAAATCGGCAGCGCTGAAAACGCGCCGTAGATGGCCGAATAACTGGGGATCTGTGCCAGATAAATGGCCAGCATTTTTTTAGCCAACTCCAGGCCCAATGCCACAGCCACACCACCTGTCAAAGCGTGTCGCCATTGAACGCGGGTGTTGGGCAGGTAGTAATAAAGTCCGGTCACAGTGGCCACCAGCAAACCAAACTCCACCAAGTCCAGCAAGCTGCGAACGGTGACGGGCAGCCAGTTGGCGTAATCCGACAAATAACCTGTGAACAGGTAAGACGAAATGGCCAAGCTTCCGCCCAAGAACAAAGGCCCTAAGGTCAGACCGGCCCAATAAATCAGCACACGCTGCGCCCATGGCCGTTGGCGACTGACGCGCCATATTTGACCCAAGGTGCGGTCAATGGTCACCAACAAAGCCAAGGACGTCATGACCACAGCCACCAAGCCTACCAAGCCCAATCGGTTGGCCTTTTTGGAGAATTGCGTCAACGAGCCCAAAACCTGCCGCGAAATACTTTCGGGCACCAAGCTGTCGATCAGCCAGCGCTGTAGCTGGTCTTGCACTTTGGCAAAGATGGGAAACGCCGTGAAAATAGCCAAACCCAAGGTAAACAGGGGCACCAGCGCCAAAACAGTCGTGAAGGTCAATGAACTGGCTGTCATGCCCAAGCGAACCTCAGGGAAACGGCGCCACAAGGTGCGCATCATTTGCCGCCACGGAAACTGCAGAAATTGACTCAATGTGGTGCGAAAAGATTCAATCGGGTTCATGACCGGTATGATGCCATCGCCATGAACGACTCTCATCAAAATTCTTCTTTTATAAGCCCTCAGACCATCGAAATGACCCGATGGGTGGCTGTTGGCAGCCTGCTGGGCCTCATTTTGCTGGGCCTGGCCTGGGAACTTTGGCTCGCACCCCTTCGACCTGGCGGTTCTTGGTTGGCCCTTAAAGTGTTGCCCTTGTGCTGGCCTCTGGCGGGCTTGCTCAAGAATCGCATGTACACCTACCGCTGGGTCAGCCTTATGATTTGGCTGTATTTCATCGAAGGCGTCGTGCGCGCTTGGGGTGACAAAGGCTGGTCTGCGGGCTTGGCTGGCATCGAAACCGCCTTGTGCGTCACACTCTTTACGGCATGCGCGTTGCATGTGCGCTGGCGCTTTCAAATGGCCAAAGCCCATCCTTTGCCCAACCCTGATTCTTCTGCCGCCCAGGAAACTCAAGCATGAGCGCTTTATTGGAAAATTTGCGCCGCATCTGCGGTGACGCCAACGTCCTCACCCACGACGACCCTCACACCGACTTAAGCGCCTGGGAGCGCGACTGGCGCAAACGCGCCCAGGGTCGTGCGCTGGCCGTGGTCCGGCCGGCCAATGTGCAAGAGGTCGCAGCGGTGGTCAAAGCCTGCGCCAACACCTTCACCAGCATCGTGCCCCAAGGGGGCAACACCGGGTTGGTGGTGGGTTCTGTGCCCGATGCATCGGGTCAGCAAGTGGTGTTGAGCCTTCAGCGCATGAACCAGATTCGAGCGATTGACGCGGCCAATCTGACGGTGGTGGCTGAAGCCGGCTGCATCTTGCAAAACGTACAAGAACACGTTGAAAAAGCTGGCTTCCTATTTCCACTCAGCCTGGCAGCAGAAGGCAGTTGCACCTTGGGTGGCAATTTGGGCACCAACGCTGGCGGCACCCAAGTGGTTCGCTTTGGCAACACCCGTGAGCTGTGTTTAGGCCTGGAAGTGGTCACGGCTCGTGGCGAAATTTGGCATGGTTTGTCTGGCCTGCGCAAAGACAACACGGGCTATGACCTGCGCAATTTATTGATCGGCAGTGAAGGCACCTTGGGCATCATCACGGCAGCCTGCATGAAGCTTTATCCGCAACCTGCAGCACAGCTGACAACCTGGGCCGCAGTGCCCAGCATGGCGGCAGCGGTAGCCTTGTTGGGCTTGGCCCATGAACGTTTAGGCGCAGGTCTGACGGGCTTTGAAGTGATGGGGCAATTTGCCTTGAGCTTGGTCGACAAACACCATCCCCAATTGCGCGTTCCTTTGTACCAAGACACCCCTTGGTGTGTCCTTTTGGAAAACTCAGACCACGAATCAGAAGCGCATGCACGCACCGCCTTTGAAGGGCTGATGGAAACTGCAATGGACAAAGGCTGGGTGACCGATGCGGTGGTGGCCGAAAGCTTGGCCCAAGCCCAAGTGCTTTGGCAAATTCGCGAAACCATTCCTTTGGCACAAGCCGATGAAGGCTTGAACATCAAGCACGACATCAGTGTGCCAGTGTCGCGCATTCCCCAATTCGTGGCCGAGACCGATGCCTTGTTGCAAACCAAAATTCCAGGCATTCGCTTGGTCAATTTTGGTCATTTGGGCGACGGCAACCTGCACTACAACGTGCAGGCACCCCCAGGTGCTGACGGTGCAGCTTTTCTGCGCGACTTTGAAGACATGGTCAACACCTGGGTCTTTGATCAGGTCAAGGCGTTTGACGGCTCCATCAGTGCAGAACATGGCGTGGGCAGTCTGAAGGCAGACAAGCTACAGCATTACAAAGACCCCACCGCTTTGGCCATGATGAAGGCCATCAAGCAGGCACTGGACCCACAAAACATCATGAACCCCGGCAGAGTGATTAAAATTTAGGCCAATGCCTTGATTGACATCACAGCCCTCACTCACCCAATTGATCAGCCCATGACCTCACGCCCCATCCGCTCGCAATACGAAGATTTCATGCGCCATGTGAACGACCATGGTGTGTTCAAAGCCGATCGTACAGGCACTGGCACCACCAGTGTCTTTGGTCATCAAATGCGCTTTGATTTGAACGAAGGCTTTCCGCTGGTCACCACCAAAAAAGTGCACTTGCGTTCCATCATTCAAGAACTCTTGTGGTTTCTCACGGGTTCCAGCAACAACAATTGGTTGCGTGAACGCGGCGTCACCATTTGGGACGAATGGGCGCGTGAAGACGGCGATCTAGGTCCTGTGTATGGCGTGCAATGGCGCAGTTGGCCCACGCCAGATGGCGGCCACATCGACCAAATTGAAGACGTGATTCGCACCCTCAAAACCAACCCCGATTCACGCCGCATCATTGTGAGCGCGTGGAACGTGGCCGAGTTGTCCAAGATGGCGCTCATGCCTTGCCATGCCTTCTTTCAATTTTATGTGGCCCCCGCACAAACGCCTGGCGGCAAAGGCAAGCTCAGCTGCCAGTTGTACCAACGCAGCGCCGACATTTTCTTGGGCGTGCCCTTCAACATTGCCAGCTACGCCTTGCTCACACACATGGTGGCACAGCAGTGCGATTTGGACGTGGGCGATTTCATTTGGACGGGTGGTGATTGCCACATCTACAGCAATCACAAAGAGCAAGTGGCATTGCAGCTTAGCCGCACGCCTTTCCCCTACCCCACCTTGAACATCAAGCGCAAACCTGCTTCGATTTTTGATTACCAATACGAAGACTTTGAAGTGCTGAACTATCAGTGTCACGAGGCCATCAAGGCGTCGGTGGCTGTTTGATGAAACTCAAACTGATTTATGCGCGCGCGGCCAATGGCGTCATTGGTCACCACAACCAAATGCCGTGGCACCTGCCAGAAGACTTGGCGCATTTCAAACGCACCACCCTGGGTTGTCCCGTGTTGATGGGCCGCAAAACTTGGGAGTCCATTCCCGCCAAATTCAGGCCCTTGCCTGGACGCGCCAACTTGGTCATCACCCGTCAAACCAACTGGCAAGCTGAAGGTGCTTTGGTGGTTCATTCTTTGGAAGAAGGCATGCGCTTGGCACTGGCCCATTGCCCTGAAGGCAAAGACCTGTGGGTCATGGGCGGTGCCGAAATTTATGCACAAGCAGCGCCCATTGCCGAAGAAGCTGTGGTCACCGAAATTGAGGCCAACTTTGAGGGCGACGCCTTTGCCCCCACACTCAGCGCTGCTTGGCAAGAAGTGTCAAGAGAGGCCCATGTGTCTGCAACTGGCTTGAAATTCAGTTTTGTCACTTACCGTCAGCACGCCTGACTTCACACCCCTGATGTCCATCACACCATGAAAATTGCCACTTGGAATGTCAACTCGCTGACTGTGCGCTTGCCTCAAGTGATTGACTGGCTGAAGGCCCAAGAGGCGCTGGGCGAAGGCCAAGCCATCGATGTGCTGGCCCTGCAAGAGTTGAAGATGACGGATGACAAGTTTCCGCACCAAACCTTTGCCGACGCGGGTTATCACGCGCAGTGGTTTGGCCAAAAAACCTACAACGGTGTGGCGCTTGTTTCTCGCACGCCCGCAGTGGATGTGGTTAAAAACATTCCTGGTTTTGACGACAACTTGTCGCGCGTGATTGCGGGCACTTATGGCGATGTGCGGGTCATTGGCGCATACTTCCCCAACGGACAAGCACCCGACAGCGACAAGTTTGTTTACAAAATGCGTTGGCTTGAAGCACTCAAAACATGGGTGCAACAAGAAATGGCACAACATCCCAAGCTGGCCCTGATGGGCGACTACAACATCACTTTTGACGATTTGGACGTGTGGGATCCAGTGGCATTGGCCGGCACCATTCACTGCACACCCGAAGAACGCGCCCACTTGAACGGCCTGATTGGCTTGGGCCTTCACGACAGCTTTCGCTTGTTTGAGCAGCCCGAGAAAAGCTACAGTTGGTGGGACTACCGCGACTTTGGTTTTCGCAGAAACAGAGGTCTGCGCATCGATCACATCTTGGTCACCGACACCTTGAAAGCACAGGCAACAGCCTGTGTGATCGACAAACTGCCGCGCAAAAATGAGCGCCCTAGCGACCACACCCCAGTGGTGCTGACTTTCAGCTAATAAGCCCTCACCACCAGGCTGACTTGCATCAGCCTAGCGTGGCAATTCTGCTTAGCCTTTGTGGGCCGCCATGGCCTTGCCCACTTCCAGTGAGCCCTGTCCCGAACCTGAACCTGGCACCAGCTCGCCCGTGCGATCGGTGACCTGCGCCATGGCTGCCAACAATTGCTCTGGTGTGTCGTCTGACACACCCAAATGCACGCCTTGTGTGAGCGTGATGTTGGCCACTTCAAAACTGCCAGCACCCGCGCAAATGATGGTGCGATTGGGCGCATCCTCACAAGCCATCACCAGCATGGCAGGCACAACCGCTTGCGGCTCCAGTGCTTTCAACACAGCTTCGGGCATCAAACCTTCTGTCATACGCGTGGCGGCTGTAGGCGCCAAGGAATTGACGCGAATGTTGTACTTCTCGCCTTCAATGGCCAGGGTTTGCATCATGCCGGCCAAGGCCATCTTGGCAGCGCCGTAATTGGACTGGCCAAAGTTGCCGTACAAACCGCTGGAGGACGTCGTCATGATGACGCGGCCATAGTTTTGGGCTTGCATCATGGGCCAAACGGCTTTGGTGCAATGCACAGCGCCCATCACGTGCACTTCCATCACCAAACGGAAATCGGCAATCTCCATTTTTGAAAAACTTTTGTCGCGCAAAATGCCAGCGTTGTTGACCAAGATGTCAACACGGCCCCACTTGTCCATGGCCTGTTTCACCATGCCCTGCACGGCCTCGTAGTCCGTGACGGAGGCGCCATTGGCAATGGCCTGGCCACCGGCTTTGACGATTTCATCGACCACGGCCTGCGCCGCACTGACCGAGCCGCCTTCGCCGTGGACGTTGCCGCCCAGGTCATTCACCAGCACCTTGGCACCGCGCTTGGCCAGCGCCAAAGCATGTTGTTTGCCCAATCCGCCACCGGCACCTGTGACAATGGCGACACGTCCGTGAAAATCAATGCTCATTTGGATTCCTCAATCTGATAGCCTTGTGATGGTGGGCACTTTAAACCATGCCCCCCAAGGCAACTGTTACCTGATTGACAGCGGCCTGATTTAATTCAGTTCACCCCAAAATTGGCCAGTTATGCAAATCACCTCGCACATTGTTGACACCCCGCCGCGCGATGCGGCCACTGTGCTCATGCTGCGCGATGGCGCCGCTGGCATGGAAGTCTTGCTGCTCAAACGCCACACCGCCTCTCAGGATCTGGGCGGCGCCTTTGTATTTCCCGGCGGCAAACGCGATGAAGCCGATGGCACGCCTGAAGCTTTGGCCGCATTGCAACAAGATGCGGCCCGTCTGCATGCGCAATTGGGAGAACCCGATCTAAGCCCCTTGCATGCAGCCAGTCTGTTTGTGGCGGCCTTGCGTGAAGCCCGCGAAGAATGTGGCCTTCAGCTACAAGCGTGCGACCTTCAGGCCTGGTCGCGCTGGATCACGCCGCGCATGCCGTCCATGATGTCCAAGCGCTTTGACACGCGCTTCTTTTTGGCACGCGCACCGAGCGCCCAAACCGCGGTGCACGACAACCACGAAACCACCGAAATTTTGTGGGCCACGCCGCGCAACGCGCTCATTCAATATTGGCAAGGTGACATCGTGTTGGCACCGCCGCAAATCATGAGTCTTTCGCATTTGTGTTTGTTCAACTCTGCCGAACATGCCATGACAGAAGCCGCACAGCGTACGCCACCCGTGATCATGCCCGAGCCCTTTGACCAAGATGGCATGCGTGTCATTTGCTATCCCGGTGACCCGCGTCATCCTGTTGCCGCACGGGCCTTGCCAGGACCTTCGCGACTGCACTTTCGAAACAAACGCTTTGAGCCCGAGGGGGGTTTAGAAGCTTTGCTTCATGGTCCTTTATGAGTGAATCAATTTTTTTATCAATGGCCAAGGCCATTCAATACCTGGGTGATGCGGCCAGTGCACAGCAATTGCTGGCCACACTGGAACGTACGCTTGAAATCGAAGTACCTCAAATTTCATCGGCCCTTGAATCAAAAAACTTTGAGATATTGCAAAAAATTTTGCACCAACTCAAAGGCTTTGCGCCCGTGTTTTGCAGCGACCGCTTGGTCTCTGACATCACGCACACAGAATCGCTTTGCAAACACATTGACACCCTGGCATTGCAAGCCACAGCTTTGGGTGCCAGCACACAGCTGCTGACCGATTTAAAGAGTTTGTTGCTCGAAGTTAAGCTGCAACTGCAACAGGCACCGTCAGCGTCGAAGTAAGGGGTGCTTGTTGCAACCAGGCATCCATCAGCTTGGGGTCGTGCACCAAGCGAAGTGTGTCAAAAGCCTGCTGAGCCTCTGGATAATGGCGCCGCAAATAATTCAGCCATTGCTTCAAACGGCCCGCACGGTGGCGCGGCGCCACGTGCAAACTCATGCGCTTCCAAAAGACACTGAGCAAAGGCCACAACTGTTCCCAAGAACATGACTGCGGCAAATCGGCCACAGACAGGCCCCTGGTTTGGGCATCATGGCACTTAATTTCCAAAGCCAAACCAGGATTGTTGATCATGCCGCGGCCAATCATCAAATCTTGGCAACCCGTGACTTCGCGGCAGCGCACCGCATCGGCCACCGTCCAAATTTCACCATTGGCCACCATGGGCAACTTGACGCACTGACGCACATCGGCAATGCGGTCCCAATAGGCTGGTGGTCTGTACCCATGCGCCTTGGTCCGGGCATGCACCACCAATTCATTTGCACCCGCCCCTTCAATGGCCTGTGCACAATCTTCTGCGCGCACATCGTCATTGAAGCCCAATCGCATCTTGGCCGATACAGGCACATGGGCCGGTACGGCGCGGCGCACAGCCGACACAATTTGACCAATCAATTCGGGTTCGTCTAGGAGCACGGCACCGCCGCGATGGCGATTAACTGTTTTAGCAGGACAGCCAAAATTCAAATCGATGCCCGCCGGGTTGAGCTTGGCCAATCGCGCCGCATTCTCGGCCAATATCTGTGGGTCAGAACCAAGCAACTGCGCTTTCACGGGCACACCTGCCACAGTTTTCCCGGCGTTCAAGAGCTCGGGCACCACGCGGTAAAACGCACGCTTGGGCAAGACAGCGTCTGTGACGCGAATGAACTCAGACACACACAGATCAATGCCGCCCACACGCGTGAGCGTGTCGCGCAGGCTGTGGTCCAACAGCCCTTCCATGGGGGCCAGCAAAATTCTCATGGGTGAGTCAATGGCTTTAGCACGCCAAAATAGTGGCCAGGTCTTAGGCCAGCGAACGCTTCATGCGCACTTCTTCCACTTTCACAGCGCCAATTGGCACGGTTCGAGCCGTGTTCATTTCACGCTTGAAGCCAGCCAATTCATGAAAGCGGACGGTGCGCTCATTCAGCAAGGGCACCCAGATGCTGACATCGGTGCAATCTTCGTCCATCAGCCCTTCTCGGGCCGCATCCCAAAGGGCCAAGCCCACGCCTTCACCCAAACGGTCGGGGTCTGCGTAGATGGCCCAAATCTCACCCATGGTGTTCTTGGATTTGGGATCGCGCGAGCGGTCATAGCCCACAAAACCGACAATACTGCCGCCTTCCAGGGCCACCATCACTTGGGGCTCGCCGTATTCAATGGCTTCCTTCCAATAGGACACACGTTTGGCCATGGGCGTGGCATCCCAGTGCGCTTCAGGCACTTGCCCAGCGTACGCAGCACGGCTGGCAATCAAATGCAATTGCGCCACATCAGCGGCTTCATTCTGGGTGGCAAATCGAACTTCAAAATCGGACATAGCGGATATTTGGGTCAAAAGGGGTTTCACAAAACCCTAGATTGTCGCCTGATCTGAGCCAACTTGGAAATTCAAAGCCTTTCTCTTTTGGAAACAGCGTATTTTGGCGTTATCTTTGCGGGATGCACTTGTACGCAACGCCCCGCATTTTTCAGGTAACCCATTGCTAAAGCTCGACGTGGTCTATGCCGATGAGCACCTGCTTGTGCTCAACAAGCCCACAGGCCTGCTGAGTGTGCCCGGTCGTGGCGAAGACAAGCAGGATTGCCTCATAGCGCGCGCCCAACAAACCTGGCCCGAAGCCCTCACCGTTCACCGATTGGACATGGCCACCTCGGGCCTGGTGGTGGTGGCACGCGGACCCGCTGTTCAGCGCAAGCTAAGCCAGGCCTTTGCCCAACGCGAAGTGCACAAAATGTATGAAGCTTTGGTCGATGGCCAGCCACCCATTGACAACACGCAGGTCACAGACAGCGAGGCTTGGCAAAACATTCACCTGCCCTTGTTGATTGACTGGCCCAACCGCCCCAGAAGCAAAGTAGATTGGGAACACGGCAAGCCCAGTCATACGCAATGGCGCTGCAAATCGGGGCCAGCGATGGCGGGGGCAACACGGGTTGAGCTTCAACCCATCACTGGCAGAACACACCAATTGCGTTTGCACATGATGGCCATGGGTCACGCCATCTTGGGTGATGCCTTGTATGCCACGCCAGAAGTCTGCGCTCGCGCACCTCGCTTGTACCTGCATGCGCGGCAATTGCAATTCAAACACCCCATGACTGAAGAGTGGCTATCATTTCAGAGTGCGGTACCGTTTTAAGGTGCCGATTGAAACTCGTTCGAACTTCGTTTGATGCAAGGCTGATCAACATGACACAACACCTCTACATTCTCACAGGCGGCTCCCGTGGCATGGGCCTGGCCATTGCCGAACAACTCTTGCAGGCAGGTCACACCCTCATTTGTATCTCGCGCAACCAACAAGCCAGCTTGACCGCAAAAGCCCAACAAGCGGGCGCCCATTTAGAGCAGTGGACACACGATCTGGCCGATGGCGCCACTGCCAGCGCTGCTTTGAAAACGTGGCTTGAAAAACAATCTGCCTCATATTTTAAAAGCGCAACGCTGATAAACAATGCCGGCGTTATTCCCCACATCAGCCCACTCAGTCAAGCCGACCCGCACAATTTGGCCATGGCTTTGCGCGTAGGCTTGGAAGCCCCCATGCAACTGTGCGCCGCATTTTTAGGTGCCACAGAAAACTGGCCCCTGCCGCGCAAGGTGGTCAACATCTCCTCGGGTTTGGGCCGACGCGCCATGGCCTCTCAAGCCGGCTACTGCGCGGCCAAAGCGGGCATGGACCACTTCACCCGCTGCCTGGCCCTCGACGAAGCCCTGAAGCCCAACGGCGCCAAAGTAACGTCCTTGGCACCCGGCGTCATTGACACAGACATGCAAGTCCAGCTGCGCGGTGCAGCCCCCCAAAACTTCCCAGACCAACATGGCTTCCAACAGCTCAAAGCCACTGGTCAGCTGACCACGCCGGCCGGTGCCGCCAAACGCATCTTGGACTACCTGGCCCGGCCTGACTTCGGCAGCAACCCTGTCAGCGATGTGCGTGACGTCTGAGCCAGTTCCCGTCCATTGCGCAGCATTCTTCCAAGCTTTGTCAGCCCCCTGTAGCCTTGCATGGGCAGACTTTGCTGCTAACCCTATTTCAATTCAAAGGAGACCGAGATGAGTCGTGAAGTTGTTGTTGTCAGCAGTGTGCGCACTGCCATTGGAACATTTGGTGGCAGTCTCAAAGACATTGCCCCCACCGAGTTGGCCGCGCAAGTGGTCCGCGAAGCGCTGAAGCGCGCCGGCACCGATGGCAAAGATGTCGGTCACGTGGTGTTTGGCCATGTGGTCAACACTGAACCCAAAGACATGTACCTCTCGCGTGTGGCGGCCATCAACGGCGGCTGTGCCGACGGCACGCCCGCATTCAATGTCAATCGTCTGTGTGGTTCGGGTTTGCAAGCCATCATCTCGGCCAGTCAGTCCATCTTGTTGGGCGACGCCGATGTGGCCATTGGCGGTGGTGCAGAAAACATGAGCCGCGCACCTTACGCGGTTAACACCAATCGTTTTGGCGCACGCATGGGCGACACCAAAATGATCGACATGATGGTGGGTGCCTTGCACGACCCCTTTCACACCATTCACATGGGCGTCACGGCCGAGAACATTGCGGCCAAGTGGGGCATCACCCGCGAAGACCAAGACAAACTGGCTGTTGAAAGTCACAACCGCGCCGAGCGTGCCACGCAAGCTGGTTACTTCAAAGACCAAATCATGCCGGTCATGCTCAAAACGCGCAAAGGCGAAGTGGCCTATGACACCGACGAACACTTTCGACCTGGCTGCACCATGGAAGAGTTGGCCAAACTCAAACCTGTGTTCGTCAAAGAAAACGGCACGGTGACAGCCGGCAACGCATCTGGCATCAACGACGCTGCTGCTGCGGTGGTACTGATGGAAGCCGGAGCGGCCAAAGCACGTGGCGCCAAACCTTTGGCGCGCTTGGTGGCCTATGCACACGCTGGTGTGGATCCCAAGTACATGGGCATTGGCCCCGTGCCTGCATCACAGTTGGCCTTGAAAAAAGCCGGCCTCACTGTGAACGATCTAGACGTGATTGAAGCCAATGAAGCCTTTGCTGCGCAAGCTTGCGCTGTCACACGTGACCTCGGCTTGGACCCTGCAAAGGTCAACCCCAATGGCTCAGGCATTTCTTTGGGTCACCCCATCGGTGCCACGGGTGCCTTAATTACCGTCAAAGCTTTGCACGAGTTGCAACGCATCAACGGTCGCTATGCATTGGTCACCATGTGCATTGGTGGCGGTCAAGGCATTGCGGCTATTTTTGAACGCATGTAATTTTCAAGCGATCACTCAAGAAAAAGGCCATCTTTCGATGGCCTTTTTTGTTGCTGTGTTCCAGTTCAATTTCAGCGATAACGTTCACGTGCAATGCGAGCGCCTTCGGCCAAAGCTTGTAATTTTTTCTCTGCCACTTCGCGGCTCATGGGTGCCAGGCCGCAATTGGTACAAGGAATAATGCGTGCCTTGGGCACAAACTGCAGTGCGCGGCCAATGGTGTCAGCCACTTCTTCAGGTGTTTCAATCACTTCGCTGGCCACATCAATCACACCCACCATCACGTCTTTGCCTTCCAGCAAAGCCATCAAGTCCATGGGCACATGCGAGTGGAAGCACTCCAAGCTCACTTGGTCAATGCTGCTCTTGGCCAAGGCTGGAAACACTTTTTCGTATTGGCGCCACTCGTGGCCCAAAGAGTTTTTCCAATCGATGTTGGCCTGAATGCCATAGCCATAGCAAATGTGAACGGCTGTGGTGCAAGTCAGTCCTTGCGCCGCACGTTCCAAAGCTTTCACACCCCAATCGGCCGCTTCTTCCATGTACACATTGAAAGCAGGCTCGTCAAATTGAACGATGTCCACGCCATCCGCTTGCAGCGCCAATGCTTCTTGGTTCAGCAGTTCTGCAAAGGCCATGGCCATCTTGACTTTGTCGCCATAAAAACGATCGGCCACGGTGTCGACAATGGTCATGGGGCCAGGCAAAGTGAACTTCAATTTTTTCTTGGTGTGTGCACGTGCCAGCTGCGCTTCAAATGCATGCACGCGGCCTTTTAAACGCAGGGGTGCAATCACTTGCGGCACTTGCGCGTCGTAACGGTTGTTCCGAATGCCCATGGTCACTTTGTTTTCAAAGTCAATGCCTTCGACCTGCTCCAAGAAACCGTGCACAAAGTGCTGACGCGATTGTTCGCCATCGCCCACCACGTCCAGGCCTGCGTCTTCTTGGGCTTTGATCCACAGCAGCGTGGCATCGGCCTTGGCTTGCTTCAGGCTATCGCCTTCGGCCATCCATTTGGGCCAAAGCTTGTTGGTCTCGGCCAGCCACTCGGGTTTCGGCAAACTGCCGGCAATTGCGGTTTCAAACATTCATGTGCTCCTGAAAAATTAAGGCTTCAAATTGAATTCTTGCGCCAACAACTCGTACGAGTGCAGCTGCGCTTGTGGATCGTGTGTCCACGTGATGACCACCAACTCATCGAGTTGCAAACGCTCGGCCACTGCGCGCAGCTGGGTGCTGACAGTTTTTGCACTGCCCACAAATGCATTGGACTTCAAAGCATCCAAGGCCATTTGCTCTGCGGGTGAATAGTCGCGATCGGCTTGTTCAGGTGGCAGCATGGGTCCAATGCGGCCCAAGTTGCGATCCATGCGCCAGCGTGCCCGGCTCTTGAACAAATGCCACGCTTGTGCATCGGTGTCTGCCGCCAAGGCCCACACACACAAGGTGGCCATGGGCTTGTCCAAGCGCGCGCTGGGCGTGAAGCTGTCTCGGTAAATTTGCAGGGCCTGATCCGCACCCTGCCCATCGGTGATGAACCACGCGAAGGCGTAAGGCAAACCCAAATGCGCTGCCAATTGCGCACCGTAGTCAGAGCTGCCCAACATCCAAACATCAGGTGAAGTAGCCGACTGCGGGTAGGCAAACACACCATGCCCGGGATGACCCACAGGCAAAGGCTGCCCCTTCACCCAAGCTTGCAGTTCCATCACTTGCTGTGGAAATTTTTCGCTGGCGTAGCGGTCGGGGTTGAGCAGCTGTGCGGTTTTACCGTCACTGCCTGGGGCACGACCGACGCCTAAATCAATACGGCCTGGCGCCAAAGCATCCAGAACTCTGAACTGTTCTGCAACTTTGAGCGACGCATAGTGAGGCAACATGACACCGGCACTGCCGATGCGAATGCGCTTCGTTTGAGTGGCTATGGCCGCCATCAAAATTTCAGGCGCCGTACCCACAATGCTGGGGTGCGCATGGTGCTCGCTCACCCAAAAACGCGCGTACCCCAAACGCTCCGCCGATTGGGCCAAGGTGACGGTTTGGCGGATGGACTCATCTTGCCCGCGCCCCGCCATGGCCACCGATTGGTCAAGAACAGAGAGTTTCAGGTTCATGCTTGAAGGGCTCGCAACATCAAAATTCCATGCATCAGGTTTTGGCCATTTCCGCTTCTTGCAAGGCGCGCCACATCACTTTGCCGCTGCCACTTTTAGGCAATGCATCGATGAGCTCGACCACACGCGGAACTTTGTAGACGGCCATCGTCTCACGGCACCAATCGATGATGTCTTGTTCACTCACCTGCCCTTTGTGCGTGCTGCGCAGCACGACCACGGCCTTGACGGACTCGCCGCGATAAGCGTCTTTGGTGGAGATGATGCAGGCCTCTTGAATGGCAGGATGCTTGAACATCAGCGCTTCGACTTCTGCAGGCCAAACCTTGAAACCACTGGCATTGATCATGCGCTTCAAGCGGTCTGTCATGAAGAAATAACCTTCTTCATCAATGCGACCCATGTCGCCAGAGCGGAAGAATGATTTGCCATCGCGCTCGAAGAAGGCACTGGCCGTGGCATCGGCTCGCTTCCAATAGCCTTTGAAAATCTGCGGTCCAGACATCACAATTTCACCCGACTCCCCTTGAGGCAATTCAACCAAGGTTTCGGGGTCCACCACACGCGCATCCACACTCATGAAAGGAATGCCCAAACATTGCTTTTTGGGGGCATCGGGTGGGTTGGTATGCGACGGTGCCGCGGTTTCGGTCAGGCCATAACCCTCGATGTACTTCAAACCAAATTGATCCAACAAGCGTTGAGCAACCGCTTCAGGCATGGCGGCGCCGCCGCCGCCAATGTTGACCAAACTGCTCAAATCAAACTGCGCCATGTTGGGGCTGCCCAACAAATCAATCACCATGGTGGGAATGTTGGTCCAGTGTGTGATCTTCCATTTAGAAATTAAACGCCCAGCCAAATCACGGTCCCACCTTGGCATTAACACCAAAGTTGCGCCGACAAAAATAGACGAATGCATCACACTCACCATGCCCGTGATGTGAAACATGGGCACCACGCACAGTGTTTTGTTTTCTGGCGTGCCAGCCGCCCAAATACCACTGGCCATGGCGTTGTGCATGATGGTGCCGTGCGTGTGCATGCACCCCTTTGGCAAGCCTGTTGTGCCACTGGTGTAGGGCAATACAGCCAAATCTTCTGGCTGCGCTGTGACGGGGCCTAAATCGATGTCATCCTGCAGGGCCGTTAACCAAGAATGCACTTGCCCACCGTTAAGTGTTGGCAATGCATGAACCGTGGCTAACCAGTCACGCCAAGCTGCAGGGAGGTCTTCAGGGCCCGTTTTGTTGGCATCAAACACATCTGTGAATTGCGTCACCAACACATGCTGAAGTTGCTGACCTGTTTCTAAAGCATTGCTGGCGGCTGCCAGTTCTGTGGCCAGGTCGGCCGTGGTGACAGCCACCTTGGTATCGGGGTCCAGGATGTAGTGCTTCAACTCTTCCATGCGGTTCATGGGGTTGACCGGCACCACCACGGCGTCGAGTCGCAAAATTGCAAAATGCGTGATGACCAACTGCGGACAGTTTTGCATGTTCAGCACCACACGGTCGCCCTTTTGAACGCCCATTTTGCGCAGTGCCGTTGCAATTTTTTCAGCCTCAATGAGAAGCTGTGCATAGGTCCATGTTTGGCCCATGAACACCAAGGCTTCCTTGTGCGGATAGCGCATGGCACTGACTTGCAAATTCATCCACAAAGATGTTTGTGGCGCCGTCAATTGGTGCGGCAGGCGTTTGGGCCAAAAAGCGTGGTGGGCAGGCATTCAGTGCGTCTCCAACAGAATACGTTACGGGGCAATGATGTGTTCTTGCAATAGCTTTCACCATTTTGCACAAGCGATCCTAATCCCGTATGAGCCAATGGAACATCCCCAGAGTCCCTAAGGAGACGGAACTTTCCAATTCGCAAGAGTGGCCAAAAAGAAAGTCAATGTATGCATTTGCAAGTCGTGAACAATCCGATTCACGCTAAATTGGAGTTTTCCAATGAAGACATGCATGGCCTCTCACACCACCCCCGCTTGCTGCGGCACCAGCAAAGCCGCTGAGCTCCTTCAGCTCTCGGTCGGCACGGTTCAAAGCTTGGTCGATAAAAATATCCTGCACGCCTGGGTCACGCAGGGCGGGCATCGCCGTATTACGCTAGAGTCCATTCAAAACTACCAGTTGCAACAGCAGAAATTACCTGCCCTCGAACGGCTCATGAACGACCGGCTGCGCGTCATGGTGGTCGACGACGACCCCGTTACCAGACATCTGCTCCAAAACACCTGCCTGGCCGCCCACCCCCATATCGACTGTTGCGCCATCGCTTCTGCCATCGAGGCACTGCTTCATTTGCCAGTTTTCAAGCCCCACATCATGTTTCTAGACTTGCTCATGCCCCAAGTCGACGGCTGGGCATTGGTCAAGCAGGTCCAACAAAAAGAAAATTTTGCACAGATGCAAATCATCACCCTTTCGGCACTCAGCCAAGAGGCGCTTCAAGAAAGAGGT
Organism: Limnohabitans sp.; assembly: GCA_030158125.1. Lineage (GTDB taxonomy): Bacteria > Pseudomonadota > Gammaproteobacteria > Burkholderiales > Burkholderiaceae_C > Limnohabitans_A. Next base: position 197 of record JAOATL010000019.1, on the reverse strand, counting down.
GGTCCACCGCCCGGCACACACTTCATCCAAAAACCGGTGGATTTAGGGTGGCTCAAAGGGTATTTGCTGGGATTGCTTGCGCCGCAGGCTTGGGCTTAGTTTGGTACCAATGAAAAACGCACCCGAAGGTGCGTTTTTGCTTTTTGGCGGAGTGGACGGGACTCGAACCCGCGACCCCCGGCGTGACAGGCCGGTAT
>JAOATL010000018.1 GCA_030158125.1 Limnohabitans sp. | reverse complement strand
TGCTTACTACGAGCAGAAAAGGTACTAACCTTTGTAATGCTTTAAGCATTTGTAACGATACAAAAGCCCACATTTTTCAGAGCGCATTTTTGCAAGTGCGTTCTGACGAGTGTGGGCTTTTTGCTTGACCGCTCGCACTCGGAATTCTTTGCAAAGAACTCTGAATTATCTGTAAACCCTTAAAAGGAAAAACAAATGGCTATCTCTACAAACGGTACAGTTCTGGCACGCGTTGCTGGTGCTTTGTACAACACACAAATGAGCAATGCGACTTACTCTGAAGTCAAAACGCTCGACCCAGCTTCTTTGACAGATGCTTTGTACGCACGTGACTTCGCTAACGCGACTGACGCTGCTGTTGCTACAACATTGGTGACAAACCTCGGTTTGACAACTGTTGATGGCTTGGTGAACTGGGTTGCTGCTCAATTGACAGCTGCTGGCTCACATAAAGGTGCAAAGATTGTTGACTTGCTCAACGGTTTTGCACAAATGTCTGCAGACGCTACATACGGTGCAGCTGCTACAGCCTTCAACACTAAAGTTGAAGCAGCTTTGGTTCTGTCACAAACAACTGGTAATGCAGGTGGCACTTTTGCCGCAGCTGGCACACCTATTGCCGCAGCATTCACTTTGACTGCTGGTGTTGACGGCTTCACTGGTGGTGCTGGTAATGACACATTCACGGCAGACAATACACAAACAACAAAAGTCGCAAGCGTTGCTGACGTGTTGGCTGGCGGTGCTGGTACAGATACTCTCAATGTATACGGTGAGTTGGCTTCTACACCCCAAATCTCTGGCATTGAAAACATTGTTTTGGCAAACTTTGCTGATACAAAATCTGGTAACTTCGCAACAACAGCTGGCGTTTCTAACGTAACAGTCATTGCTGCTGCTGGTGCTGCAACAGTTAGCGTTAACGACGGTACATCAGTAACCATCACTTCTAACTTAGACGCAACTAAAGTTCAAACAGTTAATTTTGGCAGCACCGATACAAGTGCCAACTTGACTTTGAATGCGTTCAAAACAAACACAACTGTTGACTTGGCTGTAACAGGAACCAAAGTCGCAACATTGAACGTTTCAACTACAGGCGCTGCTAGCACTGTTGGAAATCTGAATGGTGATGCAGCTCTGACAAAATTGGTCGTGACTGGTGATAAAGATCTGACAATTACTGACGCATTGGAAGTTACAGTTGCTAAAGTTGATGCTTCTGCATTTGCAGGTAAGTTGTCAGTGAAGACAACAAACAAGGCTGCAAGTCAAGACGCTACTGCAGTTGGTGGCACAGTTGACTTGGTCGACGTTAGCATCGTAGGTGGAGCTGGCAAAGACTCAATCAACGTATCCGCAAATGCATCAGACAACGAAATTTTCGTTGACGCAGGTGCAGGCGACGACACAGTTACTATCGGTGCTGCACTTGGCAACGCCTCCACAACAACAGCCGGCGACGTGCTTGTTGGTGGTGCCGGCGTGGATACATTGGTGTCTGATGTTGACTTCGTTGACTCAGCCGCAGTTGGCACAGCATTAACTGGTGTTACTGGTTTTGAAACTCTGAATTTGTCTGGCGCCATGGGTGGCAGCGATACAGTTAACGTTGCTGACATTTCTGCAGAAATCACACGCTTGAACATCAGCTCTGTCACAAGCACAGCATTCACTGCCAATTTTGCAGCTGGTTCTTCAACTGTTGGCTTGAACGTTGCTGCTGCTCTCACTGCTGGAACTACAACTACATTTGATGCAGCTGGTACAGATACAACTGATGCATTGACCATTGCCAACATGTTGACAGCAGGTCAAATGGCCTCAGCAACATCCGACATCGTTGCAACTGACTTCGAAACTGTCACCATCGACTCTGGTGCTTATGAAGCAGCTGACGCTCAGTTGTTGAACGTTGTAAACGTTGGTACTAACACACTGAAGTTGACAGGCTCCAACGCTATTACAACAACTACAACCAACGGCATCATCACAGCCAAAGTTATTGATGCATCTGCTTTGACAGGCGCATTGACAATGGGTGTTGCCGCTGCTTCAGGCGTAACAGCAATTACAGGTGGTTCTGCTGCCGATACATTGTTGGGCGACGCAGCATCTAGCATCAGCGGTGGTGCAGGTAACGACTCAATCACAGGCGGTACTGGCAACGACGTTTTGAATGGCGATGATGGCAAAGACACCATTACAACCAACACTGGTAACGACGTTGTAAACGGCGGTGCTGGTGATGACACAATCGTTATCGGTGCCAACTTGACATTTGATGACGCAGTGAATGGTGGCGACGGTACTGACACATTGTCAATTACTGCTGGCAGCGTTACATTGAACTCTCAGACAGCCAACGTGACAAACATCGAGACTTTGAAAATCTCTGATGCCGGCGCGCAAGATGTCTCATTCTTCGGTGCAGCGACAGGTGTCTCAACAATCGAAATCGGCGCAGTTGGCGGCAATGCAATTTCTGGCGCACGCGCTGGTGTTGAATTGAAAGTTACTGGTGTTCAATCAGCTGGTTACTCATTCGCTTTGGCCACTGCAACTGGAACAAGCGACGCTGTCAACGTTAAATTGTCTTCTTCTGGCGCTTTGACACAAACAAACGCTTTGACAATTTCTAGCGTAGAAACCATCAACGTTACAAGTACCGACACAGATACTACTGCTCATCAAAATACATTGGTGTTGACTGCAGCAGCTGCAACAACTGTGAACGTTGCTGGTAATGCAGGCACTATCGTGACTGCTACTGGCAGCACAGCAGTTACAACTTTTGATGCTTCTGGTGTGGTGTTGGCTGCTGTAACTAGCAACGGCGTTACTTACACATCCTTGAACACTACAGTGGGAGCTACTGTTGCAATCACCGGTTCAAATGGTGTGGACGCATTGACTGGTACATCTGTTGCAAACGACACAATCAACGGTGGTGCAGGTGCTGATACATTGACATACACTGGTGGCGCTGACGTGTTTACTGGTGGTGCAGGTGCGGACACATTTGTTGCTGCTGAGGGAACTGCTAGCGTTTTCCTGACTGTTACTGACGCCTCTGTTAGCGACAAAATTTCCTTCACAGCTATCAATGCCGGTCTTGACTCAGCTTTGGATGTTGCTGTCGCAGCGAAAATCACACTGGGCGGTGCTGCAACATTCACTAACTATCTTGATGCTGCTGCAGCTGCAAGCACTGGCGCAACATTGTCTTTAGTGAAATGGTTCCAATACGGCTCCGATACATACGTTGTGTTGGATAGCTCCAATAACACCACGTTCACTGCTGGTACAGACTCAGTTACTAAGCTTACTGGTTTGATTGACTTGTCAAATTCTGCAACTGTTGACGGTATTTTGACAATCACAGCTATTGCTTAATAGCAAAGACCAAACATAGCCTGTAAGGCTATGTTTGAAACTTATTTAAAAACTCACCCCTCAAAAGGGGGTGGGTTTTTTTTCGTCTATACCCTAGGCACACACTCCACAGCCGCATTCAACCTCTCCCTGCTTAAATGCGCATACCTGCTGGTTGTCTTTATGTCCGCATGACCAAGCAGCTCCTGCACTTCATACAAACTCCTTCCTGCATTCAACAAGAACGATGCAAAGCTGTGTCTTAAATCATGCACACGCAGCTCTGGTATGCCTGCCCGCTTTCGTGCTGCATCCCAGCTAAAGAAGAATGAACTAAAGGGCTTCAGGGTATTGGGGTTTGGGAAGATGTACTCACAGTTTTCTTTGAAAATTCTGTGAGACTTGGCTTGCATTAAGGTATCGATGGCCCCCAAAGACAAAGGGATGTGTCTTATTTTGTTGGACTTGTTCTTGGAGATTTTCCAGGAGCGTTGCACCCAGTCGATGTCGGTCCATTTGGCATCTAGCACTTCGCGTTTGCGAGCTCCTGTGTAAATCAGAAATGCCACAATCATGGGCAGCAAGGGGTTGTGGCTGTTGCGCACTTCATGCAGCAGCTGGCTTGACTGTTCTGCTGTCAGGTAGCGCTCTATGCGGTTGTCGTTTTTTAAATAGCGCACGCCATTGAAGCTATCTAAGTTCACGCCTGGCACTGACCATCTGTGTGCCAGTTTGTATGCGTATCGCAGCAACACCAAGGCGCGGTTGATGGTGCCTGCCGCCAGTTGTTTGTGTTTGAGCGTTTCTATAAAGCCAGAGAAATCTAGCGCCGATATGCGCGCCATGGCCATCTGGCCCAAAGCAGGCACGATGTGAAGGCGAATCATGGACTCATCTGATATCCAGCTGCGTTTGTAGCTTCGTACGTAAGGCAAATACTTGTTTAGCAAGAACTCTTCAAGGGTAACGAGCACAGCGCCATGACGTTTGCTTGCATATCGATCGGGTACAGACCCATGCGGCCGCAGCTTGCCAGTTTGAATGGTTTGCAAGGCCAAAGTGCGCGCTTCTTGCACGCTCAGCTGTTTGGCATCGCCAATGCTTTCTAGTCTTTTTTTGGCATCTAGCCAGTACCGCACGCGGTAGGTTTTGCGGCCACTGCAAAGCAGGTCGACATAGAAGCCTTTAACTTCAGTGTCAAACACCTCCAGGTGTGTGCGACCCGCGGGGCAGTTGAGCGCTTGAACCAGCTCGTCGGTGAGAACTTTCACAACCATCCGTTTATCTCCAGTCAAATTATGAAGAGTCGATGGTCGGTGGTCGATATTTTTTATGTAAGCGATAAAGCAGATGAAAAAGTCTATTTGAAATCAATGATTTAAAACACGAAAAATCGATCTACTCATTTGCTTACTACCAGT
>JAOATL010000017.1 GCA_030158125.1 Limnohabitans sp. | reverse complement strand
AACATAATCGCTTTAACTTAAACAAACTGGCCTCCACGAAATTCGGGGCGATTCACCCAACACAAACAGCACGATGCCGACCCCTGCCGTCCACAAAGAACGTTCGCCGCTGAAGAATCCGTGATTCACCGCGCCGGATATAAAGCTGATACCCGCATACTTGAGCAACATGCTCGCGTGGTGGGCTTGAAAAGTCAGTGCCATTTCGGGCGAACTCGTTTGACTTCAGCCCGGCCGTCCATCGACGCGCGGCCGCCCGAACCAACTGCCGTAGCGCAAGGACCAGCCGCAGGTGGCAAGCGTCCAGGCACCGATGGCCAGCAGTAAAGGCAAATTGCCCGCAGTGGGCCACAGAGCCGATACCACTCGCAACAGAACAGCCAGTTGGGCCACCCAGTACAGCGCCCAGGCCATGTTGTCGGCCGCCAGGGGCCGCCCGCTGTGCCCGCTGGCCACCCGGGTGGCCATGGCAAACAGGGTGGCACCAAGGTAGCCCATCGTCATGGCGTGCAAGGGGGCCAAGCCCAGCGACAACTGGTGCTGGCTGAGTGCCATCAGAGCATGGGACACCGCTTGCAAAGCCAGCGCAATGCCCAGCCACACAAAGCCCCCATGCAGCATCGCCAGCAGGCGGATCTTTAGGCTCTGGACCAAGCCCCAGCGAATGGCCAGCCACAGCATCAGCACGGCCGCGGGGGCCTCTACTGCTACCTGTAACCAACGCAGAGCTTCAGGAAAGGGCCAGACCCATAAGTCGAGCACGGCAAAAACGCCCTCAAACCACAGAATGCCGACCATGCTCCACAACAGCCACATGGGCCGCCAAGCGTCTAGCACGGGAAGAGCACTGGCGCTGAAAAAAGGAATCATGCGGTGCGACACCGCGGCAAACACAGTAGCAACAAACAGCCATATCGCTGCGTAGACTGCGCTGCGGACTACAGCTTCAAGCTCCAATGCCATCCCTATGGCGCTGACCCACAACGCCAACGCACCCACTGTGCAGGCAATGACCACTACTGTCGCGTGGGCTTTGTCCGGGCTGCGGCTGTACCACCACAGGTATGCAAATTTCCAGACCAAAGCAGACCACATTAGCGCAACCCCCGCCAATCCGGTTGCCGCCAAGAGATGGGATGTATGAAATCCCAACAACGCCAGAGCCCAACTGACGAGGTAGCCCGCCACCTGTGGCAGCAGCGCGCGGGCACCTGGCTCGGGCACGCCCAGCCACTTTGGGCCAGCCGTGAATAGAAAGCCGACAAAAAACAAAGGCATAAAGCCCAGCGACATGGTCGCGCCATGAGCCAAGCCGGGGGTCACTGCCCAGGGCAGCGCCACTTGCGCGCTCTGCGCAACCAAATGCAGACACCACCACAAAGCGCTGGCCACTAGCATCATCGCACCGGCGAAAAAACCAAGTCGGTGGGGCGCGGCCAGCAGCCAGTGCCAGCGCCAACGGGTGTCTTGCGGCGGCGCCGGCTTGTCGGCTTTTGCAACTTTGGACGGTTTAAGGACGTTAAGGGCGGAAGGCGTTTGGGCCGCGGTAACCACCACTTGCGGTAACGGGCGAAGGCCACCCTTTGAGGGTGTCGGCCCACGTGGTTGCAATGCCATGAAACTGGAGATGCTTAGCGGCTGCCCGAGCAACCGCAACCGCCCGAACCGCAGCCCGAGGCGCTGGCGGCGGGTGCAGTGGTGGCATCCGATGATTCGGCTGCGCCGATTTGAACCGTAAAGTCGATCACGATGTTGCCTGGCTCACGCGCCATGTAGTTGGCGGCGATTTGGTTGCCGTAGCGCTGCGAGATTTGCTGTAACAAGGGTAGCGGGTCATGGTCGTTAACGAAGCGCATAGTCTCGCCATGTTCCAGTGATTCCAATGCGCCAAAAATGGCAGCATGGCGAAAACGCTTGGCGACGCCACGGGCATCGAAGCCGTGGACGGGTTGGGACAGGGTGGCAGTGTTCACGGTTTTACTTGGTAGATGTTGGGTCTGCAGCAAGTGCTACGGCTTCAAGCTTGCAGTGACGCAGACTGTAGGTGTTTATCGCACCGTAGGTTTTGACTTAGCGCAACTTCAAGTCGAATCAAAAATGCGCCAATTTGGCGGCAAAGACATTGGTTTACGTGCCGCACGTGTGTCGGCTAACCAGCTAATCCAAAGCACAGCCACCCAGGAAAAATATGTCATTGCAATCGCCCTGCGCCTAGACAAACAAAACTGCCAAGGCTTCATTCAGTTGTCATCGCATATTTTCACACTCTGGTCACTATGAGGTTTCAGGGATTCGAAAGGTTCACCATGCAGCGAGCCCGCGCACTGGAGATCGTGGTGGGATACGACAATGCGGCAAGGACAATCCAACGTTTGATTTCCCACTATGCCCGCCATGGCACGGGTGATATCAGATAAGTCCATTGCTTTGCTTAAGGGCATTCGCGAGAGCCTCGCAGACTCAGTTGACTCCTTACCCTAGGCGGTAGCGAAACGTGCGCCCAACTTGTCGCCGTCGCGGTATACCGTAGCCCAAGCGGCATTCCGCAGGCTACCTTCTTGATATATCCCTCCCGCTGTGCGCTAACTATATTCAGTCGTCAATTGCACCTGACAGGCCGGTGACTTCTTCGTGAGCTAAAAACAATTAGGTTCTTGTGTCCTGGAGTGGGATCAGCCGTGAAAATGAAATGCTGGAAAGCCCCAGGCTTAATCGATGATGCCCTTGCCGACACGATCTAACACGCATGATATCGACCTTGCGGTGTGGTTCACTGCTCCTACGGCGTAGCCCTCATCGACGCTGCACGCTGCCTGCACTTGCGCCACCGCACGTGTGGCGCTGTCCGAATCAGCGGCGTGTACCCATGCCAGCGGCTCGCCGGCGGCCAGGCGCTGACCCGGCGCGGCAAAACCGCTCAGGCCCACGCGTGCGTCAATAGCTTCGCCGGGTTGGCGACGGCCACCGCCCAGCTCCACCACGGCCATGCCGACCGCACGGGTGTGCACCGCGCCCAGCACACCAGCGTGAGGTGCGGGCACGGGTAACACCACGGGTGCGGCTGCCAGGCAAGCCAGGGGCCGCTCCAGCAAGTTGGTGGGGCCGCCCAATGCGGCCACCATGCGGGCAAAGCGTTCGGCGGCCGCTCCACTGTCCAGTGCGGCCTGCAGTAGGTTGCGAGCGGCTGCGGTGTTGGGGGCGAGGCCACCCAGCACCAACATCTCAGCGCCCAGCGCAAGGGTAATTTCGTGCAGACGCGGATCGCGGCCAAAGCCGGAGGTTGATCCAAAAAACGTTGCGCGCGTCGGTGAGCCAGCGAGGTAAGCCACGGCCTCGGCCACCTCCAGCGCGTTGCCCACGTTGCGGCCGCGCACGTGGTTCATGTCAGTCACCAGCGCGGTGGTGCGCAATCCGGCGCCGTGGGCTACGTCGACGATGCTGTGGGCTAGCGCGTCGGCCATGCTGCGGGTGTTGGCAAAGGCGCCGTTGCCGCAGGTTACGTCCATCACCAGACCTTGCAAGCCCGCAGCCAGTTTTTTGGACAGGATGCTGGCCGTGATCAGCGGAACGCTTTCTACCGTGGCGGTCACGTCGCGGATGGCGTACAGGCGCCGGTCGGCGGGGGCCAGGTCGGCGGTTTGGCCAATGATGGCGCAGCCCACGCTGCGCAACACCATCTCGAACCGCGCCGCATCGGGTGTGGCGCAGTAGCCGGGAATGGCTTCGAGCTTGTCGCAGGTGCCACCAGTGTGGCCCAGGCCGCGCCCCGAAATCATGGGCACATAACCGCCGCAGGCCGCCACCATGGGCGCCAGCATCATGCTCACCTTGTCGCCAACACCGCCGCTGGAGTGTTTGTCGAGGACAGGCCCCGGCATGTCGGGCCAAGTCAGTACGCGTCCGGAACGCATCATCGCGTCGGTCAGGGCCACACAGGCTTCGCGGTTGAGTCCGCGCAAGAAAATAGCCATGGCCATGGCGGCCACCTGGCCTTCGCTCCAACTGTTGTCGACCAGGCCGCGCACAAAATGCTGGATGTGAGCGGTCGTGAGTGGCGCGCCGTCCCGCTGCGCACGGATGACTTCCTGGGCCAGCATAGTCAGGGGGGCGGATGAAGGCTTAGTAGCTTGTGCTGCCAGGCACAGCGGCAGACATCGCCGCAGCACCCAGCCTACCGGCTAATACGGCCAGGATATCGTTCAGCAGGCTGCTTGCGCCAATGCGAAAGCGCTCAGGCGCCAGCGCCGTGGTGCCTGCGTGTGCAGCGACCAGGGTCAGGTAGGGCAGGGCATCGGCCACGGTGCGAATGCCACCGGACGCCTTGAATCCGACTGACGGGTTGCCGCTGGGCTCGACTGCCCGCGCTATTTCACCCAGCATGGCAGCGGCGGCCTCGGGCGTGGCAGACACGGGCGTTTTGCCGGTGCTTGTTTTTACAAAATCTGCCCCGGCGCGAATGGCCAGGCGGGTGGCCTGCGTGATCAAAGCCGGGTTTCGCAACTCACCGCTTTCGATGATGACTTTGAGCGTGAGTGACCCACAGGCAGCGCGCACCTGCGCCAGAAACTCGGCACACTCGTGTGACGGGTTGAGCCCGTCCGGGTATTGGCCTTGCACGTGGTCATGCAACCGCATCAGTGTGCGGTAGGGCAGCACCACATCCACCTCATCACCACCGGCGACCAAGATGTGCTGGACATCGGCTACGGCGCGCGCCGCGTCCAGTGCACCGTCCGGAAAATTCGCCACCGCCGCCACGCGAATCTCTGCGGGCAAGAGGCTACGTGCCAGCGCCACAAAGCGCGGCCAAACACAAACCGCTGCTACCGGGCCATAGGGGGTCTGGGCGCGTTGGCACAGGGCCACGATGTCGTCTTCAGTGTCTTGGTCGTTCAGGCTGGTCAGGTCCAGGCAGCGCAAGGCAATGCGGGCATTGGCTGGTAGATCTTGAGGGTTAAAAGTGGCGATTGCGCTCATGGAATGTGCGTGAGTAGCTATTTATTTGATAGTAAATTGGGTTCGGTATCAGGCAGGCTGCCCACCAGTGCCGTCAGAAACCCGGCGGCGTCGGCACCGGCCGCGTGCGCCTGCTCCAGCGTGGCCGCATGCGTGAGCACTTCAGCGGACAAGCCCGCCGCCATATTGGTGATCAGGGATAGGCCCAGAACCCGCAAGCCACAGTGGCGCGCCACAATGGTTTCGGGCACGGTGCTCATGCCCACTGCGTCGGCCCCCCAGGCGGCAAACATCCGGACTTCAGCCGGCGTTTCAAACTGTGGCCCCAGCGCCCACAGGTAGGTCCCTTCCACCAGGGGCACTTGCTGCTGTGCGGCTATCTGCAGCGCGTGGGTTCGCAGGGCAGGGTCGTAGGCCGCGCCCATGTCCACAAATCGGGTGTTACCGCCCTCGCCGATCAGCGGCGAGCGCTGGGTGGCATTGATGTGGTCGGCCAGCAGCATCAAACTGCCAGGAGGCAAGTGGCTGCGCAGGCCGCCGGCGGCGTTGGTCAGCACCAGCACCTGTACGCCCCAGGCCTTCAGGCTGCGGATGGCACCTGCCATGGCAGCACAGTCGCCGGTTTCATAGGTGTGGGTGCGCCCGCATAGCAGGGCCACGCGCCGCCCTGCGGCCAGGCCCACCCGCAGCGCGCTGCCATGGCCCTGGACCTGGGATGCCGCAAAGGCGGGCAGTTCGGCATAGGCCAGGTGCTGTGCCGCGCTCAACTGGGTGGCAATACCCCCCCAGCCGGAGCCCAAAACCACAGCCACTTGTGGCGCGTCGCCAAAGTGATGTTGCAGGCGCGTGACTGTGGCCGCAATGACGGCGGGCGTGCGCGTGGGGTTCATGTCAGGTGCGCCGGCTCGAAACTGGCGGGCAACAATTCGCCCAGGGTCCACTGGGCACGTACGCTATGGGGGTCAGCAGCTAGCACCAGAGTCTCCTCGGTCGCAAATTCGCGCAATTTTTGTCGGCAACCTCCGCAGGGGGTAATGGGCTGTGCTTCACCCGCGCCAGCCACCAGCGCAGCCGCCACCTTGCGTCCACCGGCCAGCACCATCGCGCCTAGCGCGTTGGCTTCGGCGCAGCAGCCCTCCGGGTAGGCTGCGTTCTCCATGTTGCATCCGGCGTGGATATGCCCGTTCTCATCCAGCACTGCTGCACCGACGCAGTAGCCAGAGTAAGGCGCGTAGGCCCGCGCGCGGGCGGTCAGGGCGGCAGCCAGCAGTCGGTCGATGGTCTCAGCGGGTAGTGATGCCATGGGCGCGTGCCTTGAAGCCTGCACCGAGACGGGGTAATTCTCGACGGCCGTCCTGCGCGAACAGGCACCTGGTGTGGGTGTAGTCGATAAATCCAATCCAACTGCGGTTGCAAAAGTTTATGCGTTGCCTCTGATCGGAGTTGAGGATGATGAAATCATCTCCCTGCATTCCCTGCTCTTTCTGAGTAGGAGTAGTTTTGTACTTCACCACATTCCTTTCAACATTTACGAGAGTCACACGAAAAGAAACCTGGCCGATCGCGTCTGTCGGCGTCGGCAACAGGACCGGAAATTAGCACTGCTTGTGAAGGGTTTCTTTGATGCGTATCAAGCCTTTACTCACTGGATATTTATTTGTCAGGGGTGCTCGTTGCACAACAAAGGTGTGTTACCTGGGTTATCGGTAACGGGCAGTTGATGCAGGAACCGTGTTGAGCAATCCGTCTGCGATCACACCACAGTGCTCTGGTGATGATTCGGAAAAGCTATTCACTTAGGCTGAGGCATGGTTATGACTTTGGCGACATCAAGGCCTTGGCCAATCTGCACTTGGTGAATAAGTGGGATCACGCTTTTATCGTTTATGAAAACGACAGCATGGTGCGCGTGTTTCTGGAAAGCTTGCCCGACCACAAAACAGTCGTCATTGACCGTGTGCCCACGGTGGAAAACTTGGCCAAAGCGGCCTTCGACATTCTCAAAGACGTCTACCAAGATCGCTTCGGCCGCCACCTGGCCCTGACCAAGGTCACTCTCTATGAAACGCCCAATTGCTGGGCGGAGGTCGACGGTTAGGGGTTTTGCCTACGCGGGCAATGGCACACGGACCGTCTAGGGGGCAGAAGTTAGCGGTGCAGGACCGGGGTTCGTTGCCAGCGAATGCCCCATATTGCTCCTCAATTGATAGCTGCTAGCGCTTGTTTTACGGGGGCTGTAGCCATATTTGGCTTAAAAACCCAGCGCCTCAAACATGCCGTCCATGCGCTGTTGCACCTCAGCATTCATGGTGATGGTGCTGCCCCACTCGCGTTGCGTCTCACCCGGCCACTTGTTGGTTGCGTCCATCCCCATCTTGCTGCCCAGGCCGCTGACCGGTGAGGCAAAGTCCAGGTAGTCGATGGGCGTGTTCTCCACCATCATGATGTCGCGCACCGGGTCCACGCGGGTGGTCAGGGCCCAGATGACTTCCTTCCAGTCGCGCACGTTCACATCCTCATCCACCACCACGATGAACTTGGTGTACATGAACTGGCGCAGGTGGCTCCACACGCCCATCATCACGCGCCGGGCATGGCCGGGGTATGCCTTTTTGATTTGCACCAGCGCCATGCGGTAGCTGCATCCTTCCGGGGGCAGGTAGAAGTCGGTGATTTCGGGGAATTGGCGCTGCAACAGCGGGATAAACAGTTCATTGAGCGCCATGCCCAGCACGGCGGGTTCGTCCGGCGGCTTGCCGGTGTAGGTGGAGTGGTAGATGGGGTCTTTGCGCATCGTGATGCGGTCGACCGTAAAGACGGGGAATTCGGCCTGCTCGTTGTAGTAGCCGGTGTGGTCGCCGTAGGGGCCTTCGAGTGCGTGCTGGTAGCCGCTGGGGTGGGTTGCGTCGGGGTAGATGTGGCCTTCGAGCACGATCTCGGCGCTGGCGGGCACGCGCAACTCGCTGCCCAAGGCCTTGACTAGCTCTGTACGGCCGCCGCGCAACAGGCCGGCAAACTGGTATTCGGACAGGCTGTCGGGTACGGGCGTGACCGCACCCAGAATGGTGGCCGGGTCGGCACCAATCGAAACTACCACCGGGTAGGGTTGGCCGGGGTTCTTCTGGCCAAACTCACGGAAGTCCAGCGCGCCACCGCGGTGCGCAAGCCAGCGCATGATGACCTGGTTGCGGTTGAGCACCTGCTGGCGGTAGATGCCCAGGTTTTGACGCGGCTTGTTGGGCCCTTGCGTGATGACCAGGCCCCAGGTGATCAGCGGTGCCACGTCGCCCGGCCAGCAGTGCTGGATGGGCAGGCGGTACAGGTCCACATCGTTGCCCTCCCACACCACCTCCTGGCAAGGGGCCGAGCGCAACTCCTTGGGTGCCATGTTCCACAGGGTTTTGAGCAGGCTGCGCATGCCCACCATTTCCTTGAAGCCTTTGGGTGCTTCCGGCTCTTTCAGCGAGGCCAATAGCTCGCCAAACGGGCGCAGGCCTTTGAGGTCTGACACGCCCATCGCACGGGCCACACGCTCGGGTGTGCCAAACAAATTGCCCAGCACCGGCATGCTGTGACCCGTGGGGTTTTCAAACAGAATGGCCGGGCCGTTGGCGCGCAGCACGCGGTCGCACAGGACGGTCATCTCCAAATGGGGCGAAACGCTCTCGGCCACGCGGCGCAGTTCGCCCGCCTGTTCCAGTTGCACCATAAAGTCGCGCAGGTCGTGGTAACTCATGACTCACCTTGCCCGTCCCAGCGCGCGGCCAGGTCGTGCGGCACTTCCAACAAGTCCAATACCCGGGCCACGCTGGCATCGACTACGTCGGCCACGGTTTGCGGGCGCAGATAGAAGGCCGGCATGGGCGGACAGATGATGGCACCGGCCTCGGTGGCGCTGACCATGTTGCGCAGGTGAATCAGACTCAGCGGCGACTCGCGCACCATCAACACCAAACGGCGGCGCTCTTTGAGCATGACATCGGCGGCGCGGGCGAGCAAATTGTCGGCCAGACCGTGGGTCACGGCCGCCAGCGTGCGCATGGAGCATGGCGCAATCACCATGCCGCTGCATTGGAACGAACCGCTGGCTATTGCTGCACCCACGTTGCGCACATCGTGCACTTGGTGGGCCAGTGCTTCAACTTCGGTTCGGGTCAGCCCCTGCTCTTGCGCCACATTGCGCCAGCCCGCATCGGACACCACCAGATGGGTTTGCACACCCGGCGCTGCACGCAAGGCTTGGAGCAAGCGCACGCCGTAAACCGCACCACTGGCACCGGAAATGGCGACGATGATGCGGCGTGCCGCAACTGCTGTTGCTGTCGCTGACTGGGTAAATGGCGCGGCGTTCATGCGCAAGCGGTACTGCCATTGCGCACATGTTGCTCGGTCTGGCAGCCGCCCTCAAGCGTCGTACACGCAGGCGTACCCATGAGGGATGTTCCCAGCGGCTCGGCAATCAAATCGGCCTGCACCTGCGCCAGCACCATGGCAGCCTGCTCGGCATCAAAATCTTCGTGTTTGCGCTTTTTGACCCCGTATTGCTGCAACTGGTAGTGCCGCGCTGGGGTAATGTTGTGGCGCGCCAGGCTGCTGTGTACACACACCAGCGGGCAGCCATCCAGCGCGATGATGGGCCGACCCGAGAGTGCAATTTTCATCAAATGGGGCACATCCCCGCCCACGCCGGCAATACAGGACATCTCGGCGTCGCCCGAACGGTCTAGCCGCAAGGCCACCTGGTTGGCCAGTTGGGCGGCGCTGGAGCAGCCCGAACACGCATACACCAAAGGCCTGCTGGCGACCTCTTCAGTCAAGCGGGGCCTCCTGGGACTTTGTGATCCGCGTGGGGCGTAGGCGCAGCGGCCGTGCGCCCGGGTAGGAAACGGGCTAAAACCTTGCTGGGAGCCCACCGTTGCAAATCGAGCACGGGCATTTCCATGGCGTCCAAGGCATTTTTTACCACCAGGCCCAGTTCGGTATCACCCTCCATCGACAGGCGGCGATTGAAAAACAAGGTGTCAGGGTCATCCAGGCGTTGGGCCAGACGCACGAAATCTTGCGCATTGGCGCTGACGGTCAGGTCGGTGGCGGGCTGCGGGCTAGACGCGACAAAGTGAGTGCCAGACCAGGTGAAGTCAAAGGTC
This sequence comes from Limnohabitans sp., assembly GCA_030158125.1. Classification (GTDB taxonomy): domain Bacteria; phylum Pseudomonadota; class Gammaproteobacteria; order Burkholderiales; family Burkholderiaceae_C; genus Limnohabitans_A. The sequence continues at coordinate 17,393 of JAOATL010000017.1, read as the reverse complement.
AAGCCCGCATCGCTGACGTGAATGCGCAGCCGTTTGCTGCGCAGGTACGGGCGCACATCTACAGGCAGCTCTTTGGCCAGCACCGTATTCAGCGCGGTGACTAACAGCACCGAACCGGGGTAGGCCGGCAGGCGGGACAGTACCTTTCCTACCGGCGCGGGCAATATATAAGCGGGCGATGGGGTCACGGCAAATACCTGGGTAGATGGGATGGAATTTCAGGCGACAAAAAAGAGCACGGTGATGAAGTGGCAGCTGCTGCCCCCCAGCACAAACAAATGCCAAAGCCCATGGCCATGGCGAATGCGCTGGTCGGCTAGATAAAAGATGATGCCGACGGTGTAGAACAATCCCCCCGCCGCCAGCCATGCAAAACCGCTGGGGGTAAGGGCAACCCACAGCGGCGCGATGACAGCCAGCGCCAGCCAGCCCATCAGCAGGTAGATCACCAAAGACGTTACCCGCGCGCCCCGCGCCCACACCACCTCTTGCACAATACCCACCACTGCCAGTGTCCACACCGCGCCAAGCAGCGTCCAGCCCCATGCCCCGCGCAAGGACACCAGCGCAAACGGCGTGTAGCTACCCGCAATCAGCAGGTAGATAGAGCAGTGGTCAAATTTTTGCCAGATGGCTTTGGCACGGCCGCGCAGGCTGTGATACAGGGTGCTGGCCACATAGAGTGAGATCAGCATGGCTCCGTAGATGCTGAAGCTGACAATTTTCCAGGGGTCACCCATGCGCGCTGCGATCACGACGAGTAGCACAGCGCCCAAGGTAGCCAGGCTCGCACCCACCAGATGGCTGATGCCGTTGAAGCGTTCTCCGTAGACCATGCGCGCTCAGGCGGCCACGGCCGGTTCGGGCGGCACCTGGTCCAACCCGGGCTGGCCGTGCCAATAGCCATTGCAGCCACGGTCGGGCATGAATGGCGTCATGCGTGTCAGGGCATCCTGTGGGGTGAGCGTGCGTCGACGCGCAGCGTCAAACACAGCGACAACTTCGGTCATGTCCCGGGACTGCGGGCTCATGCGAACGACGTCCACACCCAGGCTTTGCATGTCCTCCAGCGCGTCCACCAAGTTATAAACCCGGGCCGACTGCGTTTGTGTGCCGTTGAGCACCAGAAATTCTTCATGCTCCCGCGTTTTTAGCATCAGCCCATCCGGATGCTCCAGGCAACTGAAGCGGCAATCGTCCTTGGGCAGATTGCGGTGGCGTGCTGTGAAGCATCTGGCGGAGAACGCCAGCGGCATCCGGCCATAGGCAAACACCTCGGTTTGCAGGCCTGCAGGCATGTCCTGCAGCATCACCGCCAGGTCGCTGCGCTTCATCTCCAGCGGCATGACCCAGCGCGTGGCACCCAGCCCTGCCATCCATTGCAAAGTGGGCAGGTTGTAGATGTTCAGGTGTGGGCCCGCGACAAACGGTACTTTGCCATGGAGGCATTGCACAGCGCCCATGTCGTTGGCTTCTACCGAATAATCGCTATTGCCTGTGATCTTGTGCATGGTGCCCACTTCCGCACCCGACTCCAGCAGCACCTGAGTGGATAGCACCACCTCCTTGCCAGCCTCGTTGAGCATCTGCGCCACGTCCAGCCAGTCCGAAAGGCGCAGCTCATGGCGGCGTGAGCACACGGCTTCGCCCAGGTAGACGATGTCCACGGGCGTGTGGCTCATGGCTTCATAGAAATCAAATACCACTTCACGTTGCCAGTAGTACAGCAGGGGTCCGAGCGAGAGCTTCATAAGGTTTACTTCCAGGGGCGGTGGTAGGCACCCAATGTGTGTTGCTGGCCCTCGGCAATTTGGTCCAGCCCGCTCATCCACACCGGTTTGGGTGTGTAGCGGTGCGGGTTGGCGGTGCAATGGTCCAGTGCCTCGCGCCAGACCTTGGTGACTTGGGCTACGTAGGCGGGGCTGCGCTGGCGGCCTTCGATTTTGATGGCGCGCACGCCCATCTTTTGCAGCTGCGGCAGCAACTCCAGCGTGTTGAGGCTGGTGGGTTCTTCGATGGCATAGTAGTTTTCGTCGCTACCCACATCAAAGCGCCCTTTGCACAGCGTGGGGTAACCCGCGTTTTCGCCCGGCGCATACCGGTCGATCAACACACCGTTAAGGCGTGACTCGCGGCCCTGCGGCGTCTCCTGCCAGCGCACGGCCTTGGGCGGCGAGCATACGCCGTGGGTGTTGGGGGATTCGCCGGTCACGTAGCTGGACAACGCGCAGCGCCCTTCCACCATCACGCACAGGCTGCCAAAACCAAAGACCTCAATCTCTACCGGCGTCTTCTCGATCACCTGCTGCACTTGTGTGAGTGACAGCACGCGCGGCAGCACAGCGCGCACCACGCCAAACTGTTCCTGGTAGAAGTTGATGGCATCAAAGTTGGTGGCGGAGCCCTGCACAGAGAGGTGCAGCCGCATTGCGGGGTGGTGGGTAGCGGCGTATTGCATAAGCCCAGGGTCGGCCAGAATTACAGCATCCACGCCCAGGTCTACCGCCTTGTCTACGGCGCTGCGCCACAGCTGCGGGTTAGCCGCCTGCGGGTAGGTATTTAGCGCCATAAAAACTTTGCAGCTGCGTGCGTGGGCGTAGGCAATACCGTTGGCAATGGCGGCTTCGTCGAAGTTGAGGCCCGCAAAATTTCGGGCGTTGGTGGCATCGCGCAGGCCCAAGTACACACAGCTTGCGCCGTTGTCTACGGCGGCTTTGAGGGCGGGAAGGCTGCCAGCGGGGCAGACGAGCTCCATTGGAACCTGTAGCACCGATGCCGTGGCCTTAGCAGCTAATTGGGGATTTGTCATGCGGAATGAGTCACCGTGGGGATGGTCGAAAGTCTCGGTCTGGGGCCTTCACAGTGGCCTGAACAATACGCCGCTGCGCAAGCACTTGTGTTGACCCTGATCAATGGATTTTTAAAAAATTGATGCGCTGCTCCAGACTTACGTGGGAGGTATATGCCGCCGTGATTTGGGGTGCGCAACGTGTGTAAGAGCACTGCCCGACCTGCTGGTGGCATTGGATCGAGTTGCAGGTTCCGCCAAGTCTTGCAGCGTCATTGCGTCCAGCACAGCGAGGTAGCTCGCCGTTGCCTTGTGCAGCAGGCCCTTGAGCTGGCAACGCTGGCTGAGGCTGCATTGGTTTTGCATCGGGTCAAAACACTCCACCATATTGAAGTCGGTCTCTGTTTGCCGCACCACGGCACCAATATTGATATCGACAGTGGCCTTCACCAAACGCATCCCACCGCCCCGCCCGCGCGTGGTTTCTAGCAAACGCATGGCTGCAAGCTGTTGAACAATTTTGGTCAGATGACTGCGGGATATTGAATAGTTTTCAGCGATCTCAGTAATGGTGATGGGCTCTTTTCGACCTTGATAGCTAGCGCAATACATGAGTACGCGCAAGGTGTAGTCCGTCCATTGGGTGAGGCGCATAAATTTTCAATAAATTATTAAAGATTCATTTTAAATGGATATTTATTGATTAAAATAGATTCATTCGATATGAATCTTTAAAGGACTGTAATCATGAATGCACGTTTAGAAGGCCCGTCAGTAAGATTCGTGTGAAAACCGGCCACTTTGTTCCTTTGTAGGAATTGGCTGCGTGGTCGCAGGGTGGGTTTTGGTATGGTTCAAGACCCTGTCAACTCGGGAACCGTATGGCCCCCATCTCTGCAAGCGTAATCTATCCAGAGCTACCCGATCCGCTGACTCCAAGCGACTTGCAGCAACTCTTCAGCCCGAGCTTCGATGAGCGCCAGTGGGCACCTACCGTCGTACGAGCCACCGCATCACAAGTGGCATTGCTTGTGCAACTAAAGATTTTTCAGAGTATTGGACGATTTCGACCGCCCGCCGAAATCCCCGACATCGCAATTGAGCACGTCGCCCGCCGTATGGGCGTCGAATTCCAACCCAGTCAGGTATTCCCAGAGCGAACGCGCTATCGGCACCGTCAGGCCATTTTCAAACGACTTAGAGTGGTTTCGTGGGGACCCGAGGCGCTGGCACTGACCAAAGCCGCAATGCGTAAGACTGCCCATGCGCGTACGGATCCAGCGGACATCATCAATTCAGCGATTGACGCACTCATTCGTCACGGTTTCGAGTTGCCGGCGCTCGGCACTTTGCGGCGTCTGGCTGGCACGGCGCACAGCAACGTTAATGCCAAACAGTGGGACGATGTCTGCGACCTCCTCTGTACTGCCCAGCGGGCTGTACTGGAAACACTGTTGGTCGTGGATCCAAAGACGATGAAATCGCCCTTCTCCAATTTGTGTGACCCGCCGGGACGTGCCTCTCGGAAAAATCTCAATGCGCTGATTGATCGCTACCAGTGGCTCGAGCAATTGCCAAATCCAACGATGGCACTGCAGTCCATCGCAGATTCAAAGATTCTGCAGTGGGCCAATGAGGCCCGACGACTCAACGCACTTGAACTTAGGGAGTACGTCGCCCCACGGCGCCATACTTTGCTAATGGCGGTGATTCACGATGCGCGCGGCCAGGTCCTGGACGACTTAACACAAATGCTGCTAAGGCTCGCCCGCAAAGTAGAGTGGAAGAGTGAGCTGCGCCTGACAGAGTGGTATCAAACGCGGCGCAATAAAACCGATGCCCTTGTCCGTGCATTTCATGATTCGCTGATTGTGCACGGATTGGATGCTGACCCAGTGCAGAAGGTTTCACGGGTTGAATCGCTTTATACCGCGCGAGGTGGGCGCGAAGCGCTGGTACAGAGCTGCCAGGAGCACTTGAAGCATGAGCGACAGAACTGGCGCCCATTTGCTCGCGCCGTATTTGTTCCTCTTCGTAGCGCGTTGCTACGTTTGGTAGAGACTTTGCCGCTGCAGGGTGTACCGACAAGTCAGGGGCTGCTGTGCCTGGTGCGATCAATTTCAAGTCAAGATTCATCGCACACGGACTACTCGACTGTCGCTGGCGTAGCACCCAATACTTTGCCACGCGAATGGCAGGCCCTCGTGCATGACCATGCCGATGACAAACGGATTTTCAACAGACGTCAATTGGAGGTCGTGGCCATTCTGGAGTTGGCAGCAGCGATCAAGGCCGGTGAGGTTTTCGTGAGCGGCTCCCAAAGTTTCGATCGGTTCTGGGATCGGTTGCCATCCGAAACCACCGACCCTGCCGCAGTCGCGGCATATGCCACTGCGCGCGGGTGGGCAAATGGCGCTGACGGACTGATTCGTTCAGTGAAAGACGCCCTTGATCAAAAGGCCCGTTTTCTGGATAACGCTGTGGGCAGTGGCCAACAGGCGTATCTCCAACGAGGTAGGCACGGACGGCCAGTGGTTACGCGGCTGCGTGCGATCGAAACTCCGGAGTCGGCGATCAATCTTGAGAAGCAGATGATGGCGCACATGCCGGAGCGCGCTGTACTGGAGGCGATTTCAAACACAGAACACTGGGCGAAATGGGGACAACATTTTGGTCTCCCGTCCCGACTGGCACCACAAATTAAGGAAGCCAGTCACCGCTACGTGCTCACTACATTTGCCTACGGCTGCGGCCTCGGTCCAACCGAAGCGGCTCGTCACCTCGGTGGAACAGTCACTGCTGATCAACTGGCCTTTGCTGATCGCCGCCATGTTGATATTGAAGACTTAAGAGCTGCCTCTGCTGACCTGATCAACCTGTATGCTCAATTTGAGTTGCCACAGCAATGGGGAACCGGCCATTCCGCAGCCGCCGATGGCACACATTTCGAGACACACGAAGACAATTTACTTGCAGAGCACCATATCCGATATGGAAAAACTGGTGGCATCGCCTATCGACATGTTGCGGACAATTACATTGCGCTGTTTAGCCGCTTCATCGCCTGCGGGACCTACGAGGCGACGTACATTCTGGATGCGCTGCTTCAGAATCTATCGGATGTGAAGCCAAAACGCCTTCATGCCGTTACACACGGCCAGTCGGCAGCTGTCTTTGGACTTGCGTACTTGCTGGGTATTGAACTGATGCCGCGCATTCGGCGCTGGCACTCGTTGAATTTGTTTCGATCTGATAACGCCAACAGGTACTCGAAAATCAACTCACTGTTTTCTGGCACGGTCAACTGGGCGCTGATCCATGAACACTATCCTCAGTTCATGCAACTAGCACTGGCAATCCAGAGCGGCACCATAGCGCCTTCTGCAGTCTTGGCGAAGATCAATAGCTACAACATCAAAAATCGATTCGCTCTGGCTTTGAAAGAGCTTGGTAATGCAGTTCGCACAACGTATCTTCTGGAATGGATCATGGACGAGTCCTTGCGTCGCACTGTGCATAAGGGAACAACCAAGATCGAGCGGCATCACAAATTTGCTAAGTATCTCGCTTTTGGTTCTGGCGGGCACCTCCGCTCAAACAATCCTGAAGATCAAGAAAAAGCGATCGTCTACAACGAGCTTGTGACCAATGCAGTGGCGTTACAAACCGTTGTGGATCAGACCCAGGCACTTCATAAGCTGAAGTCGGAGGGCGTCAGCATTCGTCCAGCCGATTTGGCATTCCTCAGCCCGTATGCCACCAGTAAACTGAAGCGATTTGGTGATTACCCGACGGACCTGAAACCCGAAGGAGTGCCGGCCCGGATGACGTTGCCACTTTAGGATTTGGTCAAAGTGGCCGGTTTTCACACGAATCTTACTGACGGGCCTGGGAGGCACTGGGCAAGATTACTGGGCGCGACCACACCCATCTGGCCATCCACCGCGAAGACGAGAAGATCCGCTTCCGCGACATCCAGGCGCAGCCGCGCAAGATTATTTCGTCACCTACGTGGAGCGGCATTGAAAGTGAGACCGTGAGCTACAACGCCGGCTACACCAATGTGCATGAGCTGATCCCATGGCGCACCCTGACCGGTCGTCAGCACTTCTACCTGGATCACCCCTGGATGATTGCATTCGGGGAAGGACTGACCAGCTACCGCCCACCGGTGGACCTGAAGGCCGTTGCCGGCATCATGGAGCGCAAGCCCAATGGCAACAAGGAAATCTCCTTGAACTTCATCACGCCGCACCAGAAGTGGGGTATCCACAGCACCTACACCGACAACCTGATGATGCTCACGCTCAATCGCGGTGGCCCGGTGATCTGGCTGAGTGAGGACGACGCCAAAGTTGCCGGTATTGAGGACAACGACTGGGTCGAACTCTTCAACATCAACGGTGCCATTGCTGCCCGTGCAGTAGTGAGCCAGCGGGTGAATCCGGGCATGGTGCTCATGTACCACGCACAGGAAAAAATCATCAACACACCGGGTGCAGAAATCACCGGCACACGCGGCGGTATTCACAACTCGGTGACCCGCATCGTGACCAAGCCCACCCACATGATCGGCGGCTACGCGCAGTTCAGCTACGGCTTCAACTACTACGGAACCATCGGCACCAACCGAGATGAGTTTGTGGTGGTGCGCAAGATGCGCAAAGTCGATTGGCTCGATGGCGAAGCTGCTCCCACGATTCAGGCTTAAAGGAAAAACATCATGAAAATACGCGCCCAAATCGCCATGGTGCTGAACCTGGACAAGTGCATCGGTTGCCACACCTGTTCGGTCACCTGCAAAAACGTCTGGACCAGCCGCCCCGGTATGGAATACGCCTGGTTCAACAACGTCGAAACCAAGCCCGGCATCGGTTACCCCAAGGAGTGGGAAAACCAGGACAAGTGGAACGGTGGCTGGGTCCGCAAGGCCGACGGGTCTATTGAGCCTAAGCAGGGCGGCAAGTGGAAGTTGCTGATGCGCATCTTCTCCAACCCCAACATGCCGCAGATCGACGACTACTACGAGCCCTACACCTTCGACTACGACCACCTGCAGTCGGCACCCGAGGTCAAGCACGCGCCCACAGCCCGGCCGCGCAGCCTGATCACCGGCAAGCGCATGGAGAAGATCGTCTGGGGCCCGAACTGGGAAGAAATCCTCGGCGGTGAATTCAGCAAGCGCAGCAAGGACGCCAACTTGGCGAACTTCGACCAGGTGCAAAAGGACATGGTCGGCCAGTTTGAAAACACCTTCATGATGTACCTGCCGCGCCTGTGCGAGCACTGTCTGAACCCGGCCTGCGTGGCGAGTTGCCCGAGTGGCTCGATCTACAAGCGTGAAGACGACGGCATTGTCTTGATCGACCAGGACAAGTGCCGCGGATGGCGCATGTGCGTCTCCGGCTGCCCTTACAAGAAGATTTACTACAACTGGAAAAGCGGCAAGGCAGAGAAGTGCATCTTCTGTTATCCGCGCATCGAGGCTGGTCAACCTACTGTCTGCTCCGAAACCTGCGTGGGCCGCATCCGCTACCTGGGCGTGGTGCTGTATGACGCAGACCGTATTGCAGAGGCCGCCAGCGTGGTGAATGAGAAAGACCTGTACCAGGCTCAACTCGACCTGTTCCTCAACCCCAACGACCCCAAGGTAATTGCACAGGCCCGCGAGGATGGCATTCCCGAAGCATGGTTGGTCGGTGCGCGTAACAGCCCAGTCTACAAGATGGCGGTTGACTGGAAGGTGGCCTTGCCTCTGCACCCCGAGTACCGCACCCTGCCCATGGTCTGGTACGTGCCGCCGCTCTCACCGATTACTTCGGCTGCCAACGCCGGACACATCGGCGTCAATGGCGAGATTCCGGACCTGGCTCAGATGCGCATCCCCGTGCAGTACCTGGCCAATCTGCTGACTGCCGGCGACACCGCTCCGGTGGTGCGCGCCCTGGAGCGCATGTTGGCCATGCGCGCCTACCAGCGCAGCAAGCATGTGGACCAGGAGCAAAACCTGGCTGTTCTGGAGCAGACCGGCCTGACCGTGGCCCAGGTGGAAGAGATGTACCAGATCATGGCCATTGCCAACTACGAAGACCGCTTTGTGATTCCGACCAGCCACCGCGAATACGCCGAAAGCGCCTTTGATCTGCGCGGTGGATGCGGTTTCTCGTTTGGTAATGGTTGTTCGGATGGTGGTAGTGAAACCAGTCTGTTTGGTGGCTCCAAACCCCGAACCATCCCGATCAAGTCTTACGTTTAAAGGAACACGCCATGAAAGACAACCGTTATTCCCTGCGTGCCTTGGCCCTGCTGCTGGGATACCCAGACGCCGAATTGCGCAGTCATTTGCCCGAACTGCTGCAGGCCATCGACAAGGAGGCAGTGATTCCAGTCGCCCGCCGCGACGAGCTGCACGCCTTGACCCCATGGAGGTGGAAGCGCGATATGTGGAAACCTTTGACCGCGGCCGTGCGACCTCGCTGCACATGTTTGAGCACATCCATGGCGATTCGCGCGAGCGCGGCCCGGCCATGGTGGACCTGGTGCAGACCTACGAGAAGGCTGGCATGCTGATGGCCCCCGAAGAGTTGCCGGATCACCTGTGCGTGGTGCTGGAGTTTGCCTCCACCCAGCCGCCCAAACTGGCGATTGAGTTCATGGGCGAGATGGCCCACATCCTCACCGCCGTCTTCAGTGCGCTGGTGCAACGCGGCAGCCCATATGCCGCGCCCGTGGCCGCCGTGCTGGAACTCTGCGGCCAGCGTGTGCAGGCCGTGGCCATCGTCGCCGATGAAGCTATGGACGATGTATGGCAGGAGCCCGAAGCCTTTGATGGCTGCAGTACCAAAGGTCAGTCCAAGCCTGGCGAGGCCCAGCCGATCCACTTTGTACGCAAGACTGCGGCGCCGATTGATACGGCGCCCGCCACATCCGCTTCCGTTTTTGCCAAAGGCCCCGGTGCCCAAGGAGCACGCATATGACTTACCTCGACAACCTCTTGTTTGGTTACTACCCGTACATCTGCCTGACCATCTTCCTGGTGGGCAGCCTGCTCCGTTTTGACCGTGACCAGTACACCTGGAAGAGCGACTCCTCGCAGCTTCTGCGCGCCGGCCAATTGCGTTGGGGCAGCAATTTGTTCCATGTAGGCGTATTGTTCCTGCTGGGTGGTCATACCGTTGGCATGTTGACACCGCACTTTATTTACGAGCCCTTCATCAGTGCCGGTAACAAGCAGATCATGGCCATGGTCTCGGGTGGCGCGTTTGGCGTGCTGGGCTTTATCGGTGTGAGCCTGTTGCTGCACCGCCGCCTGAGCGACGAGCGCATCCGTATCAACTCCAAGACCAGCGACATCGTGCTGCTGGTGCTGCTGTGGCTGCAACTGGCACTGGGCTTGGCGACTATTCCGTTGTCGGCCGAGCATCTGGACGGCAGCATGATGATGAAGCTGGCTGGTTGGGCCCAGCACATCGTCACCTTCCAGGCCGGTGCGCCCGAACTATTGGCTGAGGCAAGTTGGGTTTTCAAGTTGCACATGTTTCTGGGCATGAGCATCTTCCTGATCTTCCCATTCACGCGCTTGGTGCATGTCTGGAGTGGCTTTGGCACCGTGGCCTATCTGGTACGTCCGTACCAGTTGGTGCGCAGCCGCCGCATGGGTCTGGTAGAACGTGAGCCACTGAGCCGCAATGCCCGCTAAGCCACAGTACGTCAAGGACATTTCATGAACACATCTTCATTAACCAATCATGGTTGTGGTGGCGGCGGCACTTGCGGTTGCGGTTCCAAGACCGCTAGCGCGACTTTTGAGTCAAGCTTTTCGGCTGAAACCCAGCCAGGACCTGCTAGCCTGCCAGGCAAAACAAGCGTGCCTGAGATGACCGCCTCTATAAACGGCATCCATTTGCACACACCTGGACAACGACCGGACGAGGAGGCATTGCGCGAGTTGGCCTACACCGAGCTTCTGCGCCATTACGCCGTCAAGGCCGGTTTGTTGCCACACAAGGCAGTGCTGCAGGCCCCCGAGCTAAATGAGACCGAACGTACCGTGCTGGAGACTATGGTTGACAGTGCTGTGCAGGTGCCAGCACCTACCGACGAGGAGTGCCAGCGCTACTATGACGCACGCAGGAACCAGTACGTGGTCGGTCAGGCCGTGCATTTACGCCATATCCTGTTTGCCGTGACGCCCGGCGTGAACGTGCAGGCACTCAGTGTGCATGCCGACAAGGCATTAATCAGTTTGCTGGGCAGAGACGTTCCTGTTGATTTGTTTGGCAAGCTGGCAGGTGAGTTGTCCAACTGCCCAACAAGCACCCAGGGTGGTGACTTGGGTTGGATCGGACCGCAGGACTGCGCGCCGGAACTGGCGAGTACGCTGTTCTTCCAAACTGAGGTCCCGGTGGGATTGGGTGTGCAGCCGCGCCTCATCCATACCCGCTTTGGTTTTCACATCATCGACGTGTTGGAGCGGCGTGATGGCAAGGCTTTGGCTTTTGATGAAGTTCGGGAGCACGTGGCGGCGCAACTGGCCATGCAATCGCGTGCCAAAGCCTTGCACCAGTACATGAGTCTGCTGGTGGGGCAAGCGCTGGTTGAGGGCATCGAACTGTACGCCGCCGACTCACCTTTGGTGCAATGAACAAAGGCCTGCGTATTGTGCGGTGAAGAAATGCCGATAAGTGAAATCCCGAGCCTCCTTTCCAATCTTCTGCAATCACGCCAGACGATATTGCCTAAGCGCTTGGGCTCGCCTGGTCCAGATGCTGAGCAGCTCTTGCTCATTTTGGATGCGGCTGCACATGCGCCGGACCATGGACAGCTATTGCCCTGGCGCTTTGTTGTCATTCCCGATGGGGAGCGTTCAGCTTTGGGTCGGGCGTTTTCCGATGCTTTGTTGGAGCGAGATTCTTCTGCCTTGCCTGAGCAATTGCAGCAAGCCTATGAGAAGGCACTGCGTGCACCACTGCTACTCATGCTGGTGGTTGAAGACCAGCGCGGCGATGCAGAGATCGGGCTGTTGGAACGTGTGGTTTCTGCAGGGTGTGCGGTGCAAAACATGCTTTTGATGGCCACGGCGTTGGGTTTCGGATCGGCACTCACCAGTGGCAAGGCTTTGAAGTCAACTAGCTTGCGCGGATTATTTCGCCTGAACACACATGAGTACGCCATTTGTTTCTTAAGTCTGGGTACGGTACAGCGTGCCAAGCCTGCGCGTGTGCGGCCTGAATCTGACCAATATGTGACCTATCTATCCACGGAGTCCGAATGAATATTGAAAATTTTGCAGACCTATTGAAGGCAGCACGCGCACAGACTTTGCAGCAGCGCTTGTTGTTTGTCTTTGCCGATGCAGTACTGCCAGATGACGCAAATGCAGAGCAGCGGGCAGGCTTTGAGGCGGGCGAAGGCGGCGCGCTGGCCCCGGTGATGTGTGTTGACAAAAGCCCAAGCGACCTATCCTCTTTCGATACCCTGGTCCAGGAAGCGGCGCAGTTCGGCCATGCATGGTGCTTCGTATTCGCCGGGGCTCTATCAGGAAGTGCACACGGCGCGCCAGATGTGGGGGAGGTGGATAAGTCATTGCAATCCATGGTGGAGTCCATCAAACGAGGCGAGATGACCCGCTATCTCGCTTTCGACCGACAGGGTTCGTCCGTCGTCCTGGCGTAAGGCTTGGCTGACGTGTCAGGCGCTGGCTTGCAGCAGGATGGCAATAAACCCCCAGGGATTTTTCAACACAGCGACCGTCGCAATCCATGCCAGTACGACCAGGGCCAGTACCCATGCAGTGGCACGGGTCTTCCATCCAAAACGTGGACGAAGTGCCACTATGCCCAAGCCGATGTAGAGCAGCAAGCCCAGTAACTTGGCCATCAGCCATGGCGCATGTGCAGGGTTGAGGTGCAGCATGGCTGCCAAGGTCACGGCGGATAGCAGCAGAACGCTGTCCACGACATGCGGCAAACTCTTTGCCAACCGGCTCTGCGTCCATTGCGCCCCACGCAAAGAGGCAATGCCCCGCACAGCGAAACCCAAGCCGGAGAGCGCGACCGAGGATTGGTGCAGCAGTTTGATAGTGGCGTAGTCCATGTGCAAAGTTTAGCCACGCAGCAGTACCATGGTCCGAATAAGAGAATATTTATGCAAGCATTGAACCGTATCCATACCCTTTTTACCTCCGAGCGCTGGCGTGCAGCACTGGGGGCACTTCTGGGCATGGGCCTGTGTTCGATATTCTTGCACGCGGTAAATGGCAGCGGTCACTGGGTTATTACGCCTTTGGCCGCAACGATGGTGATTCTTTATGTGCAGCCACACAGCCCCGTTGCACAACCCTGGCCAGTCGTGGGCAGCTATTTGATTTGCTGTCTGGTTGGTTTTTTCTGTGTGCATTGGCTCGCTCCGATACAGCTCGCCGTCACCGTGGCAATCGCAGCCAGCATCTGGTTTATGGTTCGATTTCATTGCATTCATCCGCCTGGTGCTGCGATAGCTTTGCTGATTGTTCTGGATGGGCCGCATTCCGGTTCAGGCATGACGCAGCTTGCGGGACAGGTGGTTCTCAATATCGGGATTGCCTTGGGGTCCACGATGCTGATCAGCAACTTCATCCTGCGTCGACCTTATCCTTACCATGCCCAAGCTACCGCGCCCAGTCTGCACCGTACCCAGGACGAGGCGCCCTTGCGCCGCATTGGCCTGGCCCATGAAGACCTTGCCAGTGCAGTGGCCACGCTGGATACCTTTGTGGACGTGCAGGAAGACGAATTGGTGGAAATATATAACCTGGCCGTGGACCACGCATTTGGACGCCATGTGGGACTGACTTGCGCTGACATCATGTCCCGCGATGTGATGACCGTGCATTTTGATACCGATCTGGAAAAGGCCTGGAACCTCCTGCGCTTGCATAAGATCAAGTCCTTGCCAGTGGTGGATGCGTTTGGAAATCTGATTGGCATCGCGACCGTTGCAGATTTCTTGCGACAGATGGATGACACGTCCGCGGCCGGACTGGCGGTGCGTTTGCAAGGCTTTCTGCGCCGAACGCCCGGTCTCACTTCCGAGAAGGCTGAGGTGGTCGGGCAGATCATGACATCCGATGTTTTTACAGCGACACCGCAAACGCCCGTCGCGCAACTGATTGCTCGCGTATCGGATAAAGGGTTGGCACATATTCCCGTGGTCGATGCCGGCCGCAAGGTGGTTGGCATCGTGACCCAATCCGATATGTTGGCCGCACTGTATAAACGGCTTGCGATGTCCGAGGCAGTCCCACGGGCGTGAGCGCCTAGGACTTCTTGTCGTCTGCTGTCTTGGCTTTAGTGGAGACGGGCATGGCCATTTTGCTGGTTTTCGCCCGATTGGCCGCAGGTGCAACCAAGTCTGCCAGGGTTACACCATCGAGTACCGCAAGAAAGCTATTGGTCGCCTGGTGCAGCACACCCTTGAGGCGGCACTGGGGGCTCAAACAGCATTGATTGGTTTGCGCGTTAAAACACTCGACCATGGCGAAATCCGTCTCAGTCTGACGCACCACCGCCCCGACATTGATCTCTGCTGCCGGCTTGCACAGACGCATGCCGCCCCCACGCCCGCGTGTGGTCTCCAACAGGCCATGCGCGCCTAACTGGTGAACAACTTTTGTCAGATGGCTGCGTGAGATTCCGTGGCTGCCTGCAATCTCGGTGATTGTTACCGGCAGCTCACGGTGCTCCCATGCTGCGCAGTACATGAGCACGCGCAAGGAGAAGTCGGTCCACTGGGTCAGTTGCATGGTGTTGCAGTCATTGAATAAAGATTCATTTCATATGAATCATATCGTATAGAATACATTCATGTGAAATGAATCTTTATAAGGACCCTACCCATGAACGCCCACTTGCAAAACGCCCAGCCTGAGGCTTATGTCCTCGATGATCAACAAGCCATAGGTCACATCGCCGTCCAAATACCAGGAGCCACCGCCATTTTTCGCCGCCACAAGCTCGATTTCTGTTGTGGAGGTCAAGTGAGTTTGGCGCAGGCCGCGTCTGAAAAGGGCTTGGACGTGGTGGCGGTGATGCGTGAGTTAGCAGTGATTCAGCGTACCGACGAGCCGGTAGAACATGAAAGCCCTGAGACCCTCATCGACCATATCTTGGAGCGCTACCACGCAGTGCATCGCGAGCAATTGCCTGAGCTGATCCGTATGGCACGGCGTGTAGAGGCTGTACATCGCGACCATCCACTCGTGCCGACCGGCTTAGCAGACTTGTTGGAGGAAGCTGAGCAGGACTTGCTCTCCCACATGATGAAGGAAGAGAACATCCTGTTTCCCATGTTCAAAGCCGGTGGAAATCCCTTTGTGTCGCAACCCATAGGCGTAATGCACGCAGAGCACACCCAGCACGGGGAGATGCTGGAGCAATTGATGCATCTTTGCAATAACGCCAGCCCACCGCAAGGCGCCTGCAATACCTGGCGTGCACTTTACGCCGGGATTGCACAATTGCACGATGACCTGATCAACCACATTCACCTGGAAAACAACATTCTGTTTAGCCACTTCGAAGCATCCGCTCAAGCTCCAGGAAAGTCTGCGTGCTGTGGATCATGCGGATGAACTGCTGAAAGCTGCAGGTTGATTGACGATGTCAAGTGAAGTGGTAACTAGAAAAGTCATTCAGATCCAGCCTGTGAAATCGGGTGGTAAGGATTCGTCAGAGTTCTCGTTGTACGAGAAGACTGAGAAGGTCTATCCACGCTCTGTGAGTGGACAATTTGCTCGCCTGCGCTGGGTGATGTTGTGGGTGACGCAGATTGTTTTTTATGGGCTGCCATGGCTACAGTGGAATGGTAGGCAAGCAGTTCTGTTCGATCTGGCTGAACGGCGCTTCTATGTCCTTGGGTTGGTACTGCATCCACAGGACTTCATCTATCTGGCCGTGTTGCTGATCATTGCTGCACTGGTCTTGTTTTTCTTTACGGCCATTGCCGGGCGATTGTGGTGCGGTTACGCCTGCCCGCAGACGGTATATACCGAAATCTTCCTATGGGTGGAACGTCATACCGAAGGGGATCGTCAAGCGCGCATGCGGCTGGATAGCGCCCCTTGGGGCGTAAACAAGATGGCGCGCAAGGTTTCCAAGCAACTCGTCTGGATGGGCATCGCGCTCATTACCGGACGAACGTTTGTAGGATATTTTTCCTCCATACGAGGCATGCTGTCTGAGCTATCGAACGCTACTTTCTCATCCTGGGAATGGTTCTGGGTGTCTTTTTATGGTTTGGCCACGTACGGCAACGCTGGTTTCATGCGGGAGCAGATCTGCAAGCACATGTGTCCCTATGCTCGCATTCAGAGTGCGCTCATTGACATGGACTCTATGGTGATTGCCTATGACGAGCAGCGCGGAGAGAGCCGCGGTTCACGCGCTCGGGGTGCTGATCCAGCAGCACTTGGACTAGGTGACTGCATTGATTGCACACTGTGTGTGCAGGTTTGTCCAACCGGTATCGACATACGTAAAGGCCTACAAAACGAATGCATAGCTTGTGCTGCTTGCATCGACGTCTGCGACCAGGTCATGGAGAAAATGGACTATCCCAAAGGACTGATCCGCTATACGTCGGGCAATGGGATCATGCAGCAGCTTAGCGCCCAGCAGATCATCAAACGGATCAGTCGACCACGTGTATGGATTTACTGCACGTTGCTTTGCCTGGTGTGCAGTGTCTTCACGTTCAGCTTGGTGACACGCAAGAGTTTCTCCGTGGACATCATTAAGGACCGAGGTTCCCTAGCCCGCGAAGTTGGGCAAGGTGAAATCGAGAATGTGTACCGCATGCAGATCATGAACGGCCTGGAAGAGAAACAGCGCTTTACCGTAAGCGTGAGCGGTATTCCCAATCTGCGCATTTCTTCGGACGCGCAATTTGAAGTGCCAGCCGTTGGCATTGGATCGCTGCCTATACGCCTGACACTGCCGTCGGAGGTTGCTGCACTTTATCGTGGAAGGACGTTGTCGGTTGTATTCGAAGTTCAAGCATCCGCAGGCACAGGGCAGGAAATAAGGCAAGAGAAATCAGCTTTCTATGTATTGCCATAGCTACACCACAGCCACGCCTATTTCACGCAACATTCAAACCATACCCCAACCTAGCTGACTTACAACATGGCCACACTGATTCAAATTCAAAGCCCGCCTAAAAGGGGGCAGTTTCGCTTTGCGTTGTGGGATCTTGGCTTTCGTCCCTTCTACTTACTTGCGAGTTCGTTTGCCTCTCTTTCCATATTGGTCTGGGCCCTGCAATTCAGTGGGTTATTGCCGTACGCGTATTTACAAGGGCCGATGTGGCATGCCCATGAGATGCTGTTTGGATTCACGCTGGCTGTGCTAACAGGATTTCTATTGACGGCAGGGCAGAACTGGTCAGGGCAGTCCACACCCAAAGGGGCCTACCTGGGGGCCCTTGCGGCTTTGTGGGTGGCTGGCAGAATTCTTGTGCTCTCGCCGTGGGGTTGGTTAGCCGCAGGGGTGAATGTGGCATTTCCATTGGCAGCTGGGTATTTTGATCGACCGTGACCACCCATTCCAGTAGATCGTGACCAGTGAAT
>JAOATL010000016.1 GCA_030158125.1 Limnohabitans sp. | reverse complement strand
GCAGCGGACTTTTAATCCGTTGGTCGCGAGTTCGAATCTCGCCCGACCCACCAAATGCTCAAACCCATATCAAAAACCCCACGAGGCTAACGCTTCGTGGGGTTTTTTCTTAGCGCTGCATGGCTCTTTAAGCTGATTGCTCCATCTTTTCCAGCTCTTCAGACCAAGCAAGCCATTGCGCTTCTAATTCGTCAAGTGCGTTGTTGACCGATTTGAGTTGTTTGCCTGTTTCTGCAATTTCAGAAGGTGCCAGCGCTTGCGTTAGCTTGTTTTCAAGCGCGGCTTTTTCTGATTGAAGCTTTAGCAATTGCACATCTGCTTTTTCAATCGATTTTTTCAACGGTTTTGCGAGTGCAGATTTTTGTTGACGTAACAGAGCATCTTCTTTTTTCTGTTCTGCAGTGCGATTTTGGAAGGGTGCAGTTGACTTAGTCTCTGAGGCCATGGGAACCATGGGCGCCACGGTGGCCGCGATTGCGTGTGGCAACGCTGCCGCTGCATCACTGGCCTTTGCTTCTTCGCGAAGCCGTTTTGACTCTTCAAGCAAATAACGCTGGTAATCGTCAAGGTCGCCATCAAAGGGCTTGATCTCACCCCGGCCCACCAACCAGAACTCATCACACACAGCACGTAAAAGTGCACGATCATGACTTACAAGCATCACGGTGCCTTCAAACTCATTCAGTGCCATCGACAAGGCCTCGCGTGTCGCCAAATCTAGGTGGTTGGTCGGCTCATCCAGCAGTAAGAGGTTGGGACGTTGCCACACAATCATGGCCAAAACCAATCGTGCTTTTTCGCCACCACTCATGGAGCCTACGCTTTGCTTCACCATGTCACCGGTGAAATTGAAGGTGCCCAAAAAGTTGCGTAAATCTTGTTCGCGAGAGGATTGGCCTGGAATGGCGCCTAGGTCCTTCACCAAGCGAATCATGTGCTCAAGCGGATTGTCGGCCGGGTGCAGCACGTCTAATTCTTGTTGCGCAAAATAGCCTATGTTGAGACCTTTGCCTTCAGTGAGTTCCCCGGACAAAGCTTTGATGCTCCGAGCGATGGTTTTAACCAATGTGGATTTGCCTTGGCCATTGGCGCCCAAAATACCGATGCGTTGGCCCGCTAGAACCGATTTGTTGACCTGCCGCACAATGACTTTTTCTTGACCATCCATGGTGTAACCCAAATTGGCATCGGAAATGGCCAGCATAGGGTTGGGCAAATTCTGTGGTTCTTTGAATTCGAATGTGAAGTCAGCATCTGCCAGAACCGGGGCAATTTTTTCCATGCGCTCAAGTGCTTTGACACGACTTTGCGCCTGTTTTGCTTTGCTGGCCTTGGCTTTAAAGCGGTCAATGAATTTTTGCAAATGTGCAATTTTGTCTTGCTGCTTAGAGAAGGAGGCCTGTTGCAACTCAAGCTGCTGTGATCTGAGGGTTTCAAACGCGCTGTAGTTGCCGCCGTAGCGGTTTAATTTGGCATGCTCAATGTGCAGCGTGACATCTGTTACAGCATCCAAGAATTCTCGATCATGACTGATCACAATCATGGTGCCGTTGTAACGTTTGAGCCAAGCTTCAAGCCAAACCAAAGCGTCCAAGTCCAAGTGATTGGTAGGCTCATCCAGAATCAACAAGTCAGAAGGGCACATCAAAGCGCGGGCCAATTGCAGACGCATTCGCCAGCCGCCTGAGAAGCTGTTGACGGGTTGGTTCAATTCGGCAGATCGAAATCCCAAGCCCAATATCAAGGCCTGAGCCCGCGGCACCGCATCGTGTTCACCTGCATCTGCCAAGTCTACGTGTGCGTGTGCCATGGCCATGCCATCTTCGGCAAGTTCGGCTGCATGCAAGACTGCACGCAATTCGCCCAATCGTGTGTCACCGCCCAGCACAAAATCAGTTGCACTTTCCTCTGTTTCTGGCATGTTCTGAGCCACTTGCGCCAAACGCCATTGTTTGGGCATCGAAAAGTCTCCACCATCTTCATGCAAGCTGCCATTGAAGAGTGCAAACAGGGTTGATTTGCCGGCGCCATTGCGACCAACCAAACCTACTTTTTCGCCCGGATTGAGGGTGACGGAGGCAGCATCGAGTAACACCTTGGCGCTGCGGCGCAGAGTGACATTTTTCAGTTGAATCATGAAGGGGGTTGAGCATCGGCCGCACGCAAGGGGCGCCCGAGAAAGATCAATTCTGGATTGGGGTGTGTTTTAAAGGAAGGTACTGGCAAGAATCCCAAGGCACGGTAGAGGGATAAACCCGCCACATTGCTTTGCCAAGTACTCAAGACAGCTTGATCATAGCCTTCAGCTTGGGCTTTTTGAATCAGATCCCGAATTAAGACTTTGGCGCCACCAAGGCCTCGAAAAGCCGGTTGAATGAAGAGGCGCTTGATTTCACAAGCGCCCTTCATTTGTGTTGCGGCAAGTGCGCCGCATCCAATGACTTGATGCGAGTCTGCAGCAGACTGCTGGTCTAGCAATAAAACTGCGGCACCCAAAGGAGGGCCGTAGCGGGCTGGTAAATCGTCAAGGTCTTTCCAAATGCTGCTGAGGTGCGGTTGATCAAGGTCTGTGGCTGCATAAATTCTGAGAAGCGACTCGAATTGTTGCCAGCCTTCTGGTGACGCAACAACTTGTGTTTTCATGCGCAAAGGACCTGTCACCTGATTCACGCCTTGAAGGCCTGGACGAGCGCTTCTTTGGTAACCAACAGGACTTGGTCTTCTCCAGCGCTGGTATCTAACCAGACAGCTTCAAGTCTTGGAAATGCATTTTCAAAGTGCTCACGTTCGTTGCCAATCTCAAGCACCAAGATGGCTTTGTCATTCATACGTGCAGGCAAGTCGATGAACAGCTGACGTACAAAGTCCATGCCATCGGGACCTCCCGCCAATGCAAGCAAGGGTTCGGCTTTGTATTCGTCAGGCAAAGCTTGCATACTGGCTTCGCATACGTAGGGCGGGTTGCAAATGATGCAATCAAATTGCTGAGACAGGCCTTTGAGACCATCGCTTTCAACGAGTTGAATTCGATTTGTCAGCAGATGTTTTTCAACATTGATTTTGGCAACCGCAAGTGCATCAGTTGAGATGTCTGCGCCCGTGACTTGAATTTCCGGATAAGCCATGGCGCACAAAACAGCCAAGCTGCCATTGCCCGTACAGAGGTCCAAAAAAGCATGTGAAGTTTCAGAAAGCCAGCCGTCGAAGGCGCCCTCTGCAATCAGCTCGGCAATGAAGCTGCGGGGCACAATGCTGCGTTCATCCACATAAAAGGGAATCCCTTGAAGCCATGCTTCATGTGTGAGATAGGCCGCAGGTTTGCGTGTTTCGATGCGTTGCGCAATAAGGCGTTGGCAAGCTTCAATCTGAGCTTTCGAGATGTTGGTGACGTCGAGACTCGGCTGCAATGCCAATACCTGTGCTTGAAGCCTGGCAGCGTCTTCCGTTAAATCTAAATCTAAGGGTAACTTGAGTTGCCACAAAATAAGCCAGGCAGCTTCATCTTGTGCCGTGAGCGTGCCGTGACCAAATGCAACTTTGGCCTGCACCAATTGGTCTGCACTGATTGTGATGAGTTGATTTAAATCCATGGCGTGCAGGTCTTAAGCCGTCTGACTCGCTTGAACCGAACAGGCATTGTTGAGGTTGAATAAGACAGCTTTGTAAATGTTTTTCAAGGGCTCAATGTCTGCCAACGCAACATGCTCATCGATTTTGTGAATGGTCGCGTTGGGTGGTCCCAGTTCAATCACTTGAGGGCAGGTCTGCGCAATGAAGCGCCCATCACTGGTGCCGCCCGTCGTCGACAGTTCTGTGTGCAAACCTGTGACGTCCAGAATGGCCTCTTGCACCGCCTTGACCAAGGTGCCAGGGGTGGTGAGAAAGGGCAGTCCGCCCAGCGTCCATTCAATGTCAAATGTCAGGCCATGCTTCAAGAGCACATCGGTGAGGCGTTGCTTCAGCGACATTTCTGTGGATTCGGTACAAAATCGGAAGTTGAAGTCAATCACCATCTCGCCCGGTATGACGTTGGTCGCCCCAGTTCCTGCTTGAACATTGCTGATTTGCCAACTGGTAGGGGGAAAGAATTCATTGCCGGTGTCCCACACCATGCTGGCCAATTCTGCCAATGCAGGCGCGGCACGGTGCACCGGGTTATCGGCCAGTTGGGGGTAGGCAATGTGGCCCTGGATGCCTTTCACGGTCAATTTGCCGCTCAGCGAGCCACGTCGGCCATTTTTGATCATGTCACCCGTTTGTTGAACTGACGTGGGCTCGCCAACGATGCAGTAATGCGGTGTCTCATTGCGTTGCTGCAACATTTCGCAAATGCGCACAGTGCCATCTAAGGCAGGGCCTTCTTCGTCACTGGTCAACAGAAATGCGATACCCAATGCCGGGTTGGGGCATTCTTGGTAAAACTCTTGTGCGGCCACCACCATGGCAGCCAAGGACGTTTTCATGTCGCTGGCCCCGCGGCCAAATAGTTTGCCATCCCGGTGTGTTGGCGTGAAGGGGTCGCTGGACCATTGGTGCAAGGGACCCGTTGGCACAACATCCACATGGCCAGCAAAAGCCAAGGTTTGTTGGGAGGTTCCTGGTCGTTTGGCCCATAGATTGCGGACCTTGAAGTGGTCTGGCCCTAAGTCAATCACTTCGCATTGAAACCCCAAGGGTGCTAGGTGCGAATTGATGAGGGCCGTGCAGCCGCCATCTTCCGGTGTGACGGAGGGGAGCGAAATCAGTTGCTCAGCAAGTCGGAGTGTGGCGCTCATGATGGGCGACCTGCTCGAACAAAGCGCGAAATGCGCTGTGCTGCTTCTAAACACTCGGCTGTTTCGGCAACCAAGGCCATTCGCACACGGCCTTGTCCTGGGTTCAGGCCGTTGGCGGTTCGGCCAATGTAGCTGCCAGGCAAAACGGTGACATTTTCGGCAGCATATAACTCACGCGCAAAGTCGGTATCACTGTTGTGCCAAGCTGCTGGGATACCCGCCCACAAATAAAAACTGGCATCGGGCAATTTGACGTCCAGCACCTCAGCTAAAACCGGTGTGACTTGTGCAAATTTGGTGCGGTACATGTTTCTGTTTTCGAGCACATGCGCTTCGTCATTCCAGGCTGCGATGCTGGCAGCTTGCACCACGCCACTCATGGCACAGCCGTGATACGTGCGATAGAGTAAAAAATCTTTGATGATGGCGGCATCGCCCGCCACAAAGCCGCTTCGCAGTCCTGGCACGTTGCTGCGCTTGGACAAACTGGTGAAGGAAATAAGGCGTTTGAATTCTTTGTAGCCCAATTGACTGGCTGCCTCTAAACCACCCAAAGGGGGCTCGTCGCGGAAGTAAATCTCGCTGTAGCACTCATCTGAAGCAATCACAAAGCCATATGTTTCGCTCAATTCAAAGAGCTTTTTCCACTCGGAAAGTGGCATGACCTTGCCCGTGGGGTTGCCCGGCGAACAAACGAAGACAAGTTGTGTCTTTTCCCAGACGCTTTCCGGGACGGTGTCCCAGTCTGCTGCAAACTCATTTTCGGGTGCATTCGCCACGTAAAAAGGCTCTGCGCCCCCCAGAAGCGTGGCACCTTCGTAAATTTGATAAAACGGATTGGGACTGATGACCCGTGCTCCAATTTGGGTGGGGTCTAGGACAGCCTGTGCCAGCGAAAACAAAGCCTCCCGTGAGCCATTTACCGGCAAAATTTGCGTCGCGGGATTGACGTCCACCGCGTAGCGTCTTTTGAGCCAATGTGCACACGCTTCGCGCATGCGAAATTCACCCACCGTGGCAGGATAGCCAGACAGTGCTGTATCGAGCGACTGAATCAGGGCCGTTTTGATGAATTCGGGTGTGGCATGTTTGGGCTCGCCGATGCCCAAACTGATGGGCGTGCGGTTGGCTGGCGGGGTCACACCCGCAAACAACTGGCGCAGGCGTTCGAAGGGGTAGGGTTGGAGGTGGGCCAATAAGGGATTCATCCGCTAATTATCCGGGATAGTTGGGGGGGATTTCTCCCCAATTTCAGGGGAAATCGGTGTCCATTGGCCGGTTCGGGTCGGTTAACATGGAGGCTTCTGGCACAAGGTGTGCCTTTTGACCCAATTTCTGACTGCCGTGCGCCTCAATTCCATCAAATTATCTGGATTCAAATCCTTCGCAGAACCCACCAACTTTGTGCTGCCAGGCCAGTTGGTTGGCGTTGTGGGCCCTAATGGCTGCGGCAAATCCAACATCATGGATGCTTGTCGATGGGTTTTGGGCGAATCCAAAGCTTCCGAATTGCGTGGTGAGTCCATGCAAGACGTTATTTTCAATGGCACCAACACGCGCAAGGCAGCCAGTCGCGCCAGTGTCGAGTTGGTGTTTGACAATGCCGATCACCGCGCCGGTGGTCAGTGGGGTCAGTTTGCTGAAATCGCCGTCAAACGTGTGCTCACACGCGATGGCAACAGCAGCTACTACATCAACAACCAGCCCGTGCGCCGTCGCGACGTGCAAGATGTGTTCTTGGGCACGGGCTTGGGGCCTCGTGCATACGCCATCATCGGTCAAGGCACCATCAGCCGAATCATTGAATCTAGACCAGAAGAGTTGCGTCTGTTTTTGGAAGAGGCTGCGGGCGTTTCCAAGTACAAAGAGCGCCGACGCGAAACTGAAAATCGTTTGTCAGACACGCGTGAAAACTTAACGCGTGTCGAAGACATCTTGCGTGAACTGAATGCCAACCTCGAGAAGCTTGAAAAGCAAGCCGAGGTGGCGCAGCGCTTTAATGATTTAAAGGCTGACAGCACACTGAAGCAGCAGCAACTTTGGTTTTTCAAGCGTGCTGACGCAGAAACCGATCAAGTCAAAATCAAAACCGATGTAGACAAAGCTGTCATTGATTTGGAATCACGTATTGCAGACCTGCGTCATGTTGAGTCAGATCTTGAAACCGTTCGACAAGCACACTACGCTGCCGGCGATCACGTCAACCAAGCGCAAGGCCTGCTCTACGAAGCCAGTGCAGAGGTGGGTCGCCTTGAGGCTGAAATTAGATTTGTGGTGGAAGGCCGTCAACGTGCCGAACAACGCATGGCCCAGTTGCAGGCGCAAACTGCAGACTGGTCCGATCGTCAAATTCAAGCTCAAGCTGAACTCGAGTCCTTGGCTGAGCAAGCACTTCAGGCCGAAGATCAAACATTGACATTGGCCGCGCAAGTTGAAGACCAAGCACAAGCTTTGCCCGACTTGGAAGAAGCATTGCGCCAGTCCCAAGGCAAAGCCAATGAACAGCGCGGCAGCGTTGTGCAAGTGCAGCAGCAAATTCAAGTGTTGGCAGCCGATCAACGCAATATTGAAGACCAAACACGCCAACTGACCATGCGTCGTGAACGCTTGGTGGCCGACCGCAACGCCTTGGACGCACCAGATGAGCAACGTTTGCTGAATCTGCAAGAACAACTGGCCCATGCAGAGGCCTTGTCCAAAGAGTCCAGCGCGCGATTGCAAGAACTGGAAGAACAAACACCACGTTTGGACCAAGAGCGCCGTGCGAAGCAGCAGGCGGTCAACGATGAGTCGGCTAAGTTGGCAGACCTGACCGCCAAAATCGAAGCGCTCAAATCTTTACAAGAAAAAGTCAAAACTGACGGCAAGCTAAAGCCTTGGTTGAACAAACATGGCTTGGACAATCTTCAAGGCCTGTGGAGCAAAATCCACATGGAACCAGGTTGGGAAAACGCCATGGAGTCTGCACTCCGAGAGCGTTTATCCTCTTTGGAGGTATCGCGCTTGGACATGGTCAAGGCCTTTGCTGCAGACACGCCACCCGCCAAGTTGTCTTTTTATTCACCCCCCAACGGCACAGTCACTGTTGCCCGCAAAGGCTTGCCTTCTGCGTGCCGTCCTTTGTCGGATTTGCTGCGCCTGTCAGACGCAGGATTGTCGGCATTGCTCACGGATTGGTTGCAGGGCTGCTTTACGGCGCCCTCTTTGGAAGACGCCATGGTTTGGCGCGATCAATTGCAAGGCAGCGAATGCTTTGTGGTTCAAGCTGGTCATGCCATCGGCAAAAATAGCGTTAGTTTTTACGCGCCAGATTCCGAGCAGGCAGGTTTGTTGGCCCGTGCACAAGACATTGAAAACTTTGAAAAGCAACTGCGTGCACAAACCCTGATTGCAGAAGAGACCCGGTCCGCATCTGTCAGGGCTGAGGCTGCTTACTCAGATGCCGCACAGCGTCTGGTCTCAATTCGCCAGGAAGCTTCAGAGGCGCAATCTAAAGCACACGAATTGCAAGTTGAAACTTTGCGCCTGTCACAGTGGGCTGAGCAAACGCGTGCGCGCAGCGAACAAATTGCTGGCGACATGGCCGAGGTCGATCTCAGCCTCGAGGATTTACAAGAGCGTCGCATGACAGCTGAGGGCCTTTTTGAAGAGCTGGACATGCAATTGGCAGACAGCCAAGAACGACATGCCCAATTGGATGAGCGTGTCATTGACGCTGAGCGCAAATTGTCTGAATGCCGCGAACAGCAACGTACGCTAGAGCGTTTGGCGCAAGAGGCAACTTTTTCACAAAGAAGCCTTGAAGCACGTCGCTCAGAACTGCAGCGTGGTCTTGAAACGGCGGTGCAGCAAATCCAGTCCATTGCCGCTGAGCAAGAACGTGCCAAGGACGAACTTTCGCGTTTGACCGACGCCGCCGCGCAAGCAGGGCTGCAAAATGCCTTGGCCATGAAAATGGAGCGTGAACAAGTTCTAGGGGCCAAGCGAAGTGAGTACGATGACTTGACCAACCGCTTACGCGCCAGTGATGAGCGCCGCATGAGTTTCGAGCGGGAACTCGATCCCTTGCGTCAACGCATTACAGAGCTGCAGCTTAAAGAACAAGCCTCACGCTTGGGGTTGGAGCAGTACACCCAACTCTTGACCGATGCAGAAGCCGATCTCGACGTACTGGCCAAATCCATTGAAGAGGGCAATGTTCGCCTGACAGGCTTGCAATCTGAGATTGATCGATTGAACCGTGAAATTGCGGCATTGGGTGCTGTCAATTTGGCTGCATTAGACGAGCTGACCGTTGCCCGTGAGCGCAAGATTTTCTTGGACGCTCAAACGGCGGACTTGACTGAAGCCATGACGACGCTGGAAGATGCGATCAAGAAAATTGACGCTGAGACACGCGACTTGTTAGGTGGCACTTTCAAAATTGTCAACGAACACTTTGGCCGCATGTTCCCCGAGTTGTTTGGGGGGGGGAATGCGCGCTTGGTCATGACCGGGGATGAAATTTTGGATTCGGGTGTGCAAGTGATGGCGCAGCCGCCTGGCAAAAAGAACCAAACCATTCACTTGTTGTCTGGCGGCGAAAAAGCGCTGACCGCAATTGCCCTTGTGTTTGCCATTTTCCAACTCAACCCTGCACCCTTCTGTTTGCTGGACGAGGTTGATGCCCCGCTCGACGACACCAACACAGAACGCTATGCCAAGTTGGTCAAAAGCATGGGCAAAGAAACACAATTCTTGTTCATCAGTCACAACAAGATCGCCATGGAAATGGCCGAGCAACTTATTGGTGTCACCATGCAAGAGCAGGGCGTTTCACGCATTGTTGCGGTGGACATGGAAGCTGCTGTTTCAATGGCCGAGTTGGTTTGATTTGTTTGTCTCTTTTCAACCTCTAAACATTCATGAGCTCTTTGCAAAACAGTTTGGCCTTGGTTGGGGGTTTGACCCTCGTTGGAGTTGTTTTGTACAACTTCTGGACGGCCCGTCAAAATGCCCCACGTCAGGCTGATCCTGATACTTTGGCGCGTGACGCCGACTTGTCTTCGCAAGCTGCCAACGCAGCCCCTGGTGAGCCGCGGGACCCCAGCTTTTTAGAAGATGCTTTGGAGGCGCTACCAACACCAGAAAAAAAACCACCGTTGGATGCCCTCATCGATGTAATTGCCGCCATCGAGGTGGATGTTGAGGTCTCTGGCGACGCGGCTTTGGCTGCTTTGCCTGCAACGCGCCGTGTTGGCACCAAGCCCTTTGCCGTTGAAGGTTTGAGCGACATCAGCGGCGAATGGGAAACGCCTGTCGCTGGACGCCGATATCACGCTTTCCAAGCGGGCGTGCAATTGGCCAATCGCGTTGGCCCGTTGAATGAGATTGAATTTTCAGAGTTTGTCATCAAAGCACAAGCTTTTGCCGATGCCATCAACGGAGCCCCCGAATTTCCGGACATGTTGGAGGAGGTTGCCCGTGCCCGTGAGTTGGATCAATTTGCCAGCGAACACGATGCACAACTCAGCTTTACCATTTGCGCGACTGCTTCGGCTTGGAGCCCTGGCTACATTCAGCAGCATGCTGCCCGTTGGGGTTTTGTGGCGGGGGTCATTCCCGGACGCATGGTGTTGGCGGCGCAGGTTCAAGGTTTGCCGCCTGTTCTTTCCTTGTCTTTCGATTCGCAAGCTGCCATGGCCGATGATCCCGCTTTGTCGGCCATCCGAGAGTTCACGCTCAGTCTGGATGTGCCTCAAGTGCCGCGCGAAGAGCAAGCTTTTGCACGCTTGCGTGAAGCCGGGCGCATTTTGGGCCGTGAGATGGATGGCATCATCACAGATGGTGCAGGGCACGCCTTGACTGACGGTGATCTGAATGCCATTGCTACTGATTTAGAGCAACTGTATGACGCCTTAGATCAACGCGAGCTCTCGGCAGGCTCGCCGCAAGCGCGTCGATTGTTCTCCTGATTTGTCGTCAATGGCCTTATCTCTTTACACGGCTTGAGTCTGCTTGTGAATTTAGATTTGTTTTCAGATTCGAATGGCAATGATGCGGCGCATGATGAGGCTGATGCATCGGCTCAAATTGCACATTTGAAGCACGTGTTGCACCGGCATGCACATGCTTATTACACCTTGGATGCGCCAGAAATTCCGGACGCTGAATATGATAAGTTGTTCAGGGCCTTGCAGGCGTACGAAACAAAATTTCCCCATTTGAAATCTCCCGACTCACCGACGCAGCGCGTGGGTGGGGCTGTGTTGCCAGAGTTCCAATCGGTGCGTCATCAGGTGCCCATGTTGAGCATTCGCACTGAAACCGATACTGAATCGAGTGGTGCCTTGGCATTTGACAGCCGTGTTCGCAAAGAGTTGGCTTATGACGCCCAGGCGCCCGCTATTGATTATGTGGCCGAGCTGAAGTTTGATGGCTTGGCCATGAGCTTGCGGTATGAACAAGGCATTCTTGTGCAAGCAGCGACGCGCGGCGATGGCGAGTATGGTGAGGACGTAACCCAGAACATTCGGACGATCGGCCAGATCCCATTGAAATTGCCTCAGAATGTACCTGGCATTTTGGAAGTTCGTGGTGAAGTTTACATGCGGCGAGACGACTTCGAGGCTTTGAATGATCGGCAGCGAAAGAAGATCGCGGGTGGCGCTAAGGGCGAAAAAACCTTTGTCAATCCGCGCAATGCGGCGGCTGGTGCTGTTCGGCAACTGGACTCAAATATTGCGGCCCAGCGCCCCTTGAGTTTCTTTGCCTATGGTTTGGGAGAAGTCCAAAATTGGCCACAAAACTTGAAACCATTTCAAACGCACTACGAACTGCTTCAGTCCTTGAAGTTGTGGGGTTTTCCTGTGGCCGAGCAAACCAGATGTGTTCAGGGCTCAGAAGGATTGATTCAATTTCATGCCAAGGTCGCGCTTGAGCGCGATGCATTGCCATACGACATCGATGGCGTTGTTTACAAAGTCAATGATTTGAGTTTGCAGCAGAAGTTGGGCTTTGTCACACGTGAGCCGCGCTGGGCTGTCGCACACAAATTCCCAGCGCAAGAAGCCCTGACCGTTGTTTTGGACATTGACGTTCAAGTCGGGCGGACTGGCAAGCTCACCCCGGTTGCCAAATTGGCGCCTGTTTTTGTCGGGGGGGTAACGGTGACCAATGCCACGTTGCACAACGAAGATGAAGCGCGCCGTAAGGATGTTCGTGTTGGCGATACGGTCATTGTTCGACGTGCAGGCGATGTGATCCCTGAAGTGGTCAGCGTGGTTGTTGAAAAACGCCTCGCAAATTCTCTGCTGTTCACCATGCCCCAAGTTTGCCCCGTTTGCGGCAGTCCTGCATTGCGCGATGAAGGCGAAGCAGATTACCGTTGCAGTGGTGGCTTATATTGCCGTGCGCAGCAGAAACAAGCGTTTCTTCACTTCGCGCAGCGCCGTGCTGTTGAGGTGGACGGTTTAGGCGAGAAGTTGATCGACCAATTGGTCGATGCGGGGATCGTTAACACCTTGCCCGATTTGTACAAACTGGGGCTCACAGCATTGGTGCAGCTGGACCGCATGGCTGAAAAGTCGGCCTTGAATATATTGGCAGCTTTAGAGGCCTCAAAGGCAACCACTTTGCCAAGATTCATTTACGGGCTGGGCATTCGTCATGTGGGTGAGGCCACAGCCAAAGAGTTTGCTCGCCATTTTGGCACCCTGGACGCATTCATGTCGGCCACTGAAGAGTCGTTACTGGCTGTGCCAGATGTCGGACCCGTTGTGGCCAAAAGCGTCATTGCATTTTTCGCGCAAGCGCACCATCAAGAAATTGTGGCCCAATTGCGCGCCTGCGGCGTTCACTGGGAAGAAGGTTCCCCAGCTGAAAAGCCTGTGCAAATTCTGTCCGGCAAAACGGTTGTCTTAACCGGCAGTTTGCCAACATTGAGTCGTGAGCAAGCCAAAGAAATGTTGGAAGCGGTGGGTGCCAAAGTGGCTGGGTCGGTCAGTCAAAAAACCAGTTATGTGGTTGCGGGCGCAGAGGCCGGCAGCAAATTAGACAAAGCATTGGCACTTGGTATTGCCGTGCTCGACGAGGCAGGATTGCTTCAATTGGTCAAAGGATCTCTCCATGACAGTGCGTGAAATTTTGAAAATGGGTGATGCACGCTTGTTGCGTCAAGCCAAGGCCATCGAGCACTTCAATACCCCCGAGCTTCTGCAAGGCGTTGCCGACATGAAAGAAACCATGTTGGCTGCCAGTGGCGCTGGTTTGGCGGCCCCTCAAATTGCTTGGGATGTACAGTTGGTCATCTTTGGCACAGGCCAAGTCATCTCGCGTTATCCCGATGCAGCACCAGTGCCTTTTACTGTCTTAATCAACCCTGTGATCACGCCATTGAGCAGTGAGGAGCAGAACGATTGGGAGGGCTGTTTATCGGTGCCTGGATTGAGGGCGGTGGTCCCTCGTTGGCAACACATTCGTTACACTGGATTTGACCAATTTGGCAATGAGATTGATCGAACTGCTGAGGGCTTTCATGCCAAGGTGGTGCAGCATGAGTGCGATCACTTAAATGGGATTTTGTACCCTCAACGTGTTCGTGACTTTGCTAAATTTGGTTTCAATTCAGTGTTGTTTCCAGAGCTGGCACCCGAAAAGTCCGCTTAAAGCTTCGACAATCGAGACAGCGCGGCTTGCAAAGTTTGATCTTGTTTCGCAAAACAAAAGCGAATGACATTCTGATCAAACCCATCGCCATAGAAGGCTGACATTGGAATTGCTGCGACACCGACTTCTGTTGTGAGCCATTGGCAAAACTTAGCTTCACCCAAGTTTTTTTCTGGCACAGAGAGTTCCGAGATATCGACGCACTGAAAATAAGTGCCTTCACCGGGCAGCATTTTGAATTTGGTGGATGACAAGCCCTCTCTGAACAAATCGCGTTTGCGTTGGTAAAACAGCGGTAAATCAAGATAAGGACGCGGATCGCCCATGTACTTGGCCAAGCCGTGTTGGACGGGTGTGTTCACTGTAAATACATTGAATTGATGTACCTTGCGAAACTCTGTGGTGAGTGCAGCAGGCGCAGCCACTGTGCCCACCTTCCATCCAGTCACGTGAAACGTTTTGCCGAAACTCGACACGACAAAAGCACGCGCTGCCAAACCTGCGTAACTTGATGCGCTGTGATGTTGAAGAGGGGCGTAAACCATGTGTTCGTAAACTTCATCGCTGATCAGCAAAATTTGCGTGGGTGCCAATATTTCTTGCAATCGCAACATCTCTTCGTGTCGCCAGACCATGCCGCTTGGGTTGTGTGGTGAGTTGATGAGGATGGCACGCGTGCGTGGGGTGATGGCAGTTTGAATCTTGTCAAAATCGGGTCTGAAACTGCCAGGTGTTAGCGGCACTCTGACCACCACGCCACCCGCCATGGCCACGTTGGGTACATAACTGTCATAGCAGGGGTCCAACACAATGACTTCATCACCGGGGTGCACCACTGCCAGCATAATTGTCAAAATGGCTTGTGTGGCCCCTGCCGTGACGGTGATTTCGGTTTGAGGGTCGTAAAGCCTGCCGTACATTGATTCAATTTTTTTTGACACGGCTTCACGCAAGGGGGCGGCACCCGGCATCGGGGGGTATTGATTTAAGCCATCTTGCATAGCCTGTGTCACGTGATCTAGCAGCGACGGATCACATTCAAAATCAGGAAAACCTTGTCCTAAATTCACAGCGCCAGTTTGTGCTGCCAAAGCGGACATCACTGAAAAAATAGTGGTCCCCATACCAGGGTGTTTTGAGATAAGTTGAGGAGTCATCTGTTGATGTGTGTATGCGTTCAAAGTTCGTAATCGTTCACATGGCCCGTCATGGCCTTTGCAACCAAAGCGGCAGTCAGCCGATCACTCAATAGCTCTGCAAATTGGTAGACAAAATTGCGCAAATAAGCGCCTCTTTTAAATGCCACACGGGCAACATTTTTTCCTAGCAAATCACCCAATGGCCTGGCGACCAAATCGCCCAGAGGGTCATCCTTGACGGCCATTTCCGCGACGATGCCAACGCCCAAACCCAATCGAACATAGGTCTTGATCACATCAGAGTCAATGGCTTCCAAGGCAATCCGGGGGTGAAGTTTTTTGCTGGCAAACGCAGCATCAATTCGCGTTCGGCCTGTGAATGACGGGTGGTAAGTGATCAGGGGTTCTTTGGCGATGTCCTCAAGATTCAAGTGTTTCTTTTTGGCCAGAGGATGGTCAGGCGCTAACACCAGCATGTGTTGCCATTCATAGCAGGGCAGGGTCACCAGTTCTTCGTAATTGGCCAAGGATTCGGTTGCCATGCCAATTTCCGCAGTATCGTCCATCAGCATGCGTGCCACTTGGTCGGGAGAGCCTTGGTGCAAACTGATATTGACCTGCGGATATTGCTCTCGCAAGCGCGCAACAGGCAGCGGCAGAACATAGCGCGCTTGTGTGTGCGTGGTTGCAATCGACAGCGTACCGGTGTGTTGTGCGCTGTATTGCTCCCCAATGCGTTTGAGATTGCCAATTTCACGCATGATCACTTCAATGCTTTTGAGAACATGCTGACCGGGCTCGGTGATGCGCTTGAGCCTTTTACCGTGTCTGGCAAAAATATCAATGCCCAACTCTTGCTCAAGTTCAATGATGGCTTTTGAAACACCCGGTTGAGAAGTGTGGAGTGCCTTCGCTGCTTCGGTCAAATTCAAGTTGCGCCTTGCCGCCTCTTGAACAAAACGAAATTGATGCAAGTTCATATCAATAAACCCTGTAAGTGTGCGTTCATTATGCCTTACAGGTCTAAGGCTGAGGCTGTGCAGGTCGCTGCTTTAGCTCATCGCAGACAGCGCAATGGACGCCATCACTTGAGTCAATTGGGGTTCTTCGCCGATGGCTTTGCGCAAATCAAAGTGGATGCTGGGGTGTTGTTGTCTCAGTTGAGATACCAATTCCGGTAAGTCTTCCCGCGCATGCCTGCCCACCCCTAAAAACATTGGAACAATGGCAATGTGTTTGACGCCACGATCAATCATCAGCCGTGCTGTTGTGGGCAAGTCGGGTTCTGTCATCTCCAAATACGCGCAGACCACATCGATCCCGGACGACATGGACTGAATTTGGACCGAAACAGCCTCGATGGGCAAGCGCCAAAGAGGATCGCGGGAGCCATGTGCAAACAAAATGATGCCGTTGGATTCGTTGGATGAAGTCATGAGATACAGGTTAAGAAGGCATCACTGTCGAAGGACAAGCCAGCCAAATGTCGCCAAAGACACCAAGCTGTAAATGATGGCCGGTGCAGCCGCTGTGAGCCATGGCTGCCAATTTTGAAGGTTGCCCATGAAACCAAAAACATTGTTCAGCAAGTAAAAACTGATGCCAGCCATGACCCCGCCAAAAACATAACCCGCAATGTTGCCAGATCTGAAATGGAGATAAGCAAAGGGCAGTGCCAATGTCAGCATGACCCAACAACTTAGAGGGTAAAAAACTTTGCGCCAAAACTCAATTTCGTATCGTTGAGCATTTTGGCCGTTGGCCGCCAAATGTCGCATGTACTGAAACAGATCAAGCGTTTTCATGCGATCAGGACTTAACAGCGCCGCACTGATCATTTCTGCGGTGATGTCTGTTTGCCACTTCCACTCGGCCAAATTTAAAATTTCAAGGGTTGAATTTTGATCGTCCTTGAGGTGAAAAATACGTCGGTCAACGGGCTTCAAAAGCCAAGCACCATCTGCTGTAAATTCAGCATGCGGTGCCAAGGTGATGGATTTCAATCGGCCATCACCGTCAAATTCATGGATGCGAATATTCTCGGGTTGCCCTGTGCTGCTGAGGGCCCGCACATTGACAGCATATTGAGAAGTACTTTGCTTCTCGCGCAACCATGCCCCCGTTTGGCCCACTGTAATTTGACCTTGATAGTGGGCTTTCAGCAGCTGCGCCTGTTTGTCTGACCACGGTGAAATGTAGTCACCAAACACAAAAGTGACCGTGACAAATATGAGCCCCAGTTGGAATAAGGTTTGAAGCGCTCGCCACGGCCCTAAGCCACCCGTTCTCAGGATGGTGAACTCCGAACTTTGTGCAAAGCGCGCCATGACAAAAATAGAACCGATGAGCACAGAGATGGGCAGCAATTCATATAAATGACTGGGCATGAGCAATGCCACATACATCAAGGCATGCTGTAACTGATAACCTTGAAATTTGTTTTTACTCAGCGTTTGGAGTTGGTCGACCAAATCAAAGAACACAAACAATGCTAAAAACCCCAGCGCCACAAAGCTGACGGCGCGAATGATTTCGCCATGGATCAGGCGGCGAATGGTCTTCATGCGACTGCGCCTTTCGGCCGTACTTTTTTTCTTGCAAATAAACTGCGCCAGGAAAGATTAAAGTGGCGAACGCACAGCCAGAAAATGCCGAGGACAAAGGCGCCGCCATGCAGTATCAGCATGAACACAGGCAAACTGGCTCGGCCCGATGCAATCCAGTTTTGCCCCACATTGATCATGTTGTAGTAGCCTACAAAACAGAACAATGCGACGGCCAAATGGTAACTTTTACCAACGCGAGGATTGACGCTGGCCACGGCCAAACCCATGATCATCAAGTTGAAAGCGGCCAAGGACAAACCCAATCGCCATGACAGTTCGCCCATGTTGATGCTGGTTGGTTGCTTGAACAAGCCCATTGTGCTGACCATGCGGCTTTGAACATCGGTATTGGCCAGCTTCGAGCTGGGGTCGATGAGCAGCTGGTAGTCTTTAAATTCGGTAACTCTGACATCTCCCGTTTCGTGATTGCGCAGCATTTGCTGACCGTGTTGCAAACTGAGAAAGCGTTCGCCCTGATGCCACTCAATTTGACCCTGTTGAGCAGTTGTGATGGTTTCAATGGCGCCGTCTAAGCTGGAGACGAATACATGGCGACCTGTCTGGTTGTTGGGACTGTCTTTGTCGATAAAGAAAACGCGTTTACCGCCCGAGGATTCCTGAAACTGGCCAGGCGCAACCCGTTCAATGTCGTTGCGTTGCTCGTAGCGGTCACGGAGGTCTTGAATTTGACGGTTGCTCCAAGGCCAAACAAACAATGCCAAAAGAGCGATGCCAAGCAAAATGGGCCATGCAAAGCGAATCATGGGCTTTAAAAATGCCACCAAGCCTTTGCCACTTGAAAACCAAATCACCATTTCACTGTCTGCATACATGCGGGACAGCGTGGAGACAACGGCGATGAACAAACTCAGTGTCAAAATGGTGGTCAGGTGACCGATCACGGTTAGACCCATCACCAACATGACTTCTGAGGGATTGACAGAGCCACGTGTGGCTTGACCCAAAGTTCGGATCAAAATGATGGTCATCACGATGGTGGCTAAAACCACCACCGTGGCACCAAAACTTCGTGCCAAATCTTTTCGAATGGAAGAATGGAATAACATTGTTGCGCTGGAAAACCTCAATTATGAACTTCGAATTAAAAACACTCTCATTGGCCACTGCGGCCACCACTAAGACGGACACCCTGATTGTCCTCATTTCCAATCAATTTAAACCAGGCAAAGACTCACTTTCTGCACTGATTGCCAAAGCCATCGGCGCCAAAGATCTAAGCACCAAGGCTGGTCAGAGCCTACAAGCCTATGCTTTGCCTGGCGTCTCGGCCTCAAAAGTCTTGTTTTTGGGCATTGGTGACGGCCAACCATCGGATGTCAAAGCTGCCATGGGTTCTGCCACTGCCACCCTCAAAGCTGCCAAAGTTGCAAAAACAGTGGTGGTGTTTGCCGAGCCAGTTCAGCCCCAAAGCCTGAAGGCCGCCATGCTGGCCCTTGCCGACGGGACTTACGTCTACAGTGCCACCAAATCTAAACCCGTGCCACGCGTTTTGGCGCAAGTGCAATTGGCTGTTGCACAGCCTACAGCTGAGCTTAAAGCAGCATTTGCCGCATGCACCGCCATGATTCACGGCATTGAATTTGCCAAAGAATGGGCCAATCGTCCGGCCAACCATGCCACACCCACCCATCTTGGCAAAGCCGCGCAAGCCTTGGCCAAGTCGGCAGGCATGTCTTGCGAAGTTCTGGGTCCTAAAGAAGTTGCCAAATTGGGCATGGGCTCGTTCATGTCGGTTGCCCAAGGTTCATCCGAGCCGCTTCGCTTCATTGTGCTCAAGTATCAAGGCGCTTCCAAAGCGGATGCGCCCATCGTATTGGTTGGCAAAGGCATCACGTTTGACACGGGTGGCATTTCCATCAAGCCCGCGCCTGAAATGGATGAAATGAAGTTCGACATGGGCGGCGCTGCCAGTGTGCTGGGTGTCTTCAAGTCTTTGAGCGTCCTCCAACCTGCGGTCAATGTGATGGGTCTTATTCCTGCCTGCGAAAACATGCCCGACGGTTTGGCGGTCAAGCCAGGCGATGTGGTCACCAGCATGAGTGGTCAAACCATCGAAATTCTAAATACCGATGCCGAAGGGCGCTTGATTTTGTGCGATGCCTTGACGTATGCTGAACGGTTTAAGCCACGTGCCGTCATTGACATTGCAACCCTCACTGGCGCCTGTGTCATTGCCTTGGGTGCCATTCGCTCCGGCATGTTTGCAAGCGATGACGCCTTGGCAAATGGCTTGCATCTGGCAGGACAAGATGCCATGGATTTGTGCTGGAGAATGCCCTTGGACGAAGACTACGCAGATGCACTCAAAAGCAATTTCGCGGATGTTGCCAACGTGGGCGGACGTGCGGGAGGCGCCATCACGGCAGCCAAGTTCCTCCAACGTTTTACTCAAAAATACCCATGGGCCCATTTGGACATCGCGGGTACCGCATGGAAAGGCGGCGCAGCGAAGGGTGCCACTGGCCGCCCAGTTGCGTTGTTGCTGCAGTATTTGATCAGCCAAGCCGCACCTACCAAGGCGAAGGCGCGTTCAAAAGCCAGTGCCAAGTAACGCCAGTCAGATTGCCCATGACGCAAGTTGATTTTCATTACAATGCGCCAGACAAATGGCTGTACATCAGCCGCTTGTTGCGCAAAGCCAACGCCCAAGGAAAACGAGTGGGCGTTTGGTGTGATTCCAGCACAGCGGAGCGCTTGAACGATGCTTTGTGGCAGTTGTCGGCCACTGATTTCATTGGCCATTGCCTGGCCAGTGCGCCTGCTGAGCACCTATCGCGCGCCAGCGTTGTGCTGTCCACTGACTGGGCCTTTTTACGACAATTGCCCGGCATCGACGTCGTCTTGAACTTGACCCATGCGGTGCCCGAAGATCTGATCAATTTGGTCAGGCTGATCGAGGTGGTTGGTGGCGAGGAAGAAGACAAATCCACGGCCAGACAACGTTGGAAGCATTACACCCAACTTGGATTTCAGATCAACCGTTTTGATTTGACACCAAGCAAGCCCGCTTGACGCTTGTTTTTTTTCAAAAAAATAGGCCTTATCCATGTAATGCCTCTTGGACGCAACTCAAAATTGCGTTATCGTTGTGACTTGCTTGATTGAAGCAAATCCACATTAATTCCGGAGCTTTGAATGAAATTGTCTTCCCTTAAGACCCCTTTGACAGCCGTTGCTGTGGCCGCGGTTGCCCTGACCCTTGTTGCCTGCGGCAAAAAGGCTGGAGATGATGCTCAAGTCATCAAAATTGGCCACGTTGGCCCTACCAGCGGTGCCATTGCCCACTTGGGTAAAGACAACGAAAACGGCGCCAAAATGGCGATTGAAGAATTGAACGCTGCTGGCATCAAAATTGGTGACAAGGCCGTTAAATTTGAATTGTTGGCAGAAGACGATGCAGCCGATCCTAAGCAAGGCACTGCAGCCGCTCAAAAATTGGTCGACGCCAAAGTTCAGGGCGTGATTGGTCACCTGAATTCTGGTACCACCATTCCTGCTTCACAGTTGTACAACGCTGCTGGCATTCCCCAAATTTCTCCCTCCGCTACAAATCCCAAGTACACACGACAAGGTTATGCTGGTGCATTCCGCGTGGTGGCTGACGACGTTCACTTGGGCGGCACATTGGGCAAGTACGCGGTGGAAACTCTCAAGGGCAAGAACATTGCCGTGATTGACGACCGTACAGCTTACGGCCAAGGCGTGGCTGAAGAATTCGAAAAAGCAGTGAAAGCTGCTGGTGGCAATTTGGTCGGCCACGAGTTCACCACCGACAAAGCTTCCGATTTCAACGCCATCCTCACCACACTCAAAGGCAAGAAGCCTGATGTGGTGTTTTTCGGCGGCATGGATGCTGTTGCTGGCCCTATGCTCAAGCAAATGAAACAACTGGGCATCAACGCCAAGTTCATGGGTGGCGACGGCATCTGCACATCTGAATTGGCCAAATTGGCTGCTGAAGGCATGGGCGACGAAAACGTGTTCTGCGCTGAAGCCGGTGGTGTTGAAGGCGAACAAAAGGCTGGCATGGACAAGTTCCGTGCAGACTTCAAAGCCAAGTTCAACGCAGACGTTCAAGTTTACGCGCCTTACGTTTATGACGCTGTCAAAGTTATGGCACAAGCCATGGTGACAGCTGGTTCCTCAGATCCAGCCAAGTATTTGCCCGCTTTGAAAGCGATCAACTACAAAGGTGTGACAGGCAACATCGCATTTGACGAAAAAGGCGACATCAAGAACGGCGCTTTGACTTTGTACACTTACAAAGCTGGCAAGCGCGAGCAAATTGCTGTGGTTCGTTAATTCAAACTCCAATCCAAACGAGACGGCCCCTTGGGGCCAGCTTCAAGCCCCGCTCGAGTCGGGGCTTTTTTTTGTTTGCAGTTCAGGCCAGTCCTCGCTTTGCCAGCAAGGGTTCGACAGTGGGTGCGCGTCCTCTGAACGCAATGTAGGCTTGCATGGGATCTTGTTTGTTGCCTGCCGAATAGATGTGCTCGTAAAGTTTTGCAGCCGGCTCTTTCGCAAATAAATCGCCAGCTTCTAGGAATGCATCAAAGCCATCTGCATCCAAGACTTCAGCCCACATGTACACGTAATATGCTGAGGCATAGCTGTTGGACGAAAACAGATGCGAGAAATGTGGCAAACGATGCCGCATGCCTATAGCAGATGGCATCTGAATGGACTTCAATGTTTTATTTTCGAAGGTTTTGAAATGGATACCGTCAATGTCGGTTGTTTCGTGCAGTGCCAGATCGACCAGCGCGGAAGAAACATACTCTACCGTGGAGAAGCCTTGGTTAAAGGTTTGCGCGGCCAAAATTTTCTGAATCAATGCCTTTGGCATGGGCTGGCCGGTTTCTGCATGTAGCGCAAACTTTTTCAAAATTAACGGCTGTGTGAGCCAGTTTTCGAAAACTTGCGATGGGAACTCTACAAAATCACGCAAGACACTGGTACCCGAAAGTCGCGGAAAGCGAACTTGGGACAGCAAGCCGTGCAGGCCATGTCCAAATTCGTGAAACAAGGTTCTGGCGTCGTCCAAGCTGAGCAGGGTGGGCTGGCCTTCAGGGCCCTGTGAAAAGTTGTTGTTGTTGACAACGATAGGGCGCACCGATGATTGCAAGTGCATGGGGTCTCGGTAGGTACTCATCCAAGCGCCTGAGCGTTTGGTGCTGCGGGCAAAATTGTCACTTAAAAACAGGCCCACGTGTTGGCCTTGTGCATTGCTAACTTCCCAGCCGGTAATGCTTTCATGGTATTTGTTGATGTTGTGGACTTCTTTAAAGTGCACGCCAAACAGTTGGTTGGCCACGTAAAACATCGCTTCCACCATTTTGTGCAATTGCAAATAAGGTTTAAGTTCGGCTTCGTTCAAGTTGAACTTTTCTTTTCGAACTCGCTCGGTCCAGAAGTGCCAATCCCAAGCTTGTAGGTCATTCAAGCCCGACAGTTTTTTCAAGTCTTCCGATTCTTCAAGTGCTTTGAGGCGTGCAGGTTCCCAGACACGCGTCAACAACTCCCGAGCTTGATTGGCGTTACCTGCCATGGTGTCGGCAAGCGCAAATGCCGAAAAATCTTTGTAACCCAAGAGCTGGGCTTGTGACAACCGAAGCTTGAGGATCTCTTTCATGATGGGCTCATTGTTGTGGGGGCCCTCGTGCTCCCCCCGTTGGCACCATGCCTGCCACATGCGTTGACGCAAATCTCGGCGTTCAGAAAACGTCATGAAGGGCGTGATCGAGGAGCGGGATAGCGTGAACGCATGGGCATTGATGTCTGTAATGCGTCGGTCTTTTGCCAATTTTTGAGCAGCTTGCCTGACAAAATCAGGTAAGCCGGCAAGCTCATCCTCAGTCGTGAGTGTGAGGCAGAAAGATGACTCGTCAGCCAGTACATTTTGTGAAAACCGGGTGAAGCAGCTTGCCAGTTTTTCTGCATTCATCGCAAAGCTTTGTCGGTCTTGATTTGCCAGTTTGGCACCTGCCCGAACAAAGTCCAAATGGTAGCGCTCGATCAATCGCGTGCTTTCTGCATCAAGTTGTGCTTCGTTTTTCTTTTGATCTAATTCGTCAATGCGTGCAAATAACGCCTCATTCAAATAAAGTGCGGCATTGTGCGCTGCCAATTTGGGCGCCATGTCTCTTTCTATGGCTTGTAATTCTGGCGAGCTGTGAGAGGCACTCAGATTGAAAAAAACATTCGATGTTTGATTCAACAACTCGCCACTGGCTTCAAGTGCCACCAATGTGTTTTCAAAAGTCGCTGGTTCTGGATTTCCAGAAATGGCCAAAATTTCAGATTGATGTTGTGCCAAAGCTGTTTCGAAGGCTGCTTCAAAATGTGAAGCTTGAATCGATTCAAAGGGGGGCATGCCAAAAGGCGTTTGCCATGTTTGCAATAAAGGATTTGTCATTGAACGAGTGAGTTGTAAAATTTAAGTATCTTTGTATTTGAACAATGTAGAGGATGGCCGTGCAGTTTGCAACGCAATTTGATCAGTTAGGCAGGGTGTCCAAGCCCTTCAGTCGGTTTTTGATGGCTGGCACGCGTATTTTGTGTGTTGCTGTGCTGTGTTCCATGACGGTGACTTTTGCCAACCCTTTATCCAACCCTTTATCCAACAAAGCACCCAACAATTTACCCAACCCTAAGGCCAATCCAGCAGACCCCGAAAAGGTCCTGAAAATTGCGTTCCCCAGCACTGAAACCGGATTTGATCCTGTCCGTGTGAACGATGTTTACTCCAACACCATCACGGCGGCAATTTTTCAACCCTTGGTAACTTACGACTGGATGGCCATGCCCACCCGCGTGGTGGCGCATGCGGCAGAAGCTTTGCCAGATATTTCTGCTGACGGTAAAACGTATACCTTTAAAGTCAAAAAAGGTTTGTTTTTCACACCGCATGCCGCCTTTAAAGGTCAACGCAGGGAGCTGACGGCACATGATTTTGCGTTCACCTTGTTGCGCCATGCCGATCCTAAGAATCGAAGCCCTCAAGTTTCGGATTTCGATGACAAGGTTACTGGCTTCGCAGACACACGAAAAAAAGCAGTTGCCACGGGCAAGTTTGACTACGACCAACGTCATCCTGGTATCTAT
The DNA here is from genome assembly GCA_030158125.1 of Limnohabitans sp. GTDB lineage: Bacteria > Pseudomonadota > Gammaproteobacteria > Burkholderiales > Burkholderiaceae_C > Limnohabitans_A. Next base: position 6,486 of record JAOATL010000016.1, on the reverse strand, counting down.
GCTTTAGATCGATACACGTTGGTTATTCAACTGAATCAGCCAGACCGAAATTTTTTAACCCTGTTGACCAATCCCTTTGCGGGCGCCATGGCACGCGAAGTGGTTGAAATGTATGGTTTTGAAGAGTTGATGGCCAATCCTGTGGGAACCGGTCCCTACATGCTCGAAAAATGGGTACGCGGTTCCAAAATCATTTTAAAAGCGAACCCTGAGTATCCGGCGTTTGTCTGGAACTTTGAAGCGCCGGCCAACAGTCCAGTTGAACTTCGCATCGCCAATCAAATGCAAGGCCGAAAAATGCCACAAATTGGCCGCGTAGAAGTCAGCATCATTGAAGAGCCGCAGTCAATGTGGTTGGCCTTCAGTGGCAAAGAAATTGATGTTGTGGCCGTTCCTCCTTCCTTCATCGAAAAAGCACTGACACCCAAGAACGATTTACTGCAAGATTGGGTGGCCCAAGGTGTGAACATGTATCGGAGTGTCGAGCCAGACATCCGTTTTCAATTCTTCAACATGAAAGACCCCGTGATCGGCGGCTACACACCCGAGAAAATTGCGTTGCGCCGGGCCATCATCATGGGCTTTGATGTCGATGAAGAGATTCGCGTCATTCGCAAAGGCCAAGCGATCAAGGCTCAGCAAATGGTTTCGCCTGTCATTGCGGGTCACGACCCCAATTACAAAAGCTTGGTCAAGTTCAGCCCCTTGTCTGCCAATGCGTTGCTGGACGAATTTGGCTACAAAAAAGATGCAAAAGGCTTTCGTTCCTTGCCAGACGGAAAACCCTTGATTTTTACCATTTACTCGTCAACATCTTCACTAGACCGTGAGCGTGATGAGCTTTGGAAAAAATCCATGGACCGTATTGGCATTCGACTCAAAGTCAAAAAAGACAAGTTCCCGGAAATGCTCAAGCAAGGCAAGCAATGTGCCATCCCTTCATGGGCGTTGGGCTGGACCCGCTCTTCGGAGGCAGAATTTGTGATGAAGCTGTTGTACTCCAAAACAATTGGGCAAAACAATTACGCCTGTTTTGAAAACGCAGAATACGACGCGAATTTTGAAAAACTCAAGCGTTTACCCGATGGCCCTGAACGAACCAAAGTCCTTCACAACTTGTACCGTTTGATGGAAGTCAACGGTGTTCTGGGTTTAAGTTCAACAGCCATTGCCACCCGACTGAGTCACCAGCGGGTTGAGGGCTATCGAAAACACCCACTGATTTTTGGGGAGTGGATTTACTATGACATTCGTCAACCATAAGAGGGCGCCAGCATGAGTGCTTACATCCTTCGACGTCTGTGGCAAATGATCCCTACATTGGCGGGCGTGATTTTATTGGTATTTTTCTTGTTCAATTGGATTGGTGGCGATCCTGCTTATGTGTTGGCAGGTTTGTTTTCCAATCAAGAGCAAATTGACAGCATTCGTGCAGAGCTTGGATTGGATCAAGCACTGCATATTCAGCTTTGGATTTTCGTCAAACAAGTTGCCGCCTTTAACTTTGGCAACAGTTGGACAACAGGGGAATCGGTGGCCGATATATTCGCAACTCGATTGCCAGCCTCCCTTACCTTGATGGCGCCTTTGCTGGTCATCGAAACACTGATTGCCTTGGTTTTGGCAGTCGGCTTGGCATGGGTTCGGGGCTCATCGATTGATCGCGGCACCATGGTTTTTTTCACGGCATTGATGTCTGTCAGTATTTTGGTGTTCATCATTCTGGGCCAATACATATTGGCTTACCGTCTGGGCTGGTTTCCGGTGCAAGGTTGGAGTGATGATTACTGGAAAAACATCAGCACTTACGCGCCTTTGCCTATCTTGTTGGGACTATTGGTCAGCATTGCACCCAACACACGTTTGTTCAGAAGTTTTGTACTGGATGAAGTTGATCAAGATTACGTTCGAACTGCTCGCGCCAAAGGCATGTCCGAAGCGCGGGTCATGTTTGTACATGTTTTGAGAAACGCACTGATCCCCGTCATCACTTTTGTGATTTCAAATTTGCCTGGCTTGCTGCTGGGTGCTTTTTTGTTGGAACGTTTTTTCGGCATACCTGGCGTTGGACGTGAAATTATTTTGGCAGTTGAGCGAAGTGATTTTCCAGTCATCAAGGCTGTCACGATTTATGTTGCCATTGCCACCATGTTCTTTAATTTGATCGGAGATGTGTTGTATCGCATCACCGATCCGCGCGTTCAATTGCGTTGATGCAGTCTTTACACGGCCCTGATGTTTGTATGCAAACCCCACTTATCAATTCAACTCTGGTTCCGCTTTCTGCTAGTGAAGGTGCATGGGCCTTGGCTTGGCGTCGTTTTAAATCAGATCGTGTGGGTGTCTTGAGTGGCATCACCGTGATCCTCAGTTTGTTGCTCGTGCTTGCAACCTCGGTTGGCTCTTTGGCATCGAATTGGGAAAAAGAAGTCGCCATCAGCCATGCAGCGCCCTCGTGGGCATGGGCTGACATGCAAGTCACTCGCGGCGCTACCGCGCTGCCTGAAGTTATTTTGTACGAGCCCACCCCAACAGACATCCTTGATCCCATTGCGGCGCAATGGGCTTCGGCGCAAAAAGCAGTCAAACCCAGCGGTATCCAGGTCAATGCATTGGCAAGCACCTTGCCCATGGGTTCAGACAAGTGGGGCAGGGACGTGTTGTCCAAAACCATCAAGGGTGCAGAAACCAGCATTTTGGTTGGCTTGGCAGCGGCACTCATGGCCACCTTGTTGGGCGCTGTTTTGGGTGCTGTATCGGGTTGGTACGGCGGACTGGTCGATGACTTGAGTAATTGGCTTTACAACGTGTTCCACTCGATTCCAGGCATCTTGCTGATCTTGGCCATCGCGGCCGTTCTCAATACCAAAGGAACGATGGCTGTCGTCATTATTTTAGGGACAACAGGGTGGACAGGAACCTATCGGCTAATGCGTGGCGAGTACCTCAAGCACCGAAACCGTGATTACGTCCGTGCAGCAGATGCCATTGGTGCTTCACACAATCGGCGCATGTTTGTGCACATTTTGCCCAATGTCAGCCATGTCATCTTGGTTCAATTTTCTTTGTTGACGGTCTCTTGCATCAAGGCCGAAGTCATCTTGTCATTTCTTGGTTTTGGCGTGCCTGTCGATGGTGTTTCATGGGGAACCATGCTGACAGAAGCTCAAAATGATTTGTTAGTGGGGATCTGGTGGCAATTGTTGTCGGCCACATTGGCCATGTCTATTTTCGTGACGGCTTTGTCCTTGCTCACTGATTCATTGCGCGATGCCTTGGATCCAAAAGTGATTCATTGAACCCATTATTTAAAATTAATTTGAAGCATGGCTACTCGTCGAACTCCTCCTCCCATTGCCACAATTTCCGACAATCTGTTGGAGGTTAAAAACCTCACGGTCGATTTCATCAGCGCCTCTAAAGCCCCTGTCAGAGCCGTTGAAAGTGTTTCATTTGTCATTCCGCGCGAACGCACGGTCGCTTTGGTAGGCGAGTCGGGCAGTGGCAAGTCTGTCAGTGCCTTGGCCATCATGGGGCTCTTGCCTGTGCAAAATGCCAAGATTGCGCTGCATTCGCAAATTGAATACGACGGCCGATCTTTGTTAAGCCTTACACGCGCTCAATGGCAATTAATTCGAGGTTCTCGAATTGCCATGATTTTTCAAGACCCGATGACGTCTCTGAATCCTGTTTACAGCGTGGGCTACCAATTGGCTGAAATGCTGCGGATCCACAAGCGCATCGGTGCCAAAGAAGCACTGATTCGCGCGTGTGACTTGCTGGCTGAAGTCGGCATACCCGAGCCTCAGAAACGAATCAACGCCTATCCGCATGAACTCTCTGGCGGTCAACAGCAACGCGTCATGATTGCCATGGCGTTGGCCTGTGAGCCAGAGTTGTTGATTGCTGACGAGCCCACTACCGCTTTAGATGTGACGGTTCAGCGTCAAATCATGACATTGTTGGCGGAGTTGCGTGAGCGACGCAGAATGGCCATGTTGTTCATCACCCACGACCTTGGATTGGTCAGTGAGGTTGCCGATCATGCCGTCGTGATGCGGCAAGGCACGATTCGTGAGGCCGGCCCTGTCAAAGCCATCTTCAGTGCGCCTCAAGACCCCTACACCAAAGCCTTGCTCAGTTGCCGTCCCAGTGCAGAGCGCCATGGCAAACGTTTGTTGACCATTGACGATTGGATGACGTCTCAAACCCTTGCCCTGGTGCCAGAGGCGTTGCCTGTCAATATTCCAGTTTCATCCACACCAAGTGTGGCGAGGACAGGTGCAGGTGCGCCTGGTGCTTTGCTGGAAGTGCAAAATTTACGCAAAGTTTTTCCGCGCACTGGAGCTTGGTTCAAGCGTGACGATTTTGTCGCGGTCGAGGATGTGAGTTTCCAACTGCAGCGTGGTCAGACTGTTGGCTTGGTTGGTGAGTCTGGTTCTGGCAAAACGACGGTTGGTTTGTGTTTGCTCCGATTGCACGAAGCAAGCGCAGGCAAAGTTTTGTTTGATGGTCAAAACTTATTGGCAATGTCAAACGAGGAATTCGCCAAGTACAAGCGCCGCTTGCAAATTGTTTTTCAAAATCCTTATGCATCCCTGAACCCGCGGTTCACGGTGGCAGAAATATTGAGTGAGCCTATGCAGCTTCATGGCATCGGCGCAGGGGCTGCAGACCGTGAACGAATGTCCTTGGCCTTGCTGGACAAGGTAGGTCTGCCTTCCACGGCGCTGAAGCGATATCCGTTTGAATTCTCGGGCGGTCAACGTCAACGCATTGCCATTGCGCGTTCACTCAGCTTGTCACCCGAGGTTGTTGTTTTGGACGAGGCCGTCTCTGCCTTGGATGTTTCTGTCCAAGCGCAAGTCCTTAACTTATTGAAAGATTTGCAAAAAGAACTTGGTTTGAGTTATTTGTTCATTTCCCACGACTTAGAGGTGGTGCGGTACATGTCAAACACTTTGTTGGTGATGAACAAAGGTCAGGTGGTTGAACAAGGCGATGCGCTCAGTATTTATGCCCAACCGCAGCACACTTATACCCAGACACTTTTGGCGGCGGTTCCCAAAATTCACCAGGCCAGCGTGGTGTTTTAAGTCAGCTTTGCCTCTGGCAACTGTTTGATCGATTTGAGGTAGGGCCTGGCATAGGCCAACATGGCAACCAGAAGGGTGCCTGCGCCTGCGGCGCCCAACGAGCTTCGCATGCCCCAATGCTCAGCCATCCAGCCTCCCAAAATGGCCCCAGGCCCAGCAGGCAGCAAAATGAGCCAACGCATGGTGGTTGTCATTCTGCCCAAGAGCTCCGTTGGCGTGAAAGATTGCCTGAGCGACAAAAAGTTGACGAACAACAGGGTGGCGCCCCAGCTGAAACAAATCAGCATCCAGGAGAATAAAACCAGGCTTGGAAGCACCCCCTCCAAGGCAAGCAAGCTAATCCAACCCACCGAGGTAATGCCGATTCCCAAAATCAATGCTGGCCCTGGGCCAAAGCGACTTGACAGTTTGGGGCCAGCCATGCCGCCCAAAATGGATCCGACCCCTAAGGCTACAAAACTCATCGAGACCAAGGTTTCGTTCAGACCCAGGTCTTTGACTGCGAAAATGATTTGAACAGACAGCGCGAGCTGCGCAAAGAATTGCCAAGCCCCCACAATGATGGCCATCTCGATGAGCATCTTTTGCGATTTGACAAAGTTAACGCCTTTCATCAAATCATGCCTGAACGATCGATCTTTCCAAGTAGCGCGAGGAGGTACTTCTTCATGAATTCGGATGCCACGCAGCATGAGCACGGAGCCGATTAACAAAAATGCGTCCATCACCAAAGCCAAAGGTGCGCCAAATAAGCGTATGAGCAAACCTGCCATGCCAGGGCCCAGCACCTCTGCCATGGAGCCGGCAATCGCATTTTGTGAATAGGCTTGAACCAGTTTGTCGCGTCCTACCAATTGGGTCAGCACGATTTGCGACGCAGATCCAGCAATCGTATAGACCGTGCCCAAAGCAAAACTGACGCCGTACATCAAACCCATGGTGAGTGCGTCAAGTAGCCATGCCAATGGAATTAACAGCAAAGTGCAACCCATGAAAATTTCACCGGCAATGTAAAGGGGCAGTTTTTGCATGCGATCAATGAGCACACCACCAGGCAAAGACAGCAACACAAATGGCGCAATTTCCATGGCTGTGAGCAGGCCCATTTGGGTGGGGCTGGCGTTGAGCAAGAAAACAGCTGTAAGTGGCAACGCCAAAAGGGTGATCTGTCCGCCCAAATTGCTGAACAAAATAGACAACCACATCCGGCGATAGCCGGGTATCTCAAACAAGGGACTGCGAAAGATATTCAAACGAAAAACCCCGCTAAAACAATGTTCTAGCGGGGTTTTGATTTTGGCGGAGCAGGCGGGATTCGAACCCGCGGTGGGGATAAACCCACACACGCTTTCCAGGCGTGCGACTTAAACCACTCATCCACCGCTCCGAA